>CAUPXB010000013.1:0-62990 GCA_963515555.1 uncultured Campylobacter sp. | reverse complement strand
CGGAATTTTCTAGCTGGAGCGATATCGCTAACGGGGTAAATTTGCTAAAAAGCGTGGTTTTAGAAGCGGCGGAAAGGGTTTAAATTTGGCTCAAATTTGATACCGTAAAAGTTGTCGGTAGATCAAATTTGAAGCATAAATAAACACGGGAAATTTCTCTCCCGCTAAAAAGAAGCAAATTTTACGGCGCAATCAACTGCCGTAAAATTTAAACGGCGCTCAAGCCTTCCTTATATACTCGTTTGGATCGTATTCTTTACCTTCGTCGTGGTCTTTTAGGAGCTTAACCACGACTGGACTAAGCACGATGATGGCGATCAGGTTTGGAAGCACCATGAGACCGTTAAACATATCGGCCAGCTCCCAGACGAAATTTATCTTAAGCAAGCTGCCCGCAAAGACGAATCCGACGACAAATATCTGCAAAATTCGCACAAATTTGGCTCCAAAAAGGTAACGCACGTTGATCTCAGCGAAGTAGTACCAGCCCAAAATCGTCGTAAACGCAAAGAAAAACAAGCAAATCGCCACGAATCCGTAGCCGCCAGCGTGCCCCAAAACATGCGTCGAAAAGGCCTCTTGCACGAGCGAGATGCCAGTTAGCACGGCTTTGCCGTTTTCAAAATGTATCACGTCGGCGCTAAGTACGACGAAAACGGTGATATTTAGCACGATAAAGGTATCGACGAACACGCTCATGATGCCGAGTACCGCCTGATCTACCGGGTGTTTGACGTTAGCCGCGGCGTGCGCGTGAGGGGTTGAGCCCATACCCGCTTCGTTTGAAAACAGTCCGCGCGCGATACCGTATCTCATCGCCGTAGCGATCGTGGCTCCGGTCGCACCGCCCCAAGCTGCGGACGGATTAAACGCGGCTTCAAATATAAGTGCTATGACGCCGGGAATTTTATCAAGATTAAAGCAAATGATCACAAGTCCGACCGCGACGTAGAGGATCGCCATGATAGGTACAATCTTTTCGGCGACTCTGGCGATGGCTTTGACGCCGCCGATAAAGATCATAGCGCAAATCGCCGCCAAAAATAGTCCGCTCGCCCACTGTGGTATGCCAAACGCGCCCTTAAATCCGTCCGAGATCGAGTTGGCCTGCACCATGTTTCCCATAAATCCGAGCGCCAAAATGATCGCTAGCGCAAAAAATGCCGCCAAAACCTTGGCGTAGCGGCTCTTTAGCCCGCGACTGATATAAAATGCCGGTCCGCCAATCATGTGCCCGCTGTCATCCCTGGTGCGGTAAATTTGAGCTAGGCAGATCTCTGCAAAATTCGTCGCCATACCCAAAAACGCCGCACACCACATCCAAAATATCGCTCCCGGCCCGCCCATGATGAGCGCGGTTGTGGCGCCCACGAGGTTGCCCGTGCCCACCTGCGCCGCGACGGCCGTAGCAACCGCCTGAAACGAACTCATGCCCGATTTTCCCGCCGCTTCGCCGTGCAATGAGAAGTTGCCAAAAAGCCTATTAAGGCCCATTTTAAACTTAAAAATCTGCACAAAACGAAGCCTAATCGTAAAGTAAAGCCCCGTACCGCAAAGTAGCGCGATGAGGAAATACGGCCCCCAAAGGAATGAATTTATAGAGCTTATGAGGTCGGTGAGCATGGATTTGCCTTTATTTTTTAAAATTTTTCAAGTATATTTAAAAAAATATAAAACTAAAATAAATAATAAAAATTTTTTAGCCTATTTTAAAAATATAGGTCAAATTTGGATCGAATTTCGTAAAATAGCGATTTTTGAAGCGTTTTTAAATTGGATTTTGCCGTTACGTTTGGAGTTTGAGTAAATTTGCCGAGTAATTTAACGAACTTGGCAAAATCCAACACGAGGCAAATTTGACTGCGATACTTTTTTGTAAAATTTGACGCGATGGCATGGGTAAATTTGATCGGCGCAAATTTAATGTAAGTCATTTAAATTTTGTCATCCGCCGCAATCACTCCAAATTTAACCCTTAGATTTTATTTTAACCAGCCACTCGTCCAGCGTCTTTTCAAAGCCGATGCCGTTGCTCTCGTAAAATTTAAGCGGCTTTTCAAGGTATTTTTGATCTACCCAGCCGCCAAAGCTGTGCGGATACAGATAGTCCTTGGCCTCGGGCGCAGTGTTGATGAGATATGGTGGGATAGCTAGCGGCGGCTCGGTTTTTACATAGGCTAGTGCGGCGTTTATGGCCTTGTAGCTGGAGTTTGACTTTGGCGAGTGAGCCAGATACATCGCGCATTGAGCGAGGATTATCCGCGCCTCGGGGAAGCCGATCTTGCTAACGGCGGCAAGCGCGTTAGCGGCTAAATTTAGCGCGTTAGGGTTTGCGTTACCGATATCCTCGCTGGCAAATATCGCCATCCTTCGCGCGATAAAATCAGCGCTCTCGCCGGCGTCGATAAGCCGTGCCAGATAGTATATAACGGCGTTTTCGTCGCTACCGCGTAGGCTTTTTATAAATGCGCTCGCCAGTCCGTAATGCACGTCGTCCTCGCTAACGCCTTCGCTAACGGCGTTAGCTCGCAGCGTTTTTAAATTTTCTAACGTTATTTTTTCATCCAGACTCACGGCAAACTCGAGCAAATTTAACAGTCCGCGCGCGTCTCCGCCGCTACTTTTTATGAGATAGGCCTTGGCTTCGTCCGAGATATCAAATTTGACCTCGCCTCTCACGCGCTCAAGCAGCTTTTCAAAATCCTCGCTCGCAAGCGGCTTAAACTCAAAGAGCATCGAACGACTGCGGATACCCGAGCTTAGCGTGAAATATGGGTTTTCCGTGCTGGCTCCGATGATAGCGGCGCGGTAGTTTTCCATCGGGATTAACAGGGCTTCTTGCTGCGTTTTGCTTAGTCGGTGGATCTCGTCAATGAAAAATAGCGGCTTAGAGAGCGCATTTTCATGGTTTTTTAGGATTCTGCGAAACTCCTCGATCTTGAGATTTCCGCCGTCAAATTCATAAAAATCATACCCCATCGACCGTGCGACGACGCGAGCAAAGCTAGTCTTGCCACAGCCTGCGGGTCCGTAAAATATGCTGTGCGGGATTTTTTTGTTTTCGATAAATTTTTTAAAAACGCCCACCAGCTCGCGCTGTCCGCAGATCTCGTCTAAGCTCGTTGGACGAAATTTCAAGGCGAAATTTTGCAAATTTGCTCCTTTTAAATTTTAAGACATTATAGTCAAATTTAAATTAAGAAGCGGATTTGCGAGAGCGGACGGGTCAAATTTGAGCGGGTAAAAAAGCAAAATTTGACGCTAGCGCCCTACCCTAGCAAATGCAGAATTTAAACAAAAACGAGTCCTCAAAAACGGCAAATTTAACAGCAAAAGCGAACCAAATTTAAGCCAAATTTGGCTCGCTCGCCGCGTTAAGCTAAAACGTCTTTTCAAAATCTACGTAGAAGTTTCTACCTTTGCCAACTCTAGAAGTATCTTTTAAGCCGTTAGCGAAAATGTACTCTTTGTTAAAGATATTGTTGATGCCGAAGTTGATTTTTAGCCCCTTGTTTAGTAGATAGCTGTCGAAATTTTTAGGTTCCCATTTACCCTTGAAATTTACGATGGTAAAGGTCTCGTCTACATTTTCGTATTTTTTACCTCGCACGACGTAGTATTTCTCGTCGTTGTTAGGCCTAAACCAGTGCGTCATATCGCCGCCCAGACTAAGTCCCCACGGCTCGTATCTATACATCGCGCCTAAAGTTAGCTTGTCGGCGTATACGGTGAGTATCTTTTTGGTCGCTTTGTCGTAAATTTTCGTATGATCGTATCCGAGCGAGAATATAAGGTTGTTTATCGCATATTTGGACTCAATCTCGACACCTCGGCGCTTTGCATTATCGACGTTTTCGTACATACCATAGCGTCTGCCTGGCGATTCGGCGTCAAACGGCGGATTGCCTTTGTCTGGTCTTGCTTTTAAATTTATCATATCTTTGATGTTGCCGTCGTAGTAAGTGGCCTTAAAATACAGCTCATCATCGCCCAAAAGACCCTGCTTGTCGATAGAAAAGCCCACTTCGTACTCTTTTGCGATCTCAGGTTTTAGGTCTGGGTTTGGTATGTACCAGTAGTGCGGATTTAACGGGCCGGCCGATGACGTCTCGTTTGGCGTCGGTCCTCTAAATGTCTCTGCGTAGCCTGCGAGTAAATTTATGCCGTCAAAAACCTCGTACGCAAGGCCCAGTTTTGGAGAAAATCTAGACTCCGAGTATGAGTTGCGATCGCCGCTTTTGACTCCGCGTTTAAATTTATCAAACCTGCCGCCCAGAGTAAACTCGAATCTACCTACGCTAAATACATCCTGCGCGTAGATACCGAGATCTTTGTAAAAATTCGGAAATGAGCCAAAGTCGCTAAGCGCGCCGTTGTACCAAAATATCGCGTCCTCTTTTCTATGCTCGTAGTCGATGCCGGTAACTAGCCTATGCTCTAGCATGCCGGTTTCAAAGAGGCTTTCGTTTTTGAGCCTGACGCCCCATCTGTCGTCTTTGTTTTTGTAGTCGATGTAGACGGGATTGCCTCTACTAAAGCCTGTTCTGATCCTGTGATTTAGGGCTTTGGCGTTGTAGTACTGAGCGGAGAAATTTATCCATCTGTTATTGAGCGGAGTGTACTTATATATCACGCTATAGTCTCGCTGTTTTAGCCGTCCAGAGGTAGGCAGCTCCGCATCCTCGCTCCAGAAAAGCGACTGCCAAGGCGAGGAGGAGAATTTTTCGTGGTAGTTAAATACGCTAGCCTCCAAAGCATGCTCGTCGGTTATCGCCCACTCGGTTTTGGCAAAGACGGTATTTACCTGCTCGTCGTTTTCCGCGTATTTCACGCCCGAGCGCTTGCCGTCTCTAGCCATCTTTATCTTGCCAAAGTCCGCGTGCTTGCCGTAGAGTAAAATACCGAAATTTTCCGTAGGTTTAGCTGCGATGGCGGCTCGATTTGAGTTCATGTGGTTGCTCTCCTGACGATGGCCGATCGTGACGCCGTAGTCGCTACCCGGGTTTATAAAGTCGCTCACGTCTTTTGTTTTCATACTAACGATACCGCCTACTGCGCCGCTGCCGTGTAGCACGGAGCTAGCGCCCTTTACGACCTCGACGCGTTTTAGCAAGTCGTTATCCACGCGAAAGGTTGAAATTTGATTAGAAAAGAGCGAAGGCGAGCGCTTGATACCGTCTTGTTCGATTATAACGCGCGCTTCGCTTTGATAACCAAAACCGCGGATGTTGTAGTATTGGCCGACTTGTCTGCCGTGGTCGTTTCCTAGCATTACGCCGGGCACCGAGCCAAGGGCGTCGATAACTGACGGCGATTTAACAAGGTCGTTTTGATTTAGGACGCTAACCTGGCCGGCGTATTTAGCGACGTCTGTTTCACTCCTGTTTGCCGTGACGGAAACCATATCAAGCTTCACTGATCCGGTTGCATTGCTATCGGCTCGCTTAAATTTGCCGTCCGCTCCTCCCGTCTGTGCGAGAGCCGAGGCTGCACTCAGTAAAACTGCAGCCGCAATAATGCTAAATTTACCCATGACATCCCCTTTATATTAAGAAATTGATAATAGATATAATTTTATCTATTTTTTATTTAAATTAACTTTTATTTTTAACGAGATTTTTAAATTTGATTTACGAAAAAAGGAAAGAAAAAGGATATAATGCCCACCTATTTCATCTAAGGAGAATATATGAAAAAGTCATTGTTAGTAATCGCCGCCCTTGGCGTAATGGGCGCAAATGCCGCTGCCACGGTTGAGCTTTCGCCTTCTTGCGAAGAATACTTTAAACTAGTTGACGAGTTCGTCGAAAAAACTAAAGACAACCCGCAAATGGCGGCTATGAAATCTACTTACGAAGATCAAAAAGCCCAGTTCGCTCAGCTTCCGCAAGACTCACAAGAGGCCGCTTGCAAACCTGCTCTTGAACAAATGAAGCAAGTTATAGCTACGTTACCTAAATAATTTTTATCCCTCCGCTTGGAGGGATTTTTCGTCTTTTTTATTTTTTTATCGCCATTAAATTTCGTGTAATTATTTTTAAAATTTAGCATTAAATTTGCCGCCGTAAAGCGCAAATTTAATCACGAATAATCTTCGCCTTTGCTGTTATGCTCGCGATCTTTAGCTCGTAGATATTCATCGCTTTTAGTCCGTGAGACGCTGCGACGTCAAAGGTTCGCATGTAGTTTGGCGTGTATTTTTCGCTAAGTAGCCGCAGCGCGTGCAGTCTCGCCGCTTCGTCAGTCACGACGTAAGCCTTGGTTACGGCGACGGCGGATTTGTATTCGGTCGTAAAAACTTTCGCGCCAAGCGCCTTGCCGTCGTTCTTGATCGCATCTAGCTGCTCGTCCGTCAAAACCGGCACCCGCGCATAGCTCACGCAAACTAACGTCACGCTCTTGCCGTCTTTTAGCAGCTTTGCCTTAGAGCCTGCGGGCGCGCCGTGCAAAAATACGCTCTCGCCTTCGCGTACGACCGAGATTGGTACGCTAAAGATCTCGCCCGCCTCACCAATGCAAGATATCGTGCCGTATTCGCACGCATCAATGATCTTAAGCCCTTCTTGCGCGCTTAGTTCTCTATCTTTTCGTCTCATTTTCCGCCTTTAAATTTTTGAAAATTATAAAATTTAAACCCTAAAAAAGTGTATAATTTCGCAAATTTTAAAGGACGACGATGAGAAAAATATTGATATTTTGCGCTCTGGGTGCACTGGCTTTAGGTGCTCAAAACGCGTGCGAGGAGTACGTGAAGCAAAGCAAAATTTACCTAAACGAGCTTTACGAAACAAAATCCAAGCAGTTAAAAGACGATCCGCAGGCCCTTAGGCTGTTTGAGCTCAAATTTAGCGAGCTGCAAAAGGCGCAGGATGGCCAAGCAGCGCTAATCATACAAAGCGGCGACGAGAAATTTTGCGAGCGCGAATCGGCCAAGATAAAATCCATATTAGACGAGATGAGGGCAGAAAAGGCGCAAAAGTAGGCGCTTCTATAGACAAATTTGAGTTGCTTTTGCCGAGTAGAGCCAAAAGCAAATTTTAAACCCGCCAGAGATAGTTTGACGAGGTTTTTGTTGCAAATTTGACGTGGCCTATTTAGCTCAAATCGCAAAAGTGCGCTTTATCGTAGCAAAGTCAAACCATCCTAAACCGCATTGTTTAAATCCCAATCTATCGGTGCTTTGCCGTGTTCGGCGAGATACAAATTCGCCTTTGAAAAGTGCCTGCAACCAAAAAACGCGCCGCGTGCTAACGGGCTTGGATGGGCCGCCGTTAGTACAAGGTGTTTGTTAGCGTCGATGAGAGGTATTTTGGCCTTAGCCGGATTACCCCAGAGCATGAAAACGACGTTCTGGGCGCGTTCGCTAAGCTTCCTAATCGCAGCGTCCGTAAACTCCTGCCAGCCAAAACCAGAGTGCGAGTTAGCCTGTCCAGCGCTAACGCTTAGTGTCGCATTTAGCAGTAGTACGCCCTGCTTCGCCCAGTAGCTCAGATCGCCCGAGTTTGGCTCCGTGATGCCCAGATCGTCGCGGATTTCCTTATAGATGTTGGCGAGGCTCGGCGGGATTTTGACGCCGCGCGGCACGGAGAAGCTTAGCCCCATCGCTTGCCCCGCGCCGTGGTATGGGTCTTGGCCTAGGATCACGACTTTTACAGCGCGAAACGGCGTGAGATTAAAGGCGTTAAATATCAGCGCATTTGGCGGATAGACCTCGCCAGCAGCCTTTGCGCGCAGGAAATTTTCCTTCACGCGGGCGAAATTTTCGCTCAAAAACTCCTCTTTTAGCGCCTCTTTCCAGCCCGCCTCGATTTGGATTTTGTCGATCTGCATGATTTTCCTTTGTAAATTTGTTCTTTTTCTTTACATTCATTTTAAGGCAAATTTGCAAAATGATAGCCAAAAAATATTTAAATTTAGGCGGTTTAAAACGGGCTCAAATTTGGACGCGTTTATCTTGTTAAATTTTTAAAAAAGAGCAGGGCGGTTTTAAAATTTGCTGTATAATTTAAACTAAATTTTAAACAAAGGAATAACGATGTCCGAGCAAATTTTCGAGAAACTAAAAGAGCTGCTAAGCACGCAAAATGCGGACTTTTGCGCGGTATCTCACGCGAGCGCCAAAACCTCGGCCGGGGTCGCCGTAGCGCGCGGCACGGAGCTAGGGCAGGGGGCTAAGGCGCTCGTTTGTGTCGTAAAAGGTGGGGGTGCCAAACGATATGTTTTGGCTGTGCTGCCGGCGGATTACAAAGCTGATTTGCAACTCATCGCGCAGGCGCTTGGTGGCACTAGAGCTAGCCTAGCAAGTCCTGACGAGGTCGTGCGACTCACTGATTGCGTCTTTGGCAGCGTTCCGCCGTTTAGCTTTCACGAGGAGCTAGAGCTTATCGCCGATCCGAGCCTATTTACCCGCTACGCCGAGCTTGCTTTTAACGCAGGCTTGCTAGATCGCTCTATCATTTTAAACACGAAGGACTACGAGCGTATCGCGCGGCCGAGATTAGTTAAATTTGCGATGACGGAGTGAGAAATTTAGTCTAAAAAGGATGAAATTTGATCGAAAAAATACAGCAAACAACGATAACCAAAGATGATTTTTTGGGTATAAATTTGGACGAAATATTAAAAGGTACAAAATATTTTGACGATTATAGTTCTAAGTTCGCGGACTTGTGCGAGGAAAATTTTAGCAATGGAAATTTAAAAGCGAGCAAGGTATTTTATTTATTAAGGAACGCTTGCTCTATGGCCTTAAAACCCGAAAGTTTAAACGAACCGTATGAAGCCGGGTGCATCGCAGGCGATTGCAGGTCGGCAATACTAGAGGATTTTACCGAGCAAGATTTAGAATTTTTCGAGAGTATTTTGTATGAAATAACCGATTGCAAACTAAAATCAAGGATCGCCGATATTTTATGGATTTTAAAAAGTCCTAAAAATATAAAATTTTTAGAGATCGCCGTAAATGAATACTCGAAAATCTCTCTAGAGCCAAAGTCGCTAAACCAATTTAATATAGATGCTTTTGAAAGGGCTATCAGACTATCGCGATTATCCAAAATCACAAAAAATCAATACGCCGAAATACTAAATAAAATTTTAGAATGTTTTAATAAGGCGGAGCCGACCGTTCAACACTACCGCTTAAGGATGTTGTATCTATTGGATATCGCGGAGCTGAACAGAAAACTGCAACCAAGCGTAGCTGAAAAATTAGAAAATTTTGCCGATACCTTTGCCGAAGAGGGAGAATTTATGGCAGCTATAGACTATTATCAAGAGTCGCAAAAATGGTATAAGAAGCTCAAAAATAGCCGTAAAATAGCCGAAACCGCACTTAAAATGGCCAATATCTTAATAGAAAAGGCAAAAGTAAGTGGCTCTATATCGTCAAAAATAGGCCTAGGGAAAGCACTAAAAGAACTCAGAAGCATTCCTGCAAAAGATAGAAATGAGATCGGAATCGATCAAAAAATAGACGAGATACGCAAGTTAATGGAGCAAAATAACCAAGATATTATAAGCGAAATGAGCTTGATTGCTACCGATAAGATCGATATTTCGCGCTATCAAAATAATGCAAAGCTAGCAGTAAAAGGCAAGCAACTATCCAAAGCGGTATTATGCCTAGCTAATATCACAGCAAATCCACTATATGAAGATATCAAAAAGTCATCCGAGAAACTTTTAAAGAAGCCTCTGTTTTCAAATTTTATTACTCAAATTTACGTAGATGCTGGCGGAAGAAAATTATCGCAAATAACTACAAAAGATGATCGATTAAAACATGAAATGTACCAGCAATACCATATACATGTCGAGTTGGCGGTAGACTGCAGTATATTGCCTGCGTTTTGGCAAATTTTAGAGGAGCATAGAGTGTCTATGCGCTGCATTTATAATATCTGCAAAAACTCTAGCGTAGTTCCTGCAGACAGGGTAGACATCTGGGCGCAAGGTTTATATTACGGTTTTGATAGAGACTTTTTGGTTTCAAGCCATTTGCTGATACCTCAAATAGAGCATTTAGCGAGAATTTTACTGCAACAAGAAAAAATCCCTACGACTACTATCGATGAATGCGGCGTAGAATCGGAAAAAAGCATAAACTCGCTTTTACAAGAACCAAAAATATATGAATTGCTCGGGAGAGATTTGACGGAAGAACTAAAATTTCTACTAACGGAGCCGATGGGGCTAAACTACAGAAATAAAATATGTCACGGGCTGGTCAACGAATCCCCAAACAGTGTCGATATTTATATTTGGTGGCTTTGCCTTAAGCTAGTGGTTAATAATTGTGTTTTATTTGAGGGCATTTACTAGATTTTGCTTACTCTAGTTTATAAATAAAATACGTAATAAAATCAAGAAAAATTATTTAAATTTGCAAAAATATAACTAGAAGATTAAAAATATTAATATATTGGAGATTAGTATATTATTTAGATAATGGCCGGGAGATAGGGATTCGAACCCCAGGAGGCTTTCACACCTCAACGGTTTTCAAGACCGCCGCTTTCGACCGCTCAGCCATCTCCCGCAAAAATATTTTGGCTAATTATAGCCAAATTTATTCGGTTTTTTCCTTAACATAGGAAGCGCCTTTGTTGACTTTTTCCTTTGACCATTCAACGGCGTTATTCGTGTCTTCTTTGGCTCCGCGCCAAGTATTTGAACAGCCGACCATAAACAAAGTAGCAGATAATAGCACTAGTAAATAACGCATTTTCTCTCCTTATAATTTTTGGAGGCGACACCCGGATTCGAACCGGGGATCAAAGCTTTGCAGGCTCATGCCTTACCACTTGGCTATGTCGCCTAAAAGTCAATGGTGCCCGAAACCGGACTTGAACCGGTACGGTAAAAAATACCGAGGGATTTTAAGTCCCTTGCGTCTACCATTCCGCCACCCGGGCAAAAATTCCCTAAATTTAAAACCGATGGAGCGGGAAACGAGATTCGAACTCGCGACCCCAACCTTGGCAAGGTTGTGCTCTACCCCTGAGCTATTCCCGCATTTTGTTTTAAAAATAAGATTTTAGCTGATTTTTGCTTAAAATTTTATTTTATTTCATCAAATTTCAAAATTTCGTAAGATAAAAATGATATAATTCCAAAATCTTTTCAACCATTGGGGTTATAGCTCAGCTGGGAGAGCGCTTGAATGGCATTCAAGAGGTCGGCGGTTCGATCCCGCTTAACTCCACCATCTTTAAATTTATTCCCCAAATTTTACATCCAAGCCACCAGAAAGTTTTGATTAATTTATAATTCGCGATTAATATCGCAACCTCTGAAAATAGTATTTTAAGCTTGCTTGTGTTAGTATCGGCAAAATTTAGCACGGGAAAAAGATGCAAGATTACTCTATTTTAGATGTTTTATCCAATAAAAAAGTCCTTTGTTTAGAGGATGAACCTTATATATTAAAAAATATGATCGACTCCCTCGAGCTGTTTTTTGCCGAAGTAAAAGGCGTAAGCGACGGCATCGAGGCGCTAGACGAGGCTATGAGCGGCTCGTACGACGCGCTCGTCCTAGATGTCAGCGTCCCGCACATGGACGGTTTAGAGGTAGCTAAAAAGATCCGCTGTGCAAACCGCAAAATCCCAATCGTAATCATCTCAAGCCACACCGAGCAGGAGTATTTGTGGCGCGCGGTCGAGCTAAAGATCACAAGATATCTATCAAAACCTTACGATAAAGATACGTTTATAAAGGCTCTAGAAGACGTCGCGATGGAGCTCATCGACCATACGCCGATGTTTAGTATCAACGACGACCTCAAATACGACTTTAGTAAAAAAATCATATATATAAAGGAAGAGGCCTGTCGCCTCTCCAAAAGCGAAAGCAAGCTTTTGGAGTATTTTTTAAACAACAAAAACCAAACGATCACTTACGAGCAGCTGTTTGACTACATGTGGGAATTTGAGCAGCCGACCAAAGAAGCCATCAAAACCATCGTAAAAGAGCTGCGCCGCAAGATCGGCAAGGACACGATCAGAAATTTGTACGGCGTAGGGTATCTATGTGAAGTCCAAATTTAAATTTATCATCCTGCTACTCGTCGTTTTATACGGCGCCATTACCGTTTTGGTTTTTAACTTTTACCGCGATCTCGCACTAAAAGACGCCAAGCAGGAGGCAGTTTACGTGCTAGATGCGATGAACGGCATACGCGACTACATCTCTACCGTCCAGCGCCCGCTCATAGATGAGTTAAAAGATCACGGCGCTATAGACGAAGACCTTTTTGACCCCAGACTCATGTCTTCATCCTACATCACGCGTCAAATTTACAAAATCCAGCTTGCTAAAAAAAATATAAACTACGACTACAGGCTAACGGCGACGAATCCGCTAAATCCCGAACACGAAGGCACGGAATTTGAAAATGAAATTTTAGAAGGGTTTAAGGAGGGCAAATACGAGGTCTACTCTGACGTAATAAAAGACCAAAACGCCTCGTACTTTTTCGTCGGCCTTCCGATCAAAAACTCCCACCCATCCTGCGTCGAGTGCCACAACATAAACAGCGCGCCTAAAAAAATGCTCGAACAATACGGAAATTTAAATAATTTCGAGGGCAAAGTCGGCGACACGATAGCGATGGTGAGCTTTAAAATCCCGGTAAAAAGCATTTTGCTTTATCATAAACAAGAATTTATCGTTAGCGGCATAGCGATCACGGCGATATTTGGGGCGTTTTTATTTTTCGTTTATAAAATCCACAAAAGCAACGAAAAAACCAAGATGCAAAACGAGCTTTTGATGATAAATCAAAGCCGCTTAGCCTCGATGGGCGAAATGATCGGCAATATCTCGCATCAGTGGCGCCAGCCTCTAGCCCAGATCAGCTCGACTCTAGTAAATTTGGAGCTTTACTCTGAGCGAGGCAAGCTAAGCGAGCAGAGGCTAAAAGAGGCCATCAAAGAGGCAAACGAGCAGGTCAAATTTATGTCCGGTACTATCGAGGATTTTAAAAATTTCTTTAATCCAAATATGCCAAAGAGCGAATTTGAGGTAAAGCAGGCCATAGAACAGGCTTGTAAAATTTTAAACGCGACGCTCAAAAGGCACGTCATCGACGTAAAAATCGAGATAAAAGAAAATTTTACCCTTTACGGAAACATAAACGAGCTCATTCAAATTTTAATCAACGTCATGAATAACGCCAAAGAAGCATTTTTAAACGCGCCGCAAGAGCGGGCGCAAGCAAACCGATGGCAAATTTTAATAACAGCCCTTTTGCAAAACGGAGAACGCGCGATAACGCTCGAAAATAACGCCGGCAATATAGATAAAGCGGTGATAAATAAAATTTTCAAGCCGCATTTTACTACGAAAAAGTCGGGCAGTGGGCTTGGGCTATATATGAGTAAGGTGATAGCCGAAAAAAATAACGCCCGAATTTACGCGCAAAATATAAATAATGGCGTAGTATTTACTATTAAATTTAAAAATTCATAATTTATTAAATTTCCCCTTTTTTCGCCCCCTTTTTACGATAGCATTATCAGTATGAAATCTTTTTGATTTTAGATCCAAAATTTATAAGGAGGGCGCAATGAGGAATTTAAGTAAAACCTTATTAGGTTTGCTTATGGGCGTTAGCGTCTTCGCATCGCAAGCCTGTTGCGAAGAACACAACATGCAGATGTCTCAACAAGCGCGAGACGTCATAGCAAACCCAAAAGGTACGCTTCAAAGTAGAGGCGTAATATCCTTGCAAGACTACATCGTAGAAGAGCAAGAGATGTATGAGTGGCTGTTTAAAAACCACCCGATTTTCACAAAATACGGCGGTAAAACAGTCGGTAAACTGGACGTTCACGACCGTGGACTTGAGTGGCTTGCCGAAGGTCACGGCTTTGATATGTCAAAAGCTAGTAAAAGAGACGGCGGTAAAGGCTACAGCTCTATGATGTATAGGATACCTGCGGGTTCGTCTTTGCAGTTTCCTAACAAATTCGTAGGATCAGAAAAGTGCGGCGAGTGCCACCCTGCGCAGTACGAGGTATGGAGCAGATCGCGCCACGCCACTACTATCCGCTTCCCTGGCGAGCACCCAGAGGTTAACAACAACCTAACCGATCCGGTATTTAGCCCAGACACTGCATCTATCTTGCCTCAAGGCATTACTCCAGACGTTATTTACGCCACCGTCGGACATCTAAGAACCAAATTCGGCTACGTAGACGCGTGGCTACTACGCGGTACTTACCACATAGAGGGCGGTAACCTAAAAGACGGTACGGGTCAAGTCGTAGCAGGCGGTAACCAATTCCAAAGGACCTGGGCGTTAAATTTAACTCCTGAAACAGTTAAGAAAATCAAAGATTTCGTTCCTGATTTTCCGGAAACTCTAGCTGATTACGGCGATAACGGCGGATACGTCAGAGGTCTAGCCTCATACGCCGCTAAATACAAAAAGTCAATGTTCTTCCAAGCAAACGGCTCTTACTGTGAAGTTTGCCACCCATTCAAATTTGACTTTAAAACCAAGAAAGAGTTCTATGCGGCTCTTGGTAATGCTAAAGAGCTTCAAAAACACACTATCTCTAAAGGCGTAAGCTGCGAGGAGTGTCACGGAGCCGGCGGTCACCTTGACGGAGCTACAAACTTTAGAACTTCAAACTGCGAACGCTGTCACCAAAGATTTAACTACAGCCCAGACCTAGCTAGAGCCAATCCTCTAAACCAAGGCAAGCTTGACCTATCTCTAAGCTCTAAATTTAAATCAATGGGACCAGGATGCGGATCTGAGGGTTCACAATCATACTTTACCGCTCACTACGATAAAGGCATGCGCTGCACCACTTGCCACGATCCTCACGATAATACGGGTCCGGTTGTAGGCGACAAGACTATCAAAGGCGTAAACTATAACTCAGAGCAAGGCTACCTAAGTGCGCTTTACACTAAACCAAAAATCAGAAAAGATTGTCAAGATTGCCACAAAGAGCAAGCATATATCGCTTCTAGAGCCGATACACACAAAGACAACACTTGCGCATCTTGCCATATGCCGTTCATGATGAGCTGCGAGAACTTCTACGCTATCCAATTCCAAGACAACGCTGGATTTGATACTCAAAGAAGATCTCACATCTGGAAGATCGACGTAGATCCAGCTAGAAAATCTCTAGTTGCGGGCGACGCTGCTAAAGGACCAAGAGACGCTAAAGATTGGCACTTCCAAAGAGATAAAAACGGACACAACTTCGTTGACCTAATGTGGGCGTGCGCTAGAACGTCTTGGGCGGATAAAGATATGCAAGATACTAAAGGCTGCCACAGCCCGGTACTATCTGAGCTAAAACCTACCCTACACTTCAAGAACCAAAAACAGGTTTACGACGAAGTAATGGGATGGCAAACCCCTGTTAAAAACGACTTCTCTCAAGTCAAAATCGGTATCGAGGGACTTTACGCTATCTTAGAAACTAAGAAACTAAGCCCTAGCGATAAGACAAGAGTTTATGAGCTAATCGAAAAAGCGCAAGACACAGTCGACTTGCTACAAAAAGACGGCTCATGGGGTATGCACGGCTTTAAATATACAAAACAAAGACTCGACGCTTCTAAAGAGTACATCAAAGAAGCCCAAAGAATCATAAACAACAATTTATGATGCGATTACGGACGCCGCAAAAGCGCGGCGTCCAAATTTAATAAGGTAAAATTTATGCGTTTTAAACTTAGCAAAAACCCGATTTTAGCTCTTTGCCTAACGGCCGGTTGCGTCTTGTGCGCTAGCGCGGCGGATAAAGAGGCGATGACGCAAGAGCAAAAAGAATCATACAGTATCGGAATTTCAACCGGAACATATATCTCCGCACAACTAAAAAAACAAGAAAGCCTAGGCGTTAAATTTGACAGCAAGTCCATTTTAGACGGCTTTGCCGACGCCTTTAAAAAAGAACAAAAACTAACTGACGAAGAGATCATCTCCCTGCTCAATCAAAGGGACGAAAAATTAAATAAGCTAACCCAAGACGCGCTCAAAAAAGCGCTTGAAAAAAATTTAAAAGAGGGCGAAGAATTTATGGCGAAAAACGCCAAAAACAAAAAGGTCAAAACGACTAAATCAGGGCTTCAGTACGAGGTCATGGCAGTCGGCGACGGCGATAAACCAAGACCTGAGAGCGTCGTAGCGCTAAACTACAAAGCCTACCTCATAAACGGCAAAGTTTTTGACGATACGTACTCTAGAAACGAGCCTGCGATCCTTTCGATGGTAAATTTAATAGACGGCCTACAAGAAGGCCTCATGATGATGAACGGTAACTCAAAATATAAATTCGTCATCCCGTCTCACCTAGCTTACGGGGACGAGGGTGCAGACGAGATACCGGGCGGCTCGACGCTGATTTTTGAAGTCGAGCTAGTAAAGGCGCTAAAACCTGGCGAACTAGCCGGCGCAGCAAAAAAACTAAGCGAAACTCAGCCGCGAAATTTCCATGGCGCGCATAGCCACGGAAGTAGCGTTGGTAGATAAATTTAGGATATTTAATCCACACGGATGGAGAAGAATATGAAAGAGCAAAATACAAGAAGGACGTTTTTTAAATTCCTTGCTTCGGGCGCGGCGGTTGCGGGAGCGACTAGCGTACTGGGCAAGAGTATAAATTTAGACGCTCCTACGGAAAACGGCAAAAAGCCGCACTACGGCATGATCTTCGACCAGAACAAATGCGTCGGCTGTACCGACTGCGAGGTCGCTTGCAGGAAGGTAAATTTAGTCCCGAAAGGTCAAATGAGGCTTTTTATCCAGGATAAAACCGATCCGTTAAATTTGAAAGAAAAGCGCTACGTCAGGGTTTCCTGTCAGCAGTGCGAGGACGCGCCGTGCGTGACCGTCTGCCCGACGAAAGCCTGTCACAAGGACGAAAAAACCGGCATCACGACGATGAATACCGACGACTGCATCGCCTGTAAATACTGCATCGTAGCGTGTCCTTACGACGTGCGATTTATAAACCACGATACCAAAGCCGCAGAGAGCTGCAACTTCTGCTTGGATACAAATTTAAAAGACGGCCACGAGCCCGCCTGCATCGAGGCGTGCAGATACGAGGCGATCGTATTTGGCGATCTAAACGATGAAGAGTCGCACATCAGCAAGCTGCTTCGCGTAAAAGACAGCCTGCGAATGCATCCTGAGTGCGGCACGAAGCCGAGCCTGCGCTATATTCCTGCGGTAAAACTGGGGGTGTGATATGAACGGAGCTATAAATTTCACTGCGACCTTCTCGCACGGCGTGGAGTGGGGCTGGCCGATCGCGGTCTATCTTTTGCTAGCAGGTATGAGCGGCGGCGCGTTAGTAGTCGCGATCCTCGTTAAGCTTTACAAAAAGCAAACCGAAAGCACGCCACTGTTTAAGGCTGCGTCGCTGCTATCTTTCGTAGCGATCTTGCTCGGTATGGTCTGCCTGGTAGCCGATTTGGAGCGGCCGCTACTTTTTTGGAAAATTTTGATTAATTATAACTTCACCTCGGTTATGTCCGTGGGCGTGGCGGCGCTTTGCGTCTATATCCCGCTTACCTTCGTAGCTTGCCTTTATGCGTTTGAAGAGTGCCTTAGAGAGTTTTTGACGCACAATCTTAGCTTTTTAAAAGGGCTTTTCGAGCTTGCGATGAAAATTTTAAACGCGCTTCGCCCGCTACTTCTTGCGCTTACGCTTGTTTTTGCGGTCGCGATCTGCGCCTATACGGGCTTTTTGATCTCGGTTTTAGTTAGATTCCCTATCCTCAATACTGCCGTTTTACCTGCGCTTTTCGTGGCGTCTGGCTTATCTGCCGGCATCGCGGGCTCAAGCCTGATAGCCGCGCTTTTCTTTAAAGCAGACCCGCACGGCGGCGATCTAAAAACTTTACACGCAATCGAGTGGCCGGTTTTAGCGATGGAAATTTTACTAATCGGCATGATTTTTGTTTCGCTAATCACCGGAAGCGATGTACAAAAAGCTGCAAGCGTCGCCTTTAGCGAGGGAATTTACGCTCAGCTATTTTGGCTAGGCGTCGTGGGCGTAGGCTTTTGCGTACCGCTAGTTTTAAATTTCGCACTGGGCAAAAAGATCGCTCACACCGCATTTGCGTTCTACGTTAGCGCGCTTGCCAGTGTGGTCGGAGTATTACTTCTTAGAATGTTTATACTATACGCAGGTCAAACTTACGATATAATAATGTAAAAAATTCGAAAGAGGCGATTTTGGGCGCAAATTTATTTAGATTTTTCACTTCTTACAAATTTGCGCTCTGCCTCCTCTTTATCCTTGCCGCAGGTGCCGGCGTCGCAACCTTCTTAGAGAGCATTTACGATACGCAAACGGCTAAAATTTTAGTCTATGAGGCGCGCTGGTATGAGTGCGTCATGGGCGCTGCGACGCTGAGCCTACTCGGCATAATCATAAAAACAAAAATGTGGCGCCGCTTCGGCTCCTTCGTCCTTCACGCGGCATTTATCGTCATCTTTATCGGCGCGGCTTTGACGCACTATTTAGGCGCCGAGGGCGTACTACACGTAAGAGCGGGCGAGAGCGGAAACGAGATGGTGAGCGTCAAGCCGTTTTTGCAAATACGCACAAAAGACGCATTTTTCGAGTATCCGCTAAATTTATCCCAAATCGGCGATAATAATTTTAGCTTCACGCAAAGTATAAATTCCAAAAATTTCACCGTCAAATTTGACTCGTATAAACCCGCGCCAAAAGGCGAGCGAGGCACTCTAGTAGTAAAAGCCGGCTTTGAAGGGCAGCGCGAGCAAACGGCTAAAATCCACGGCGGCGCAGGCTGGCTGGGCGAGCCTAGCACGCTAAATTTTGACGGCGAGGAAATAATGCTAACTTGGGGCTCAAAGCTAGTTAGCTTGCCGTTTTCGATAAAGCTTATTAAATTTGAGCTTGAGCGCTACCCGGGCTCACAAAGCCCGTCCTCCTACTCTAGCGACGTAGAGGCACTCTCAGACGCTGGCGAGATTTTGGCAAAGTATAAAATTTACATGAATCATCCGCTAAATTTGCAAGGCTTTAAGCTCTTTCAGTCGTCCTACGACGCAGACGAACAGGGCACGGTGCTAGAGGTTAACCGCGATCCTGGCAAAGTCCCGACCTACATCGGATATTTCTTACTTTGCGTCGGCGTCATCGGCAACTTTTTTACTAAAAACAGCCGATTTTTAAAGCTCATAAATTTCATAAAAAACAGTAGATTTTCGCTCGTTGCGGCCTTTATTGCGCTTGGTTTTTTAAATTTTAACGCAAACGCCGCCGAGCAAAACCAGAGCGAGATTTTAAAAACTTTCGCCGCAAATACCGCCGCTCACGCTAATGGAGAATTTGCAAAGCTTCTCGTACAAGACTACGCGGGCAGGATAAAGCCGCTTAGCACGGAAGCGGGCGAAATCGTAAATAAAATCTCGGGCACGGACTCGCTTTACGGCCTAAGCGCCGAACAAATCGTGCTTGGTATGAATCTAAATCCTGCGCTGTGGCAAGAGATAAAAATCGTCAAGATAAAAAACGGCGAGATAAAAAAGATGTTAAATTTGGGCGGAGATTACGCGAGCTTTAGGGATGCGTTTGACGCAAACGGCGAGTATAAGCTAGCCGCACAGGTCGAAGCCGCGAACGAAAAACCGCTCTCCAAACGAGGCACGCTCGATAACGACCTCATCAAATTTGACGAGCGACTAAACATCGCGTATCTAACGTTTAAGGGTACATTTTTTAAATTTATCCCGGCGGCGAACGACCCGCAGCACGCATGGCTCTCGCCAAACGACGCCTTTAACGACGAGCGAGTCGCTCTAGAAGCAAAAAACATGCTAAACGACTATCTCATGGGTCTGCAAGAAGGCATCGCGGATAACGACTGGAGCAAGGCAGACTCCGCGCTAGCCGCGCTAAGAAACTATCAGCGAACGGCCTCGGCGGAAATTTTACCTAGCGTTAGCAGGGTCGATGCCGAGGTCTTTTATAACCGTGCTTCGGTGTTTAAAAAGCTCGTTTATTTCTACTGGATTTTGGGCTTTGGCGCGCTTTTGCTAGGGCTTGCTTCAGTTTTTTTATCGAGGCGAATTTTGCCGCTTGAGCGAGCGATTTTAGCTGCGTTCGCGCTAGGTTTTGCGGTGCATACGGCAGCCTTGGCGCTACGCTGGTACGTCTCAGGACACGCACCTTGGAGCGATAGTTACGAGTCGATGATATATATCGGCTGGTCCGGAGCGCTAGCGGGGATGATATTTTTTAGGCGTTCATTGCTTGCGCTTGCAGCGGCTGCGCTGCTAGCCGGCATCGTGATGCTGGTGGCTCACATGAGCTTCGTAAATCCGCAGATTACCAACCTTGTGCCGGTGCTAAAGTCTTATTGGCTCAGTATCCACGTCTCGGTTATCACCGCTAGCTATGGATTTTTAGGCCTTGGCTGCGTGCTAGGTCTTATCGCGCTAGGACTCATGGCGTTTAAAAACAAAGCCAACGAGGCTAGACTAAACGAGCAGATCAGATATATCGCGGCGATAAATGAAGCGAGTCTAATCATCGGTCTTTGCTTGCTAACGCTTGGAAATTTCTTCGGCGGAATATGGGCGAACGAGAGCTGGGGGCGCTACTGGGGCTGGGATAGCAAGGAGACTTGGTCATACGTCTCGATCCTAGTTTACGCGATCGCGCTACATCTGCGATTTATACCGAAGCTAAATTCACTCTACGTATTTTTGATCGCATCGGTGTTTTCTTACGCTTCGATCGCAATGACTTATTTTGGCGTAAATTTTTACCTAACGGGCATGCACTCTTACGCCAGCGGAGATTTACCGCCGGTGCACATTAGCATCTATATCGCGCTTGGCTGCATGCTTTTGATAACCGCGCTAGCCTTTAGAGGGCGCGACGTAAAAACGATTTAAAAGGAGAAAAAATGTATAAAAAACTACTAGCGGCGGTTTTATGCGCTAGCGTAAACGCGGGCTTTATCCAAGAGGGCATGCAAGCCCAGCAAAGCGGCGACCATAAAAAGCTGATAGAAATCTACGAAAAAGCCTGCCACGAGGAAAACAAGGCTTCTGGCTGCTACAACCTTGCCGTGGTGTATTTCGAAGGCACGGGCGGCGTGGAGAAAAATTACGAAAAGGCGATAAATTTATACCAAAAAGCTTGCAACGCTAAATTTGCGCTTGCTTGCAACAACCTAGGCTACATCTATGAAAGCGGCAAAGGTGCGACTCAGGACTTCGCCAAAGCCGCCGCATACTACGAAAAAGCCTGCCAAGATGACGAGGGCTGCACTGCGCTAGGACTTCTTTACGCAAACGGCGCAGGCGTCAAAACCGATATCAAAAAAGCCATCTCGCTCTACACCAAAGCCTGCAACTACGGCGATATGATGGGATGCAACAACCTAGGCTACCTGCACCTTGAGGGCATGGGCGTAGAAAAAGACTACGCTAAAGCAAAATCATTTTACGAAAAGGCCTGCACGGGCGGCGTGGGTATCGGCTGCGATAACCTCGGCTTTTTATATGCATTCGGCCAGGGTACGGAGCAAGACTACGCTAAAGCTAAAGAATTTTACGAAAAATCCTGCAACCTAAACTACGACAAAGGCTGCAACAACCTAGCCATAATGTACGCCGAGGGCAAAGGTGTCGCGGCCGATATCGCCAAGGCCAAAGAGCTCTTTGAAAAAAGCTGCGCAAAAGGCCTAAAAGTCGCGTGCGAGAATGTGGAGTTTTTAAAACCGGAAACAAATAAAACTAAATAATTTAAGGAGATAATATGATTTTACGTTCTATTTTGGGTTCGGCGCTACTAGCGGCGTTAATGTTTGGCGCCGAAGCAAATGAACAAGCCGGCAAGATGAAGCCGATGTTTCAAAGCGTGGATCCAAGCAAAGCTACGCTCGTAGGAAGCGGCGAGGATAAAGAGTACTGCGCCGTTTGCGGGATGAATTTGGTTAAATTTTATAAAACAAACCACGTCTATAACGGCAAACAAGTAGCATCGCTCCACTGCCTATACGAGCTCACGGAGGGAAAAATCCCAAGAGACGCGCAGGTTGTGGATACGAAAAATCTAAATTTGATCGATGCAAATAAAGCCTTTTATGTCGTCGGTAGCAAGATCGGCGGCACGATGACTAGAAATAGCAAATACGCCTTTTCAACCGAGGCCGACGCAAAAGAGTTCCAAGCCGAAAACGGCGGCGAGATAATGAATTTCGCCAAAGCCTACGAGATTGCAGGGCAGGATTTCGAGGGCGATAATAAGATGATTAAAGCTAAACGCGAGGGCGGCGTTTACGCGCACGGCAAGGAATTTTACGAAGCAAACTGCGAGAAAGTCGACCCAAAAAGCTTTAAAGCCATCTCTGAGCTAAAAGCCCATCTCAAAAAAACATGCGACGCAAAGGGTGCCGGCAAAGCTCCAGAATACGACAAGCACCTGCAAGCGGCAGCTTTGTATCTATGGGACGCTCCGGCAAATTTAGGCACGAGCGATCAAGCCTCAAAATCTAAACAAAAAGCGCAAAAAGCCGAGAGGATCGTCGTACCAAAAGGTGCTCGCTGCCCGGTTTGCGGTATGCTAATCGGCAAAAACCCGCAGTGGGCGACGATGATGAAAACAAGTAAAGAGGAGCTTTACTTTGACGGCGTCAAGGACATGATGAAGTATTATTTCGAAAAAGGCAAAAAAGACGATCAAATTTACGTTAGCGACTACTACAAGCTAAACAAAATCGACGCTAGAACCGCCTACTACGTAACCGGCTCAAACGTACTCGGACCTATGGGCAACGAGCTGATTCCGTTTGCCAGCGAAGAGGACGCTAAGACCTTTGCCAAGGATCACGGCGGCAAACAGATAGTCAAATTTGACGAGATCACGACTCTTTTAGTAGAGAGGCTGATGTGAGGCTCATCTGCGTTTTAGCGGGCTTTTTTGCGATCCTTTACGTTTGTATCGGGGCGCATTATCTAGGCTTTGATAGAGCGGGCAAGGAGGCTCAGCTAAATTTGATCCAAAAATCCGTCAAAGACGCGCAAATTTCGACGAATTTTATTTCAAAAGAGTACGGGAAGTTTGTCTATGCCGAGTAAAAATTTTATCGATTACGCAGTTACGCTGCTCTATAAAGACCGCGCCGATCACGCTTTTAGCTTTTTTATCTTCGCTTTTATCGTGTTTATCTTAAGCGCTGTTCTTTTCGTCTCAAGCTCTATCCAAAGCGACCTTACGAATTTGACCCGCTCAAAGCCAGAAGTCGTCGTAGAGGCTCTGCGTGCGGGCAAGCGCGACCTCATGCACGACGGCTACATCTACGACGTCTCAAAGATCGCGGGCGTAGCTAGCGTAGAGGGCGCGGTCGAGGGAGAGTATTATTTCGCGCAAAAAAGAGTTTGGTTTCACATCGTCGGCGATGAAAATTTGGACGAAAACGAGATGATCGTGGGCGAAGGCGTGAAAAAAGAGATGGCGGAGCTTTATTACGAGGACGTTTTTAACTTTTTAACCGAAGAAAAAATGATACCGATAAAGATCAACAAAACCGCGCCGCATGAAACGGGTATCGTCTCAAACGACGTCATCTATATGAATCCTGCCACCGCGCGCGAAGTGCTAAGCCTAAAAGAGGGCGAATACACAAGACTCTACGTCGAGGTACCAAACGTAAACGAGATCAGCGAAGTAGCCCTAAAGATCCAAAACGTCTATCCAAACACCGAGGTTACGAGCATCGAGGACGGAGTAGCCAAAATAAGGCACCTTTACTACTACAAAGGCGGCATTTTCATGGTGCTTTACGTCGTGGCGATGGTTTCGTTTTTTATCCTGCTGAAAAATCAAATTTCGCTCGCTTACGGCGAGAAGAAAAAGGAGATTGCGATATTGCGTAGTATCGGTTTTAGCGTGAGAAATATCATCGCGCTTAAATTTATCCAAAACATCGTAGTTTCTTTTAGCGCCTATTTGCTAGGCGTCGCGGGAGCCTATATCTACGTGTTTTTATTCGGCGCGCCGTTTTTACGCGATATATTTTTAGGCAGCGAGGTGGCGAATTTTACTGATTTCACGCCGATAATAGACTTTAATATGCTATTTTTGATCTTCGTTTTTAGCGTGATTCCGTTTTTGGCATTCGTCATAATCCCGTCGTGGCGCATAGCCGTTAGCGACATGAGCGAGGCGGTAAAATGAACGCGATAGAAGTAAAAAATCTCTGTAAAATTTACAATCAAAACAAACCAAACGAATTTCACGCGCTGAAAAATATAAATTTGACGGTAAAAAGCGGCGATCTAGTCATCCTAAAAGGCGTCAGCGGTAGCGGCAAAAGTACGCTACTAGGCATTCTAGGCGCGCTTAGCAAACCAAGCAGCGGAGAAGCGCTAATCAACGGTCGCAACGTCTCAAAGCTACCCGACATCATGAGTTCAAATTTTAGACATAGCGAGGTCGGGTTTATATTTCAGTCATTTAATCTGATAGAGGGCCTTAGCGTCTATCAAAACGTGCTAGCGCCGCTAAGCCTAACAAGTCTTAAAAAAGCCGAGCTAAATTCGCAGATCGATCGCGCGCTAAATCTCGCCAACATCGCGCACAAAAAAGATCAAATAATCTCAAAGCTAAGCGGCGGCGAGAAGCAAAGATGCGCGATAGCAAGGGCTCTAGCGATGGATCCTAGCGTCATACTAGCCGACGAGCCGACGGCAAATTTGGACAAGCAAAACTCGCTTATTTTTATCGAAATGCTAAAAAAATTTAAAGAGCTAAAAAAGACCGTCGTCGTCGCCACGCACGATATTTTATTTGACGATCTGGACTTCGTGGACGGCTACGTGAGGATGCAGGACGGAGAGATGCTGTGAGCGTATTTTTATCGGACGTTGTCATCGCGTTTTTGTTGATCGAGCTTATAATCATTGTTTTAATGGGCATTTCGCAGTATTTCGTCGTGCGCATTATGCGGCTATGGGACTTTAACTCGACGTCAAATTTACAATACGACCTAGAAAAACGCAACTACCTCGTAAATACGATTTTGTTTTTCGCCGTAGTTTGCAAGATCATTTTATTCGTATTTTTCGCACTATCTCTAAACGAGCTAGCAGACGTGGTGCCCGGAGCCATGTGCTCTGCCGGCGTCATCGGTTCAAACGAATTCGGCGGCATTTTGCTACTGCTAAAACTGCTGCTTATCTTTGGCTTTGGGCTATGGCTCATCATAAATTCGCTTGATTTAAAGGCGACGAATTTTCCGTATTTAAAGCGAAAATACGTCATTTTTACCATACTTTTTATCGCCGTTTTGATCGAATTTGCCACCGAGATTCTCTTTTTTAGCAACGTGCCTTTAAAAGTGCCCGTCTTTTGCTGCTCGGTCGTGTTTCAAGCGCCAAAGCTACCGTTTGGCTACACGAAGCTAAATTTGGTCATATTTTACTACGCCATTTTTGCGGTCATTTTGACGCTAAATTTACTCAAACAGACGATGGCGAGCTTTGTTTGCAATCTGCTGTTTTTATTTATCGCATACTACGCGATCACCTATTTTTTCGGGCTTTACGTCTACGAGCAACCAAATCACAAGTGCCCGTACTGCATGCTAAAGGGCGAGTATTTTTACGTCGGCTACCTCATCTGGGGTTCGCTGTTTTTGGGTATTTTCTACGGCATATCGGCGTTTTTGGTCGAGCTAATCGTGAAAAAACCTTACGAGCATTTGCTTAAACTTTCCTCTTTTTGGCTCGTCGTAAACGCTCTTGTCTGCAGCTTTTTCGTCGCTAAATACTACCTTTTGCGAGGAGTTTTATTATGATAAAGCAAATTTTTGCCGCCGTGCTTCTTATCGGCGTAGTGGCGCTACTCGCGTTTTCGGTGGATACTAGCGAGGGCAAGATCGTCGTTCGCCACGGCAACGTAGAAAAAAAGCCGCTAGAAATCGAGCTAAACAAATACCTCTGCTTTGAGAGCAAGGTGCTCATCAGCGACCTAAACAACACGGCTCAGGCTGTGATGCCAAACGGCGACACGTACTTTTTCTACGACATCTCAAACTCGTTTACGTGGCTAATGCGACAAAAAAACAAAGACGACGTCGTGCTGTGGGTCTATTCTCAGGACACCAGCCGCTATATCCTGGCTAAAAACGCCTGGTATTCGCGCGTAGACATCACTCCGATGGGATACGGCATCGGTGCGTACGAATACCACGTTTACGGCATTAACGATAACTATTTCGAGGACGTCATGCTCTATGCCGCACGCGGCGAAACGCTGATAAATCCGCTCATTTTTATCTTACTCTCGGAGAATAAAATTTAGCTTTTGAGGCCATTTGGCCATTTGATTCTCCGAGAAGCAAATAGTCCCCTCCAAAGTAAAAACGGCTAAATTTGAGCATTATTTGGCGCTTGCGGTTTTAACTATGTTGGGGGGGGGCAGTTGCTACGTGCCACAAATACTTAACAATCAATCTATTATATGAAATTTGACGAATATTTTACCGCTATAAGAAAGATGGCTGGTTATGGCGAAGATTACAATTTTATATTTGCTAGCTAAATTTTGCACGTATCGCCAATTTTTATAAATAATTTTAAAGCGTTTCAGATGTTTTCATATATCGCTAACGTTATTTTTCAAGAAACGATCTTCATGAACAAGTGATTTTATGGCACTACAGAATTATAACACGGCTAATTTTGGCCGCGATATATAACTAATGGCAAACCGCCTTACAAAAGGTTAGTATCTAACGTTATTAACCTTCAAAAAATCCCTCAGCGCTTCGTATTCACCGTTTTCAAAGTATCGCCATTTACCAGGCTTTAGTATACCAAGATCGACGCGCCCGAAACTAACGCGTTTTAGATCCATTACCTCAAGGTCGAAATATCCGAAAAATCGGCGTAGTTCGCGGTTTTGTCCCTCGTTTATCACGACCTTTAGCTTCGTAAATCCGCCGCTCGAGCCAAAAATTTTATAGTCTAAAAACGGCCTAAATTCCATCGATTTTATCGCCGTTTTAGCATGCGCGCCCTTGGTAGCGTCCGCAGCAAAAAAGCCCTCGTTCATCGCCGTTATCACTTCGGGCGTTATCTCGCCTTTTACTTTCAGATAGTATTCGCGCTCTACGTCGCTATTCATCAGCGCGGTAGCGATAGCAGGAGCGTCCGTTAGTAAAAGTAGTCCCTCGCTAGCGTAGTCAAGTCGCCCGATACTAACAAATTTAGCAAACTGTCGGTCAAGGCTATCATAGATAGTTTTGCGTCCGCGGTCGTCCTTTTTACTAACGAGTTCGCCCTTTTGCTTGTGATAAACGATCATTGTAAATTCTTTTTTTAGCCTTACTATGCGGCCGTTTATTTTTACTTTATCCTCTTCGCTAACGCTAGTAGCCAGCTCGCTAACGACGCGGCCATTTACGCTAACTTTGCCCTGTTTTATGAGCTCGTCGGCCTCTCTGCGCGAATAACTCGTGTTATGCGATATAAATTTGTTTAGTCTGCTTTTTTGCATTTTATAGTCCTAAATTTGCAAGGTCGTGTATGTGTAAAACACCGACCGGAACGCCGTTTTCTACGACGGCTAGTAGCTGGATCTTGTAACGCTCGATGAGCGCTAACGCATCTATCGCTAACATCTCTTTATCGTTTAGCTCTTTTGGTTTTAGCGTCGCGTATTTGATCGCAGCGTCATTTAGATCAAAGTCCTCTCTCATCAGCGCGCGCCTAAGGTCTCCGTCGCTTAAAATCGCATCCAAAACGCCGTCTTTATCGACGATCAAAACTGTACCGAGTTTGCCGTGCGTCATCGTATCAATCGCCTGTTTTAAGCTCGCATTCCAGTGTACTATCGGTAAATTTTCGCTTCTCATCACGTCTTTTACTTTTAAAAATAATCTCTTGCCAAGACTTCCGCCTGGATGAAAATTTGCAAAATCCTCTTTTTTAAATCCTCGCTTTTCCATCAAACAAACGGCTAACGCATCGCCTAGGGCTAACGTTAGCGTCGTCGAGCTAGTCGGTGCGGCGTCTAGCGGGCAGGCCTCCTTGCTAACGTCAAGCTTCACAAAGGCGTCGCTAAATTTACCAAGCGTGCTAAATTTATCCCTCGCCATCGCAACTATCGGCACGCCGAAACGCTGCACGTGAGGTAGGATTTTAGTTAGCTCCTCGCTCTCGCCGCTAAAGCTGATGGCTAGTAGCGTATCGTCCTTGCCGATCATGCCCAGATCGCCGTGCATCGCCTCGGTCGGATGCATGAAAAAGCTAGGCGTACCAGTGCTAGCAAGCGTCGCGGCGATCTTGGCGCCGACGTGTCCGCTCTTGCCCACGCCGGTGACCACGACTTTGCCTTTAGTCTTGTATAAAACTTCAACCGCTTTTTCAAATTCGCCGTCTAAAATCTCGGCATTTCTCGTTAGCTCGTTAGCTTCCATTTTTAGCACGTTAGCGGCTATTTTTATTATCTCGCTCATTTTACGCCCTTACATCAGGTATATGATCGGCACGATGGTCGGGTATTTTTTGACTTTTCTAAATATATGCTTACGGATAACCTGGCGCACCTGTCCCTCGAGCATCCTGCCGTCTTTCAAAAGCTCCTCTTTGACGTTGCTTAGATACTGCTCCAGCACGCCCTCCATCTCTTTTCTAAACTCGCCGTCTTGCTTGTCGCCCACGAGTCCATAGCTGATGACGCGAGGCTTGTTTATGAGCTTAGCGCCGTGGCGAGAGATTTGCGCGATAATCATCACGACGCCGGCTTCAGCCAAATTTTGCCTATCGATCACGACGTCGTCTGAAATTTGCTTGTTGATTTGGTTGTCGATAAATACCTTGCCAGTTTTTACCGTCTTGGCGCGCTTCATGTATTTTTGGCAAATTTCTATCTGATCGCCGTCGCTCATCAGATAGATGTTTCGTTCATCTACGCCACATGCCACGGCAGTTTCTTTATGCTTTGCGATGTGGTTGTATTCGCCGTGGACCGGGAGGAAAAATTTAGGCTTTATCAGGCGCAGCATCAGCTTTTGCTCTTCCTGCGCGGCGTGACCGCTCACGTGTATCTCGCTAAAGTCCTGATACGCGACGCTAGCGCCTGATTTGATGAGGAAATTTAGCACCGTCGATACGCTGC
This sequence comes from uncultured Campylobacter sp., assembly GCA_963515555.1. GTDB lineage: Bacteria > Campylobacterota > Campylobacteria > Campylobacterales > Campylobacteraceae > Campylobacter_A. The sequence goes on along the minus strand of CAUPXB010000013.1, from coordinate 33,840 downwards.
TTTCATTGCCAGGGATCGCCTTTGAGCTGATGATGATCTGATCGGTCGGCTTTATTTTGATGTATTTGTGCTCATCCGTAGCCATTCGGTACAGCGCGCTCATCGTCTCGCCCTGAGAGCCGGTAGTGACGATCAGTACCTCGTTATCTTTAAATTTGCCAACTTCGTTAGCGTCGATGAAAATTTTCTTGTCCAGCTTGATATAGCCAAGCTCCATCGCCGTGTAGAGGTTACGCTCCATGCTGCGGCCGATGACGCAGACCTTGCGGTTGTATTTTAGCCCCCAGTCGATCGCCTGATAGACGCGGTGGATGTTGGAGCTAAATGTGCTCATTATCACGCGGCCTTTGGCTTTGGAAAATATCGAGTCAAAGGTCTTACCCACGCTGCTTTCGCTTTTGGTAAAGCCCTCGCGGTAGCTGTTCGTGCTGTCGCTCATCAGGCACAGCACACCGCGTTCGCCGTAGTAGGCTAGGCGCCCCAGATCAGTAGGATAGCCGTCGATCGGCGTGTGGTCGATCTTAAAGTCGCCTGTGTGGATGATGGTGCCCGCCTTTGTCGTGATGGCTAGCGCGCTGGCGTCGATGATGGAGTGCGTGATATGTATCCACTCGACCTCAAAATCTCCTATCAAATACGGCTTGCGCTTTTCAACCGAGCGGAAAAGCGAACGCTCCTGTTTTAGCCCGTGCTCTTCAAATTTGTTATTTATCATACCGAGCGGCAACGGCGTGGCGTAAATAGGAAATTTAAACTCTTTGTAAAAGTAGGGCACCGCACCGATATGATCCTCGTGGGCGTGCGTGATGACGACGCCTTTTATCTTGTCTTTTATCTTGCGCACATAGTCAAAGTCGGGGATCAGGATATCCACGCCGTGCATACTCTCGCTAGGAAAGCTCATGCCGATATCTACGATAATCGCGCTCGTGTCGGTCTCAAAAACGGTCATATTTCCGCCGATTTCGCCTAGTCCGCCAAGAGGCGTGATACGGATCCTGTGATCGGTCGAGTTTAGGTATTTCATCGGCTCGAGGCGCAGTTCGTGGACAGCTTTGTTTGCCTCCATAGACGCGGCAATATCTTGCTGCCACTGCTCGTTACCGTTTAGCTTAGCAGGTAAATTTTTCTTCGGTTTTCGCTGTTTTTTAGGCTTAGCTTCCGCTGTTTGATTATTAGCGTTAGCGGCTTGCTTGTTAGCGTTTTTATTTTCGCTTTGCGCGCCGTTTTGGGAGTTTTGTTTGCCATTTTTACTACGATTTTTTTTGCCGTTTTGTTTGTTAGCGTTAGGCTGTTCGCCGCCGTCAAAAGGCTCTAAAAAGAAATTATCTATCACGCTTTGGCTGGCTTTTTGCTCGCCATTTTGCGCGTTTTGGTCCAAATTTTCTTGTTTATTTTTATTTCTCGGGCGAAATCTACGCTTTTTATTACTCTTGCCCTGAGAGACCACCGCTTTTTCTTCGTTCTTGTCGTTCATTATCTTCCTTTAAATTTTTAAATACTTCTAGATAAAGATCGACATTTAGTTCGTGCGGACGGATGTTTGCGCTCAAATTTAACATGCTAAAAATTCGCTCGACTTCAGGCTTGTTATAGCTTGAACTCAAATTTTTAATCAGCGTTTTTCTAGGCGCGCTAAAGGCGATTTTGAGGTAAGTTTTAAATTTTTCGTATTCAAATTTACTCTCAAATACTCCGGTTTTGCCTATTAAATTTTTACTTTTTTGCAGTTTTATAACCGAGGAAGTCACCTTCGGCGGTGGGTTAAAGCAGCTCGCATCCACGTCAAAAAGCAGCTCGCAGCTACCTTGAAGCGAAGCCAAAATCGCCAAAGAGCTAAAATCTCTATCGCCGCTTTTTGCGCTAAATTTGAGCGCAACTTCCTTTTGTATCATCACGACCAGGCCGCGGCATTTCTCGTCTTCGATCGCATTTAGGATCATCTTCGTAGCGACGTAGTAGGGCAGGTTTGCCGCTAAAAAATACGGCTCATCGCTTAGGCCGTCTTCGCTCCATTGATCCAGCGCGTCTTTGCAAAAAAGTTTCAATCGTCCGTTTTGAATTTCGTTTGCGAATTTTTTCTGCAGCAGCGCAAAAAGCTCGGTATCTATCTCATAGCTAGTTACGCCGCAAATCCGCAAAATTCTAAATGTCAAATCACCTAAGCCAGGCCCAATTTCAACGATATTTTGCGTATCTTTGGGAATCGCTTGGATGATTTTGTTTAGCGTCGCTTCGTCGTGTAAAAAATTTTGCCCGAAGCATTTTTTTGCTTTAATATTTTCCATTTTTTTCCTAAATTTCGCCGATTTTACCCAAAAATATCTTATGTAATGATTAGATAAGTCAAATTTAGCTAAAATAAAGCAAAATTTTAGCTAAAGAAGAGCGATGAATCATTTTGCAAAACGCATAATCCCATGCCTAGACGTCAAAGACGGACGAGTAGTAAAAGGCGTAAATTTCGTAGGTCTAGTGGATGCGGGCGATCCGGTCGAGATAGCCAAACGCTATAACGAGGAGGGGGCAGACGAGCTGTGCTTCCTCGATATCACGGCGTCGCACCTTGAGCGCGATACGATCGTGGATGTCGTAGAGCGGGTTGCGCGCGAGCTTTTTATCCCGCTAACCGTGGGCGGCGGCATACGCACGATCGACGATATCTCGCGCCTACTAAATGTCGGCTGCGACAAAATCAGCCTCAACTCAGCCGCGATAAAAAATCCAAATTTGATAGACGAAGCAGCGAATAAATTCGGCTCGCAGTGCGTCGTAGTCGCGATCGACGCAAAGAAAACAGGCGAGGGCTATAGCGTGTTTATAAACGGCGGAAGGCTAGATACCGGTAAAGATGCGCTTACCTGGGCAAAAGAGGCACAGGAGCGCGGTGCGGGCGAAATTTTACTCACGTCGATGGACCGCGATGGCGTTAAAAACGGCTTTGAGTTAAATTTAACGCGGATTTTTAGCGAGCTTAACATCCCCGTTATCGCAAGCGGCGGCGCGGGCAAGATGGAGCATTTTAAAGACGCATTTTTAGCGGGCGCGGACGCATGCTTGGCAGCCTCTATCTTTCACTTTAGAGAGATCGAAATCAAGGCACTTAAGACATATTTGCGGGAGCAAGGCATCGAGGTTAGGCTGTGAAATTTGAACTCAAATTTAGCGCACAAAAGGGCGTGGCGTGATTATTTCGGCGGGACGTAATGAGATATTTTCATTTGCGCTACCGATGGGTGTGGGGCTAGTGGATATGAGCATAAATTTGACGACGATTTTGCAAAAGCGAGTCATGGTTGATAGTAGCGGCAGATATGAGCAAAATTTGACGGCTAAGCAGCAGCCTGACGAGAGGCTAAATTTGATAGATTCGCCGGTTTTAAAAAGTGCGAAATCCTCTCAAAACCCGGATAAAATTTTAAGTGCGCTACCGAGTGAAATTATTTTTGTAGGCTCGGCAGGGCTTTACAAAGATGGTGAAGTTTTTGAAATTTACGAGAGCTCAGTCGCGGCAAATATTGAAATTTCAAGTCTAGAAAACAAAAGCTATTCGCCGATAGAGAGTGGAATCGCTTCTATTGTTCCACGTGGAACATGCAAGGTAAACTCCTCAAATTTCATTACAACCGATCAAAATTTAGCTCACAATCTTTTTGCACGCGGATATTTTTTAGAAAATATGGAATTTTTTGCCGTCCTAAAAGTCGCACAAAAATTCCAAATCCCGGCTTACGGTATATTCGTAGCGACGAATTTTTGCGATAAAAACGCGCATGCCGATTTTATAAAAAACCACGAGCAAGCAAAAAAAGCGCTCGAAAAATACTTAAAACAAAAGGAAATCATTTGAAAAATTTGCTTGATTTTACATTAGGCGAGCTAAAAGAGCAGCTCTCGCCGCCATTTCGTGCGAAGCAAATTTTCGAGTGGCTATACAAAAAAAACGCAACGAGTTTTGACGAGATGCTAAATTTACCAAAGGATCTGCGCGCAAATTTGGCGCAGGAGTTTTATCTTGACCCGCTAAAATGCGTCAAATTTGAACGTAGCGCCGACGGCTCGATCAAATATCTTTTCGAGCTCAAAGACGGACTGCGGATAGAAAGCGTACTACTACCGATGAAAGAAGAAATCAACGACGAAAACGGTGAGATAGCGCGCCACGCTCGTTATACGATCTGCGTTAGTTCCCAGGTTGGCTGCCGCATGGGCTGCTCGTTTTGTCTAACGGGCAAGAGCGGACTAACGAGAAACCTAACGCCGGGCGAGATCGTAGGGCAAATTTTATGGATAAAAAGAGAAAACAAAATCCCTTACGAGCGCCGCGTAAACATCGTATATATGGGCATGGGTGAGCCGCTAGATAACCTAGAAAACGTTAGTAAAGCCATAAAAATTTTAAAAGAAAACGGCGGGTTAGCTATCGCTCCGCGCCGCCAGACTGTTAGCACGAGCGGGTTAGGTAGCCAGATAAAAAAGCTCGGCGAGATGGATCTGGGCGTGCTGTTAGCGATATCTTTGCACGCCGTTACTAACGAGCTTCGCAGCAAGCTAATGCCGATAAATAACGCCTACAAAATCGAGTCCGTTATGGAGGCGGTTAGGGGCTTTCCGATCGATATGCGCAAGCGAGTGATGTTTGAGTACCTCGTCATAAAAGACATGAACGACGGTATAAAAGACGCTAAAAAGCTCGTTTCGCTACTACACGGCATCAAAGCGAAGGTAAATTTGATCTACTTTAATCCGCACGAAGGCAGCGAATACGGACGCCCGAATACGGCCGACATGGAGGCATTTCAGACATATCTGCGAGATCACGGCGTGACCTGCACTATCAGGCAGAGCAAGGGCCTTGACATTAGCGCGGCGTGCGGTCAACTAAAAGAGCGCGACAACCAAACAAGCGGCAAAACGATAGCTAAGACAGCAAAATGACGCTACTTGATATATCCCAGATAGTTTTCGTTTGCGTAGTAGTTTTTGCGGGACTCGGTCTAATCATAAAGACGGCTTTTTATGATGAACGAAACCGATGATATAGCATTTTTGAGAGAGCAGATAGATAGAAATAACGACGACTCGTTTTTCGTTTTGCTCTATGATTTTTGCTATTTCGATAAGAAAATTTTTAAAAAAATCCTAAAAATCTGCCTAGAAACTGAGATAGAAGATAAAAATTTGCTGGCCGAAATTTTAGACATTTTGCACTTTACGACCTATTTGATGCTCTGTCATCGCGACAAAAAAGATGTATATAAGATAAAAAACTTCAAAAAAGTCGAGAAAAAATTCGGCGATTATTTTCAAACTATGAGGCAAATCGGTAGAAAATTTATAACACAATAGCGCTAAAGTAAAACCCTAGATTTTATTAATTATGGTTAAATTTTATTTTTAATAAACATACAACACTCCGTCGCCGTAGCTAAATTTATCCCGCTGTCTTACGCTATCGCCTACAAATGTAATTGGATTATAAGCCTGCCGGGGCTTTGGCGCATTATGCTTCCAACCGCAAGGAAGGTAGCCTAAATTTAATATTTTTAGCAAATTTGTATTGAAATCAATGCAGAAATTAGGGCAAATTTTACGTATACCGTACTCTTGAAATGCACGCAAAACAATCGGAAACACCGAATAGTCATAAGTTTTAACCGGCAAGCCACACGTCAGAATATCCTGAACCAAACGCTCTTTTTTAGTTGACAAAATCTCTAGCGCAGTAGCTGCAAGATCATCCGTCAACGAATAGTGCCGTAAAATTTGATCGCTAAAACGGCAAATTTCAGCAAATATATCAAGATCGATATTACTCCATTCGTTTGATTTTAGTAACTTTGATAACTGCTCAAATTTTGCAAATTTAACGCAAAACGGAACGAAAATTTTATCGGCATCTAACGAGTGTTTGCCGATATTTTTAAACCAATTTTGCGTATTTTGCCCGCGTTCAAATTCTGACTTTAACTGTTCAATATTCAATTTCATCGTTTATCTTTTTATTTTGATTTTGCAAGGTCGTAAAACTCATTTCTAGCATCAAATTCTGATTTTATTTTATATTCCACACCGTCAAATTTAAAGCTAATTTCATCCGAATGCAGCAGCAATCTCGGCGCGCCGGTCGTTAAAATTCGCTCGCTTTCGCTCATCTCTTTATCTAAAATTTTCTCGATTTGCGGTCGCGATAGGCCGTAGAGCGGTTCGCCTAAAATCTTATGTTCCACGTGGAACAAATGCAAGCGAATTTGATGCTGTCTGCCAGTGAGCGGTACAGCTCGAACCAGCGTCGCATCGATATCGGCAAAATACTCTAACGGCAAAATCTCCGTAACCGCACTTTTGCCATCCTCGCAAATTCTCATTCGCATTTTCACGTCGTCGTAGTCGTTTGTTAGATCCATATTTGCTTCGATGCGCAAATTTTCGCTTATTTTGCCGTGCGCGAGTGCGACATAGCTTTTATAAACCTGCCGATTTTCAAAAAGTTTTTTCAAATTTACGACCGCATTTTTGTCTTTACCCACGACGATGAGTCCGCTAGTTTCACAGTCCAGCCGATGTGCGACCGACGCTTCGCGGCCGTAGAGCGACCAAATTTCGTCATTTAGCGAGTAATCGCAATGCCTGCCGTTTGGATGACTGAGCACGCCGCTGGGTTTATCAAAAACCGCAAATTTCTCGCACTCAAAAATTGGTTTTAAACCTCGTGGATTCGTCTCGTACTCTATTAGACAAATTTCGCCGCTTAGCAAGGCATTTTTCTCGCTGACGACCGTGCCGTCGCAGATAAGTCGGCCTTTGTCGATTAGTCGCTGGGCTTCGCGCATTTTATAGCCGTTTCGCAGCAAAATTTCATACGCTTTTTGCCCTTCGGCATGCGTGATAAATTTATGAATATAAGGCAATTTTCACTCTTTAAATCTAAAATTTAAGGGCAAATTTAGCGGATACTAACCGCGATTTCAGCCCAGTTTTTATATAATCTTTCCTTAAAAAATTATACAAAAATTCGCATAAAAAAGGCTAAAGAGATGGTAGAGAGATATTCGCGCGAACAGATGGCGCAGAAGTGGGATATGCAGGCAAAATACGGCGCGTGGCTGGAGGTCGAAAAGGCCGCGGTCAAAGCGTGGAATAAGCTGGGCTTTATTAGTAACGAAGACTGCGAGAAAATTTGCAAAAACGCAAAATTTGACGTAGCACGCATCGATGAGATTGAAAAGACGACCAAGCACGACGTGATCGCATTTCTAACGAGCGTGAGCGAGAGCCTGGGCGAGGAGAGCCGCTTCGTACACTACGGCATGACTAGCTCAGATTGCATTGACACCGCCGTCGCGCTTCAGATCAAAAGCAGCATGGAGCTCATTATCGAGGACGTAAAAGGCCTGATGAGCGCGATCAAAACCAGAGCGCAGGAGCACAAAAACACGATGATGGTCGGCCGCAGCCACGGCATCCACGGCGAGCCGATCACCTTCGGGCTCGTGCTTGCGGTCTGGTACGACGAGGTCGCGCGCGCGCTAAAGCTGCTGCAGGACGCCAAAGAGGTCGCAGCATACGGCAAACTAAGCGGCGCGATGGGAAATTTCGCTCATGCGCCGCTAGAGTTTGAAGAGCTAACCTGCGCCGAGCTTGGTCTAAAACCTGCTCCAGCGTCAAATCAAGTCATCCAGCGCGACCGCTACGCCCACGTCATCAGCGCGATCGCCGTCCTAGCCGCCACCTGCGAAAAAATCGCCGTCGCCGTGCGCCACTTCCAAAGGACGGAAGTTTACGAGGCCGAGGAGTACTTTAGCCCCGGCCAAAAGGGCTCTAGCGCGATGCCGCACAAGCGCAATCCCGTGCTCAGCGAAAACATCACCGGCCTTTGCAGGATGCTGCGCTCATACGTGACGCCTGCGCTCGAAAACGTCGCGCTCTGGCACGAACGCGACATCAGCCACAGTTCGGTCGAGCGATTTATCCTGCCCGACGCCTTCATCACGGCCGATTTCATGCTCGCGCGCATTACGAATTTGATCGCAAATTTGGTAGTTTATCCGGAAAATATGATGAAAAATCTAAATTTGACCGGCGGGCTCGTCTTTTCTCAGCGCGTGCTTTTACAGCTTCCGCAGCGCGGGATTTCGCGCGAGGATGCGTACAAGATCGTCCAGCGCAACGCGATGAAGGTCTGGGCGGATCTACAAGAGGGCAAAAAAGCGATAAACGAAAACGGCGAGAGCCTATTTTTACAAAATTTACTCGCCGACGAGGAGCTACGCGCAAGCCTGGGCGAAGCAGAGATAAAAGAGTGCTTTGATTATGCGTATTACGCCAGGCACGTGGACGGGATTTTTAAAAGAGTTTTTGGAAAGCAGGACGGAATTTAATGAAAGTACTAAAACGAAACGGGCGCACGGAAGAGCTTGACGTAAGCAAGATCAAAAAATACACAAGCGAGGCGGTCGCGGGGCTAGCAAACGTGAGCCTAAGCGAGCTTGAGGTGGATGCGAAAATTCAATTTCGCGATATGATAACGACCGAGGAGATACAGCAAACCCTCATCAAAACGGCCGTCGAAAAGATCGACATCGACCGCCCAAACTGGACATTTGTTGCGGCGAGGCTATTTTTATACGACCTTTATCACAAGGTCACGGGCTTTAGCGGCTACAACCATCTACGCGACTATCTGCAAAAGGGCGAAAAAGCGGGCCGCGTCATCCCAGGACTAAAAGAAAAATACGATCTAGACGACCTAAACGACTACATTAGGCCCGAGCGCGACTTGCAGTTTGCATATCTAGGCATCAAGACGCTATACGACCGCTACCTCATCAAAGACCGCAGCGGCGCGCCGATAGAGCTACCGCAGCAGATGTTTATGGCGATCGCGATGTTCCTCGCGCAAAACGAACTAGACTGCCAAGGCTGGGCGAAGAAATTTTACGACCTCATATCTAAATTTGAAGTCATGCTAGCCACCCCGACGCTCTCAAACGCACGCACGACACGCCATCAGCTAAGCTCTTGCTACGTGGGAAGTACGCCAGATAATATCGAGGGAATTTTCGATAGCTACAAAGAGATGGCTCTTCTTAGCAAATTTGGCGGCGGTATCGGCTGGGACTGGTGCAAGGTGCGCGCTATGGGAGGCAGCATCGACGGACATAAAAACGCAGCCGGCGGTATAATTCCGTTTCTAAAAGTCACGAACGACATCGCCGTCGCCGTCGATCAGCTAGGCACGAGAAAGGGCGCGATAGCCGTCTACGTCGAACCGTGGCACATGGACGTGAGCGACTTCCTGGATCTACGCAAAAACTCGGGCGAAGAGCGCCGCAGAGCGCACGAGCTGTTCCCTGCGCTTTGGATAAACGACCTTTTCATGAAACGCGTCAAAGAAAACGCACGCTGGAGCCTCTTTGATCCCGCAGAGGTCGCCGATCTGTGCGATCTATACGGCGATGAGTTCGAGGCGCGCTATCTAGCATACGAAAACGATGAAAAGATCCAAAAAAACGTCGTCATGGCAAAAGAGCTGTGGAAGAAAATTTTAACTAGCTATTTTGAATCAGGCATGCCGTTTTTGTGCTTTAAAGATAACGCAAACAAAGCCAATCCAAACGATCACGACGGTATCATCAGAAGCTCAAATTTATGCACCGAAATTTTCCAAAATACGCAACCAAACTATTATAAGATCAAGATCACGTTTGATAACGGCTTCGAGCGGTTATTTGACGAGGAAGAAGACGTCACTGTTGATAGCGGTATAACCAAAAAAGCCAAAAAGCTAAGCGCGCTAGATAGCATCGATGGGAAACAAATTTTCATCGTCGAAAAAGAAAGCCTCGAGGGCAAAACCGCCGTATGCAACCTCGCGAGTATAAATTTAAGCAAAATCAACAAAAAAGAGGACATCGAGCGCGTCGTGCCGATCGCCGTACGCATGCTAGACAACGTCATCGATCTAAATTTCTACCCGCACAAAAAGGTCAAACACACCAACCTAGCCTCCCGTTCGATCGGCCTTGGCGTCATGGGCGAGGCGCAGATGCTAGCCGAGCGCGGCGTAAAATGGGGCAGCTACGAGCACCTAGCGCTGATCGATAGCGTGATGGAGAACATAAGCTACAACGCCATCTACGCCAGCTCAAATTTGGCGGTAGAAAAGGGCGTTTATCCGCTTTTTTCGGGCTCAAAGTGGAGCAGGGGAGTGATGCCTATCGATACGGCAAACGCAAATGCCAAAGCGCTTCTAAACGATAGAGGCGGGCTCTTTGACGAAAACGCCTGCGACTGGAGCAAACTACGCGAAAAGGTCAAAAAAGACGGCATGCGAAACGGCTATCTGATGGCGATCGCACCGACGTCGAGCATCAGCATACTCGTAGGCACCACGCAGACGATCGAGCCCGTGTATAAGCGCAAATGGTTCGAGCACAACCTAAGCGGCATGATACCAAACGTCGTGCCAAATCTCAGCCCTGAGACGTGGCAGTTCTACACGCCTGCCTATGAGCTAGATCAGCGCGTACTAGTGCGTGCAGGCGCCATCCGCCAAAAGTGGATCGACCAGGGCCAGAGCCTAAATATTTTCATGAGCCTAGACAAAGCTAGCGGCGGATATCTGAGCGAAATTTACACGCTTGCGTGGGAGCTGGGACTAAAATCGACCTACTATCTACGCTCCGAAAGCCCTGATAGCGAAAAGCTAAATAACGTCGCCGATCGCTCGATCGAGTGTGAGGGATGTCAGTAAAATTTACATCAAATTTGACTAACGAGTGCTTAAATTTGCTTGGATTTCTGGCAAATTTAAGCAAGGCTCTCTTTTACTGCATTTAAATTTACTTAACTTTTACATCGCTAAATCATTGGCGCTGGCAAAAATAATTTTAATTTTATGGATATTAGTTAAAATCTGATATTGTTATGCTAAAAGATAAGAAGCAAATTTAAGCGTAAAAATTTGATAATTTATACAGAAAAGACCGCTCTCGCGGCCTTTAAATTTAGCGGCTTACATGCACCCGCAGCCGCAGCCTCCGCTTGATTTTATCGCGTCAAATACCGCATCGTAGTTTGGCTCATCCGCAATCTCGGGGACGATTTGTTTGTGGATGACGACGCCGTCTTTGATAACGAAAACGGCTCTGGCTAAAAGCCCCGCAAGCGGTCCTTCACTGATGATTACGCCGTATTTTTCGCCGAACTCTCTAGCTCTAAAGTCGCTACCGACTTTTAAATTTTTGATGCCCTCCGTAGAGCAAAATCTCCCCATAGCAAACGGTAGATCCATCGAGATCACGCTTAGTTTGATCGCCGCTTTGGCTGCCATTTTTTCGTTAAATTTACGCGTTTCAGTCGCGCAAACGCCCGTATCTAGCGACGGAACGGCGACTAGGATCTCGATGCCGTTGTTGCCGCCGACCTTAAACTCGCCTAGATCCTGCCCGACTAGCGCGACCTCTGGCGCATACGAGCCCACGAATACCTCTTCGCCTTTTAGCGCGATATCTGCGCCGTGAAATTTGACTTTCGCCATATTTTTCCTTTGTTTTAAATTTAATCGTAACGCGGATATTACCATACTTTTAACAATGGCTGAAAAACAAAGGCGCGCCAATAAATTTAAGACGGTAGTTATCTACAAAGTGCTATACTATTTGACATCAATTATCAAGGAGTGACAAATGAGCGACAAAGAAATCCTAGCTTCGCTTGAAGCAAAGCGCACGAAATGCGTCGTCTACACCCGCGTAATGGGCTACCACCGCCCGGTAGAGAGTTTTAACCTCGGCAAAAAAGGCGAGCACAAAGAGCGCGTCAAATTTTGCGAGCCAAAATCCCGCTAAACTCTTGCGAGTAAAACGTGAAAGACGCTGATTTTCCGCTTTACTCGCTCACCCCCTTTACGACCCTTGACTACCCCGACAAAACGGCCTGTATAGCGTGGTTTGCGGGCTGCAATATGCGCTGCGCCTACTGCTACAACGTCCCTATCGTCACTGGCGTGGGACAGATCAGCTGCGCCGAGTTTATCAACTTTTTAGATAAGCGCAAAGGCAAGCTTAGCGGCGTGGTTTTTAGCGGCGGCGAATGCACGCTTAGCCCAGCGTTTTTGCCGCTAGCTCGCGAAGTAAAGTTGCGCGGATTTTCGCTCAAAGTCGATACTAACGGCTCAAATTTGACCGCGATTGGGCAGGCTATCTCGTTAAATTTGATCGACTATATCGCGCTTGATTTTAAAGCGCCGAAGGAGAAATTTCTCAAGGTTACCGGCTCAAATTTGTATAAAAATTTCTTGCAAACGCTTGAGTTTTTGCTGCAAACCGACTTTAAATTTGAGGTTAGAACGACGGTGTACGCGGACTTGCTAGACGAGGACAATATCTCGGCGATGAGCCAGATATTGTACGAGCACGGATACAGAGGAGTTTACTATCTACAAAATTTCCTAGATACCGGCGAAAATTTCGGAAATTTGACACAGGCGAAGGCTAAATTTGATACAAATTTGATCCGTTCAAATTTGGAAATAGGGCTTAGAAATTTTTAGTAAACTTAGTCAAATTTGACTTGCAAAACGGCAAATTTTTATTTCCAGTTGTGATATTTGCTGATTTTAATAAACGTCACGATCTTTTTTAGCTCAGGCACGTCGCTTAGAGCCTGTACTTTTACGCTATATTCGCCTTTTTCGAGCTCTGCGCGGAGCAAGACTTTATCGTGAGTAAAGCCTCCGTTTGGCGCGCTGTACCATGAAGTCGCGCCGTATTTTGACATATCAAAGGTTTCGGTTAGGGCGCTTAAATTTTGCTTTAGCTCGTTTACCTCGCCGCCTTTTGCGTAGCTTATTTTGCGGTTTTGTATGGATTTTAGCGCTACTTTTAGCAAGATTTTTTCGCCCGTGCAAGCCGCTTTTTCCTCTTCACTCGTGCCGATTGGCTCAGGGACGCCTTGCGTCGTATAACCATAATATCCGGCTATCTTAGCAGCCGTAGACTTCTGGCAAAACCACTTCGTAAACGCATCGCTGCCGTATCCCGGGAAGACCTCCTCGCTGCGTTTTTCTTCCTCTTTTTGTTTTTGCGGATCTTGTGCGTAGATGAAACTTATCTCGTAGATACCGGCCTTTTTGACGGTAAAATTTATGTCAGTTGCGCTACCGGCCTCAGGCATACCGACCCTTTATAAATGCCCTTATCAAGCGTATCGCCTCCCAAAAATCAAATCCATAATAAAACGCCGCAAAAAAATAGCAAAAGTAAGCAAAATTTAATTCAAATTTGAGGTTTTATCTGTTTGGCGCGTAGGTTTTTACCTCGTATAGCAAGAAATCATACACGCGCTGCTGCACGAGACCTTCGTATTCGTCGGCGTCGATGAGCCTGCGTAGGTGCTCGAAGTCAATCTTTAGCGCGTAGTTTTTGTTCGCTCTGATAGCCTGATCAATCGCTAAGAGCAAGCTATCAAGCGTCATCGGGTCTTTGCGTTTGATACGGGAGACATACTCTCTGGTGGTTTCGATAAGTACGCGTTTGCGGTTCTCATCGCTAGCGTAAATTTCGCTCGAGATATCGTATAAATTTGCAAAATCGTCCTCTTCGGGATTGAGTTTGGCCGAGATGATAGCCGCAAAGATCTTCGCGCGAAACTCCAGCGAGCGGTGGTGATAGACCAAAAACTCCCTAAACAACGACAAAAATTTACATTTTATATCAAATCCCATGTTGCCGCCTAAAATATATTTAAGTAAAATTTGAGTAAAATCGCTCTTGCCCTTTCTTAGACCTGTGCAATGTCTCTTCTAGGCACCGCTTCAGGGTGGGAACACAGCAGAGCACTTAGGCTAGGCGTGTGCCGCAGTCATCTGAGAGAGGGTTTTTAAACCTGTAAAAGCGAAAAATGCTCCTTAAAATCATCGCAAACTTTTAAAAAATTCACTCCGTCCAAGCTCTGATTTTTCTGAAAAAATTTATCCATATTATTAAAGCCTTCGGTTAGTTCGTTTGACTTCACACCGTAGCTGATCGAGATCCCCGCCTCGAAAAACGCCGCGAGTTTATCGCAAATTTTAAGCGCTTTTCCATCGATAGCGTTAAATTTATCCTCGTTTACGTTCTCCATCGTACCCTCGTGATGTAGAGGCTTTTTCTCGCAGATCCTGTTTTCAAACTCGTTTTTGATAAATTTGCCGCCTTCCATACGGATACCGAGGATATAGCTAAACTCGTCTCTAAAATTTTCAGGTACGAAAGGCAAAATTTTCTCGTCTATCAGGCGCATTTCATATTCGCTGATTATCTCATTTAGCCCTTCGATACCGTATTTTACAGGGCTAATGATATCGCGCGTTAGCGACTCGGGCAGATCGTGAAAGAGCGCGCAAAAGAAGTTATTTTCTAGTCTCGTTTTGCAGGCCTTTACCTCAAGCGAGTAAAAATAACTCAAAATCGCCACGACTAACATATGGCCCAAAACCGCCGTTTCAGGGATGCGCGGCGTCTGTGCCCAGCGCTTTTGAAAGCGCAGTCTGCCAGCTAGATCGACTAGCTTTGCTAGCTTTTGATTCATCACGATTTTGCGCACGCCTATTAGCTCGTAATAATCCTCCAGCTCCTCCTCCACGCGCGCTTTTAGCTCGTCTATGTCGCTTAAAAATTTACTCGTTTGATAAACGATCGAAAACTCCCAGCGTGTCGCGAGATAGCTAGCGGCCTTTAGGATCAGACGCTCTTTAGCGTGAGCCTTGTCCTTGTGCGTGAGATAGCGGCGCATCCGCTCTAAAAATTTACCGCCCTCGACGTCCTTTACTAGCCCTTCTAGGATCGTTAACACCCAGGCGTTTATCTGCTCGTTTTTAGTTTTTTGCATCTGATGAAACACATCGGGGCGTATATCCGTGACCACAACTCGCGCAAGAAACTCGAAAATACCGGCCTCGATGATGTAGTTCATATCGGCGCCGTGCTCGAGCTTTGCGATAAAATACGCGATGATAAATTTGTGCGCTTGCTTATCAAGCTCGACTAAATTCGTCATCTTGGGATAGTCGTTCCAGCGCGAGATGGACGCGGCTTTAAAGATGTGCTCGATGAGCTGCGCGCTTATCATTTATCTTCCGATGATTTTTTCACGACGCGGGCACGCTTTTCGCCGGCAAATTCAGGCTTTTTAAAGCCATCTTTGCTGCCCGATCTTCGCGGTTTATCGTCAAATTTATCTTTACTATTCGCGCGAGGTTTTCTATCACCGGTTTTTGTATCTCTTCTATCGGCTCCGAAACTCTTACCGCGAGAGCCGTCTTTGCTAAATTTGGACTCGAGTCCGCCGTAACCGCCTCTGTCGAAACTACGCTCGCTATCTCGCGAAAATCTCTCAAATTTCGGCGCTTCAAAGCTTTGTTCTTGCGTTTTTTTGATTATCTCGTCAGAGCAAATTTCAATCACTGTATGGACGTTGCCACGCGGGTTAAAGTCGCCCGTGATCTTCATCCATTTCGGAGCTAGCTTTCGCTCTAAAACCTCGTAAATTTCGTTTATGCTGTCTTCGTGACTGATGTTTCGCGTCATGAAACTGTTGATGTATAGTTTGATCGCTTTTAGCTCGACGACGAATTTAGCCGGTACGTACTCGAGATAAATCGTAGCAAAATCAGGATATCCCGAGCGCGGGCATAGGCAGCAAAACTCCGGCAGCGTGATCTTGATCTTATAGTCGCGCTCGTGCTTGTTTTCCCAGATTTCCAGGTCTTTTTCTACGTCAAATTCGCTTATTATTTTCTCGCCGTATTTTGACTCTACGACCTCATTTTCTTGCATTTTTTTCCTTTAAATTTCTTTTGGCTTCTCTATGAAAAAGCCCTGCGCGAAGTCGGTCTGATAGCGCTCCGCGATGTTGTAAAACTCGTCGTCCTCCACAAATCTCACGATGGATTTTACGCCTACTCTTTTTGCGGTCAAATTTAGATTTTCTAACAGAGTTTTAAATTTGTCGTTTTTGATATTTTTGTTAAATTCGATGTCGTAGATAACAAAATCTATCGGCAAATATTTAAAATATTCAAAGCCCGCGTTGTTGCCGCCGAATTTATTAAGCGCAAAGCGAAAACCGAGGTTTTTATACTCTGTCAAAATTTCTCTAAATCTATTTATCTCATCATATACCAGCTTCTCGCTAAACTCGAAAATAACGCGATTTGGATCGATTTTACCTAGCCCGACGAACTCTTTTATAAAATTCGTAAATTTTAAATTTCTAATCGAAACCGACGAAATTTCGATCACAATCGGATCTTCGTCTTTAAATTTGAGCTCGGATAGCTTTTTGATGACATTTATGTCAAAAAGCACCTCATAGCCGTTTTTGTTCGCGATATTTTGCACTTTTGCTTTTGAGACGAGACCTTGCTTATCTGTGTAAACTTTTACGATGATATTTTTTAAATTTTGCCCGAAACGAAGGCTTTTAACGAGCTGAGTTTGAAAGATAAATCTTTGCATATCGATGCAGTTACATACGTCTTTTTCAAGATCGTCGGTGATGTCCACTTTATCCTCGTTATCGCTCTCGTTTAGCTTTTGGATGAGATAAGAAACCGAGTTTTTGAGGCTTGCCGAGTGATTTATATCGATAGCGTCAAATTTGATTTTTAGCTCGATATTGTAGATTCCGTCGCTTAAAATGCTTTTTTCAAAAACGTTTAAAAGGTGGATGAGCTCAGTACTTTTACTCTCGCAAAAGATCAGAAAATACTCGTTTGAATATCTACCGATGAGAGTGTTTTTAGACACTTTTTCATTTAGAAATTTCTCCAGCCGCTCGACTAGTCGTTTTAGCAAAATATCGGTGCTAACAAAGCTATAACGCTCGTTTATATCGTTTAAATTTTCTATCTTTAGCATTAGCATATTGCCGCCGCTTTTGCCTTTAAATTTAGAAGCTTGCTTTGATAAAAGTCTTAAAATTTCGTCTCTATTATAGGCTTTTGTTACTTGATCGAGTACGCTCGTTTGAAAGCTTTGATAAATTTTGTAGGCCGTAAAATAAACCTGACACAAAACCAAAATAGTGATCAGAATAATATCATCAGCGTCAAAATTTATTTGGTCTTTTTTAACAAAAATATAAACCAAAATGATAACGCTAAAAATAAATATCGAGGATACCTCGAGCGCGGTTTTAAACCTATTTGATCGTTCTTTTAGTTCTGATTTTAGCATTTATACATCCAAATGTTTCACGTCTTTTGCGTGCTCTTGTATGTAGTTTCTTCGCGGTTCGACCTCGTCGCCCATGAAGAGATTAAACGTATCCGAAGCGCTTACTACATCGTTTATGTTTATTTTTAGCAAACGGCGATTTTCAGGGTTCATCGTCGTTTCCCATAGCTGCTCAGGGTTCATCTCGCCAAGACCTTTATAGCGCTGTATGTAGGCGCCTTTTTTGGCATTTTTCTCTATCTCCTCTAACACGTCTATTACGTCGCCTTTTAGCTCGATGCCGCGCTCTTTTATCTTTTGACTGATATAAAGCGCTTCCTCGTAAAGCGAATTTGTAAACAAATTTTCATTTACCAAAAGCTCTTCCAAGCCGCTTTCGGTTTGTACGTAAATTCGCGCTTCTTCTTCGCTGACGTATGAGTTTAAGATATTGTGTCCCTGCGCTTCCAGATAATTTTTCAAAATTTCATAAATTTCGCTGTAGCTTTTTGAAACGATATCTGGATTTTCGATCATATATCTAACCGCAGAAATCACGCTAAATCGCTTTTCAAGCTCTTTTAATACGCTTCTATAAGCTGCGACTATCTTTAAAAAGTCTATAAGATCGGCGTTTCCGATACCTTCAAACTCGACACCTTCGATGCCAGTTTCTATTAGAAATTCATTGAGCGCTCTTTCGTCTTTTAGATAAATTTCTTTTTTACCATTTTTATAGCGGTAAAGCGGCGGCTGAGCTAGATAAATATGACCGTTTTCCACGACTTTATGTAAAAATCTAAAGAAAAACGTTAAAAGCAACGTCTGGATATGGCTACCGTCGACGTCGGCATCGGTCATGATTATGATCTTGTGGTAGCGAAGCCTTTCAGCGTCAAATTCATCGCCGATACCGCAGCCTAGCGCGGTTATCATATTTTTTATTTCGTCCGATTTTAAAATTTTATCTAAGCGCGATTTTTCTACGTTTAAAATTTTACCTTTTAACGGCAAAATCGCCTGAAACACTCTATCGCGTCCTTGTTTGGCCGAGCCGCCCGCTGAGTCGCCCTCCACTAGATAAAGCTCGCTGATGGTAGGATCTTTGCTTTGGCAGTCTGCTAGTTTACCGGGCAGCGTTCCTATGCTTAAACCCTCTTTTTTACGCGTTAGATCGCGAGCTTTTTTTGCCGCTTCACGTCCGCGCGCCGCCATCAGCGCTTTTTCCATTATCGCGCGAGCTTCGATCGGGTTTTCTTCAAAATATTTACTAAGCACCTCAAAAACCATCTTTTGAACGATAGGTTTTACGTAGCTCGAGCCTAGTTTTCCTTTCGTTTGGCCTTCAAACTGCGGTTCCGGTACTTTGACGCTTATAACTGCGATGAGGCCTTCGCGGATATCTTCGCCAGTGATTTTCGTGTCTTTTTCGCGGGCTGCAGCGTTTGCGGCGATATAGTTTGTTATCACGCGAGTTAAACCCGCGCGAAATCCAGCTTCATGCGTACCGCCGTCAGGGGTTTTGATGTTATTTACGAAGCTTAGTAAATTTTCGCTATAAGTGTCGTTGTACATCAAGGCAAAATCTACTAAAACGTCCTCTTCGCCGCCGCTAAACGATACCGCTTTACTTACGGCTTCGTTTTTATTTAAATCTGTTACAAAGCTCTCAAGTCCGCCCTCGTAGTGAAAACTCTCTTTTCTACCGTTTCTTTGATCCTTAAAATTTATCGTGATTTTCGGATTTAGATAGGCTAGCTCTCTAAATCGTTTGGTTAAAATTTCATCGTCAAATTCCGTAACCTCAAAAATGCTGTCATCCGGCCAAAACTCTACCTGAGTTCCCGTTCTATTGGTCGTTTTTATGATTTCAAGGTCGCTTTGCGGGATACCCTTTGAAAACTCTTGCCTGTGTAGTTTACCGTCGCGTTTGATGTTCACGACTAGTTTTTTAGAAAGGGCGTTTACTACGCTAACGCCGACGCCGTGCAAACCGCCTGAAACCTTATAAGTATCTTTATCAAATTTGCCGCCCGCGTGAAGTACGGTTAAAACTACAGTAGCGGCTGAAATTTTCTCCGTAGGGTGCATATCGACAGGTATACCGCGTCCGTTATCGCTGATTATCGCCGATCCTTCGCGCGTTAGCTCAATATCTATCGTATCACAGTACCCAGCCATCGCTTCGTCTATGGAATTATCTACGACCTCGTAGATCATGTGATGTAGGCCGCTTATGTTAGTATCGCCGATGTACATGCCGGGGCGTTTTCTAACCGCTTCGAGCCCTTTTAAAACTTTAATATTTTCCGCACCGTAATTTTGCTGCATTATTTACCTTTTATTTTTATAAATTTATCGGCATTATTACCGTTTTTAGCTCGTTTGAGCTAACCGTAAAGGCTAAATTCGAATCGTTAAATCCAAATTCGAAATGTTCCTCTTCGATGCTTTGTAAGAAATCAAGCAAGTATCTATTTTTCACACCGATGTAGATTTCTTCTTCAAGTCCGGTTGCAAATTCTATAGTGGTTTTAGCCTCCGAGTTATCCTCGACGACGCTTTCAAAGCTTATGGTTTGAGGTGCAAATACGATTTTCATGCTTTCAGAGATTATCGAAACGGTTTTGATGCCTTCTATCATCTTATCTCTGCTTAATCTTAGTCTTTTCTTTATCTCTTGCGGGATTACTCTGTTGTAGTCAGGAAATCTGCCGTTTATAAGCTTTGTAAAAAACTCGAAATTTGCGCTTTGAGCGATCAATGTCGTGTCGTCGTAGTAAATTTCGATCTTATCAAAAAATAGCTTTTGTATCTCACTAATGGCTTTTTTCGGTATTATCAAAGAAAATTCGCTTTGAGTTGGAGTTTCAAATCTAAATACGCTAAGCCTTTTCGTGTCGGTACCGACGATATTTATATAGTTTTGCTTGATGTCTATAAGTGCGCCGTTTAGCTCAAATTTAGGGTTGTTATTGTCGATGCTTGTAAAAATTTTCTTTAAACTTCTTCCAAGCATTACGGCGTTGACTTCAAATTTATTTTTATTTTCTATCGTCGGGAAATTTGGAAAATCTTCAAATTTATACATCGGAAGCTTATATTTTGAGTTTTTTTGTTTTATGTAGAGGTAGTTATTTACCGTCTCTAGTGTGATTTCTTCGTCTTTTAGGCTTCTTATGATGTCAAGTAATTTCTTACCGTTTGCAGTAGCGTTTCCCTCGTCCATGATTTTGACGTTTGAGAGCTTATAGGCTAGACCGATCTCGTGGTCTGTTGCTTTGATGTTTAAGATACCGTCTTTAGCTCCGATAAATATATGCGAAGTTATAGCGCTTAGATCTTTTCTCTCTAGGTAAGAATTGCTATTTGTTACGATGCTTTCTAAAGCGTTTTTATTAATCGCGACTTTCATTTTTTTCCTTTTGTTTTTAAATTTCTTTTAGTAGCATTAGTAGGGGGCGTGAAAAGTTTAAAACTGCTTTTATTTGCTTTAAATAGGGCATTTGCAGCGTTAAAAAACTGCTTATTTTTTCACTTTTATTCACGTTTTTACTCTTTGGTTAAAATTTTATTCTTTAGTTCTTCGACGCGAACTTTAAAATATTCATTCGTTTCTATTAGTTCGTTTATTTTTTTGATACTATGACTTACGGCCGAATGATCTTTCATGTTAAAAAACTGCGCAATCTGCGGCATCGAGTTTGGCGTCAAATTTTTAGCCAGATATATCACGATGCGTCTAGCTTCGACGATATTTTTCGAGCGGGATTTACTTTTCATATCGCTTGGTTTGACGTTTAGCTCTTTGCTCACGATTTCAACGATATTTTCTAGGTTTATATTTTCTCGTTTTTCTTTTATCTGATCGCGCAGGATATTTTTGGCAAATTCTAGCGTGATTTCCTGCCTCATCAGCCTTGCGTAAGCGTTTAAGTTTATTATCGCGCTTTCGATTTCTCGGATGTTGTCGCCCATGTTTGTAGCTATGTAGTTTATGACGTCTTTATCGAGGTAAATTTTATCAAATTCGCACTTTTTCTTGATGATTGCGATTTTAGTATCAAGCTCCGGCGGCGTGATATCGGCGATGATACCCCACTCAAAACGCGTTCTTAGCCTATCTTCAAAGCCCTTTAGTAGCTTTGGCTGGCGGTCCGAGGTCATTACTATCTGACCGTTTTTAGCGTGAAGTTCGTTAAACGTGTGGAAAAATTCCTCTTGGATTTTATCGGTTTTTCCTAAAAACTGCACATCGTCGATGAGTAAAACGTCGCAGTTTCGGTACTTTTCGCGAAATCGCTCCATCGAGTGGTTGTTAAGGTTATAAGTAAAGTCCGTGATAAACTGCTCACTTGTTACGCAAATAACCATTTTACCGCCGTTTAGGCAAAAATTTCCGACTGATTGTAAAAGGTGAGTTTTGCCAAGCCCAGTCGGGCCGTAGATGAAGAGAGGATTGTAAATTTTACCGAGTTGTTCAGATACGGCTTTCGCGCTTAAAAATGCAAACTGATTAGAGTCGCCTACGACGAAATTTTCAAACGTATAGCTTGGATTTAGCAGGCTGCTTTGCGCTTTTATCTCTTTGACGTCCACTTTTTTAGCCGGTTTGCTTTGCGTTTTGGTCGCGGCTAGGATGTTGATTACGGGCTTTTGTCCGGTTTTTACTTCAAAAAGATGAGCGATTTTGGAGGCGTATTTGGTCTGGATAAATTTGGCGATAATCTCGTTTGGCGCGTTAAATACGACGTTCGTCGAATTTGAGCTTTTTTCGTTAAATTTAAGCTGCTTGATGTAGCATTCAAATTCCGACGGTAAAATTTCTTTGGAAAGTAGCTCCAAAACCTCGTTTGCGACCAAATTTTTGCCTTTAAGATTAATTCGCTAGATTTTATCTTAAATTTGTTAAAATGGCGTTGAAATTCGTTTTTCACGCCGTGAAAAAAGCGTGAAAAACCGTTGAAAAGGACGAGATGAAAATTTTAGGAATCGATCCGGGATCGCGAAATTGCGGCTATGCGATCGTCGAAAAGACGCCCGTGAAAACAGTTTTAATCGAGGCGGGACTAATCAAAATAAAACCGAATTCTTTGCAGTATCAAATCACCGAACTTTGCGAGGGACTTGACCTGATTTTCAAAAATCACAAATTTGACGAAGTGGCGATCGAGGACATATTTTTCGCGTATAATCCAAAAACGGTTTTGAAGCTCGCGCAGTTTCGAGGGGCACTTAGTCTTAAAATTTTGCAGTTGCACGGCGATTTTGCCGAGTATACGCCACTTCAGGTTAAAAAAACGGTAACGGGCAAAGCCAAGGCAGATAAAGAGCAGGTGGCCTTTATGGTTAAAAAAATTCTCGGTATAACAAAGGAGATCAAACCGCTTGATATCACCGACGCCATCGCCATCGCGCTAACGCACGCGAATAATTTGCGCTTAAAATAAGCTCAAATTTTGCCTTTTTTTAGCGCAAAATTTGATTGCTTAAAATTTATCTCCGCGCCTAATCAACTACCTCGATCCCCGCATCCGCGCAGGCTTTTCGCGCCTTTTTAGATATACCGATGCCGGTTGTTTCGATTTTCTTAAGATTAATGAATGGCGCAAGCTCGGCGGCATCGATGTTTTTGATGTCAAAAAGCTCGTCCTCGCCGTCCCAATCAGGCGCGATTTGTAGATAAATTTCGTTCCCGCCGTCAAGATAGAGCTCGCTCACCCGCTCCGCCAGATTTGCAGGAACCGGATAGTCCTTGAACCACTTTTTGGCTTGCGGCAGGGCGCCAAAGTCCGCGTACGGATCGATGCCGCGCTCCTCGCAATACTCAAACACGTCAAATTTAGGCTGTAGCAGGGCTTTTTCATACATCAGCTCGTTCATCACGGCGATTTTGAAATTGAAATTTTTAAACAGAAGCGTCTCGCCAGCCGCGCGCGGAAGCTTAAATTTATCGCTCGGCTTGCGCTTTACCTTTTTCTCTTTTTGATTGATGCAGACGCGCCCTATCGGCATTTTCGCAGCTCGTACGATGTCTGCGATCTCGTCGGTGTCGCGCTTAGCGAAGCGCTCGGCGAAGTCCATCGCGCCTATGCGCTCCTGCACGGCCTCGGCGAGAGCTAGCGAGACTTCGAATTTGCCTAGGCTAAGCTCCAAAAATATATATGCGCCGCGCAGCTCCTGCTCGGATACAGCCTCAAGCGGCGGTCTGCCTTCTATCGTGAACGCGCCGCCGTAGAGCTTGCACGGAACCTCGTGCTGCACGGCCTTTGCGACCTCAAGCATCAAAACTATCTCGGAAAGCTTCGGTTCTGCGAGCTCTCCTGCGCGTACGAAGGCAAAAATCCCAGCCTCATCCCAAAAATAGCGGCTTTTGCCCTCTCCATCATCGATCACGCGCGGCTGGCCTAGGGCTTCATTAAATTTAGCCAGATCAAACCCGCAGTTTACGCCGTTTATAAAAACGCCGTCCGAGCGCACGTCGATGTCAAATTTATCCTTTTTAAAAATATCAAATAGTCCCATTTTACAGCTCCTGATTTTGCCTTAAATTTCGTCTTAAATTTTCACACAGCATTGCTTTTATCTTGGAGGCGGCACAAAGCGCTCTATTATTCTTGATTTACGTGATCTTCAAAGATAAATTTATGTTCCTGAGGTAGCGACTCGTAAAGCTTTATCGAAAGGTTTCTGATCTCCCAAAGCGCCGATTTTGAGCTGCGAAGCGAGAGGAAATTTTGCAAACTGCGCGCGTTTACGCTCCATGTGAGCTCGGTTTTGTAGCACTCGGGTAGGCAGTACTTGACAATGTCGAGGCTTTTTGTGGTGTTTGCTAGGATTTCGCGCAGGTTTTCTAGCGCTTTGATGCTTGCGTTATCGACCGTTTCGTCGCCCGTTAATACTATAAATCTCGCCGCTCGCTCAAAGTCGCCAAGCTCAAATTTGTCCTCTTTTTTTAGCTCTTTTAGCGTGTATCGCGTTGATTTGACGCTGAGGCTAGCCACGCGGTGACGGGCTAGCTCTTGTAGCAAGGCGCGCGAGATGCCTTGGATGTAGAAGTTGTAGGAGAGGTGCTCGAGCGTGCTGGCGTGTTTAAATTTATTGCCGACGCGCTCGATGAGCTCGACGTCTTTTTCGCCGCCGCCGTCGCCTTTTTCGAAGCTTTGCCAGCACGTGCGGATCGCGTGCGAGCAGATGTTTAGCGGGGTGTAGTTTAGAAGCGTTACTTGCATTTAGTCTCTTTTGATTAAATTTAGCTCTAAATTTAGCTAAAAATCGATAAAAATTTGATTTTATAGCCAATAGTTGGACAAATTTACCCTTGTACGATTGCGATGTCGAGTTTTCTATTCATGCAGTCGGTTAAAAAAATATTAATGAGCGTCTGGTACGGTACGCCTTTTTTATTTGCCATATTTTTAAAATATTCTATCGTATCGGCATTTATATTCATCGAAATTTGCTTTTTTAACTGCTTGTCTACATACGGATTTTTTATCGCTTTTGAGAAGTCGTATTCTTTTTTCATTTTCGCTCCTTGTATTGTTTGGCTTCGTTTTTCGTTGCTTTTCTTGAGGAGATTATTCTGATCGTATCGTTTTCGCGGTAACAATGTACGACGAGTAAAATTCTCTCCTTTTGACTCATGCCTAAAATTAAAAATCTTTCTTCATCGTTTGAATGATCTTTGTCAAAAAGCACTAACGCAAATTCGTCGGCAAATACGCTTTTAGCTTCTTCAAAATCGACTCCGTGCTTTGCGATATTTAGCCGTTCTTTGATCAAATTCCATTTCGTAATTCATAATGTGATTATAATGATAGAATAATTATAAAAAGATAAATTCGGCTCTCAAAAAGAGAGCCGATGAGGTAAAATTATTTTAGTTGAAGCAGCGTGTTTAGCATTTCGTCGCTAGTCGTGATCGTTTTTGAGTTGGCTTGGAAGCCGCGCTGTACGACGATGAGCTGAGTTAGCGAGCGAGATAGATCAACGTTACTCATCTCGAGGCTTGAGGCTGAGATCTTACCGCGTCCGGCCGTCTGAGCTGCACCGATGATAGGATCGCCGGAGTTTGCCGTGCGTGAGAAGAGGTTTCCGCCTTCGCCGGCTAGGCCTTGATTGTTTGCAAATTTAGCTACGCCCACTTGCGCTAGTCCTAGGCTTCTGCCGTTCGTAAATGATCCCACAAGCGTTCCGCTTTGATCTATCCTGATACCGTTTAACTCGCCGCTAGCGTAGCCGTCTTGGCTGATGTCTGCGGTGCTTGAGTTATTGTCGGTGCTCGTTAGTCCGTCGGTGGTCTGCGTAGTACCGAATTTTAGCTCGATATTTTGACCGATAGCCGAACCGTTTTGCGCGCCGAAAGTGATACTGGCAGGACTATACGTCGCTAGCGAGCCGTCGGGGTTAAATCTCACATAACCGGTTACTACGTTTCTAGGTTCTACGGTATTTATAGAGTTTGGCTCAGCTACTTGGATGACCATCGTCCACTCTGTTCCTCCGTTTTCTGTATAGCCGCGTTTTATAAAATCCATTTTTACGTTATGTTTTGTGCCTAAGCTATCGTAAAGATCGGTACTTGAACTATGGGCAGCCATATTTAAGCTATCAGTTACCCTAGTCGCTCCGCCTGCACTTAAAGATCCTGAAATAGGCGCCATAGATGCTGTAAATTTGACGTTTTCGGTTACGTTTTTAGTAGCGTTTGTTAAACCGGTTACGGCAATATTCATGTCTTTGGCGCCGGCAGCGCTAGGATTTTTAAATTGATATTGGCCGTGTTCGTTTACGATAACTTGTGCGCCGTTATTTTGATTTGCTGCCGGTAATGGGTTAGTTCCGGTTACTGCTGGATTTTGCACATGATCATAGTTGGTAAATTCTCTTGCATCTCTTTGCATAGCTTCACGTAAATCCTCAGTAGTGGTTACTTCTCTTTCTTTTGTATCGTCGTAAGCATGCGTAGCAGATACGTGTGTTTTATTATATACGTATTGATACGCAGTTATAATTTTTATATCGGTTAATCCTGTGTCATCTGCAGGAACTCCACCTGTATTTACGGTCATTTTTATATTTTTCATATTTGCCGTAGTGCCAAGATTATTTCTATTAGTTAGCACTAGTTTATTGCCGTTTACTACGCTAGCTTCTACGCCGGTTTCGCTATATTTACCGTTTATTATACCTGCTAATTGGCCGATAGTTAGTATATTTTCACCAGTTATATTTTTCCCATTTAGCGTTATATTGAGTTTTTTGCCAGGAGCAGCGAAAGACCCATCAGCTCCTACACCAGCTACGGTTAATCCATCGGTTTTGGCGTCTGCATAGCTAGCCCATATACCTTGTCCGCCGGTTCCCTGAGCGTCTCTTAGGTTATATGCATCGCCGTTTCCGTTAAATAATACTCCTAAATCGGCTCCGCGCTCCGTCATCCTTTGTTCGCCGTTTTTATTTACGTAGAATCTATTTGCACCGACGTTATTTTCGTCGTGCACTTCGCTACCGGCTATAGTTCCGTCGTTATCTAAATCTACGCCGTTATGAAACTGGTCTAGTTTGTAGATAGGTATCTTTTTATTTCCTACGTCGTTACCGCTGTCCAAGTTTCCTTTTAGCGCGATGTTTGTCGTAGCGCGCGCAGGCACGGTTAGGCCGACTGGGATCTTTATATCGCCGATAGGTCTAGTAGGATCTATCTCTCCTGTTTCCTCGTCTCTCATCCAGCCTTGTACGATGTTGCCGCCGTTATCGACGAAGTTACCTTCGCTGTCTCTTGAAAAGTCGCCGTTTCTGGTGTAGTAGGTGGTTTTGCCGCCGTCTGAGCTCACCATGAAAAATCCGTCGCCTTGAAGCGCGATATCGGTTTGTTTGTCGGTGGTTTGCAGCGAGCCTTGCTTGAAAATCCTCGTAGTGGAGTTTATCTGCGTGCCGAGGCCAACTTCCATGTTATTTACGCCGCCGTGTTGATTTTGCGGTGCGGTGGCGATACGCGAAGTTTGGTAGATAAGGTCGTCGAAATTTGCACGGTTGTATTTAAAACCGACTGTGTTGACGTTAGCGATGTTGTTACCCTCAACATCCATAGCGATCTGGTGAGCTTGTAGTCCCGTAACGCCCGACCAAAGTGATCTCATCATAGCTTTATCCTTTTTGAAAAGTGAATTTTAAGATGACTTAAGCAAAAGACGTTCCAAATTTAAATTTGATTTTAGTTTAGTCTTCGCGAAGGTAGTAGCGAAAAAGAGTATATAAGCAAAGATTAATGGTTTTTAGAAATTTTAAGATGAGGGTCTCGGCAACTCAAATTTATAAATTTGACTTCAAATTTGAACGCAAAAAGCCAAGGCACCGTATTTCTCCTTTAGACGAGGCGGAAATGAGCCGAGCGAGGGCGCATACAAGCAGTATGTAACCGAGCTTCGGCGAAATTTCTAACGAAGTATAAAGGAGAAAGACAAGCCGCCAAATTTAGAGAATCATCGCGCCGATTACGCCGCCGATTAGTAGCGGTATATTAAAGAAGATGAACGTCGGCACGCACGTATCGTAGATGTGATTGTGCTGGCCGTCGGCATTTAGGCCGCTTGTTGGCCCTAGCGTGCTATCGCTAGCGGGACTACCCGCATCGCCTAGAGCCGCCGCGATACCAACTAGCAATATAATGGCCGCCGGAGAAAATCCCAGCGATAGCGAAAACGGCACGTAAATCGCCGCGATGATCGGTATCGTGCCAAAGCTCGTGCCGATGCCCATGGTAACTAGCAAACCGATAGCTAGCATCAGTATCGCGCCGCCTATTTTGCCGCCCACCACCTCGCTAGCAAAGCCCACTAGCTGCTCGATACCGCCGCTCTCGCGCAAAACCGAGCCAAAGCCTGCGGCAACGAGCATGATAAATGCGATAAAGCCCATCATCGCTAGGCCGCTGTCCATGATTTTGTCGATTTTACGGTACTCGATACCGCCCAAAACGATCATGACTAAAAGCCCAAGAAGCGCGCCAAGAGGCATACTCTCTGTATAAATTTGCACCCCAAAGGCTACGACCGCACCGCCTAGCACCGCCCACTCTTTTTTAGTCATTTCTAGGCTTGCGGCTATCTGCGCCTCCATCTCCTCGCTGTTTTCAAATTTAGTGTGCGCGTAGTCGCGTCTTTTGCGGTAAAAGACGAAAATCGCCAAAAAGAGTCCGACTAGCATCGAGGCTCCGCCTATCCACATCACGTCCGAGATCTGGCTCATCTGCACCTCTACGCCGTTGTTTGCTAGCTCTTTTTGGATGATACCGTGAAAGATAAGGCCAAAACCGACGCTAAGGCTAACGTACGGCGCCTTTAGACCGAAAGTAAGAGCGCACGCGACGGCTCTGCGGTCGATGCCTAGGCGGTTCATCAGCGGCAAAAGCGGCGGAATGAGAATCGGGATGAAAGCGATATGCACGGGAATCAAATTTTGCGACAAGCATGCGATCGCGGCGATGATAAGCGCGAAATAGGTGCTGGTCTTCGCTAAAGCCTTGCTAACGGCGTTGATGAGGATCGCGGTTAGATTCGTGTTGGCTATCGCGGCCGCAAGCGCGCCGAGCAGGATGTAGCTGAGCGAGGTTTCTAGGTTGCCTTTCATGCCCGTTATCAGCGTCGATGTGGTAGCCGTTAGCGCGTCGAAAAACGCCCCTACGCCGGCAAATCCGCCGTGATAGATGAGACCCGCGACTAGGGCGGAGACTAGGATGGAAAGCAGGATGTTAAACCTTAGCAAACAAAGCGCAGTCATCACGAGGATACTGATCACGACGGGGTTGGTTAGCATTATTTTCCTTTTTGTAAATCAAATTCGTAAATCAAATTTCGCCGCCGATCAAATTTGATGACTAGCGGCGAACGGGCGTCAAATTTATCTAACGCGGATGCCTACCTGCGGGCGAGGCGAATAGTAATAATCATCGCGTCTGTCGCGGTATCCGTCATCATATCCGTCGTCATAGCCTCTCTCGTAGCTTCGGTCGTCGGATTTGCTCGAGCCGCCTTTTTTTATGTTATTGTTTTTTATGTACTGATCGACTAGTTTGTCGCGATAGTCTCTGCCTCGGTCGGTTTGTTTGTAGCCGCCGTACGGAGGGTCCATATATATCACTACGTCGTCGTCGTATCTATCTCGGTGGCGGCGTTTTTTGTATTTGTAGCTGTTATCCGGGATGACTATTAAAGATTCGTTTGAATAACGGTCGTAAGCGTTTGCCAAATTTAAACAAAACGCTGAAAAAATAGCGATTAAAACAAGTTTTTTCATGTTAAATCCTTTCTGGTTATTTCTAAATCATTTTATAACATCAAATTTAAAATAAAGTAAATTTTTAGCGCAAATATATTACAATTTTGTAAATTTATCTAAGGAGTTATAAATGAAAAAATCGTTTTTTAACGCATCGAAGATTGCGGCTTTGGCTTTGCCTTTTCTTTTGACGGGTTGTATGTCGTCGATGAGTATGGGATCGCCTGGGGCTAAAACGACGGCTACCGGCTCAGCTGCGGGTTCAAGCGCGCACAATACTAACTCTGGACTAACCAGATGTACCGAGTCTATGGGTACGGTTACGATTTATGAGGATAGAAATAGCGACTGGTACTCCGTCGTAACCGGGCAGTACAAACTAACATCTACTATCCCGGTTCTTAGGCTCCTAGCTCAGCAGTCAAACTGCTTCGTAGTCGTCGAGCGTAGCAAGGCATTTAACCAAATGTTAGAAGAGCGCGCGTTGATGGAGTCGGGCGAGCTTAGAAAGAACTCAAATTTCAAAAAAGGTCAGATGGTCGCCGCGGACTATACCTTAACTCCTACGATAACATTTAGCGAGAGCAATACTAGCGGACTAGGTGGCGTTGTCGGCGCATTTTTCGGCTCGGTTGCAGGTACCGTAGCCGGCGGGTTTAGCACGAGCGACGTAAGTACTGTTCTAACGCTAATCGAAAACCGATCGGGCGTACAGTTAGCGGCAGCCGAGGGAAGCGCTAGAAACACGGACTTTGCAGGACTTGGAGGCTTATTTGGTAGTAAGGTAGGCGGAGGACTTGGGGCCTACGCCAACACGCCTGAGGGCAAAGTCATAGTAGCAGCCTTCACCGACTCGATGAATAACCTAATAGAAGCCGTCAGAAACTACAAAATGCAAACCGTAAAAGGCGGTTTGGGCGCGGGCGGCGCGATGAAAGTAGCGGATTGATTTTATCTTCGTTAGGCTAGAGTGACCAGAATCGCTCTAGCCTTTTATAAGCGCAAAGCAATCTCTGCATTGAGCTTAAATTTGAGCTTTCGGGCTCAAATTTACATATTTTTCTACGTCAAATTTGGGTTTCCTATTTCAAAAACCTGTGTTAAATTTACTTTAAATTCTAGTTCGAAAAATTATAGCGGTGAGTAAAAATTACTCAAATTTGATCTAGCCATAAACCAAAAACTCAAATTTACGCTCGCTAGCAAATATTAAATTTTACTTCGCGTGTAGCTCTTTTGCGTATTTTGACTTTTCGAGATTTTCGATTAGCTTTTGCGTGCGCATATCTCTGGCCTCGGGTACTAGATGAAACCACGTATCGTGCAGAAATTTACGCGGGAAATAGCTATCTTTATAATCGCCGATCATCTCAAAGCCGTTATCTTCGATGAGCTTTTTTACGTCTTTTAAAAATTTTTGATTATCCGCGGCGTGCGGGTCGTTTAGATCGTAACAGTCATCGCCCGCGACGGCCGGGTAGGTGAATATAAATTTAATACCCTTTTCGCGTTCGAGTTTTTTCATAAAATTTAAATTTTCTTTGAAAATATCGCTTATACCGATTTTGCCGCCTGAAAAATCAGTAAAAAATATGTATTTTTGGCACGCCATCTGCGTGTCTTTGGCTTCTTCTACTTTGCCGACGTATTTGTAGTCGCCGCGTTCGCCGTTTCTAAAATCCGGCGAAAAATCATGCACGGCTTGAGGTTTTTTGTTGATAAAGTTATCGAAATTTATCTCAAATGCCGCTATTTCTTTGTAGTCTCTTATCGCCGCGTTTATAAATGCTTGAAACGGGATTTGCGATATAGTTTTTAGCTTTTCAAAAAACGGCAGATAGTCGTAAAAATGGTGAATCTCAAAAAAAAGTCCGTAGTAATAAGTATCGGGCGGAACATCGTTGATGTAGTACCTGTACTCCAAAGGCAGGATAAAAATATCTCCTTTATGTGCTAGTTTGGCCGCTCGGTAGAGTCTGTGGCGTAGCGGATATCCGCCGTGATCGGCTAAATTTATAACCAGCTTGCCGAAGTGCTTTTCAAGCATTTGGGAGTTGATACCGTGATAGGAGTTTGAGCCGCTTTCTACGATGATACGGTTTTGTTCGGTCGTGTTTGAGATGAGGTAGTTTTTATACGCGTAGTGATGAGCCGACGAAACCCTAATGAGAAACATCGCAAACGCCATATAAAACGCGATCATAACTAGCGTCAAAATAGGAAGCGTCAAAAGAAAAATTTTATATTTTTTCAAATTTAATCCTAAAAGTTAAAGTACAAGAACGGTGACTCCTGCGCACCGGAGTTAATCGCAAAAACCAAAGCAAGCAAAAATGCCGTAAACAGCGCGGTAAGAAAGCCAAATTTTGCTCTAGCGGCCATTTCGTTCGAGTTTCGCCCAAAAACCGTAACCAAAAGCGTAATACCAATAATAGCGCAGAACGTACCCATGGCTATTTGCGGTGTTTCCATAAAATTTATTTGATTGTATCCTAGAGAGTTGCTTATGTACTCTAAGTAGTTAAAATTTATCTTAACCGAGCTAAAATCAAACATGCCTTTTAGCACTTTCATCGCGCTATCTAGGTCTCTGGCACGGAAAAATATCCAAGTGATATTTATAAAATTAAACGTTATAAACCAAGCTAAAAATTTATTCATCGGGCGAAAATGCGCGCCGTAAAATCTGCAAATCATCATCGCAAACCCGTGTAACGCTCCCCAGATGATAAACATCCAACCAGCCCCGTGCCAAAGTCCGCCTAGCAAAAATACCGCAAAAACGTTGGCGTAGGTACGGTATTCGCCTCTGCGGTTGCCGCCTAGCGGGATGTAGATGTAGTCGCGTAAAAATCTCGAAAGCGTCATATGCCATCTGTGCCAAAAGTCTTGGATATTTAGCGCTTTGTAAGGGGAGTTGAAATTTAACGGCAGGATAATGTTAAACATATATGAAATGCCGATGGCCATATCGGTGTAACCGCTAAAGTCAAAATACAGCTGAAACGTATAACTAATGCTCGTGATCCACGCCTCACTCATACTAAGCGTAGGGTAAACGTCAAATCCGTGAAGGGCAAACCTAGCGAAAAAATCGGCCACTACGACCTTTTTGAAAAGTCCGATCGAAAATAAAAAAAGTCCGATGCTTAAATTTTTATAGTTTATGCGCTTTAAACGTAAATTTGCAAACTGCGGCATCATCTCGGCGTGGTGGATGATAGGGCCGGCTAAAAGATGCGGAAAATACGTAACGAAAAGTGCGTAGCGAAGGAAGCTGGGTTCTTTTACTTTTTCATGATAACAGTCTACTAAAAACGCTATTTGCGTAAAGGTAAAAAAGCTGATGCCAAGAGGTAAAATAACGTGGTGGAGCGGTACGTCGGTACCGAAAATTCCGTTAAAATTTTCTATCAAAAAGTCGGTGTATTTATAGTAGGCCAGTAGGGCTAAATTTGCCGCGACGCCCGCCCACAAAATAAGCTTTTTGCGGGAGGGATGGGCGCAAAGTAGATGACCGACGTAGAAGTTAAACGTAATCGAACCTAAAATAAGCGGGATATAAATAAAATTCCAATATCCGTAAAAAAATAGCGAAGCGACCGTGAGCCAAAAGATACTGAGTTGAACGAATTTGAGTTTATTTAAAACAAAATAAACTCCAAAAGTAATCGGTAAGAAAAAAACTATAAACGCAAATGAGTTAAAAAGCATTTTTACCCTTATTTTAAAAGAGTTTAAATATACTCAAATTTGATTTAAATTAAGCTTTTTAAAGCTAAATTCGATAAAATCGCCCAAATTCCACTAAAAGGATCAAATTTGAGAAGCAACATTATCAAAAAAGGCTATACGCGCGCGCCGCACAGAAGCTTGCTAAGAGCGACCGGGTTAAAGGACGAGGACTTTGAAAAGCCCTTCATCGGCGTGGCAAATAGCTTCATAGAGATCATCCCGGGGCACTTTTTCCTCAACAAATACTCCGAAATTTTAAAAGACGAGATCCGTAAAAACGGCTGCGTACCCTTTGAGTTTAACTGTATCGGCGTGGACGACGGCATCGCGATGGGGCATAGCGGGATGCTTTACAGCCTGCCTAGCCGCGAGCTGATCGCAAACTCGATCGAAACGGTAATGAACGCGCACGCTCTAGACGCTCTAGTTTGCATGCCAAACTGCGATAAAATCGTACCCGGCATGGTGATGGGCGCGCTTCGCGTGAACGTACCGACGGTTTTTGTTAGCGGCGGCCCGATGAAAAAGGGCTACACCAAAAAAGGCGAGCCGATCGACCTTGCGACTGCGTTTGAGGCGGTTGGTAAATTTGAAACCAAAGAGATCAGCGCCGAGGAGCTAA
>CAUPXB010000012.1:0-68194 GCA_963515555.1 uncultured Campylobacter sp. | reverse complement strand
TTCGCGTCAGGCGTGAAAAGCGGCTTATCTAGCAGCTTAAAGTCGCCGATAAATTTCTGACCCTCTTCGCTCGTCGCCCACTCGATAAATTTATTCGCGTTTTCGATGTCGGCCTTAGCGCAGTGCTTCGGATTTACCGCGATTAGCGAGTAGAAGTTCTTTAGGTCGTTGTCGCCTTCGTTGATGATGACCATCTCAGGCGCGCCTTTTTTGGTGTCCTCGTACTTGATGTAGGTGCCGCGGTCGGTGAATGTCACGCCCTTTTGCTCGGCTGCTGCGTTGATAGTAGCTAGCATGCCTTGGCCTGTTTGCATGTACCAGCCGTCTTTTTCAGGCACTTCGCCGACGATTTTTTTCCAGATACCTTTTTCTTTGTTGTCGGTACCTGATTTATCGCCGCGAGAGAAAAATTTGATATTCTCTTTTTTGATCAGCTCAAAGCTCTCTTTTATGTCTTTGCCTTTAAATTTAT
This sequence comes from uncultured Campylobacter sp., assembly GCA_963515555.1. Taxonomy (GTDB): domain Bacteria; phylum Campylobacterota; class Campylobacteria; order Campylobacterales; family Campylobacteraceae; genus Campylobacter_A. The sequence goes on along the minus strand of CAUPXB010000012.1, from coordinate 67,722 downwards.
CGGCGATAGATTTGTCCGCTATGACGACGAAGTCATTGTACATTACGGGTTTTCTCTCGACGCCAAAGCCTTTTTCTACGAATTCTTTTTCAACTTTTGGCGAATGCACGAAAAGTATGTCCGCATCGCAGTTTTCGCCTAGTTTTAAAGCCGCTCCCGTGCCTACGGCCGTCCATTTGATATCGACGCCTGTTTTTGCCTTATACGCAGGATAGATCGCATCTAGTAGTCCCGTATTATCGGTGCTAGTCGTAGTTGCCATGATGAGTTCGCTATCGCCCGCAAACGCCAAAACGCTCGCGATTAGCGAGCCTAGTATTACTTTTTTCATTTTTCTCCTTTTTTAAAAAGTATGCTATTATAGCACATTAAATTAATACTTAAGAAATATACAAAGGAAAGAATATTTGGATTTTTTACTAAACGGATTTTTGGAGGCTTTTAGATTGCTTTTTAGCGGCGACGAGGAGACGTATTCGGCGATCAGGGCGACGCTTTACACTTCGAGCGTTTCGATATTTTTTGCGATTTTAGTCGGCTTTCCGCTTGGATTTACGCTGGGATTTTACGATTTTCGCGGACGGCGAGTATTACGATTGCTTAGCGATACGGCGCTTGCGATGCCCACCGTTGCGATCGGGCTTATTTTGTACGCGTTTATCACGCGAAACGGCCCTTTTGGCGAGTTTGGGCTGCTTTTTACGCTAAAGGCCGTGATGCTCGGCCAGTTCGTGCTGGCTCTGCCTATCATCATCTCGCTAAGCGCTAGCGTCGTTGAAAATATGGACAAAAAGCACTATCTAACCATCCTAAATTTACGCCTGAGCCCGCCAAGGCTCGTTGGCTGCGTGCTTTACGAGCTAAGATATGCTTTGATGGTGGTCGTAGCGACGGCGTACGGGCGCATCGTGGCTGAGGTCGGCGTGGCGATGATGATCGGCGGAAATATCAAATATTTCACCCGCACGATCACGACTGCGGTATCGCTGGAGACAAACAAAGGCGAGTTTGCGATGGGTATAGCTCTGGCTTTGGTGCTTATCTTTATCGCATTTGCCGTAAATTTGGCGATACATGCGCTAAAAAGGCTTGATAAATGAAATTTGATAAATTTGAAAATTTTACGCTCGTACAAAGCGGGCTGGGCGCGTCAAATTTGAGCCTTTTATTTAAAATTAACAAGAAAGGCACGCAGTGATAAACGTTAGAAATTTACGCCTAAACTACGGAGCGAGCGAGATTTTAAACATCCCGCGCCTTGATATCGACGTCACCAAAATCACCGCGCTAACGGGCAGTAACGGCAGCGGCAAAAGCACGCTGATGCGAGTGATTTCGTTTTTACAAAAGCCAACTAGCGGGGAAGTGCGGCTGTGGGGAAGCAGCGCGCCTAGTCTAAATTTATTGCGCGACGTTAGCGTTTTGTTGCCCGAGCCTGCGCTTTTAAAACGCTCCGTGAGGGAAAATTTCAAGGCCGTTTTAAAAAGCCGCGGAGCGCTAGTGGAATTTGAGCAAAGGGCGAGCGAGGCGTTAAATTTGGTCGGGCTTGACGAGAGTTTTTTAAACAAGCGCCACTTTGAGCTAAGCTCCGGGCAGACGCAGCGCGTTAGCTTTGCGTTAAATTTGGCGCTTAGATCGCGTCTTTATCTACTTGATGAGCCGACAAATAGCGTGGACGTGGGCACTTCAAAGCTTTTCGGCAAGGCGGTACTTTACATGCGGCAAAAATACGGCTGCGGCTTTGTGATCGCTAGCCACGACGATAAATGGCTAACCGCGATTGCCGAGGAAAACGTCTTTTTGCACAAGGGGCGCGTGTGCGAATTCGAATACAAAAATATATTCGACGCGCGGGACGGGGTTTTGAAATTTGACGAAAACGCGGTCGTAAATTTGCCGTCAAATTTGCGTAGCGCCGCAAAGATCGCCGTAAATCCCAGCAAAATCACGCTAAGCAAAACTCCTGTAGATGGGTGCTTGAGCGGTATTTTGCACTCGGTTTCGCTCTATCTTGGCAAAGAGCTTTTGGTGAAAATCAAAGTCGGCGACTTTTTGGTTAAAACGCTGGCGCCTAATTCGCAAAATTTTAGCGTCGGCGAAAATATTTATTTTAAATTTGACGAGGAAGCGTTTTTGGGGCTTGAGTGAGCCCCGAAATTTTGCAAATTTCGCTTCAAATTTTAAATTTAGACTCGTTTAACGCCCGTTAAAAGAGTCTAGTTAAAAGTAAATATCAAAATGAAGCGTTAATGCGAGATATATGCGAAAATTTCATATTTATTTTATCCCCTAAAATTCGCCGTATATAATATGCAATCAAGGCATATTTAAGCGTATATTAATTTTTTTAATTTATTTTTTTTTAAGTATAAGAAATAAGCCAAAAAGTAGTATAGTTTCACAATCGAGAAAAATCTCAAAAAATAGACAAAAATGATAAAGGAAGGCAATGGCTAGCAAGGGCGAATTTGCGGCGGGACGAGGACTTTACTACTCGCTTTTTTCGCGTTTTTTCGTTTTTAGTCTAAGTGGCGATAGATTTACCGGCCTAAATGCGATGCTAGGACTTGCTGCAGCTCACGCTCTAAACGAAGAATCAGCCGCTGCGATAATGTATATACAGGCAAAATTCGACGAGAAAAATCCGCAAAATTTAGCGGATGAATTCGATGAAATTTTCCACGCTCCGCCAAGCCCGCTTAGAAACTCGCTGTCCTACTACGACGAGGGCTACGAGGTTGGACACACCTGCGCGAAAGTGCGTAAAATTTTAGCCCGCACCGACCTTAGGCGCGACGAGGCTAAATTTAAAGAAAACGAAGACAACGTGGGTTTCGTGTTTGCGTTGATGAGCGAATTTATCGCACGAGAGAGCGAGCAGGAGCTATACGGCGAGCTTGAGGAGCAGCTTTTTAAAGAGATCATAAACCCAAACATCGATGAGTTTATAGAGAATCTTTTTAATCACGAAAGCAGCGAAATTTACAAGGACGTCGCGGTGCTACTGCAGGGATTTGTTGAGTTTGAGCGCGTAGTTTTGAGCGCGCCGCGTCCTATAAATCACGGCGAAAACAAAAAGACTTTGGACGGAGTTTCAAGATCCGAAGCCATAAGAAGACAAAAAAACCGAGTGAGAAAGCTAAAAGCTATGGAGGAAGAAAATGCAAAAAAATAGGCGAGAATTTTTAAAAAAGGCTGGACTAGTCGGCGCGGTAGCGGCTACGGCCGGAGTGGCGACGGCAGCGGCGTCAAACCTAAAATACGGTAAAAGCAAAAAGACCGAAGTGCTATACAAAAGAAGCAAAAACTGGGATCTATACTACGAACAAGCGAAATAATAAAATTTAAGAAAGGATAAATATGTCTGAGGCAAATTTACGTCTTATGCCCCACTCAAACGCAGTCGGGCGAAGATCGTTTTTAAAAATGGCCGCGCTAGCGGGCGTTGCAGGCGGCATGAGCGGACTGGCTGCTAGCGGCGTAACTAGAAGCGCGACCAAAGAAGAGATGGCAAATCCGTTTCCAAACTCTAAAATCGTAAAAACCGTTTGCTCGGTTTGCTCTGTGGGATGCGGAGTGCTAGCCGAGGTAGAAAATGGCGTTTGGGTACGCCAAGAAGTGGCCCAAGATCACCCGGTAAGCGCGGGCGGTCACTGCTGTAAAGGCAGCGACGTCATCGATATGGTGCGCTCTCACTGCCGCGTAAAATACCCGATGAAAAAAGTCGGCGGCAAATGGAAACGCATCAGCTACAAAGACGCGCTTGACGAGATCGGCGCCAAACTAAAAGCATATCGCGAGAAAAACCCTGAACAAGTGATGTTTCTAGGCTCTGCAAAAGACAGCAACGAGCAAAGCTACTACATCAGTAAATTCTCTGCGATGTTTGGGACGAACAACCTAGATCACCAAGCAAGAATTTGACATAGCGCAACAGTCGCCGGTGTGGCGAATACGTGGGGTTATGGAGCTATGACTAATCACCTTGGAGATATCCAAAACGCGAAGTCTATCTTTATAATCGGCGCAAATCCGGCTGTAAACCACCCGGTAGGATTTAGACATTTTCTAAAAGCGAAAGAAAATAACGGCGCAAAGCTAATCGTGGTCGATCCAAGATACACGAGAACTGCGGCCAAGGCTGATTATTTCGCTCAAATTCGCCCGGGCACGGATATACCTTTTATGTACGGTATGATGAATCTCATCTTTGAAAACGGCTGGGAAGATAAGAAATTTATAGATGATCGCACGTACGGTATCGATGAGATCCGCAAAGAGGCTGCAAAATGGACGCCTGAAGTGGTAGAAGACGTAACTGGAGTACCGGCTGCAACGCTAAAAGAAATAACCGAAGTTTATGCGAAAAACCGCCCTGGTTCGGTCGTTTGGGCGATGGGTCTAACTCAGCACACCATAGGTAGCTCAAACACTCGTATCGCTCCGATCCTTCAACTAATACTAGGAAATATGGGCGTATCAGGCGGCGGCTGCAACATCCTTCGCGGTCACGATAACGTTCAAGGCGCTAGCGACATGGCAAATGCTCCAGATAGCTTGCCTGGATACTACGCCAAAAACGAAGCTACGTGGAAGTACTTCGCTAAAATGTGGAAAGTAGACTACGAGTGGCTACAAGGAAATTTCGTAAAACCTGAATGGATGTTTAAGCCGGGATTTACCCTAGCTCGCTGGTGGGCTGGCGTACTTGACGGCAAAAATGGCAATGACCAGGTTGAAAACGCTGGCGATAGCCTAAAAGCGCTAATCGTCATCGGCAACGGTATCACCTCGACAGCTCAACAGGTAAAAGTTCAAGAGGGTCTTGACGGGCTTGAGCTTTTGGTATTGCTTGATCCTTTCGTAAACGACGCTGGCGTGATAACTAATAAAAAAGACGACGTATATCTACTACCTGCGGCGACTCAGTTTGAGGGTAGCGGCACGGTCGTAGCCACAAACCGCAGCGGCCAGTGGAGAAGCCAGGTCGTAGAGCCTTTGTTTGAGAGTATGCCGGATCACGAAATTTTATTTGAGCTAGCAAAGAGAATAGGTTTTTACGACGAGCTAACTCGCACGATCAGAGACTCCGAGGGCAAGATCGAGTGGCCTGAAGCAGCCACTCGCGAGATCGCTAGCATCGTAAAAAGCATCGGCCTAACCGGCTGGACGCCAGAGCGTCTAAAACGCCATCAGGCTAACTGGGATAAATTTGACGAAAAAACGTTAATAGGCAAAGAGGGCACCGAGGTAGCGGGCGAATACTACGGCTTGCCGTGGCCTTGCTGGACGGAAAAGCACCCTGGCAGTCCAAATTTATACGATATAAACAGACCGGTAATGCAAGGCGGCATGGGCTTTAGAAACCGCTTTGGCCTAGAGCATAACGGCGTAAATCAGCTAGCGGCCGACGGTAGCGCGCCTGTAGGCGGAGCGCAAAGCGGCGGATATCCGGAGATCAAAAAAGATAACATCGAAAAGATACTGGGCATCACGCTAACGGATGAAGAGCGCGAAAAAATGGGCGCTACGTGGGCAACCGACGCTAGCAACATAATCGCCGAAAAATGCATGGAAAAGGGCATCGCTCCGTATGGCAACGCGCGCGCTAGAGCTGTAGTTTGGACCTTCGTCGATCAGATACCGCAGCACAGAGAGCCGCTACACACGCCTCGCCAAGACCTTGCGCAGAAGTATCCGAGCTTTGAGGATAAGCCGAATCACTACCGCGTATTTACGAAGTATAAGAGCTTGCAGCTAAGTAAGGACTTCTCAAAAGAATTCCCGATAAACCTAGTCACCGCTCGTCTCGTAAACTTTAGCGGCGCAGGTATGGAGACGCGTGCTAGTATGTATTTGTCGCGTATCACGCCTGAGATGTTTGCAGACATTCACCCGGACCTTGCGGCTAAACACAGCATTAAACACTGGGATTTCGTATGGATTCATTCGCCTGAAGGCACGAAAATCAAGGTACGCGCTAGAATCGTGCCTTCGGTCAAGCCTGATATGATTTTCTTGCCGTTTCACTGGGCCGGACACATGCAGGGCGTCGATATGACTGGTAATTTCCCTGACGGCACCAAGCCTTATGCGGTAGGCGAGAGCGCAAATACCGTCACCAACTACGGCTACGATATAGTCACTCAAATCCCAGAAACAAAAGGCGGTCTATGCCGCATAGAAAAGGCGTAAAATGAGCGAATTTAACGATAATAATAGACTTAAATTTTATTGCGACGACGACAGATGCATCGACTGTAACGGCTGCGCGGTGGCTTGCGACGAGGCTCACGAGCTGCCTCTTGGCATCCGCCGCCGCCGCGTCATCACGCTAAACGAGGGCGTACCGGGTAAGGAAATATCAACCTCTATAGCCTGCATGCACTGCGAGGATGCTCCATGCTCGCTCGTTTGTCCAGTCGATTGCTTTTACATCAGAGCCGACGGCGTCGTGCTACACGACAAAGATATCTGCATCGGCTGCGGATACTGTCTATACGCATGTCCGTTCGGCGCGCCTCAGTTTCCGCGCGAGGGAGTGTTTGGCGCCAAAGGTTCGATGGATAAGTGCACGATGTGTGCAGGCGGTCCGCTACCGACGAATAGCGAAGCCGAGCGTGAAGAGTACGGACAGGATAGAATTTCCGAAGGAAAGGTGCCGGTTTGTGCGGCGATGTGCTCGACAAAGGCGCTGCTAGTAGGCGAATCGGCTATGATAGAAAAAATCTACGGCGATAGAGTCAAGGCTCGCGGCTACGGCTTTAAAGACCTAAAACAAACTCCGACCTGGAAGCTTGCTTATTACGCGGGCGACAGGCTAAAATACAGCTTCTAAATTTATCCGCTCCGCTCGCTTTGGCGGCGGATAATCTCATCAAATTTGACGCGGTTTGGCTGCGTCAAATTTGACACAAATTTAAATTCTACTCGACTCGGTTTTAAAATTTTATCAAATTTATCCCGCTTCATTTATCGCAAAAATCTCGTTAAATTTGACGCTAGATTTTGGCTTTGGCATTAAAATTTGACACGAGTAAATTTGAAATCAATATGTAGATAAAATTTAAGTAGAAAAAGGGCGGTCTCCCGCCCTAAATTTACGCTCTAACAGGCGACAAATAAGGATTTGCCGAGTGCATCGACATCTCGTTTTGCTCTCTAAATTTGATAAACTCCTCTTCGCTTAGACGCCTGATATTTGCTATCGTCATCTTTAGCGGCGTGATGCCTGAGAGCGGATCGGGATCGCCCGCGTTGGCTAGCTCGTTACCGTCGGCCTCGCTATAGTGGAAGGTCGTAAATATCGTGCCTTCTTTTAGATCCGGATTTACGCGTAGTTTGGCCGCGATCTGACCACGTTTGTTTTGTACGAGCGCGTAGCAGCCTTCCTCCAGCCCCCTCTCGCGAGCGATATCGGGACTTACCTCGATGAGCGCGCCCTCTACGCCGGCACCGTACTCTAGTGCAGGGCACTCTCTCGTCATCGTGCCTGTGTGGTAGTGATAGACCTTGCGTCCGGTCGTAAATAGGCATGGATAGACCTCGTCTGGCACCTCGCTAAGCGCGCCGCTACCGACTGGATAGCCGTCCGGGATATTCATCTTGGTTCTAAATTCGGCCTCGGCCTTTGCACGCTCCTCTTTATCGTCTACGTAAAGTACCGGCGCAAAGCGGAATTTACCGCCCGGTAGCATAGACTTGTGATCGGAGTAAAGTACCGGCGTGCCAGGATGCTCCTCGTCCGGGCAAGGCCAGCTGATGCCGCCTAGCTTGCCTAGTCTATAGTAGCTGATACCGCCGAAAAATTTAGGCATGAGCTCCCTTAGCTCGTTCCAAATTTGCTCAGGGCTCGCAAAATCAAACCCCTCTAGCCCTATGCGGTTTGCGATGTTGCAAACGACCTTCCAATCAGGCTCTACGCCGTTAACGGGCTCGCTAGCTTTGCGAGTGCGTTGGACGCGGCGAGAGGTGTTGATAAAGGTTCCGTCCTTTTCGCCCCAGCCCGCGGCAGGTAGCACTACGTCGGCCTTATGCGCGCTCTCGGTAAAGAAAAGATCCTGCACGATAAAGCAGTCTAGATGGTGCACGGCGTGGACGAAGTGCTCGGTCCAAGGATCGCTCATTACGGGATTTTCGCCGTAGACGTAGAGGACTTTTAGCTCGCCGCTATCCATTTTATCGGGTGCTTGCGTTAGCTTAAAGCCCGGAACCGGATTTAGCTCAAAGTGCCATACTTTGCGCGCTTGCTCCTGCGCGTAAGGGCTATTTACCGCGCCTGCCGGGATTACGTTAGGCAGCGCGCCCATATCGCATGCGCCTTGGACGTTGTTTTGACCGCGCAGAGGATTTACGCCAGCACCCTTTTTGCCTAAATTTCCCGTTAAAACGGCTAAATTTGATAGCGAAAAGACGTTTGACGTACCGTCGCTAAACTGCGTGATACCCATTGTGTAGCAAATCGCCGCCGCGCCTGCTTTAGCATACATCCTAGCTGCCTCTATGATGAGCTCTTTTTTTACGCCCGTTTCGCGCTCGAAACGCTCAGGCGTAAAGTCCTTAACCGCTTCTTTTAGATACTCAAATCCCTCGGAGTACTTCTCGATAAACTCACTATCTTGCAAATTTTCGGCGATTATTACGTGCATCATCGTATTTAGCGTTTTGATATTCGCTCCGATCGGGATTTGCAAGAAAATATCGGCTTTTTTGGCCATATCGGTGCGCTTTGGATCTACGACGATCATCTTTGCGCCGCGCTGAAGGCCGCGCTGCATCTGCATAGCGATGATCGGGTGACACTCGCTCGTGTTGGTACCGATGAGTAAAAATACGTCCGTATCGGTCGCAAATTCGACCAAATCGTTTGTCATCGTTCCGTTTCCTAACGTGCTGGCAAGACCTGCCACTGTAGGAGCGTGTCAAAGACGGGCGCAGTGATCGACGTTGTTGCTGCCCTGGGCGCGGAAAAATTTCTGGAAAACGTAGTTGTCTTCGTTATTTGAGCGCGCGGAGCTAAAGCCCATGATCGAGCTTGGTCCGTATTTTGCGACGGTGGATTTAAATTTATCCGCGAGGAAATCATAAACCTCCTCAAAACTCACTTCTTCAAGCTCGCCGTGCTTGTCGTAGACGCCGTTTAGCTTTCTCATCATCGGTCGGCTTAAGCGTTTAGGAGAGTTTACGAACTCCCATCCGAACATTCCTTTTAAGCAAAGCTCGCCGTCGTTTACATGGTGGTCTTTGCTAGGTTTGGCATCTACGATTCTACCGTTTCGCACGATAAGATCGATGCCGCAGCCCGTACCGCAATATGGACAGGTGGTCTTTACGATCTCTTCCATTTTTGCTCCTTTCTGGTATTACTGAAATTTATGAGATTATTATACAACGGCAAATATAAATTTAGTTTTAAAATTAGTATAAAATTTTAAGAATTATTTAAGTAATATGCAAATTTAGCATATTACTTTTTTACTATCAATTTATTTTTTAGGTAAAATTTGAAGTATATATTTAAAGCTACGTAAAATTTATTTAAAAATTATTACTTTTAAATACATTTAGATGTATAATGAAGGTAGAAAATCTTTCAAAGGAGCACCCATGAAAAATCTAGTCATTTTTCTAGTCGTCTTAGGCGTTATCGGCGGTATCGCCATGAAGTACATCAACGCCTTTCCCGTACTCGACGAAACGGTCAAGGAGAAATGGGCTCAGGTGCAAAACCAATACAAACGCCGCGCCGATCTTATCCCAAATTTAGTAAAAACGGTTCAGGGCTATGCCAGCCACGAGGAGAGCGTATTTAAGGAAGTAACGGAAGCTAGAAGCAAGGCCTCTCAGATGACGATCGACGTTAGCTCGATAGATGATCCTGCTAAGCTAAAAGAGTTTGAAAACGCTCAAAAAACCCTAGGCGGCGCGCTATCTAGGCTAATGGCTATCACCGAGAACTATCCTCAACTAAAAGCCGATCAAAATTTCCTCTCGCTTCAAAGTCAGCTTGAAGGTACGGAAAATCGCATCGCTGTCGCTAGAAAGGACTATATCGCAGCGGTCAAGGACTACAACATCGCCCTTCGCAAGATACCGGATAAGTTTATAGCCGCGATTTTTTATCCAGAGCTCAAACCGCGCGTGACGTTTGAAGCAAGCGAGACCGAACAAAGCGCGCCGGACGTATCATTCGCCAAATAACCCAACCAAGGTACAAAAATGAAACGCATTTTATCTACTTTATTTTGCGTTTTTACGCTTTTAGGACTTACGGCTATAAATTTATCGGCAGCAGATAATGCTACCGAACAAAACCCAAGCGTAAAAGAAACTACTACTCAAACATCAAACGAAAAGAGTTCAAATTTCCCTGCCTTAACCGGCAGGGTAGTAGATCAGGCAAGAGTACTAAGCCAGAGCACAAAAGACGAACTAGAAACATTACTAGCTACTCACGAAAACAACACTACTAATCAAGTAGTAGTAGTTACTATAGAATCTCTAGGTAGCGCTCAAATAGAAGAGTACTCCATAGAACTAGCTAGACATTGGGGTATAGGACAAAAAGGTAAAGATAACGGGGTAGTATTAGTAGTAGCTCCAAACGACAAACAAGTACGCATAGAGGTAGGATACGGTCTAGAAGGTACTCTAACAGATGCTCTTAGTAGCAACATCATAAACTACTACATAATCCCTGAGTTTAAAAAAGGCGATATCCAAAATGGTATAAAGATAGGCATACAAAAGATCATCGCTCTACTTGATGGGGATGAGGGGGTTAAGGAGGAGATAGAAGCCAAAGGGGGCGACTATGATATGCCAATAGAGGTCTACGGGATAATGGGCGGTATTGCGGCGATAATCGCATCGGCTTTTTTAGGCGATATGATCATGAATATCGGCCTTAGCGTCATGGTCGCTAGTATCATCGGCCTTCTTGTAAATTTATGCTTCGGTATCGAGGATATCATAGCTCAACTAGCCATAGTACTCGGGATCGCCTTGGGATTTTTCTATCTTGTTAAAGACGTGAAGGTTGGTAGCGGAGGCAGTCGAAGCTCTGGGTCGAGCGGCTCCAGTAGTAGCTCTAGCGGAGGAGGTAGCAGAAGCTCCGGAGGCGGATTTAACGGAGGGGGCGGAAGCTTTGGCGGAGGTGGAGCTAGCGGCAGGTGGTAGTCGATATGTTTTAAATTTTGCGTCAAATTTTATGACTTACTAAATTTGACGATATTTGCTTTGTAAATTTGATTTAAAGCCGCGAGTCGGTAGTTAAATTTGACCCGAGACGCCGTCAAATTTGCATGCTTTTTGGACGCCATAGATAAGGTATAAAGATGAAACGCATTTTAACTAATATTTTATATACCGTTATTGCGCTGGTTTTGGGGCTTTTGTTGTTAGTCCCCTCTGATGAGACGCAAGAGCCTCAAAAAAACTCCGAGCAGTTGCATTCTGTTACGTTAATGGATAAAACAGCCAGCCAGGCAGATGTCCCCGGTGCGGTCGCCAAAGAGGAAAACGTATCGCAAAAAATCGCCGAACAGCTAAATTTTCCAGCTTTAACGGGCAGAGTCGTAGATCAGGCGGGCATACTTAGTCCCGCCGTCAAAGAGGAGCTAGAAAGCGCGCTAGCCGCTCACGAAAAAAACACGACCAATCAGGTCGTAGTAGTTACCATAAAAACTCTCGGCGGAGCGAATATTAGCGATTATTCTTTAAAGCTGGGCAGATACTGGGGCATCGGACAAAAAGATAAAAATAACGGCCTGTTGCTAGTGGTAGCCCCAAACGATAGGCAGGTGCGTATCGAGGTCGGATACGGCTTAGAGGGCACGATAACAGATGCTTTCTGCGAAGTCATTATCGATAACTACATAGTTCCCGAGTTTAAAAAAGGCGACATGGAAGGCGGCATAAAGATAGGCGCGCAAAAGATCCTTGCACTACTTGAGGGCGACGAGAACGTCAGAAAAGATATAGAAAAATTAAGCGAATTTCCGATAGAAGGCTACGTGATGTTATTTAGCGCACTGCTGATATTTGCTCGAAATATGTTCGGCATAATCGGTCAAGTGTGCGCCATCATCGGGGTTAGCGCCTTTGTGGGCGGCGCTATCTCGCTTTGGGCCGCGCCGAGATTGGGCATCGAGGATTTTGCCGCCAGAGGCGGTATAACGGCTGCGCTTTCTGCGATACTTTTGGGTCTAGCTTTAAGAAATATACTAGCCAAAGACAAAGAAAACTTCAGCGACGAGGGCATCGAAGACAACGAATACGAGGGTCCGGACGGAGACGATGGGGGTGGTAAAGGCTTTAAAGGCGGCGGCGGAAGCTTTGGCGGAGGCGGAGCTAGCGGCAAGTGGTAGCCGTGCGGTTTTAAAATTTGACGTTAAAATTTAACCTTTTAAATTCGGCGCCGAAATTTAGGCTTTGTTACGCGTAAATTTATGGTAAAATTTAAAATGCGAGCTCGTTTGGCTTAAATTTGACGCCGAGCAATGCAAATAACCCAACCAAGGTACAAAAATGAAACGCATTTTATCTACTTTATTTTGCGTTTTTACGCTTTTAGGACTTACGGCTATAAATTTATCGGCAGCAGATAATGCTACCGAACAAAACCCAAGCGTAAAAGAAACTACTACTCAAACATCAAACGAAAAGAGTTCAAATTTCCCTGCCTTAACCGGCAGGGTAGTAGATCAGGCAAGAGTACTAAGCCAGAGCACAAAAGACGAACTAGAAACATTACTAGCTACTCACGAAAACAACACTACTAATCAAGTAGTAGTAGTTACTATAGAATCTCTAGGTAGCGCTCAAATAGAAGAGTACTCCATAGAACTAGCTAGACATTGGGGTATAGGACAAAAAGGTAAAGATAACGGGGTAGTATTAGTAGTAGCTCCAAACGACAAACAAGTACGCATAGAGGTAGGATACGGTCTAGAAGGTACTCTAACAGATGCTCTTAGTAGCAACATCATAAACTACTACATAATCCCTGAGTTTAAAAAAGGCGATATCCAAAATGGTATAAAGATAGGCATACAAAAGATCATCGCTCTACTTGATGGGGATGAGGGGGTTAAGGAGGAGATAGAAAAGCAAGATGAGACGCCTATGGAGGCTTACGGGATAGTAGCGGGCATGTTGATGGTATTTGCTTCGGCTATTTTTGGCGCGGCAGCTCTGCGAATCGGAGCTAGCGCGACGCTATCGGGCTTTATCTCGGGCGTAGTTGCAGGGACGTTTGGTATCGAGGATCTGCTTGTTAGAGGCGCGATAGTGCTCGTTCTTTTCGTGCTACTTTTTTACCTAATGCGAAATATGAAAACCGGCGGCAGCGGCTTGCGCGGAGGCGGCTACTCGGGAGGTTACGGCGGCGGTTCCGGCGGAGGCAGAAGCTCTTCTGGGGGCGGATTTAGCGGAGGGGGCGGAGGCTTTGGCGGAGGCGGAGCTAGCGGTAGGTGGTAGCTGCTTTAAAATTCGGCGCCGAATTTGAGGGCTTGCTTGCTAAATTTGACGCGTTTTCTTTGTAAATTTGATTTAAATCCGCGAGTAGGCGGTTTAAATTTGGCCCAAGGCGTGGTTAAAATCTAAAATTAGTTCCGTCAAATTTCTCACGCTTGCTGTCAAATTTGCGGTTTTTGAGTATGTACTGCCGAGAACGTGCAGATTTTGCCGACCATCAAATTTTACTCCAAATTTGTAAATTTCTCCGTCTTTAAATTTACGCGTCAAATTTCTAGCTCCACCCGTTAAATTTGCGATCAAATATCTCCCAAAATCTTTTTATAATTGCTAAAAATCGGCGAATCCTCGCCAAAATACAAACTCATCGCGCGTACGTAGCGATCGAGCGGATTTTGGATACGATTTAGCGTGAGGCGCTCGCGAAACGGCAGGTCGTAGCTGCTTAAAATCACGCTAAAAGGCACGGGAAAATCGGTGCCGAAAAGGATTTTGTCGTGGATTTGCGTTTGGGTTTTTAGGTGCGGCAGGATGCGGGCCTTGTTTATGCAAAGCAGCGCCGAAACGTCGGCGTACAGCCCATCAAACTCGCGCAGCCAGCCAAGTAGCGTGAGGTAGTTTGCGCCGAATTTATCGGGATCCCTGGAGAGCGCCGTGAAAGCGCCGTTGCTTGAAGCACCCATGTGAGCGCAGACGATGCGGCAACCCAGATTTAGCGGGGATTTTAGCTGCTCGATGCTCTCAAGCGCTTTGTTTGACGCTAGCGAGTTTTCGTCGCCCACGTGGATCACGAGCGGTAGCCCAAGCTCGCTAAGTAGCCTAAAATAGGGCTCGTAGCGCTTGTTGTTTAGATCCGTCTCCCAGTACGAGTGTAGTAGCTTGCCGCCTTTAAAGCCCATTTTGTGGTACTTTTCGATCAAATTTAGCGCGTCTTTGCGGTTTGGATTTACGCTAAAAAACGGCACGACTTCGCTCGGATTTTGCTCGTAAAAGGCAAAAACATCCTCATTTGTGGCGCAGACGGTTTTGTCCTTGTGTACGAGGTTTCCGCTCTCGTCAAATTTCGCATCGACGCCGAAAACCACGGACTTTTGGACGAAATTTGAGCTTTTAATCAGCCGCGCGAAGTTGCTTTTGTAGCCTTCAAAACCGTTTTTTATAAGCTCGCTCCTGTTTATGTTAAATTTTTTAGCGAAAAACGCAAGCGCTAGTTTGTCGTAAAATCGGTCGAATTTTACATCCGCGCTAAGCAAGTGCGAGTGGATATCGACGGTTTTTATCTGCGTTAAATTTGCGTTTTGCAAGCCGCCTAGCTCGCTCTCCCGCACGGCGATTTCGTTAAATTTACCCCGCGAAAATCCGCTTAAATTTGCATCGCTTGCCGTCAAATTTACGCTAGTTTGAGCGCGTTTGCTTTCGGCGTAAATTTGACTCGCGTTTTGGCAAAACCTGAGCGTTTCTGACGTAGCCGTCTCGCTCGCTCTCAAATTTGAGCTTAAATTTACCCGCGCGTTTTGTTCGGTTAAATTTGCGCGAGTTAAATTTAAACCAAAAGTTGCCGCTTTTGCGCAAGCCGAGTTTGGCCTCATATTTGTCGCCGTTTTTCCGCCTCTCAAATTTACACCAAAACTAAAAGCCTCCAAACCCTCGCCTGTGCGGTAAAAATCATCTCGAAACATCGTTTCTCCTTTTTAAAATTTGACGAAATCATAGCCTAAATTTTAAAAAGTGTCAAGTGGTGCTTTACGCTTTATGATTTTCTAAGCTAAATTTGCGTAAGATTTCGTCAAATTTAACGAAAGGAAAGAGATGAGCTACAAGATGAGCGAGCTTTGCGAACTATCGCAAACGCCCAAATCAACGATACTCTTTTACGTCAAGGAGGGGCTTTTGCCCGAGCCCGTGAAGGTAAAAGACAACGTGCATCAGTACGGCGAGGATACGCTTTTGATGCTAAATTTCATCAAATACGTCCAGAGCAATTTCCACCTCAGTCTAAAGGAGGTAAAGGCACTCACGCAGCAAAAGGGCTTTAGCTTTAAACGCTGCTACGAGGCGCTTTTTGATTCGCTCGATACCTTTATGGGGTCAAATTTCGCCCAGACGCTAAGCGCCGAGCAGGCATGCGAGAGGCTGGGTATCAGCCAGGCCGAGCTGGATAAATTTATAAAAGACGGATTTATCTTTATGCGAGGCGGCAAGCTAACGGAAAAAGAGGTCGAGATCCTGCAAATCGTGCTAGAGACGCAAAAGAGCGAGCGCGGGCGAGAAATTTTACGGACTTATATAAATTTAGCCAAGCAAACGGCCAAAATCGAAGCCGAGTGCGCGCGCGAAATTTACGCGAAAGCAAAGGATAAAAATGCGGCCTTAAAGCTCGTTTTCGACAATATCTTGATCCTAAAACCATACATCTTAAATTTTCACACCTTTGATGCCTACAAAAAGGAGAACAAATGAAAGGCGTTTTTTCGGTTAGGGGCTTTTTGCCCTTTTTGGTCGTTATGTTTATCAACGCGGTCGTGGATCTTGGCCACAAGATCACGATCCAAAATATACTTTTTAAGAGCATCGAGGATGAAAATTTACAGATCATCCTGACCTCGCTCGTAAATTTACTGATCTTGCTTCCATACATCATGCTTTTTAGCGTTTCGGGCTTTTTAAACGACAAATTTTCGCGTACCCGCATCACTAGATACGCGGCGGCGAGCGAAATTTTACTCACGCTTTTTATCACTATAAGCTACCTTTGCGGCTGGTTTTACGTGGCGTTTGGTACGACGCTACTGCTAGCGGTGCAAAGCGCAATATATAGCCCCGCTAAATACGGACTAATCAAAAAAATCGTGGGCGCAGAAAAGCTTGGCGCTGCAAACGGTATCGTGCAGGCCTTTACTATCGTGGCGATTTTGCTTGGCTCGTTTGTTTTCTCGGCTATTTTCGAGAGCTATGCTGCTGCTAGCACGGATGCCGGAGAGATGATAAAATCGGTCTGGTTTATCGGCGCGATACTTTTCGTTTGCTCGGTAGCCGAGACTATTTTTACGTTTAAGATTCCGTTTTTTGAAGCAACCGATGCGGGGCTTAAATTTGACGCGAAAAAGTACTTTAAACTAGGCTACCTAAAAGAAAACACTAGGCACATCTTTAACAACAAAAACGCATTTTTATGTACGCTTGGGCTTTCTATTTTCTGGGCGGTGGCGCAGCTGGTTATCGCCGTTTTCCCCGCTCACTACAAGGCTATGAGCGCGGATAACAACGTCATGATCGTGCAGGCGATTTTAGCCGTTAGCACCATCGGTCTAGTCGCGGGCTCAGCGCTAGCGGGCAGCTACTCGAAAAACCACATCGAGATGGGTATCGTGCCATTTGGCGCGCTTGGGCTTTTTGTTTCGCTACTTATGTTTGCGCAAGGTTCAAGTGCTGCGTTTATGACGCTGGCGTCGTTTTTGTTCGGTTTTAGCGGCGGCATTTTCATCGTGCCGCTAAACGCAAATATCCAGTTTTTTACCTCTGAAGAGCAGATGGGCCGCACGCTAGCGGGCAGTAACTTTATCCAAAACATCTTTATGGCGGCGTTTTTACTGCTTGCGATGGCGTTTAGCATATTTGCCGTTAGTACGCCCGAAATTTTCGTCATTACTTCTTTTAGCGTGCTTATCTGCGCATTGGTAGCGATAAAGTACCTGCCGCATCTTTTCGCGCGTTTGCTTATCATGCCGTTTTTTAGGATCGGCTACACGATCAACGTCGACGGCGTCGAAAATATCCCGCAAAAAGGCGGCGTGTTGCTACTTGGCAACCACATGAGCTGGATAGACTGGGCGGTGCTGCAGATGGCCTCTCCGCGCCCGATCAGATTTGCGATGCATAAGAGCTTTTATGAAATTTGGTACCTAAAATGGCTGTTAAATTTATTTGACGTGATCCCGATAGGAGCGGGAGCGAGCAAAAGCGCACTAGAAAAGATCCGCGAGTGCCTGGATGCGGGCGACGTGGTGGCACTGTTTCCCGAGGGTCATATCAGCTATAACGGCCAGATAGATGAGTTCCAGCACGGTTACGAGATAGCCGCAAGCGATACGAACTCCGTCATCGTGCCGTTTTATCTGCGCGGTCTTTGGGGTTCGAGCTTCTCGCGCGCTCAAAAATACTACCAAAAAATCAGCCGCAAAATAGACGGCAAGCGCGCTATAAGGGTGAGCTTCGGCGCGCCTTTGGCACCTGAAACCAAAGCCCCGCAGGTGCGCGAAAAGGTCGTGGAGCTATCGTTTTTTAGCTGGGCCGAGTATCTAAAAACTCTTGAGCCTATGCAGTTTAGCTGGCTAAAACACGCTAAAGCAAATCTGTTTAAACGCTCGATGGTAGATAGCACGGGCGCTGATCTAAACAATCTCAAGGTTATCGCTACGGTGCTTGTGTTTTTGTCTAAATTTAAATTCTCGTTTTTAAAAGAGCGAAACGTTGGCGTGATACTACCGTCCTCGGTGATGGGCAGCATTATAAATTTGATGCTATTTATCAGAGGCAAGATAAGCGTAAATCTAAACTACACGCTTAGCGAGCAAAATTTGATCGGCTGCGCGGACAAGGCTGGGTTAAGAAGCATAATCACGTCGCGCCAGTTTATCGCCAAGCTAAAGGCTCGCGGCTTTGAGCTGGAAGAATCTCTAAAAGGCAGGCTCATCTATCTCGAAGACGTCGCGCAGGGCATAAGCAAGGCTGATAAAATTTGCGCGATGCTAAAGGCGATTTTGATGCCGTGCTGGCTGCTTGAGCTTATATATTTTCGCGACGTTCGCATCGACGACGATGCGACGATACTCTTTAGCAGCGGCAGCGAAGGCACGCCAAAGGGCATCGTGCTGACGCATAAAAACATAATGGCTAATATCAAGCAAATTTCAGAGATCGTAAATACGGACGGCAACGACGTTATCTTAGCGTCGCTACCGATATTTCACTCATTCGGGCTTACCGCGGCGACCTTTTTCCCGCTTAGCGAAGGTATCGCCTCCGCTCACGTGCCTGATCCCACGGACGCCTTTGCCGTGGGCAAGATGGTTGCTAAATACCACGCGACGATAATGTTTGGCACGTCGACGTTTTTTAGGCTCTACACCAAAAACAAAAAGCTAAATCCGCTGATGTTTTCTACGATCCGCTACGCAATCGCGGGCGCAGAGAAGCTAAACGCGGCCGTTAAGCGCGAGTTTAAGATGAAATTTGGCGTCGAAATTTACGAGGGCTACGGCACGACCGAGACCTCGCCAGTTGTCAGCGTAAATACCGCAAACGTACTAGAACCCGAGTTTTTTAAAGAGCTCGTTTTCTCAAAAGAGGGCAGCGTGGGTCTACCGACTGCAGGCACGATAATAAGAATCTGCGATTCTACAAACCTAGCAAAGCTAGAAAACGGGCAGGCCGGCCTCATCCTAATCGGCGGCCATCAGGTGATGAAGGGCTACTACGAGGACGAGGAGCGAACGAAAGAGGCGATCGTCGAGCTAGACGGCGTGCGCTACTATAACAGCGGCGACATCGGCTTTTTAGACGAGGCGGGCTTCCTAACGATCACCGATAGGCTCTCTCGCTTTGCCAAAATCGGCGGCGAGATGATCAGCTTAGGCGCGCTCGAGGCTCAAATTTCAGCCGTGCTGGGCGATGAAGCGACATTTGTCTGCACCAACGTCGCCGACGAGAAAAAGGGCGAGCAAGTGGTTATGCTCTTTAGCGGCGAGATAAGCGAGGAGGATGTGGCCGCGCGCATCAGAGCTTCTGCGATACCGTCTATCATGCAACCTTCAAAGATTTACAAAGTCGAGGCCGTACCGGTGCTAGGAACGGGCAAGGTGGACTTTAAATCAAGCAAAAAGCTAGCGGCCCAGCTGGTTGCTGGCGAGGGAAATTTAGGCGCGGCGGAGGAAACCGAGGCTTAAATTTGACGCCCGTAAATTTGGTCAAATTTGATGAAAAGGGCTTAAATTTGCGAGTTAAATTTAAGCCCGCTAAAGCTAGCGAAGTAACGTAAATTTGACCGCCGTAAGCGAGTCAAATTTACACCAAATCCCTGCTGCTAAAGATAAAATAACCTCCAACAAGCATAATCGCGCCTAAAATCAGCGGATAAAAAATCGAGTAAAGCACGAATCCAAACGCGCTAAAGTTGTTTAATACGAAATTCGACGCCACGCCGATCACGGCTAAATTTGGATCAAATAGGCTAATCGCCGCAATCCTAAAGACCTCGATGGGGTTAATGAGTGCGATAAAAAAGATGATATCCTCGCGTACGTTAGTTTTCATCAAAAAGCCCATCAGCGCGAGATCCAAAAACGCTAACAAGATAAGCCAGAGTAAAAACGCGACGCCTTGACCCATCTCTTGATTTTTGATAGCCGAGGAGATGAGAAATCCAAACGACAAAAATACGAAGCTAAGCGCGAAAAGTAGGGCGGTGTAGAGGCTTAGGATATCCCACGGGATTTCGATTTTTTTAACTAAACCGGCAACTACGGCTAAAACGAAAGAGAGCAAAAGCGGCACGAAAATAACGAAAATACGTCCCAAAGCTTTGCCGAAATAGTATTCGCCCAGGCTAACGGGGAAGCTAAGCATATACTCAAGCAGGTTCGTATCGCGGTCGGCGCTGATACTGCGCACGGTCGAGATGAGGATAAAAATGGGCACGATAACGATGCAAATTTGGATAAAAAGCAGCAAAAGCCGCGTAAGTCCGCTAAAGCCCAGCACCCGAGAGTCCGTCACGCCGCTAAAGATAAAAGTAACGATAAGCCCCATAAAAACTAGCATATAGATGAGAAACCAGCGCGAGCGCAGCGACTCGGCGACGTCTAGTTTGGCGATGAGTAGCAAGTTACGCATGCGCGCCTCCTTGAGAGATTAGCTCGTCTTTTACGATTTGCCCCAGGTCCATCTCGACGTAGCGGTTTGATATGCCCTGCACCTCATCAAGCCTATGCGAGATAAAAATCAGCGTCTTTTCGCGTGCGAACTCGCCTAGTAGATCCATAAAATTTCGCCTGGCTTTGGGGTCTAAATTTGCCGTCGGCTCGTCAAACATCATGGCCTCGGTATCTTTGGCAAAGGCGATTGCGATTAGCATTTTTTGCTTCATACCGCCCGAGAGTTTGTAAAAGGGCTTGTGAAAGTTTCCTTTTAGATCAAGCTCCATTTTCTCGCAAAATTTCTCTATATTTTCCTGCGCAACGCCCGAGCTTTTGCAGACGAACTCGCAAAGCTCTTTTAGGTTAAATTTAAGCGGCGGCGGCGTTTGCGGGACGAAAGATATCACGCTAAGGGCTTCTTTGCGCGCGGTAAACGGGTCAAAGCCGTTTACTCGTACCTCTCCGCTGTTTGGTTTAAATTCGCCCAGGATTATACGCATCAGCGAGCTTTTGCCGGCGCCGTTTTGTCCGAGCACGACCGTTTTTTGCCCCTTTTCTATGCTTAAATTTACGTTTTGCAGTATCTTTTGCGAGCCAAAAGCCTTGGTGATGTCTTTTAAGATTATCAAATTTGTCCTTTTAGATGAGCTTTTTAAAGCCGTTGTCGAATTTTAGCGCGTCGTGGTGACACACGTCGATACAACGCCCGCAAAGCGTGCAGTCGCCGCCCACGAGACGAAATTCTTTTTTATTTTCGTCGTCGCCCGTTTTAGCATTTTTCTTCGTGATCTCTAGCACGTGTGGCACGAGGCAGGTATCGATGCAGACTAAACAGTGGTCGCAGCGATCTTTGTTCCAGCTGACTTTAACGGCGTTAGTGCGGGTTAGCAGCGAGTACGTCGCGCCGATGGGACAGACGTAGCGGCACCAGCCTCTGCGGGAGTAGAAAATCTCTACTAAAAGCACGAAAACCGCAAACCAAATCGCGTGAAAATATCCGTAAATAACAAACCTCGACACTATGCCCGTCACGCTAAATATCTCAAACACGAGCTGCGCGCTGGCAAAACTCATCGCGATAAAAAGCGCGGTAAAGACGTAGCGCCATTTGGGGTCGAAATTTCGGCGTTTGATTATCTTTTTGGCGGCTAAATTTTCGTGGATTTTCTCGCCGATCTCGCCCAAAAATGTATATGGGCAAATCCAGCCGCAAAAGGCTCGCCCGCCCACGAGCGCGTAAAAAAGTAAAATCGTAGCCGTGCCGATGATCAAATTTGTCGGAAACTCGTGCGTCGCGGCAAATACCTGAAAGCTCATAAAAGCGTCGGTCAAGTGAAAGCCTAAAATCCTTGATCCGCTGATATCGCCTTCTAAAATTTGGATATCCGCGCGGTAAGAAAGCACGAATAAAATATGCACGAGCGCAATCGTCATGAGCCGCCAAGCGCGGATGCTAAGGCGCTTTTTGCCCTCGGCATTTTTTACCGTGAGCGTGCTTAGAAACGGGACTTTGGCGACCGTGCAGCGCATGGCGTACTTGTCCATTTTCTACTCTTTAAATTTTGAAATTTCATCAGCTAACGCGCCTAAATCCTCGTCTGAAACATTTGTGAGAAGCCCCTTCATCAGGCTATTTGGCACCTTGCCCTCTTTGTAGTTTTTTAGCGAAGCTAGGATTTCGTCCTTGCTTTTGCCTGCGATGCTAGGCGCCATCACGCCCTTGCCGTTTGCTCCGTGGCAAGGCGCGCAGGAGGTCAGGTATCGCTTGCTAACGCCCTCGCTAGGCTGATTTGCGACGCTGTTTTGTAGCTGTTTTATCTTTTTAATCTCTTCGCTATCTTGCAAATTTAGCTCTTCGTTTACGACTTTCGGCTTTGTTTGCTGCGCCGGCTTTAGCTCGGGCCTGCTAGCGTCCTTTATGGGTGCTGAGGGCTGACTAGTCAGCATAAAAACCATGAGCGCAAGTACCAAAGCTCCAAAGATTATCGCTATTTTCTTTCCCATTTTAGCCTCCTATTTTTTTCTAAATTGCTCGTTAAATTCGCTGATTTCATTAGCTAGCGCCCTTATCTGCGTCTCGTCCATGCCGCGCACCAGATCTTTCATCAAAGGATTTGCCTTTTGCTTGCTCTTATACGCGGCGATCATGTCGTAAATTTGATCCGAGGTTTTATTTAGCAGCGACGGGCCGATGATGCCGTTAGCGTAGTCGTCGTGGCAGGCGGAGCATTTTACGATAAAGTCCTTGCTAAGGCGCCCCTTGATGAGTTTTAAATTTATGCTTTGCAGCGGGCTTCGCACCATCGCTAGAGCGCCTACCGAGCGGCTAGTCTCGCTCTCTTCGTCGTCCAGGCCGAATTTGACTCTCTTTTTGCCGTTTATATCGTAGGTCATAAACTGATCGTAGTCTTTTTGCGCGGTTGCGTTAGCGTCTGCTTTTTGCGTCTCTATCATGCCTGCGGCGGCGGGCGTCGCTTGTGTTTTTGCCGATTGCGTCGCCGGTTTTTTATCATCTTTGCTTTCACAGCCCGTTATCAGCATGGCGGCAGCGAGAGCGATGAGACAGCCTAAAATTTTATTTCTCATTTTTATCCTTTATAAATTTCGTCATAGCTGCGGTTTGGCGCTATATCGATGATCTGTGCCGGGCAAACCTCGGCGCACACTCCGCATCCGACGCAGCCTTGTTTAAATTCGGGCAAATTTCGCCCGTCGCTTTTAGCCATCGCTATAGCGGCGTCTCCGACGGGACAGAGGCTAACGCACAGATCACAGGGCTTATCCACGCTATTTTGGACGGCGTCTTTTACGGCTTGCTCGCGGTCGTTGTAAATTTTACGCTCAAGCATTCTCGTAACGCCGTTTAAATTTACGTTTTCGTTTTTGTACGCTAGACAGGCTTCGCGTCCTCGCAGCACGCCCACGCCCATCTTTACGTCGCTGATCTGCGTCGTGGCGTGATCTAGCGCGCCGCTAGGACAGGCCAAAACGCAAGGAAAAAGGTCGCACAGATAGCAGCCTCGCTCGTGCGGGTTTATGTAGGACGTGCCGTTTGAGTAGCCCTGCGCGATGTCTAGTAACCCGATGCTGTGATACGGACAGACCTGCACGCACTGGCCGCATTTTATGCAGAGCGATTCGAAATTTTTAACCGCTCCGGGAGGCCGTAAAAAAAGCTCGTCCGCGCGCGTTTTGGGTAAAAAATATCCGATGCCGTAGCCTGCGGCCGCCGCGCCTGCCGTTAGGGCGATAAAATTTCGTCTATTCATAGCGTCGCCTTTTGAGCGTTATTGGGGCGCATTTTAGGAGAGCCGTCCTCTAAAAGCTTAAGCGGCTCGGAAAAGGGCGCAAGCTTAGCTAGGAAATTTAGCCCGCTAATCACGGTCGAACCGTAGAAAAAGCGCAGAGTCGGATAGTACTGCCAAAGCTTATCGGCATAAACGAAGTGCGAGTAGGGCGTGTCGCCGATGCCGTCGCGGTTTAGATCCAGGCCTTCGTATTCGTCGAAATAATTACCGCTCCACTCGTTTAGCTCGATCTTTGAGCCGGGCGTGTCGTTGATAGCCGTTTCCATGTTTCCGATAAAATCATTACCCTTAAACACGCTTTTTTCCTGCGTCGCGTGCATTTGCAGCCCGATGACGTTGTATAAAATTTGATTGTTTTCGATCAAATTTACTGTGCCCGGATTTAGCGGCGAGCGGTCGGAGTAGATGCCGCGCGAGTTATATAAAAAGGTATTTTCGCTCACGGTAAAGCCCGAGGTATCTTTTAGCGCGATACCCACGCCAAACGCTCCGTTTGAGTTGATTATCACGTTTCGGCGCACGAGGGAATTTGTTGAAAACATAAAATACATCCCCACCGCGCCGCCGCTAAATTCGTTATCCTCGATGAGGTTACCCGTAGAGTACATCGTATGCACGGCGTAGCGGTTGTTTTTGCCGAAATTTTTGCGGATTATGTTGTTGCTGGAAAACCACGCCACGATGTCGCGGCTGTTATAGACGTAGTTGCGCTCGATCAAATTTTCGTGCGAATACCACGCGCGCACGGCGTCGCCGCGTCTAGGCACGTCAAAGCCATCTTTTGAGGTGATGTTGTTATCTCTTATCACGGCCTGGTTGCATTCTGATAGCTCGATACCAAAAAGCACGTCTTTAAAGCGGTTTTTCTCGACTAAAATATTATTGCCCTTTGCGCAACTTATGCCCGCGTCTAGGTTCATTTGACTCGTGCCGCTGCCTTCGATGTTTAAATTTATGAGCTTGACGTTTTTTGCCGTTACTTTTATCACGCTTGATTTGCGGTCGCCTCGTATCACGGCGTTCTCGCCTTTGCCTATTATCGTTAGCGGCTTATCGACGATTATATTTCCCTCGTAAAGTCCGTCGTTTAGGCGCAAGATATCGCCCGGTTCCGCAGCGTTTATAGCGTCTTGCAGTGGACCGGCGAAGGCCGTCAAATTTAGCGCGCAAAAGAGCAAAAGCTTAAATTTCATTTCGCGTCTTTGAGCTCTTTTTTCTTTGAAAATACGGCCAATACACAAAGCGCGCTCATAGCCATCATCACCCAAAATCCTATGCTAGGATACGAGTGCGTGGTAAACTGCGCGACCTTGCCGTCGCCAAGCACGGTCGGCATAAACGGTTTTATCTTAAACGCGCCCCACTCTTGCATATTGTGCCCGTACCAATAAAGCCAGCCCGCAAACGCTCCCATGAAAAGCAGCGGAGCGATGGTTGGAAGCACCATGAGCAGGGAGTTAAATTTGCCGTCGTAGTATAAAAAGGCTAGCATACAAAGCGTGGAAATGAGCAAATAATAAGGCGCAATCGCGCGCTCGACGTTGCCGCCGTGCTCCATCGGATACATGCCGATGTAGTGGTTTATGGTGTTCATCTCGTGCACGTCGCCGCTGTATCCGTCAACGTGAAAATAAACCGGAATACCGTCGGGAAAGGCGTCTTTTGGGTAGTTTGGCGCTTCAAGCGCGACGTACCAGATAGGAAAAGATGGCGTACCGATCTCGGCTTTTTGCTCGATCGCTTTTTGTAGGCTGGCTTTTACGTCGTCTGGCATCAAGTGATTTTTGTACTGAAACGAGGTGTAAAGATCGTAAATTTTATACGAATACCCGGCAAGCGGCTCGCCCGCGGCGATCTTGGCTTTGGCTCCAAAAAAGCCCAGCACCGGGATCGTAAAACAAACGGTCATCAAGACTAACGCGATAATAGTGTAAATTTGATACTTCTTCATCGTTTCTCCTTTATTAAATTTAAAAAATTTTTCGCAAAACGCTTTTTAAATTTAACGTAGGAGGCTCGGGTTACGCGTGCCGAGCCTCAAATTTAGCGGACTGATTCGGACCGCTAAGCCCGAATCAAATTTGGATTACATTCCCGCGTTTTCGTCGATCCATTTTAGATATTCGATGATATCTTTGATCTCTTGGTCGCTCATGTGCTGATTAGGCATCCTGAGGTTAAAGAAATCTATCATAGATTTGACGTACTCGTCGTTGTAAAATTTAGCTGGATCTTTGATAAAGTCAAACACCCATTTCTCACCGTTTTCGTGGCGCAAAAGAACGCCGGTTAGATCTGGACCCGAGCTAACTTGACCGATGACGTGGCAGCCGTTACAACCGCCTTTTAGATAGGCTTCCTCGCCTTTGGCGGCAGCCGAGCTCATAGGCGTAGCGATCTCTTTAGCTAGGTTGTTTTTGGCTCTTAGGCCTACGTCTGCGGTTTTAACCATATACTGCCATACTTGGTACTCCCATAGGATCGCGCCGTTTACGTCGCCTTTTTTGTAGGCTTCGTCGGCTTTTGCTTTTACTTCAGGGATTTTGCCGTACTGATCTAGCGCGTCCGTAACTAGTTCTTTTACCTTAGGATATTTTTCGTAATGCTTCTCTTTTAGATACGTAACGACGCTTTGGATAACCTCGTCGGTAGCTTTGTTTGTAGCGATTACTTTATCGTATTCGGCTTTTAGAGCTTCCGGACTTAGGGTTTTTAGCTTGCTTACTTTAGCCGATTCGTATTTTTTGTTCGGATCTTTAACTAGCAAGTAACCCATCATCTCAAGGTGCAGTGCAGAGCAAAATTCGGTGCAGTAGTAAGGGAACACGCCCTCTTCGTCCGCTACGAAATTTACTGTCGCTGTTTTGCCCGGCTCTAAAGATGCGTGGATGTTGTAAAGATCCACGGTAAAGCCGTGCGTCTCGTCCTGTGCGCGCTCTAGGTTCGTTAGGTGGATGGTTACGTTGTCGCCTTTATTTACCTCGATGTGCTCAGGATTGATGTGGCTTCTGATCATCGTAGCGTAGACGGTTACGTTTTTGCCGTTGCGCTCGACTCTTTCTTGTCCGGCAAGAGTTACGAACGGACTTTCTTTGCCCGTGCGAGAGTTTGTTCCCATCGTGTAGGTAGTGGCCGGTTTTAGCTTGCTAGCCGCGATCGAAACTACGTCGTGAGGCTCGCCAAGAGGTATCGGCATATCGTATAAAAGCTCCATCTTAGCGCCCGTGATGTCGATAAGCTGGTGGTTTTGCGGGTGAAGAGGACCTACCGGGTTAAAGCGATCGATCGAAAGTTTATCAAGAGCGATAGCGTATTTACCCTTAGGTTTTGACGATTTTCCCTCCATAGTATCAAGGTGTCCGATGTTGTAGTGGACATTGATCCTATCTAGGACTTTTAGATTTTTATAGTCCCATTTCACGATCTGGCTATCGACGTAAAGAGAGGTATATATGATGCCATCTTTTTCGTCAAAAGAGTTGTGCAGAGGTCCAAGGCCAAGTTCGACTTGTCCTTGCAAGCTTTTTGCCATATCAAGCACCGGGATGCCGTACGGATCGGTGCCGGCGAACTCTTTTTTGTCGATTAGGTTTTTGATCTTTTTAAAATCATAAACCGTCGCGTGAGTATCTAGCTTGCCGCCGATAACGATATAGCGGCCGTCAGGAGTGACGTCTACGCCGTGCGGGCTCTTTGGCTC
This sequence comes from uncultured Campylobacter sp., assembly GCA_963515555.1. Lineage (GTDB taxonomy): Bacteria > Campylobacterota > Campylobacteria > Campylobacterales > Campylobacteraceae > Campylobacter_A. The sequence continues at coordinate 40,324 of CAUPXB010000012.1, read as the reverse complement.
CGGGATCAAAAATAGCGCGCCGGCTTTAACCGCGGCGTCTATGGTAACTACTCTATGGCCGTTTATCTCCATGTAGTTTTTCTTATCTTGAGCTAGCTTTTCTAAAATTTGCCAGTTATAAACGTGCAAATAGTCCGTGTCGTTTCTGCTGGCACCCGCTTCAAACGGAGGCAGTCCCTTTTCGATACCGCCCGTATACATCTCGGAGTTTATCGAGTTTGTAAACGCCCAGCCGAAGCTCTCGCCCTTACCGGCGTCGCTTAGGTCCTGCCAGTACGGAGGAAGCTCGAGCGAGAAGGAAGCTTTCTCGTCTATCTTGCCTTTTGGATAGTCAAATTTCCAAAACGTTACCGCGCCGCGGAAAACCGCTTCGTACTCGTCCATCGAGTGGTAGCCGTTATCTAGCGGAGCCGCGTACTGCGCCGCTTCGATGACGTATTCGCTGTTTGGAGTGATAAAGCTGCCGCCGTGTTCGCTTTTCATAATAGGGTTAACCACGATCTGAGTCGTCTCGAAATCGTGTAAATTTATCACCGCGATGCGAGGATTGGCCTTGTCGTTGATGAAAAGATAATCTCCGACGTATTCGCCGTTTTTCTCGGTGAGAGCAGGGTGGTGAGTGTCGCCCCACGTGATTTGTTTGCCTCTGATGGCGCCGCTTTTTAGGATGGCTTTAGACTCCTCATCGTAGCCGTATCCCTGCCAAGGCTCGGGCGTAAAGACGCCGATATACTTGTAAATCCTCATCGAAGGCACGCCGTAAACCATCACCTGTCCGCTTTGGCCTCCTGAGGAAAATACGATATAGTCGTCTTTTTTACCGCTTGGCTGATACGTTTTAGCGGCCGCTAGGATGTCTTTTTCCGTTAGCCCGCGCGCTTTCATGATAGCTTGCAAATCGCTATCCGCCGCACACGCGCTGCTAACGGCAAACGCCAGGCCCGCAGCCGCAACGATACCGCAACTAAGTAGTTTGTTCATTGAAAATCTCCTTTCCTAAGATTTTTTCTTGTAAATTTGGATCTCGCCGTTTATGCTAACGGCTATGACGCTATCTTCGTCGTTAAAAATTTTTATCACGGCGTCAGAGTTTTTACCTATTTTTTCTATCTGTTTAAACTCCGCGTCGCTTCGTAAAATTTCGCCGTTTCCAAGCCCGATATAAATCTTGTCCTGCACGACTAGTAGGCTTTTAACGCGCGAATTTGAGATTTTGTAAATTTGAATTTCTGCGTCCGTCAAATTTGCGTCTGCTTTGCCGTTAGTTAAATCCACTTTGTTTTGCGCGTTTTTGACGGCGGTCAAATTTGAGCTAGGGTTGTCTTTGCCGTTTGTTTGCGTCAAAATTGCTTCGGTATCCAAATTTGTCGCACCAGTTTGCTTGCTCGTCAAATTTACTTCGGCGTCAAATTTGAGACTAGCTATCTCGCCGCTAGCAAGTCCGAAAATCACGCCTGAATTTATCTCCGCCGCACTCAGAGCTACGGATTTTAATCTGCCTAGATTTTTTGCCTTCATGGTGCTTAAATTTACGGCAAAAACCGATCTATCCCAGCTAGTTATCAGCGCGGCACCGTTTAAAATTTGACAGGTCGTGATACGGTATGCGCCGTTAAGATTTGCGCGCGTCAGCTTTTTAGAGGCAACGTCGTAGGAGATAAAGGCGTTTTTACTGGCGACCGCGTAAATTTTGCTCTTTGCGACGTGAAGGTGCGTTATCTGCGCATCAAGGCTTAAATTTGAAAGATTTATCATGCCGGCAAAAGAGCTAAAATCATCGCTAAATTTAGCTATCTCTCCGCCTGCAAATCCTGCATATAAATTTGCGCCGTCAAAAGCTAGAGAGGTTATCTCATTTGTTTTGACGTCAAATTTGCTTATGGGTTTTAAGTCTTTTTGATTAAGTATTTTTAGCGAATTTTTGGCATCGTAGACGGCTAGTGTTTTGTTTTGCTCGCTATATGCGCAGCTTTTTACGTCGAGGTTAGCCACATCGCTAACGTTGCTTGCGAAGGATAAAACAAATAGAGCGCATACGAGCGCTATAATTTTCATAAATGTCTTTCAAATTTAAATTTTCTATTAATGAAACTATACAACCGGAAGGCTTAAAGTGAATTGATTTAAATCAATATCGGTAATAATTGAGTATAAAAAAATATCTTTGTGTTATAACGTAACACCTAAATTTACGAAATAATAAAGCTGTTATTATTTCAGATTTTCCAGCGTTTTCTTGATATTTTGCGCCGTTAGATTGGAGATCTCGGCGACGAATTTATCGTTCTTATCTAGTACGTATAGCGAGGAGCTATGAGCGACGGAGTACTCTATAGCAGATTTTTCGAGCAACACCTTTTGATACTTCACGCCGTAGCTTTTGGCAACCTTAGGCAGATCGTCTAACACTATGCCGTAAGAATTCGGATAAAAATACTTCGCATACTCGTCGACGTTTTTAGCCTCGTCGCGCTCTGGATCGAGAGTGACGAAAATCACGACGATATCGTCTCGTTTAATTTCGTTTAAAACGCCCGAAAGGATACCTAGAGTCGCAGGGCAGACGTCTGGGCAGGTGGTGTAGCCGAAGTAGATAATCTTATTTTTGCCCTCAAAGCTCTTTAGACTCACCGCGCCGTTTACGCCTTGGCCGGTAAGAGCGTATTTGTTTGAGTAGAGTGCGAGATAGCCTACGCCTAGAACCGTTAAAATCAGTACAAGTACAACAAGAAGCTTTTTCATCATCTCCGCCCTTTCTAGTGAAATTTGCGCCTATTGATGCAAGTCGAAGTCTATATAAAGTCCGCTTTTTTTACCGTTTTCTAGCACCTCAAAACGGTACCTCATGATGTTTATCAGGCACGCGCTTAGCACGATGTTTGAGATGTAGGCGTTATCGCGCTTTTCGACTTCGGCTTTGATGACGCCCATGTCCATATTTACGCCGTGGATCTCAAGGCTCGGGTTTTTAAACCCTTCTAGTCCCTCGATACGCACGATCGTCGGCTGCATCGTGTAAACGGGCTTTGGCGAGAGGCTAAATTTAACCGTCTTGCCGCGAAACTCTACGCCGCAGGAGTGCTCTGTGTTCATATCGCAAGGAAGCGGGGTTAAATTTGCCCCCACGTCCTCTGCGCTCAAAAAGTCCTCTTGCGCTTGCGGTTTAAAAAACAGGTACGCCGAAGTACCCAAAACACCGACTAGAAGGACTAAAATTATGAGAAATCTTTTCATTAATGCTTGTGATGTCCGCCGTGATCGTGTCCGTGTTCGCCGTCTTTTTTAGCTACGACCGACTTTGCGACGATATCTTTTAGCTCGAGTTTTTGTCCGTTATCAAACTCTAGCGTAGCGTCTAGTTTGTCACCTTCCTTGATCGGAGCTTTGATATTCATCAGCATTACGTGCAGACCGCCCGGTTTTAAATTTGCCTCGCCCATCGCAGGTACTTCGATGTTTTCTATTTGTACCATTTTTTTCATGCCGTCTACTTCTTTGTGCGTATGTATCTCGCCCGTAGCTGCCGCAGGAGAGCTAGCGCCGACTAGTTTTATCGGTTTATCCGTGTTGTTTTTGATATCGAAAAACAGAGCCGTATTTTTGGCGCCCGGAGGCGTAGCCTTAGCGTAGATATCAACGATCTCGATATCTGCGGCATTTGCAAAGCCCAAAGAGGCGACCAATAGAGATAAAGCTAAAAATTTGCTTTTCATTTTTTGCGTCCTTTTACGTGGAATTTTGATATTCGCTATTGTAACACAAAATAAAAGCTTTTTAAAATTTTTAAGAGAAAATGTAATATAATTCGATCCTTTATTACGAAAATACTCAACGTTAGGACAATTTTGAAAAAACTACTCGGCTTACTTATTTTTTATGCTTTTTTTTCTCAAATTTTAGCCGCCGAAGCTTTAGCGGACGCAAATTTGACGGGCGCTAAATACTGGCTGGAAAAGCTAGACGCTGCCGACGTCAGATACGGCTACTACGAGGCTAAAACCAAAATCATCGTCGTAAATAAAGCGCAAAAAACCCTGCAAAGCTTTGAGTACTCAGGCGGCGCGCTGGAGCAAATTTTCTCGCAAAGCGTGATAACGGGCAAAAGCGGGGATAAATTTAAAGAAGGCGACCTAAAAACGCCAGTCGGAGTTTACGACGTCACGGACAAATTTACGCCGCCCGATCCATTTTACGGGCCGCTTGCGATGTCGCTATCATACCCGAACGCCCACGATAAAGCCGCACAAAAAACGGGCGGAGGCATCTGGATACACGGTCTGCCGATGAAAGGCAAGCGCGAGGACGAAGTAAAAACGCGCGGCTGCGTGGCGTTTAATAACGATGCGCTGGTAAAATTCGGCCAACTAATCGGCAGCGAGGGCGTCGTAATAATCAGCGAAAGCCAGAAGGTAGACGCTAGTAAAGACGACGTAGCGCGCGTTCTGGCGCATTTGCACGAGTGGTTACAGGCGTGGCGAGATAACGAAACTAAAATTTACCTCGGCTTTTACGCGGACGAATTTATAAAAATAGAGGGCAAAAACGCGCTAACGAGAGCCAAATTTGCCGAAAATAAAAAGAGAATTTTCGCGCTAAACGAAAAAAAGAGCATAAAAGCTTCAAATTTTAGCGTGACGCCGTACCCGAACACTAAAGGACAAAATCTTTTTAGGGTGGTTTTTGACGAGGATTATGCTGCGCCTAGTCACGAATTTAAGGGGCAAAAAGAGCTCTATGTGCGGCTAGATAAAGATAAATTTAAAATCTTAACGGAGAAGTAAATGCAAGAAAAAAGTGAAGTTGTAAAAAATCAGATCGAGGAAATTTTAAAGGCTAGGGGTGAGTTTTTTGCCGAGCTAGACCGCCAGGTGCCAAAGGTTGCAGGCACGGACATGTTTGATTTCGCGGCGGTTAAGGAAGCTGATCTAAAGGCTCTCTACGCTAAATTTTACTCTTACGATTATAGTATTAGGAAGCTGCTTCCTAACGTTTATGAGGCGTTTGGCGTAAATTTCAATGTCTGAACTCGTTTTGAACAGATCCGCCTACATCCATAATCTAACTAAAATTTGCGCCAAAGCCGGCGGCAAAGATCGCGTGATTTTGGTGCTAAAAGACAATGCCTATGGGCACGGAGCGGCGCTTGTGGGGCGTGAGGCGGCAAGCTACGGCATCAAATTTTGCGCGGTCAAAAACGAAGCCGAGGCGCGCGAGCTGGAGCCCTTTTTCGAGCACATTCTCATCCTTTCGCACATCCCTACGGGCGGCGAGAGTGAGCGATTTATCTATGCGGTAAACGACATTTCGCTGATTGCTAAATTTAAAAAAGGCGTGCGCGTGCATATCGCAGTCGATACGCTCATGCACCGAAACGGCGTGGCGGTGGGCGAAGTACGTGCGGCGTGCGAGGCGGCTTTGGCGCACGGACTGCAAATTTGCGGAGCATTTACGCACTTTAGAAGCGCTGAAGAGCTTAGTGGCGATTATTTCGTGCAGAGGCAAAATTTCGCCGCGGCAAAAGCCGTAGTGCGCGAAATTTGCGGCGAGGGTTTGGTCTTTCACTCGCACAACTCCGCTGCGACCGAGCGTTTCGGCGAGCTAGCTGACGAGTACGTACGCGTGGGTATCGCAGCCTACGGCTACGCGCAGTTTGACGAAAGCTTGGAGCTAAAGCGCGTGGCGTCGCTCTGGGCGCATAAGGTTAGTGGCAGAGTACTAAAAAAAGGACAATGCGCGGGATACAGTGCTAAATTTTGCGCGAGCGAGGATATGCAAATCGCCGTTTACGACCTAGGCTATGGCGACGGACTGCTACGCTATGCGGGCGAGGGCGAGCTAAAGACTGCCGGCGGACAGCGACTACTTGGCAAAATGTCGATGGATAGCTTTTGCTGCGAAGACGCGGGCGATAAAATTTGCGTATTTGACGACGCGCGCGTTTGGGCGGATTTTTTCGGCACGATCAGTTATGATGTCTTGACTAAGCTCTCGCCTAGCATCTCGAGGCGGTTTGAGTAAAAATTCTTGTAAGAGTGCTTGAGTGCGTAGGCATCAAGCTCTGCGCGTAGAACTAACGCCAAAAGCTAGCTTTCCGAATTTATAAGCTTAGTTTGCGATTTTTAAAAGCGCAAATTTGCCGTCTGATTCAAATTTACGCCGAATCTTGCCTATACCAGCCCGCGGTTTTGTAAATTTAAGACATCGTTTGGCGGTAAAAAAATTTATCGCTTTTTCTTGGACGGATCGTGCTAATTTTGTCTAAGCGTTAGGTTTGCTAAATTTTGTTTACCGATTTATAGCCTGCCATATCAGCGGGCAAAGCATTTTATGTTTTAGGTGCTACCGTATTTGCTTTTATGCCTCTACGCCGGCGTTTTTAATTTGGATTTGCGATAAAATCGGACGAGATTCTATGCGGCTAAATTTTCGTAGCGGCGTCAAATTTACGCTGGGTTGGCGCGAGCCGCATTTTGCAAAAACCGAAGCGGAACATTTGGCTAAGCAGGCAAAATTATTTAAATTTACTTCAAAATATCCTGAAGCGCCGTTTTTAGATCGCTAAATTTAAAGCTAAATCCGCTTTTTATCAAGGCTTTGGGATAAACTTTCGCACCCTCAAGCAGCACGACGGATCCCTCGCCAAACATCAAATTTAACGCAAATTTAGGCACTTTAAAAAACGTCGGCCGTCCTAAAACCTCTCCTAAAATTTGAGTAAATTCGCCGTTTACGCTAGGTTGCGGCGAAACGAGATTAAAAACGCCGCTTTGACGGTTTTGCAGGGTAAATTTAAATGCCTCTAGCAAATCCGTTACGTGAATCCAGCAAAACGCCTGCTCGCCGCTACCGAGTTTTCCACCAAGACCGAGCCTAAATGCCGGCAACATCTTAGCCAGCGCACCGCCTCGACCTAGCACCACGCCTAGGCGAAATATCGCCGTTTGCGTCCGCGCTTTAGCGGCCTCGCTCTCCCACTCGCATGCCAGCTCGCCCAAAAATCCGCGGTCAAATTTGACCGAGCTCTCGTCGTGATCAAGGCCGTTTTCGTAGATGCCGACGGCTGAAGCGCTGATGAAAAAGGGCGGATTTTCTAGCTCGTTTATAGCGCAAACCAGCGCTCGCGTCGTCTCTATCCTGCTTGCGCGAAGCTGCTTTTTATAGGCCTCGCTCCACCTCGCGGCGATAGAGGCGCCCGCTAAATTTATAACCGCGTCGCAGCCTTTGATGAGGTTTTTGAGCGCGTCTTTGTCGGCGTAAGCGGCTCGCGGTATAGCTACGACCTCGTGACCTTCGGCTCTAAAAAAGCGGCAGAGCTCGCCGCCGATAAATCCGCTCGTGCCGTTTACGGCTATTTTCATATTTTGCCTTTTTGATAAATTTGCTTTTATGCGTGCGGTCAAATTTGATGCGGCGCAGGGTTAAATGGCTCCAAATTTAACACCCGAAGCCAAGCCGTTGCGCTTAAATTTGACGGCAAAACGAGGGCTTAAATTTGCCGTCAAATTTACTTTCTAAAATACTCTTTCACGCCGTTTTCGCCATCTATCTGCGAGCGTAAATTTTCTAGCGCGGCGATACGGTCTTGGGTGCTTGGGTGCGTGCGAAACAGCGAGCCCAGCGCGCTTTTTACGCCGCTAAATGGATTAACGATAAACATGTGCGCGCTTTGTTCGTCGGCGTTTGCCATCACTCGTCCGCGCGCGTAATCCTCGAGCTTTCGCAGCGCGCCTGCTAGGTGCTGGGGCTTGCCCGTTATCATCGCGGCACCCCTGTCGGCCTCAAACTCCCGCGCCCGCGAGATCGCCATGCGTATGATCGTGGCGGCTAGCGGCATGATGACGGCTAGGGCGATTAGCATTAGCGGATTTTGCTTGCCTTGACGATTCGCCGCGCCAAACTGCGCGAAATTCGCCAGTATCGCGATCGCTCCCGCAAAAACAGCCGCTATCGAGCCCGTTAGGATGTCGTAGTGGCGCACGTGGCTTAGCTCATGAGCTAGCACGCCCTCGATCTCGTCTTTGTTTAGCAGATTTAGCAGCCCTTCGGTCACGGCCACTGCGGCGTGGCTCGGGTTACGACCCGTGGCGAAGGCGTTTGGAACGGCTTCTGGGATGATGTAGATCTTTGGCATCGGCAAATTTGCCTTCGCGCAAAGCTCGCGCACGATCTGATAAAGTCCCGTCGCGTGCGCCTCGTCTACGGGTACGGCTCGGTAGTGCTTGAGTACGAGCGTGTCGGAGAAAAAGTATGAAAAGAAATTCATCCCAAGCGCAATCAAAAATGCCACCATCATACCGCTCGTGCCGCCTATCGCGCCGCCGACGGCTACGAAAAGCAGCATCAGCACGGTCATTAAAAATGCAGTTTTAAAAAGTTCCATTTGTTTCCTTTTTTGATCTATCCCAAACTATAGCGTTATCAAATATCGCGACGTCGGCTTGATACCCAGCTATCTCGCTAAGTTCGGTTTCATCGCCGATTATACAAGCGACTTTGGCGTCAAAGAGATAAAATTGGGCCAAATTTGCGGCCTTTGGCGTAAACTCTCGCCTCGACATAACAAGTAGGTTCGCGCCCGCCGCATTTGCGATTATGCACTCGCTTACGTTCTCGCAAGCTACGCTAAATTTAGCCCCTTTTTCTTGCGCCGCTCTTATCATCTCGCTATTAAAATAAAACATATTTTGTAATTTCGCGTCGATTTCGTCCGTATTCGTGCAAAAATACAGCTTTTCGTACGGCACGAGTTCGTGTCCGACTAATTGCATTTCTACTCCTTTTTGCTTTGTATGCAGTCGCGGCAGACATAACCGCCGCCGCTGATTACGGCGTCTTTAGCCTCTATAAAGGTGCCGCATTTTTTACATTCGACGAAATTTTCGGCCTCTTTGTCCTCTTTTTTTGCGCCGCCTTTTACGCCTCTTTTTACGCGGGTTTTAAAAAATATCAAATAAATCGCGATTAAAACCGCTAAAAAAGCCAAAATTTTAAATAGCATCGCCGCCCTTTATAAGTACGTAATTTCGGTTGCCGCGCCCGCAAATTTGAGCTTTGAGCCCCTCTAGCTCGCTTTGCACGCTGCTTCCTTTGTAAAGTAAAATTTGAGTTTGCGCGTCAAAAAAGCCGTTGCAAATTTGTAAAAGATCTTTCGTTTTCATCAGCGCGCGGCTAGTGATTAGCTGCGCCGCAAAGGGCTCGCCGTCCTCGATCTTGCAAGATTTTACGCGGATGTTGGTTAATTTTAGCTCGGCCTTAATGTAGCTTAGAAACGCCGATTTTTTCGGGCTGGGCTCAAAGAGATGCCACTCGCACTCCCTTAAAATCATCGCGAGAAATATCGCGGGAAAGCCCGCTCCGCTGCCGACGTCAATCGCCGTTTCGGCGCCGCAAATTTGCGGGAAAATTTCAAGCGGAGCTATGCTGTCGGCGATCTGCTCGTTTAAATTTTTGTAGTTGGTGAGGCTGTGCACGCGGTTAAATTTAGCCAAAATCTCGCTAAATTTCGCCGTTTGCGCGTCAAAGTCTCGCGGCAGATCAATTTTCATCTAGCATATGCCCCATCTGCTCTTTTTTCACGCGCAGGTAGTTTTCGTTAAATTTGTTCGCGTGTATCACGATAGGCACGCGAGATACGATCTGCACGCACTTTAGCCCGGACAGTTTTTTTGGGTTATTGGTTAGCAAATTTATCTTTTCGATGCCGAAATGCTTTAAGATAAAATCCACTATCTCGTACGTGCGCTCGTCGGCCTTAAAGCCTAGCTGGTGGTTTGCCTCGATGGTGTCGAGGCCCTGATCTTGCAGGTGGTAGGCGTTTACTTTGTTTAGTAGGCCGATATTTCGCCCTTCTTGGCGCAAATAAATCACCATGCCGCCGTGCTCTTCGATGTATTTTAGGCTGGCTTCTAGCTGGTCGCGGCAGTCGCATTTTAGGCTACCGATCGCATCGCCCGTTAGGCACTCGGAGTGGATGCGGACGTTTACGACCTCGCCGAACGGTTTTTTGTAAATCGCTAAATGTTCCTTCTCACCCTCCTTAAATGCCTTTATCTCAAATATCCCGAAACGAGAGGGTAAATTTGCCGTATTTGAAAGCTCGATATTCATAAATTTTTAACTCCTATTATGTTACACTAAGCGTAAATTGTAGCGAAGTAAAAGGAAAATTATGTTTAAACGTTTTAGAAGGCTCAGGATAAATCCCGCGATCAGAGAGATGGTGCGCGAAACTAGCGTTTGCGCGAGCGATTTTATCTATCCGCTTTTCATCGTCGAGGGAAAAAGTATAAAAAAAGAGATAAGCTCGATGCCAGGCGTATTTCAGATGAGTTTGGACGAAATTTTAAAAGAGTGCGAAGTCGTGCGAAATTTAGGCATAAAAGCGGTTATTTTATTTGGAATCCCTAGCCTAAAAGATAGCGTAGGCAGCGACGCTCTAAGCGACGAAGGTATCATAGCGACCGCGCTGCGAGCGATAAAGGATAAATTTGCGGGTCTTGTCGTGATAACGGATCTTTGCTTTTGCGAGTACACCGATCACGGTCACTGCGGCATCCTAGACCACGTCCACCAGACCGTCGATAACGACGCGACGCTAGAGATCTCTGCCAAACAAGCTCTGATCCACGCTAGAAACGGAGCCGATATGATCGCTCCAAGCGGCATGATGGACGGCATCATAGCTACTTTGCGCGGGGCGCTGGATTTGAGCGGATATGAAAATTTGCCGATTATGGCGTATTCGACCAAATTTGCTTCGGCATACTACGGGCCGTTTCGCGACGTAGCGGAATCAGCGCCGAGCTTCGGCGACCGAAAAAGCTACCAGATGGATAGCGCAAACCGCCTAGAAGCCGTGAGCGAGAGCCTAGAAGACGAGGCGCAAGGCGCCGATATCTTGATGGTAAAGCCCGCCCTTGCGTATCTAGATATCATCCGCGATCTGCGCGAAGCGACGAGACTGCCGATCTGCGCGTATAACGTGAGCGGCGAATACGCTCTGCTAAAAGCTGCGGCAAAAGCCGGCGTCATCGACTACGAGCGCGTGATGATGGAGACGCTGGTCGGGTTTAAGAGAGCGGGGGCGGATTTGATAATAAGCTATCATGCCAAAGAAGCCGCCGCTTTACTAAGAAAATAGCGGCTCGTCTTGCGAGCGCTTTTCCGAGATTTCGCAAAATTTTCGCTCCGCAGGCTATATGCCTAGCGCACGCTCAATTTTGCTTCTTCTGCTTGTAGCTGTGAGCTTGTGAAGCAGAAAACTCGAAAAATCATCTCGCGATACTTCGCCTTAAAAATTTGTGGGCAAATTTGGGAATTTAAAGGGGGCAAAATGCGGCACTTTTTAACGTTAAACGATTTTAGCAAAGACGAAATCATAGAAATTTTAAATTTGGGTTTGCAGATAAAAAAAGAGGCAAAGGCGCGAGATTTTAAGCCGTATCTAAAAGATCAAAAATTAGCGATGATATTTGAGAAAAGCTCGACTAGAACGCGCGTGAGCTTTGATGTTGGGATGAACGAGCTTGGCGGGCACGCGCTGTTTCTCAGCTCGAGCGACATCCAGATCGGGCGCGGAGAGCCGATAAAAGACACGGCGCGCGTGATCTCGCGCATGTGCGATCTCATCATGGCTCGCGTAAATCGCCACGAGACGCTTGAGGAGCTTGCCAAATTTAGCCTCGTACCCGTGATAAATGGCCTTAGCGATAAATTTCACCCAGCGCAGCTGATGGCCGATCTCATGACGGCAGTCGAATGTGGACTAAAAATAGACGAGATAAAAGTGGCGTTCGTGGGTGACGGCAACAACATGGCGCACTCGTGGCTGATGCTAGCTAGCAAGCTAGGCTTTGAGCTAAGGATCGCGACGCCAAAGGGCTACGAGCCGGATGGCGAAATTGTAAATTTAGCTATGAAAAACGCTCAAATTTCGGGAGCTAAAATTTATCTAACTCATGACGCAAAAGAAGCCGTCTCGGGCGCTAACGTCGTCACTACCGATACTTGGGTCTCGATGGGGCAAGAATCGGAAAAAGAAAAGCGCATAAAGGACTTTGCAGGATTTTGCGTGGATGAAAATTTGATGAAATTAGCCGCGCCGCGAGCGATATTTTTACACTGCTTGCCGGCCTACCGCGGATACGAGGTGAGCGAGGCGGTGTTTGAAGCGCATGCGGATGAGATTTTTGCCGAGGCGGAAAATCGCCTGCACGCGCAAAAAGGCGTGATGGTTTGGCTCGATCGCCGCAGAAACGGGTAAGTTAAGGAAGTAAATGAAAGAAAAAAATCTACAAAAAACATACGAAAAAATAGACGAAATTTCGGGCGAGCTCGGGATAAAAGAGGGCAAAAAAACGATATTTGAGATCGTTCCGACGAGCGACCCTAATCAAATGAGCCTTAGCCTAAAAAGCGGCTCGTGGGACGGGGTCGAGCCTTGGTTTGGCATTGACGAAAATCAAAATTTACACACGATGGTTTCGTTAAAATCGCTCTCGCAGCTCATCGAAGCTTACCGCAACGTCCAAAAGGAAAATTTCGAGCTAAGGCTCGAAAAGACGATCTGGCAGAACGTACCGATAGATTTTGCCGACGTTTGGGTTGTGGCGATGGACGAGATACGCAAGATCGCCGCAAAAAATAAAAACAAAAAAAGCATAGACGTAAATTTGGAAAAACTGGTAAAGGGTATCAAAAAGCAGTATCCAAATTTGTTCGTCGATATGGAGAATATAATGAAAAACGCAAGGAATAAAACGCTATGATAGATTTTGACGCTTACGTGAAGTATTCGCGCCCGGGACCGCGCTACACGAGCTATCCGACCGCGCCCGAGTTTAGCGATAAATTTGGCTACGAGGACTACCTGCGGGAGCTAAAAAACCGCGACGCCTCGCGCCCGCTTTCGCTTTATTTGCATCTACCGTTTTGCCGAAGTGCCTGTTATTTTTGCGGTTGCAACGTAATTTATACGAGCAAAGAGGACCGCAAAACGCGCTATATGGAGTATCTGCAAAAAGAGCTCGATCTGCTAGCGGCGAACCTCGATACGACCGCGCCCGTGCTGCAAATGCACTTTGGCGGCGGCACCCCGACGTTTTACGGCGCGGATCAGCTAGATGAAATCATCAAAATGATAAAGGCTAAATTTAAAAACTTCTCGCCCGAGGCTGAAATCAGCTGCGAAATCGACCCGAGATTTTTAACAAGAGAGCAGCTTGACGTGCTCGTTTCTCACGGATTTAACCGCATCAGCTACGGCGTGCAGGACTTTGATGAGCGCGTACAAAAAGAAATCCACCGCATCCAGCCCTACGAAATCACCAAAAACGCCGTGGATATGGCGCGCGCCAAGGGCATAAACTCGATAAATATGGACCTGATCTACGGCCTGCCGTACCAGACGCTAGAGAGCTTTAAAGCGACGCTGGATAAGGCTCTGACGCTATCTCCCGACCGCCTGGCGGTGTTTAACTACGCGCACGTGCCGTGGATAAAAAAATCTATGCGTAAATTTGACGAAGCGACGCTGCCTAGCCCTAAAACCAAGCTTGAAATTTTAAAATACACGGCCGAGTTTTTTATCAAAAACGGCTACAAAATGATCGGCATGGATCACTTTGCAAAGCCCGGCGACGAGCTTTTTGCAGCGCTTGCTAACGGCACGCTACATAGAAACTTCCAAGGTTACACGACCAAGGGCGGAGCCGATCTCATCGGTATCGGACTAACTAGCATCGGTGAGGGGCAAAGATACTACGCGCAAAATTTCAAAGACATGGACGAATACGAAAAGGCCCTAGATAGCGGCGTTTTGCCGTATTGCAAGGGCATTTATCTAACTGGCGACGATCTAATCAGAAAAGCCGTAATCATGAGCCTGATGAGCAACTTTGCGCTTGATATCAAGGCGGTCGAAGCTAAATTTGACATCAAATTTTTCGAGTATTTTAAAGATGATTTAATCGAGCTTGAAAATTTGAGCGAATTCGTAACCGTAACGCCTGAAAAAATCAGCGTAAACGAGACCGGCACGCTGATCATCCGCAATATCGCGATGTGTTTTGACGCGTATTTGAAAAAAATACCAGAAAATTTACGCCGATTTTCAAAAACGGTTTAATGGGCGGACATGTTTAAATTTAGCGAAATTTCAGATAAATGCGTAAAATGCGGTAAATGTATCCAAGTCTGCACGATCCACAAGATAAACTCCGACGAAACGACCTCTCCGCGCGGCTTTTTGGATCTTGTGGGGGCTTACGAGCGCGGCGAGCTAAAGCTCGATAAAAGCGCGAAAAATATCTTTGAGAGCTGCTTTTTGTGCACAAACTGCGTCGATGTATGTCCAAACTCTTTGCGCGTGGATACGGCGATAGAAAACGTCCGTCGCGACATCGCCGATAAATTTGGTATCGCGTGGTACAAAAAGGCGTTTTTTTGGCTATTGCGTCACCGTGCGGTTATGGACTTTTGCGCAAGGCTGGGATATGTGTTTCAAAGCTGCGCGTTTAAGATCCGTGAAGGCGCGATGAGCCCGAGATTTAGCCTGCCGATGGTGAAAAAAGAGCGGCTTTTGCCAACCGCTAGCAAAAAGAGCTTTTTAAACTCGCACGCCGAGTTTATCGATAACGGCGGCGATAAAACTATCGGCGTTTTTATCGGGTGTATGGGAAACTACGCGTATACGGGCATCGGCGAGGCTCTCGTTAAGATAGCTCGCGAGCTTGGGTTAAATTTAAATTTGATGAAAAAACAGGCCTGTTGCGGTGCACCGGCGTATTTTACGGGTGATTTTGCGACGGTCGAGGTTTTGGCAAAGCGAAACATAGAGTATTTTGAAAAAATGCTGGGCGAGCTAGACGCCATCATCGTGCCGGAGGCTACCTGTTCGGCGATGATAAAGATCGACTACGAGCACTTTTTTCATAGCGACGAGCATTGGCGAGAGCGTGCAAAGGCGGTGAGCAAGAAGATATTTTTAGCGACGGAGTATTTTGAAAAATTTACGAATTTGGCTGAAATTTTGGCCAAAAAAGGCAAAAATTTGACCTCCGTGACCTATCACGATCCTTGTCACGCTAGAAAAATGCAAGGCGTCTTTAAAGAGCCTCGCAAACTGCTCGCTCAAAACTACGAAATGACCGAAATGGACGACCCAAACGAGTGCTGTGGTTTTGGCGGCGTGACGATGCAGTCTGAAAAATATCACCTAAGTCGCGCGGCCGGACAAAGAAAATCCGAGATGATAAAAAACTCGGGCGCAAAAATCGTAAGCGCGGAGTGTAGCGCCTGTAAAATGCAGATTTCAAATGCGTTACATATCGGCGGCTCAGAAGTAAAATGCGAGAACCCGATAGAGTTAATCGCAAGGGTGCTTGGATAGAGTTTGACTGTAAGTTTATATTTTTTTGTTGTATAATGATAAGACGGTCGGTCGATACTGTAAAATTTGATAAATATCCTAAGGAAATTTCGTGAAAAAGGTGATATTCGTTATTTTGATGTTTTTTGGCGCCTTGCTTGCAAACGACGAATATCATATTTTTGTGAGCGCTTTTGGCGACGACGTAAGCGAAAAGGCAATAGAAAGCGTGCGAGTGGTCGTCGAAAAAAAAGTAGGCGACCTTGAGGGCGTCGAAAAGGTCGTTAGCGGTAAATTTGGTAGATACCGTGCCATCGCGATAAAAACACAGCCTCTAAGTGGAGAAAAAATTAAAATTTTAATTAATAAAATAAAATCCGCAGGATACAAAGAGGCATATGCCGGGATGGTAAAAAGCGAAAATAACGACGATAAAGGCGCCATTGATTCTAAAACCACTGCAGAAGAAAAAGACGTAACTATGCCGAAAAAACGAGGATTAAGAAAGAAGCCGGACCTATTTTTTAAAGAGGCTCCAGAACCAATGGGCTAAAATTTAGCTTGTATGTGCGGCTAAATTCTAATTTTTTATCCTTATTTCCAAAAAATTTTAAAAAAAGCTTGACTTTGAAAAGAAATTGGGCTATAATCCAACTTTCACAAATCAGGATGCTGGTGTAGCTCAGTTGGTAGAGCTACTGCCTTGTAAGCAGTGGGTCGGCGGTTCAAGTCCGTTCACCAGCTCCATTTCATAACAGTGTTTGACCAGAAATACCATTGCAAAGCATTTATTTTTTAAAATAGGGTGAGATACTCAAGTGGCCAACGAGGGCAGACTGTAAATCTGCTGACTATGTCTTCCGTGGTTCGAATCCACGTCTCACCACCATGCTACGCGCGGGAGTAGCTCAGTTGGCTAGAGCATCAGCCTTCCAAGCTGAGGGTCGCGGGTTCGAGCCCCGTTTCCCGCTCCAGATTTTGGAACTAAACTGGGAGCTGTAAGATGATAAAAATATTAAATTTTATACATTTTCTACGGCACACCTTTTTAATTTCATTTAGTTGTTTATGCTTTTTCAAAAATTCTCTAATGCCAAGAGTTTGACGCTCATATGGCTCAGAGGTAGAGCACTTCCTTGGTAAGGAAGAGGTCGCGGGTTCAAGTCCCGCTATGAGCTCCACGGATTTTAGAGAAGAAAAATTAAGCATAAATTTAAAACGCAAATATCATTACGGAGGAAGAGATGGCAAAAGAAAAATTTTCACGTAACAA
This sequence comes from uncultured Campylobacter sp., assembly GCA_963515555.1. GTDB lineage: Bacteria > Campylobacterota > Campylobacteria > Campylobacterales > Campylobacteraceae > Campylobacter_A. The sequence goes on along the minus strand of CAUPXB010000012.1, from coordinate 23,684 downwards.
GCCACACGTAAACATTGGTACTATCGGTCACGTTGACCATGGTAAAACAACTTTGACAGCTGCAATTTCTGCTGTTCTTTCAAGAAAAGGTCTTGCTGAACTAAAAGACTATGATAATATCGACAACGCTCCAGAGGAGAAAGAGCGCGGTATTACCATCGCTACTTCTCACATTGAGTATGAGACTGAAAATCGCCACTATGCTCACGTTGACTGCCCAGGACACGCGGACTATGTTAAAAACATGATTACCGGTGCGGCTCAAATGGACGGTGCTATCCTAGTTGTTTCTGCTGCTGACGGCCCAATGCCTCAAACCAGAGAGCACATCTTGCTATCTCGCCAAGTAGGCGTTCCATATATCGTTGTTTTTATGAACAAAGCTGATATGGTTGACGATGCTGAGCTTCTTGAACTAGTTGAGATGGAAATTCGCGAGCTTCTAAACGAGTACGACTTCCCTGGTGACGATACTCCAATCGTAGCAGGCTCGGCTCTACAAGCTCTTAATGAGGCTAAGGCTGGAACAGACGGCGAATGGTCTGCAAAGGTTCTTGAGCTTATGGCTAGAGTTGATGAGTATATTCCAACTCCAGTACGCGCAACAGATAAAGATTTCTTGATGCCTATTGAGGACGTTTTCTCTATTTCTGGTCGCGGTACGGTTGTTACCGGTAGAATTGAAAAAGGTGTGGTAAAAGTCGGCGATACCATCGAAATCGTAGGTATTAGACCAACTCAAACTACTACAGTTACCGGCGTCGAGATGTTTAGAAAAGAAATGGATCAAGGTGAAGCAGGCGATAACGTAGGCGTTCTTCTAAGAGGTACAAAAAAAGAAGATGTTGAGCGCGGTATGGTTCTTTGCAAACCTAAATCAATTACTCCTCACACTAAATTTGAGGGCGAAGTTTATATTTTAACAAAAGAAGAAGGTGGACGCCACACTCCATTCTTTAACAACTATAGACCGCAGTTCTATGTAAGAACAACTGACGTTACTGGCTCTATCACTCTTCCAGAGGGAACAGAGATGGTTATGCCTGGCGACAACCTAAAGATAAGCGTTGAGCTTATTGCTCCGGTTGCTCTTGAAGAGGGAACTCGCTTTGCGATCCGCGAAGGCGGTAGAACAGTCGGTTCAGGCGTTGTTTCTAAGATTCTAGCATAATCTAATTTATAATTTTTAGCGGAGATCTTTCTCCGCTTTTTCAAAGGGAATTTATGGCAAAAGGTAATAGAATAAAAGTTGGTCTTAAATGTTCTGAATCAGGTGATATAAACTATACCACAGTAAAAAACAGTAAGACAACGACTGAAAAATTGGAACTAAAAAAATATTGCCCAAGACTAAAAAAACACACAGTTCATAAAGAAGTTAAGTTAAAGAGCTAAGGCTTTTTAGGGCAATAGCTCCAACGGTAGAGCGCTGGATTCCAAATCCAATGGTTGGGGGTTCGAATCCCTCTTGCCCTGCCATCAAAAGGTTAAAAATGGAAAAAATGATAAATTATATAAAGCTTTCTCGCGCCGAAATCGGAAAGGTAATTTTTCCGCTCAAAGAGCAAATAAGAAATGCTTTTATAACAGTTTTTGCTGTAGTAGCCATTGTTTCACTTTTTTTAGCTCTTGTTGATGCAATTATGTCTTTCTCTCTTTCAAAACTGATTTAAGGTTGAATCATGGCACATAAATGGTATGCGATTCAAACTTATGCCGGTAGCGAAATGAGCGTAAAGAGAGCTATTGAAAATTTAGTTAGAGATAATCATATTGAAGAGCAACTAAAAGAGATTATAGTTCCTACTGAAGATGTAATAGAAATCAAAAACGGCAAGAAAAAAATAAACGAAAGAAGTCTTTATCCTGGATATGCTTTTGCACATCTTGATTTGGATACAGCTCTTTGGCACAAGATTCAGTCTCTTCCTAAAGTCGGTAGATTTATAGGTGAAGCAAAAAAACCTACGCCGTTAAGCGAAAAAGATATAAATTTAATTTTAGAAAAAGTCCAAAAGCGAGCTGCTCCTAAACCAAAAATTTTCTTTGATAACGGAGAAAATGTTCGTATTACGGAAGGGCCTTTCGCGAATTTTACTGGTATAGTAGAAGAGTACGATATGATACACGGAAAGCTAAGGCTAAATGTTTCAATATTTGGCAGAAGCACCCCAGTTGAAATTTTATATTCACAAGTCGAGAAGATAGTATAAGGAGAAGTTTATGGCTAAAAAAGTTATAGGCGAAATTAAATTACACATTGCTGCTGCGAAAGCAAATCCAAGTCCTCCGGTAGGTCCGGCTCTTGGTCAGCAAGGCGTTAATATTATGGAATTTTGTAAAGCATTTAATGAAAGAACAAAGGATATGGCTGGCTTTAGGGTTCCGGTCGTTATTACCGTTTATGCTGATAGAAGCTTTACATTTATTACAAAACAGCCGCCTGCTACGGATTTGATTAAAAAAGCTGCAGGAATAGAAAAAGGTTCGGATAATCCGTTAAAAAATAAAGTAGCCAAGCTCACAAAAGCTCAGGTACTTGAAATAGTTGAGAAAAAAATTGCCGACTTAAATACTAAAGATAGAGAGCAGGCAGCTAAAATCATTGCTGGTTCAGCTCGCTCAATAGGAATTACGGTAGTCGATTAATCCTTTTACCACATAAGGATTTTATAAAGTTAAATTTATGCACACGCGTTAATATTTATAGCGCGTGTATTTTAAATTTGGCAATGTGGAAGCATAAAATTTAAAAATGCGGAGAAATTAATGTCAAAAAAAACTACAAAAAGATTTGGTAAGCTACTTGAAAAAGTTGATACCACTAAAACCTACTCTTTAGCAGATGCTATCGATACTGTAAAATTACTAAAAAGCGCCAAATTTGACGAAACAGTCGAAATTGCGCTAAAACTCAACGTCGATCCAAGACATGCCGATCAAATGGTTAGAGGCTCGGTAGTGCTTCCTGCAGGAACTGGCAAAACCGTTCGCGTAGCCGTTATAGCAAAAGATGCGAAAGCCGATGAAGCAAAAGCCGCCGGTGCTGATATAGTCGGTAGCGACGAGCTTGTTGAGGATATCCAAAAAGGAATTATGAATTTCGATGTTCTTATCGCTACTCCAAATTTAATGGGACTAGTTGGTAAAGTAGGACGAATTTTAGGACCAAAAGGTCTTATGCCAAACCCAAAAACAGGCACTGTTACTATGGATGTAGCTCAAGCTGTTAATAACGCAAAAAGCGGTCAAGTTAATTTCCGCGTAGATAAGCAAGGAAATATACACGCTGGCCTTGGTAAAGTTAGCTTTTCAAAAGAGCAATTAAACGATAATATTTCAACTCTTATCAAAGCGGTAAATAGACAAAAACCTGCGGCAGCAAAAGGTAGATATATTAAGAGCGCCGCTTTATCATTAACTATGAGTCCTTCTGTTTTGCTTGAGACTCAAGAGCTTATGGATCTACGCTAATTTATAGCTAATAAATTTTTATCTTAGATTGGAGATAGCAGAGGCTTTTGCTTAATCGTGCTTTTATGCCGCTCTGCTTGAAATCACTAGTCGGAAAGGAGAAAAACTAGATGACGAGAAACGAAAAATCTGAAATAATCAGTAAACTTGAAGCTGAATTTAAAGAAAATGAAGCGATTATAGTTTGCGATTATCGCGGTCTTAGCACTAAAAAACTAGAAGCATTAAGAGATGCTGCTAGAGTTTTAAACGTAAAAGTTCAAATCGTAAAAAATACTCTTGCAAATATCGCTCTTAATAACGTTGAAAAGTCTGGTATGGTCTTAAAAGATACAAATATCTTTATCTGGGGCGATCAGCTTTCAGCTACTAAGGTTGCGGCTAAATTTGAAGAGACCAACAGCGAACTATTCAAAATCAAAACCGCTCATATTGACGGCGAAGTTGCAAGCGTCGAGAAGGTCAAGGCTCTATCTAAGATGCCTAGCCGTGATGAGTTGCTTGCTATGCTTTTGCAAGTTTGGAATGCGCCTATCCAAAATTTCACTATTGGACTAAATGCGCTTAAAGAAAAAAAAGAAAAATCAGCATAATATAAAAGGATAAAAAATGGCAATTACCAAAGAGGACGTATTAGAATTTATCTCTAATCTTTCAGTATTAGAGCTAAGCGAACTAGTAAAAGAATTTGAAGAGAAATTTGGCGTAAGCGCTGCTCCAGTAATGGTAGCAGGCGGCGCAGCAGCAGGCGGCGCAGCTGATGCAGCTGAAGAGAAAACAGAATTTAACGTTGTTCTAGTTGACGGCGGCGACAAGAAAATCAACGTTATTAAAGTTGTTCGCGCTCTTACAGGTCTTGGTCTTAAAGAGGCTAAAGACGCAGTTGAGCAAACTCCTTCTGTTATTAAAGAGGGTGTTAGCAAAGATGAGGCTGAAGCAGCTAAAAAAGAGCTTGAAGAAGCTGGCGCTAAAGTCGAACTTAAATAATTTCACTTATTTTTACAAAGGAGGCGACGCCTCCTTATTTAATTTTTACAAAGATGCCGCAGACGTGCGGTTATTTACTTTCTTTCAAACTTATACCATGAGGTAGAATATGCTAAATAGTTTATACTCAGGAAATCGTCTTAGGGTTGATTTTTCAAATGTTGCCAAAGAGATCGATGTTCCTAACCTACTACAATTACAAAAAAAGAGTTTTGACCAGTTTTTAAACGTAGATAAAAATCAAGGCGAAAGCGGTATAGAAAAAGTTTTCAAATCAATATTTCCTATACATGATCCGCAAAACCGCTTAAGCTTGGAATACGTAAGCTCTGAAATTGGAAAACCAAAATATACGATCAGAGAGTGCATGGAGCGAGGGCTTACTTATTCCGTAAATTTAAAAATGAAAGTAAGGCTGATTGTTCATGAAAGAGATGAAAAAACAGGCGAGAAGATCGGCATAAAAGATATAAAAGAGCAAGAAATTTTCGTTCGCGAAATTCCTTTAATGACGGATAGAATTTCATTTATTATTAACGGCGTCGAACGCGTCGTGGTTAATCAACTTCACAGAAGCCCGGGCGTTATTTTTAAAGAAGAAGAAAGTCCGACTGTCGTAAACAAGCTAATTTATACCGCCCAGATTATCCCGGATCGCGGCAGTTGGCTATATTTCGAGTATGATACTAAAGACGTACTATATGTTCGCATAAATAAGCGTAGAAAAGTGCCGGTAACCATATTATTTAGAGCGCTTGGATATAAAAAGCAAGATATCATTAAACTATTTTATCCGATTCAAACTTTAACGATAAAAAATAATAAATTTTTGACCCCATTTAATCCTGACGACTATCAAGGCAGGGTCGAATACGATATCAAAGACGAAGAGGGCAATGTTTTACACGAGGCCGGCAAAAGACTAACCAAGAAAAAGGCCGACAAGATTATTGCCGACGGCGTCAATTTTGTCGAGTATCCGACTGAAATATTGGTAAATAGATTTTTGGCCCACCCGGTTATCGACAAAAATAGCGGCGAGGTGCTTTACGATACTCTTGCGCAGCTTGACGAAAATAAATTGGTTAAAATTTTAGCCGATCAAGAGAGCATCGAGATAGCAAACGACCTAGCTGCAGGTGTTGATGATGCGATTATAAATTCGTTTATAGCCGATAACGAGACGCTAAAACTGCTACGCCAAACCGAAAACGTCGATGACGAAAACGACCTTGCTGCGATTAGAATTTATAAAGTCATGCGCCCGGGCGAGCCGGTAGTTAAAGATGCCGCTCGCGCTTTCGTAAACGATCTGTTCTTTAATCCAGAAAGATACGACTTGACGGGTGTGGGTCGTATGAAAATGAACCACAAGCTAGCGCTTGAGGTGCCTGAATACGTAACGGTTTTGACCAATGAAGACATTATAAAAACGGCAAAATATTTGATAAAGGTCAAAAACGGACAAGGACATATCGACGACCGCGACCACCTCGGCAACCGCCGTATCCGCTCTATCGGCGAGCTTTTGGCAAACGAGCTTCATCTAGGCTTTGTAAAAATGCAAAAAGCCATCAGGGATAAATTTACGACGTTAAGCAACATCGAAGAGATTATGCCTTACGATTTGGTTAATCCAAAAATGATAACCACGACGATAATGGAATTTTTCACCGGCGGTCAGTTGAGCCAGTTTATGGATCAAACCAACCCACTTAGCGAAGTTACGCATAAACGCAGACTTTCAGCACTTGGCGAAGGCGGTCTTGTTAAAGATAGAGCCGGCTTTGAAGTGCGCGACGTTCACCCGACTCACTACGGCAGAATTTGTCCGGTAGAGACTCCTGAGGGTCAAAACATCGGTCTTATCAACACACTTTCGACTTACGCAAAGGTAAATAATCTAGGCTTCGTCGAGGCTCCGTATAAAAAGGTCGTAGATGGCAAGGTAACCGATGAGATCGTTTATCTAACGGCGACCCAGGAGGAAAATTTAGTTATCGCCCCAGCTTCTACTACGCTTGATGAAAGCGGCTATATAGTAGAGGATTTGATCGAGGCTAGACAAGACGGCGAGATGATACTAGCTAAACGCGAGGACGTTAAACTCATCGACCTTTGCTCCGGCATGATAGCTGGTGTTGCGGCATCTCTTATTCCGTTTTTGGAGCACGACGACGCAAACCGCGCGCTAATGGGATCAAACATGCAGCGCCAAGCGGTACCGCTACTTCGCTCATCTGCTCCTATCGTAGGTACGGGCATGGAGAGTACCGTAGCTCGCGACGCATGGGAAGCTATCAAGGCTAGACGCGCTGGCATAGTTGAAAAGGTGGACAATAAGAATATCTTTATCCTTGGCGAAGACGAGGCGGGTCCATATATCGATCACTACTCTATGGAGAAAAATTTAAGAACCAACCAAAATACGACATTCTCCCAACACCCTATCGTCAAAAAAGGCGAAAGCGTAGCGGCCGGACAGATCATCGCCGACGGTCCGTCTATGGAGCGCGGCGAGCTAGCTATCGGTAAAAATGCACTGATAGCTTTCATGCCGTGGAACGGATATAACTACGAGGACGCGATCGTAATCAGCGAAAAAATGATCCGAGAGGATGCGTTTACGAGCGTGCATATCTATGAAAAAGAGATTGAGGCGCGCGAGCTAAAAGACGGTGTTGAGGAGATCACTAAAGATATCCCGAATATCAAAGAAGAAGATCTGCTTCACCTAGATGATAGCGGTATAATAAAAATCGGCACGCAGGTAAAACCCGGCATGATCCTAGTAGGTAAGGTTTCTCCAAAGGGCGAGGTTAAGCCGACGCCTGAGGAGCGCTTGCTTCGCGCGATTTTTGGAGAAAAAGCCGGCCACGTGGTAAATAAATCCCTTTACGCGACAGCTTCTATGGAAGGCGTCGTAGTAGACGTTAAAATTTTTACCAAAAAGGGCCATGAAAAAGATGGCCGCTCAAATAAAGTTTATGAGGAAGAAAAGGCGGCTTTTGAAAAAGAACACCACGATAGACTCTTGATGCTAGACCGCGAAGAGATGCTAAAAGTGGGCGCTTTGCTTTGCAAAACGCCTTTGAGTTCTGCTCAAACTATCGGCAAAAAAACCTATAAAAAAGGTGAGAAGATCGATAAAGAAGAGTTTGAAAACATCAACCGCTTTACTCTAAGCGCGATCGTTAAAGGTTTTTCAAAAGACGTTCAAAAATCATACGACGACATAAAAAATCATTTCCAAAACGAGAAGAAAAAGCTCAAAGAAGAGCATGACGCTAAGATGGAAATTTTAGAAAAAGACGACATCTTGCCAAGCGGAGTAGTTAAGCTCGTTAAAGTCTATATCGCCACCAAGCGCAAGCTAAAAGTGGGCGATAAGATGGCGGGCCGCCACGGAAACAAAGGTATCGTTTCAAACATCGTGCCAGAGGTTGATATGCCGTATCTACCGAGCGGTCAACCAGTCGATATCGTGTTAAATCCGCTGGGCGTTCCTAGCCGTATGAATATCGGTCAAATTTTAGAAAGCCACTTGGGACTTGTCGGCTACCGTTTGGGCGAGCAAATAAATCAAATTTTCCAAGAGAAAAAAGGCGAGTGGGTAAAAGAGCTACGAGCCAAAATGATCGAGATAGCTTCTGCATCTAAATTTATGGATGCCAAAAAGACTCTAGGCAAAATGAGCGACGAGATGCTTTTAGACTACGCTAGAGATTGGGCTAACGGCGTCAAATTTGCCACGCCTATATTTGAGGGCGTAAGGGTCGATGAGTTAATGAAACTATTTGAGCTAGCTAAGATCGATATGGACGGCAAGACCGAGCTTTACGACGGACGCACGGGCTCAAAGATCAAAGAACGCGTAAATGTCGGATGTATGTATATGCTAAAGCTTCACCACCTAGTCGACGAAAAAGTCCACGCTAGAAGCACGGGTCCATATAGCCTAGTTACTCAGCAGCCAGTCGGCGGTAAGGCGCTATTTGGCGGACAAAGATTCGGAGAGATGGAAGTTTGGGCACTTGAGGCGTACGGCGCAGCTCATACGCTTCGCGAGATGCTAACGGTTAAATCAGACGACGTCGAAGGACGTTTGTCTGCGTATAAAGCCCTAACTAGAGGCGAAAACGTGCCTGAAACAGGCATTCCTGAGACATTTTTCGTTCTAACAAACGAGCTAAAATCATTGGCGCTTGATGTCGAGATATACGATGAGGATGAAAATAATGAGTGAGTTAAAACCTATTGAGATAAAAGAAGAACGCAGACCGCGCGATTTTGAAGCGTTTCAGCTTCGTTTGGCTAGCCCTGAGAGAATAAAGTCATGGAGCCACGGCGAGGTCAAAAAACCCGAAACCATAAACTACCGCACGCTAAAACCTGAGCGCGACGGTCTATTTTGCGCTAAAATTTTCGGTCCGATTCGCGACTACGAGTGCCTTTGCGGTAAGTATAAAAAAATGCGTTATAAGGGCATCAAGTGCGAAAAATGCGGCGTCGAGGTAACTAGCTCAAAGGTGCGCCGCTCTAGAATGGGCCACATCGAGCTCGTGACTCCTGTAGCGCATATCTGGTACGTAAATTCGCTCCCAAGCCGCATAGGAACGCTGCTTGGCATAAAGATGAAAGACCTTGAGCGCGTGCTTTATTATGAGGCGTATATCGTCGAGAGCGTGGGCGACGCATTTTACGATACCGAAAATAGCAAAAAAGTAGAAATTTTCGACGTTTTAAACGAAGAGCAGTATGTCTCTTTAGCTTCTCGCTTTGAAGAGAGCGGATTTAGGGCTAGGATGGGCGGCGAAGTTATACGTGATCTGCTAGCAAATATCGATTTGGTCGAGCTTTTAAATACTCTAAAAGACGAGATCAGCGCGACAAATTCGGAAGCCAAGAAAAAAACCATAGTAAAAAGACTAAAAGTCGTCGAGAGCTTTTTAAATTCCGGCAACCGTCCTGAGTGGATGATGATTACGAATTTACCGGTCCTTCCGCCGGATCTTCGCCCGCTTGTTAGCCTTGACGGCGGTAAATTTGCGGTTTCTGACGTAAATGATTTGTATCGCCGCGTTATAAACAGAAACGCGCGTTTAAAACGCCTTATGGAGCTTGACGCGCCTGAGATTATTATAAGAAACGAAAAGCGTATGCTTCAAGAATCCGTCGATGCGCTATTTGACAACGGGCGACGCGCAAATGCCGTAAAAGGCGCAAATAAACGCCCTCTAAAATCGCTTTCTGAAATCATTAAAGGTAAGCAAGGCCGTTTCCGTCAAAATTTGCTAGGTAAGCGCGTCGACTTTTCTGGTCGTTCGGTTATCGTCGTTGGGCCAAAGCTTAGAATGGACCAGTGCGGACTACCGAAAAGAATGGCTCTTGAGCTATTTAAGCCGCATTTGCTAGCTCGCCTTGAGGAGAAGGGCTACGCTACGACCGTAAAACAAGCTAAAAAGATGATAGAGGATAAGACGAACGAGGTCTGGGAGTGCCTAGAGGAGGTTGTTAAAGATCATCCGGTCATGCTAAACCGCGCTCCGACGCTTCACAAATTATCTATCCAGGCGTTTCACCCGGTGCTCGTCGAGGGTAAGGCTATCCAGCTACATCCGCTAGTTTGCGCCGCATTTAACGCGGACTTTGACGGCGACCAGATGGCTGTTCACGTGCCGCTATCTCAGGAAGCTATCGCAGAGTGCAAAATTTTGATGCTTAGCTCGATGAACATCTTGCTTCCTGCAAGCGGCAAGGCTATCACCGTTCCTAGCCAGGACATGGTTTTGGGAATTTACTATCTAAGCCTAGAAAAGACCGACAGCAAGGGCGCTAATAAAATTTTCGCATCGGTAGACGAAGTAATGATCGCCGAGGAAGCGCACTGCCTAGAGGTACACTCGAAAATCAAAACGATGATTGGCGGCAAGACTCTATTTACGACTGCGGGTCGTTTGATCATCCGCTCGATTCTGCCTGATTTTGTTCCTGAAAATATGTGGAACAGGGTTATGAAGAAAAAAGATATTGCAAATTTGGTTGATTACGTTTACAAAAACGGCGGCCTTGAGGTAACGGCGGGATTTTTGGATAAGCTTAAAAATTTGGGCTTCCGTTATGCGACCAAGGCCGGTATCTCTATCTCTATCGCCGATATTATCGTCCCTGATAGCAAGCAAAAATATATCAACGAAGCCAAGAAAAAAGTCCGAGAGATACAAAATCAATACGGCGCGGGCTTGCTAACGGACTCCGAGAGATATAATAAAATCATCGACATCTGGACGGATACGAACAATGTCGTCGCTGGCGAGATGATGAAGCTTATCCAGGGAGATAAGGGCGGATTTAACTCTATTTATATGATGGCCGATAGCGGCGCGAGAGGCTCAGCGGCGCAAATTCGCCAGCTAGCCGGTATGCGTGGTCTTATGGCAAAGCCTGACGGCTCGATCATCGAGACTCCTATCATATCAAACTTCCGCGAAGGTCTAAACGTTCTTGAGTACTTTAACTCAACCCACGGCGCTAGAAAAGGTCTAGCAGATACCGCGCTAAAAACGGCGAATGCCGGATACCTAACCAGGAAGCTAATCGACGTCGCGCAAAACGTAAAAGTCACTATGCACGACTGCGGTACGCACGAGGGCGTCGAGATCACTGAGATCACCGATAACGGCGAGCTTATCGAGAGCTTGGAAGAGAGAATTTTAGGCCGCGTGCTAGCCGACGACGTGATCGATCCGATAGCAAACGAGGTATTATTTAGCGAAGGTACGCTAATAGACGAAGAAAAAGCAAAAGCGATAACCGAAGCGGGTATAAAATCAGTAAGTATCAGAACTCCGATAACTTGTAAAGCCGCAAAAGGCGTTTGCGCTAAATGTTACGGCGTGAATTTGGGTGAAGGAAAGCTGGTAAAACCGGGCGAAGCCGTCGGTATCATCTCGGCTCAATCTATCGGCGAACCCGGTACTCAGCTAACGCTAAGAACCTTTCACATCGGCGGTACGGCATCTACAGAGCAGCAAGACTACCAAGTCGTCGCACAAAAAGAGGGCTTTATAAGGTACTACAATCTAAACGTTTACGAAAACGGCGGCAAGAGAATCGTGGCAAATCGCAGAAACTCTGCTGTCTTGCTCGTCGAGCCTAAGATCAAAGCTCCGTTTGACGGAAAGATCGAGATCGAGATCGCTCACGAGGACGTAAACATCATCGTAAAAGGTAAAAAAGAGGAGATCAAATATACGCTAAGAAGAGGCGATCTGGCTAAACCTAACGAGCTAGCGGGCGTTAGCGGTAAGGTCGAGGGTAAAATTTACATCCCTTATGCCGACGGCGACTCGGTCAAAGAGAACGAAAGTATCGCAGAGGTCATCAAAGAGGGATGGAACGTACCGAAACGTATCCCGTTTGCGAGCGAGATAAAGGTGGAGGACGGCGAGCCTATCGCTAAGAAAATACTTGCAGGCGCAAACGGCGTGCTTAAATTTTACATCTTAAAAGGCGATTATCTAGAGCGCTTAAGAAATATCAAAAAAGGCCACGTCGTAACCGAAAAAGGACTATTTGTCGTAGTTGCCGACGAGGATGATAGAGAAGCGGTTCGTTACTATATCCCGCGAAACTCTATTATCAAAGCAAACGATAGCGATATCGTGGATAGCAAAGCAGTTATCTCTGAGCCGGAAAGCCAAGAAAAAACCGTCATAGCCGAGTGGGATCCGTATTCTACGCCGATAATTGCCGAGGTTGCAGGTAGGGTGACGTACGAGGATATCGAGCCTGGATATAGCGCCGCAGAGCAGTACGACGAGGCGACCGGTCAGAGCCGTCTAGTTATCAACGAATATCTACCTTCGGGCATCAAGCCTACGATCGTGATCAGCACCGATGATGGCAAGGTGATCCGCTATCAGCTAGAGCCAAAAACCGCGATATTTGTAGCCAACGACGAAGTAGTAAAGCAAGCCGATATCCTAGCTAAGACGCCTAAAGCCGTCGCAAAGTCGAAAGACATCACGGGCGGTTTGCCGCGCGTATCCGAGCTATTTGAGGCTAGACGTCCGAAAAATACGGCCATCATCGCCGAAATTGACGGCACCGTAAGGTTTGAAAAACCGCTTCGCTCTAAAGAACGCATCGTGATCGAGGCCGACGACGGCGCTACTGCCGAGTACTTGATAGACAAAACTCGTCAAATTCAAGTTCGCGACGGCGAATTTATCCACGCCGGCGAGAAGCTAACCGACGGACTAATATCAAGCCACGACGTTTTGAGAATTTTGGGCGAAAAGGCGCTGCATTATTATTTGATCAGCGAAATTCAGCAAGTTTACCGCTCTCAAGGCGTTGCGATCGCCGATAAGCACATCGAGATCATAGTTTCTCAGATGCTTCGCCAGGTTAAGATCGTCGATAGCGGCGATACGAATTTTATCACCGGCGATATGATCTCTCGAACGAGATTTAAGGAAGAAAACGAGCGCATAATGCGAATGGGCGGCAATCCTGCGATCGCCGAGCCTATTTTGCTAGGCGTTACGCGCGCTGCTATCGGAAGCGATAGCGTGATCTCTGCGGCATCGTTCCAAGAGACGACTAAGGTTCTAACCGAGGCTTCGATCGCAGCCAAGATCGACCACCTCGAGGATCTAAAAGAAAACGTCATCCTAGGACGCATGATCCCTGTTGGAACGGGCCTTTATCAAGATCAAAAGATCAAGCTAAAACAAAACTAAAATTTAACTCCCTAAGCCTCGCTAAATTCGGCGAGGCTTAAATTTACCTCGCCTTAAAACTAATCAGATAAAATCAATCCTTTAAATTTGAAAATTTGGAGTAAAAATGAAAAATTTTGATTTGGGAATTTTATTTGCGAGATTGGGGCTTGGTGTCTGCCTTTTTATGCACGGCTTTGCGAAAATTTTACACGGCATAGGCGGCGTAAAAAGTATTTTAACAAAAGCCGGCTTGCCTGAGATTGTGGCTTACGGCTCCTATGTAGGCGAAGTTGTTGCGCCGATAATGATAATTCTAGGGATATTTTCAAGGATCGCAGCATTACTCGTTATCGGCACGAGCCTAACGATAATGTACGCCTATAACGGACTTGGAAATTTACTAGAGCTTACAAACGTGGGCGGCTTTAAGGCCGAAATTTTATATCTTTACATTGCTTTATCGCCTTGTATTATCTTTAGCGGAAGCGGAAGGTACGCTGTTAAAAAAGACTAGCGCGATAAAATTTAGCGCTAAAGATGAAATTTACCTTATATTAAGCCAAATTTAAATAAAATCAAGTCTTTTTAATAAATTTAGTCGAAAGGAATTACTGTGCCAACCATTAATCAATTGGTCAGAAAAGAGCGCAAGAAAGTGACTTTTAAGTCAAAATCTCCAGCGCTAAAAGAGTGTCCTCAAAGAAGAGGAGTTTGCACTAGGGTCTATACTACGACTCCTAAAAAACCAAACTCGGCTTTGAGAAAAGTTGCCAAAGTTAGGCTTACAAGCGGATTTGAAGTGATCAGCTATATCGGCGGTGAAGGCCACAACTTGCAAGAACACAGCATCGTGCTAGTGCGCGGCGGTCGTGTTAAAGACTTACCGGGCGTTAAATACCACATCGTACGCGGCGCTCTTGATACAGCCGGCGTTGCGAAAAGAACAGTTTCTCGCTCAAAATACGGCGCTAAACGTCCAAAACCTGGTCAAGCGGCAGCCGCAGCGGGTAAAAAGAAATAAAAATTTAGGTTCGCAGACCATGCCATTAGCGGCATAGGTTTGAGTAAAATTTATAAAATTTGAAGGAATAATCAAATGAGAAGAAGAAAAGCTCCCGTCAGGGAAGTAATGCCGGATCCAATTTACGGCAATAAGGTAATCACTAAATTTATTAACTCTCTTATGTACGACGGCAAAAAAAGCGTCGCTACCGAGATCATGTACGGCGCTATCAAAGCTATCGAGAAAAAAAGCGGCGATGTAAAAGGTATAGACGTATTTAACGATGCTATCGAAAACATTAAGCCTCTTATGGAGGTTAAATCTCGTCGCGTCGGCGGCGCTACCTACCAAGTACCGGTAGAGGTTCGCCCGGCTCGCCAGCAAGCTCTTGCTATCCGCTGGATCATCGGCTTTGCTAGAAAAAGAAGCGAAAGAACCATGATCGATAAGCTAGCTAACGAGCTACTTGATGCGGCAAATTCAAAAGGCGCGTCTTTCAAGAAGAAGGAAGACACCTACAAAATGGCAGAAGCTAACAAAGCGTTTGCTCACTACCGCTGGTAAGAGGAGGCTGGTATGGCAGATAGAAAAACCCCTTTACATATGGTTAGAAACATCGGTATCGCTGCTCACATCGATGCCGGTAAAACTACGACCAGCGAAAGAATTTTGTTCTTTACGGGTATGAGCCACAAGATCGGCGAGGTTCACGACGGAGCTGCTACGATGGACTGGATGGAACAAGAAAAAGAGCGCGGCATTACGATTACGTCTGCGGCGACCACTTGCTTTTGGAAAGATCACCAGATAAATTTGATCGACACTCCGGGCCACGTTGACTTTACTATCGAGGTTGAGCGTTCTATGCGTGTTCTTGATGGTGCTGTTTCGGTATTTTGCTCAGTTGGCGGCGTACAGCCTCAGTCTGAGACCGTTTGGAGACAGGCAAATAAATATCACGTCCCAAGAATCGTTTTCGTAAACAAAATGGACAGAATCGGCGCAAATTTTTATAACGTCGAGTCTCAAATCAGAAACCGCCTAAAAGCAAATCCGGTGCCTATTCAAATTCCTATCGGCGCAGAGGATAACTTTAGAGGCGTAGTCGATCTTGTTAAGATGAAAGCTTACGTTTGGGAAGATGACAAAAAGCCGACTGATTATAAAGAGATAGAGATCCCGGCGGAAGTAAAAGAAAAAGCAGAAGAGTACCGCACTAAGTTAATCGAAGCGGTTTCTGAAACCGATGATAGCTTGATGGAGAAATTTTTTTCAGGCGAGGAGCTAAGCGAAGAAGAGATCAAAAAAGGTATCAAAGCAGGCTGCTTAAGAATGACGATAACTCCTATGCTTTGCGGAACGGCATTTAAAAATAAAGGCATCCAGCCCCTACTTGACGCGGTCGTAGCATATTTACCTGCACCGGATGAGATCGAGGCGATTAAGGGCGTTTATGAAGACGGTAGCGAAGTAACGGTAGAAAGCACCGATAACGGCGAATTTGCAGCTCTTGCGTTTAAGATCATGACCGACCCGTTCGTCGGACAGCTTACCTTTATCCGCGTTTATCGCGGTAGCCTTGAGAGCGGTAGCTATGCTTACAATACCGTTCAGGATAATAAAGAAAGAATCGGTCGCTTGCTAAAAATGCACTCAAACAAACGCGAGGAAATTTCAGTTCTTCACGCGGGCGAGATCGGTGCGGTCGTGGGTCTAAAAAATACCCTAACAGGCGATACGCTAGCTAGCGAAAAAGATAAGGTTATCCTTGAGAAGATGGACTTCCCTGAGCCGGTTATCAGTGTTGCCGTTGAGCCGAAAACTAAAGCTGACCAAGAAAAAATGGCTATCGCGCTTCAAAAGCTAGCTCAAGAAGACCCAAGCTTTAGAGTGGGCACCGACGAAGAGAGCGGTCAAACTATCATCAGCGGTATGGGCGAGCTTCATCTTGAGATCATCGTAGACAGAATGCTACGCGAATTTAAAGTCGATGCCGAAGTGGGCCAACCGCAAGTCGCATACCGCGAGACTATCCGCAAAACAGTTGAGCAAGAGTATAAATACGCCAAACAATCAGGCGGTCGCGGTCAGTACGGACACGTATTCTTGCGCCTTGAGCCGCTACCTGCAGCTAGCGGATTTGAGTTCGTTAACGACATTAAAGGCGGCGTGGTTCCTAAAGAGTACATCCCGGCGGTTGAAAAAGGCTGCAAAGAGGCGCTACAAAGCGGCGTGCTTGCCGGCTATCCGGTCGAGGACGTTAAAGTTACCCTATTTGACGGTAGCTACCACGAAGTCGACTCATCTGAAATGGCGTTTAAGCTTGCCGCTTCTATGGGCTTCAAAGAGGGTGCTAGAAAGGCGGGCGCGGTTATCCTTGAGCCTATGATGAAGGTTGAGGTTGAGACGCCTGAGGATTATATGGGCGACGTTATCGGCGACTTAAACAAGCGCCGCGGCCAAGTAAACTCTATGGACGAGCGCAACGGAAGCAAGATCATCACGGCTTTCTGCCCGCTAGCTCAGATGTTCGGTTACTCTACCGACCTTCGCTCTATGACGCAAGGTCGCGCGACTTATTCTATGGAATTTGACCACTATGAGGAAGTTCCAAAGAACGTCAGTGAAGAGATCATCAAGAAAAGAAACGGCTAAGCCGAATTTGGCGGGGATGCAAATCCTCGCCTTTAAATTTAACCTCCATTTAGCCCTTTGTGGTTAAAATGGCATTTTTTTACAAATTTCATATTTTTGTCCTCATAGCTCAGCTGGATAGAGCGCAGAATTCCTAATTCTGAGGCCGTGAGTTCGAATCTCGCTGGGGACATTCTTTTGGAATATACGAATTTAATCTCACTTTTTTGTTGAGTATTTGTTGTTTCTTAAACATAATATAGATTTTTAGTTTTTTTCATGCCTATCGTATCTATTCTTTAAGTTGCAAAAATAAAAAGCTATCTAAATTTTCTGAAACAAGTATTTGTGGTATGTTATCGTAGCTATACGGGTATAATTTTTTTAACGCAATCAAATATATAATAGTAAGAAAATGCAGATAAATTATATAATATAAGCTAAATATCTTATGAATATAATCCATAAATTATAATTATTCAGCAATCATCAGTTAATCAAACAAAAAATCATTTCCGCCTTTTTTAGAAAATTATGGTATAATTGGCGATAGTATTCTGTAAAATAGAACACTAAACATCAAGTAACTTTAAAGGAGTCCTTAATGGCAGTAACACAAGCAGAGGTTGCGCAGCTTTATGTGGCGTTATTTAACAGAGCCCCCGAAGGCGCTGGATTCAAGGCATGGATTAATTTCGGCCACAATAAAACACAGGCTGAGATAGCCCAATTAATGCTAGAATCCCCGGCAGCTATAGAGTACTATGGCGGTAGAATAGACCAAGATAAAGACTATATAGAGCTTATCTATAAAAACATTCTTGGTAAAGATTACACAAAAGATCCTGATGGTATTAACGCATGGGTTAAGCACCTTCAGCTAGGTCACTCAAGAGGTGAAACTCTTGTAAAACTATTTGAGGTAGCTCAGTCTGCAGAAGCAAAAGCGGCAGATCCGGTTGCGGCTAAAATTTTCGAAAACAAGACGGCTATTTCAGCTTATATGGCTGAAAAAATCGCTAACATAGAAACAAGTGTTTCTGGAAGTTATGATTATAAACCGTTTCAGGAAATTATAAAAACTACGACCGATACGAATTATGAAGAGCAAAAAGCAAAAATAGACGCCCTTGCTGCTTCTACGGTTCATACTCTTACCACTGAACCAAATGATCTTACCGGTGGAGTTGGACAAGATATTTTTAACGCGGTTGCAGATTCGTTTGTTGCTACAAACACTCTCAAGCCTACCGATAAAATCGATGGCGGTACAGGTGAGAATACTCTAAATGTTACCGTAAAAGATAATTTTAATGGTATGACTACCGGTTTTATCAAAAATATCGATAACTTAAATTTGACAAGCACTGCTACAACTCAAAAAACCTTCAATGCACGAAATATAGAGGGTCTTAAAAAAGTAAGTTTAGATAGTCAAAATGGTATAAATTTCATAAATCCTCACAATTTAGTCGATTTAACCATTGAGAATCTAAAAAGCAGTACGGAGTCGTTTAAATTAAATTATAACACCGGAACTATCGCTGGCACAAATGATACTCAAAATTTAACATTAGATAATGTAAATTTGCATAAAAATGCTATAGATAACGTGGTCGGCGTTGCAGGTACAGGCATAGATATCCCGAATATCGAAAATTTAAACATAACCACAAAAGGCGAGAAAAGCACTGTATTTATAAAATCAGGCGATAATACAAACCACTATAAAACAATATCCGTTAAAGGTACTACCGATGTTAAGCTTATGGTGGAAAGCGATCGCTTGGAAAAGGTCGATGCTTCTGCCTTTACTCACAATCTAGAGTATGAGTTTAACCCTAGCCAACATACCCCTATCGGCGCTACAAATGTTATAAAAGGTGGCAGTGGTAACGACACCATAAAGCTTGACTTTAAAGATGTAGATGCTACAAATAAAACAAATTTCGATATAGACGGCGGTACTGGTAAAGATACGCTAAATATCGAAAGATTAAAAGCAAAAGAGAATAAATTTACCGTAAACAACATGGAAAAGGTAAATATACAAAAAGTAGACACCGGTACGCCAAATGATACTGCAAGTATAGATTTTGCTGGCTCAGACGTAACGGCTCTTAACACCACAAAAACAAAGAGCAACCTAGTAGTTACAAACTCTACTATAAAAAGCGTTACGGTAGACAAGCCTGATCCAGAAAATACCGATGTAGCATCTGGCCCTTACGGTAGAGTCGAGTTTAAAAACGGCTATTTGCAAGAGATCAATATAACAAACACAATCGACCCTCAAGACGTTAACGGCAATGCTATCATAAATGCTGTTACTCCTGGACTTCGCAGTCAGGTTACCGCTTATGTAGCTGCTGACGAGAGCGAAAGAGTAACCGTAAACGTAGATAAAAACGTATATGCTCAAAAGATCGGCGGAGCCGGCGCTACCGCTGCTTGGGTAGACTCAAACAAAATGCACGCAAACGAAGGTATAGGCATCATAGCTCCAAAAGCTAAAGATATAACCGTAAATTTTAACTCTATCGGTACATATGGTAATAGCGTAGCTAACATTACGGGTATGAGCCTTACAAACATAGCGGTTCACGACCTATCTTCTACTATTCCGTTGCCTCCAAAAACCCTTGAGAAGTTGACCGTAAATTCAAAGTCAAGCATTCTAAGTAACCTAGATGCTACTTTCTTTGAGAAGCTAAAAGCTTTCAACATTAATACCGATGACAACTTTGATGCTTACGGCACTAGAGAGTTTAATGACATCGAGCAGATTAACGCTAGAGGCCTTGCTTCAAATAACATCAAAACCGGTAATGTTTATTTCGTGGATAACATAATCGGTAAAGGTACTTCAGCGGCTGCTACTGCTACTCAGTCTATAGCCATCACTGCTGAGCACCTAAATTCATTTAAGGCGAGCAAAGGCGTATTTACAAAAGGTTCTATTTCTGTAACCTTGAATGACATCGGCGGTAATGTCGAGATGGTAAACGGCATAAACAACATAACTACTGCCGCAAACAACCCGACTACCGGCTCTACGATGAAGAACTATTTTGATTCTACCCCTACGACTTGGAACTTCCAGTACGCAACAGCCGATAACTCTATCGTTACTGAGGGTACGTTTAGCGTAAACGGTAATAATATCACCAATCTTTTGATAGGCAATATAGCTGCGAGAGATATAGAGATCAATCCGGGTAATGCAAGAGGTAACGTTAGTATCGCAAGCGGCGGTGGACAGTATACTAGCTCATCTTCGTATACGAATTCGGTGGGTAAAGTCGGTAACGACAAAACCATAAACAATACGATAGATATGTCTCAAATGGCAGGCTCATATAACATAGGCGAGCTGTTTGGACAAAATGTTAATTTCAAAGGAGCTGTATTTACTAGGCCTACGTATTATAGCCCTGAAATAGACACCGGACTAGCTAGCGATAGATGGAATACCGGTCAAGGCTCAACTCCAAATGCGATTAAAGTAAATTTCGGCGGAGCTAGAACCGGAACAAATCCTGGAGATAAGCAAGATGTCGTAAACCTTAACGTAAGCGGCGTCCAGACCGGCGAAAAAACTGACGTATACGTCAAATTTGATGACGGTACGGCTTCTCCTAACGACCTTAAAAAATTTGTCGCTAAGGGCGAAAACATAAACCTTATAGTAAATCCTAAATTTAACGCTGCGACTACTTCAAAGCTAGAGACTATCGATCTAAGCGAAGTAAAAGCAGGATCTACTTCGTGGGTAAATCTATCTACCGTTCCTTATAGCACGGATACGACGAGCCATAGCGGATCTACTAATTCAGGTTATAGCAGCTGGCACAATAGAGAGGCAAATCAAGGTTTCGGCAACGCAGGCAACTCAAACCTAAAAAATCCTCTTTCAGACAACTACGGCACCGCGTCTACAGCTAACTTTAAGGCTACTTCAACATTACCTGATTTTGGTACTAGAGCTGGCGTTACTGGTAACGATGTGCCTACTTTCAACGGTACTAAGTGGAGCCATAAAAATGTCGACGGATCATCTACATCTTTAGGAAGACCATCTACTGAACTAGTAAGAGAAAAGAGTGACCTAGGCACAAATGCTCACGAGAAACTTAAAGAGATCAAGGGCACTCAAGGTAATGACGTAGTATTGCTAGCTAACGATATGGCTACAAATAACGGCACCGGTAAGCTAAACGTAGATTTAGGCGACGGAGATGATATCATCCACGTGGGTACTTTAGCGACAAACACCGAGATCATCATCGACGGCGGTAAAGGACGCGATCTATTTGACGTAAGTAGAGCTAAAACCGATGCTAGCGTAAGTAAAATCGTAACTATCAAAAATATCGAGGCTGGCGATAGAATCAAACTTGCCGACTGGTTTGCGCACGGCTATGATCCTAAAGACCCTACCGGCGACAACAAAGATGCTGTTTATACAAATTCGCAGTTCCATACTAGAAACGCCACGGATATCAAGGTAAAATTCTATGACTATAACCACCCTGGAACTACAGGCGACAATAACCCGGCTACAAACGGTAGATATTTCCATACCGAGGTTGCTAATAACAAACTAGCTAAAGACGTCCAACATGTAACTCCTGTCCATGATAAACCTGTAGATATCACCGGTAGTACCGTAAACGGACAAAACGATACGTCTACAAATCCATATCCTGCAAGCAGTAAAGTAACCGGTTATGAATACTCTACAAACACTAAACCTACTATACTTCCTGGCGTAGAAAAAGGCGTAGTAGCTCAATCCGGTACAGACGGTCATGCCGGCGGCGACAGATATGAATATACTGCTAAATACGGCGACCTCGCATGGCAGACAGGTGCCGCTACAAATGACAAAACTATCGTAGCGAGCGGTAGCCAAAATATCTCCGTGGGCGGTAAAGATGCTAACGGTCAGTATAATACTGAAACATTCCTAAACGGCGCTACAAAACCGTTTGTAGAGACTGGTTCCGCTCCTATTACGGCTGCCTTGTCTACTACTAAGAGTACTGGCGTAACGGTTCCTACTACCGGATGGGAATCTGGCACCCCTCCTACGCCTGCCCCTGATCCACTTGTGTATCCAGGCGCTACATCTTGGACTACTTGGACAGTTACTTCGGTAGATGGCTCAACTACGAACTACTATGCGGCAAATACCGTCCATGCAGCAGCTCCTACGCAAGGTACAGGCAACTGGCGTTTAAATACCGACGGTAAATTCTATGAGACTGGAACAGCGCAAAACCAACATACTATCGTGAACGGCGTGCTATATTCTAACGAATACACCGATGCTCACGGTGTTCACGGTACTGCCGGCGCGGTTCTTGGCGGTACGCCTATCTCGGCCCACGGCAACGTAATCATACAAGGCTCAGGCGTAGCGGGACAAATAGGACCTGCCGCAACGGCGCCTACTGCTACAAACCTAAGAAAAGCCGTCGTCATAGAGACGTCTAATACGAGCGATAAGTATATAAGCAATATCAACAGTAGCGATAAGTCTATATACGATGCGCACAATATCGTAAAACTAACCGTAAACTCTAAACTTACCGATTTGAGTACGGTTGCCGGCCTAGATACTCTAGTCCAAGCGGTAAATCACGCTATAGCTCACAATAGACTATGGAATGATACTACTCAAGTTAGAGACGACGGTCTTAGATTTAGCGCGACTTACTATAGCGATGCAGACGGCGCTACTACGTGGGGTCAAACTGTAAGCGGCTATGTAAGACACATCAACTGGGGTGGCGGCGATAACGGATATTACGACGCTCACAACGATAGACTATATGCGTTCTCTTGGAAGGGCGATACATACCTAGTTTATGATAAAAAAGCTGTAGCTGCAGGCACTACCAATTCGATAGGTACTGAAGACACTATCGTAAGACTTGCGGGCGTAAACCTAGAAAACCTAAAATACACCGTTGATCCTGAAAAAGGTACTATCACTATCGATAGTCTTGATCAGGCTTAATCTCCTTTCAGGCGGCTTATGCCGCCTGATTTTTTATCTGACTTTACCTTCGTATTATTTTTAGTAGATTTTTATTCTATAATCCTTAGTTCGTTAAAACCCACCCCCACCAAATTCGATTTTATTTTCATTCCATCCTTAACCCGATATAGCCACGTTTTTAGACTAAATAAATCCTTTAATATTACAAATAAATTCCAAATTACACCTTCATTTAAGCTTATTCTTTAAAGTTAAGTCCTATAATAACACTAGCTAAAATAAATTTAATCTAAGGAGGACGCCCAAAAGACGCCAATAGTAATAAAGGTATTTAGAGTAGAGTCGTAAATTAAAGATTTACAGGTAATAGCTAAGTAAATTTAAGGAGAAGCTATGAAAAACTCAAACGTTTCAAGAAGAGATTTTGTTAAGTTAAGTATGGTAGGTGCTGGAGCTTTAGCTCTAGGCGGAGTCAATGCGCAAGCAGCCGTTAACGCTAAAGACGTCAAATTTGACGAAGAGTGGGACGTAGTTATCGTTGGTTCTGGCTTTGCAGGACTAGCAGCCGGTATCACCGCAGCCGAAAAGGGCAACAAAGTCCTAATCCTAGAAAAGATGGGACGCGTCGGCGGTAACTCCGTAATTAACGGCGGAATATTTGCCGTTCCAAACAGCGACAAACAAAAAGCCGAAGGCATCAAAGATAGCAACGAGCTATTTATCAAAGACTGCCTAAAAGCGGGCCGCGGCCTAAACCACGTAGATCTAATCGACACCATCGCTACTCGCGCTCAAGACGCATATAAACTAACTCTAAAATGCGGCGCTAAATACATAGATAAAGTTACTC
>CAUPXB010000011.1:0-77696 GCA_963515555.1 uncultured Campylobacter sp. | reverse complement strand
CGCGTCGTCTCGCGGGCATCTTTGCTTGATCTCGTAAAATTTTCGTGCTGACGAAGTCAGGCGCCGCATCCGTTTGAGCGAGAGCGTAAAATTTGAGCGTAAAATTGATCTCTTAGTTAAGCCCATTTTTAAATTTGAACGCAAATTTTGCGCGGATTAAAAACTCTGCTAAAATTCGCTCAAATTTAACCCAAAGGCCGCGCCGTGCAAATCCCAAATTTGATCCGAAATTTTATCCGCAAACGCATCGTTTCAGAGCCCGTTTTGCTACCTTTTTTCTATCCAGAGGAGGGCGAGTTTGAGAGTTTTCAGGACGGATATAGGCTCGCTAGCCGCAAAACTGGCGAGGAGCTAGCAGACGACGCACCAGGACAGTGGCGCAAGAGCTGGCGGGTCATCGCGCGTAACGGCATGGACGATCCGTTTTTCGTGGATTTTGCCCTCGGGGACGCTTCGCCCGCGTATTTTGCCTATCACGGCGCGGGCTCGTGGGAGCCGATAAAGGTCGCGGACGACATCGTTAAATTTGAAGAAATTTTAACCGCCCTCGCCGCGCTTGAGGCGCCTTGCTCGCTTGAGCCGATCGCGCCGCTTGCTGATTTAAACAACGAATTTTACCGCGAGCTGGCGGACGATTACGCGTGGGAAGATGAAGCGCGCGAGGAGCCGGGATATAAATATTTCAGCGTTTTCATCGAAGACTTGGGCGCCGATAAGGTAAAAACGCTCGTGTTTTTAAAGAAATTTTTTGAAGACGAGAGCTTTGCGGCGACTAAAAATAGGACGCGAAATTTGCCGCTTTGCGTATTTAACGGTATAGAGGAGCTAGCATTGCTGCTGCAAGACAAACTTGCCTCGCTCGAAGTTAAATTTAGCGCCCGCGAGATAACTTTTAGCGAATTTATCGCGCGTCAAGGCTAATTTATCCAAATTTCGCTATCATACGCCGCATTTTTTAAAAAGGATAAATATGAAAAAATCACTACTTTTCGTCGCGCTTTGCGCTTTTGCCGGACAGCTTGCGGCTGCTGAGATGCCTGCTGCTTGCGAGGAGTATAGGAAAGTTTCTTACGATTTCATCGATTCGATGGCAAAACAAGCCCAGGCTCAGGGCAAAAAGGACTTTGACGCTGCTGCGACGAAAAAAGAGTTTGAGGCCGACTACGCGAGCATAAAAAAGATGAGCAAAGAGGAGCAAGAATCTACGTGCAACCAAGGCATAGCCGAGGTAAAAGAGCTTGAAAATATGCTAAAAATGATGGGATCGATAAAGTAAATTTAAGCGGCTTCGGCTTATTTACGCTCCCAAAATCCGCGTTTAAATATCAAATTTGAGCGCGGATTTGAAAACTATCTAAATTTCACAAAACTATCACTCAGGCACGCAGATTTCGCCGCGCCGCATCGCTTTTACCGTGTAAAAGCCCACGATACCTATAAAAACGCATAAGATGGCAAAACCCGCCGCTCCCGCAAACAAGAAAAATTTGATCCCGTTAAACTCAAACGCTCGTAAAAACGCGATGCTAGCCGCAGCCGTCGGAAAGGTAAATGCCCACCACGAGAGGAAAAATTTAAGCCGCAAAAAACTTTTAAACATAAAAAGTATGAGAAGCGCGAAAAATAGCGTCACGTAGAGCATGATCTTCGCCGTCGCATCAAAACCGCCGGTGAGCTTGACGTAGTCCAAAAACGCCATCGCGGGCGGCGCGATCACGATAAAAAGCGTCGGGATAAATTTCTGCGGCATCTGATCGTGAAAGATGATGCGGTAAAACAAAACCGCAAAAAGCACGGGCCAAAAAAATATCCCGATCGCAAAGTAATACCACGCAAGCTCGCTCGCGGCGGGCGCTGCTAGCGGGACGAAGAGGTTGCCGACGATCGGGATAAACCAGGCGGGGTTTGAGTGTGCGATCTGGACGTTATTTTTGATCCAAAAAGACACAACGTGCAGCGTGATAAAGGTTTGAAACGCTACACCCACGCAAAAAAGCGCGTCGTAAACTGGCGCGAAGTCCCGCCAGAGCGAGGCCACTAGCAGCGTGCCGATCGAAAAGGCGGCGAAAAAATTTACGCGCACCGGGTGGGAAAACTCCGCCTTGCAAGCCCCTGGGTATTTTATCAGCTTTGCCACGTAACAAGCGCAGATGAGCGCGTATGCTAGGCTAGCCGTGCCGCGTAAAATCTCAAAAACCGCGCCTGAGATATCAAAGATCAAATTTAGCCGCTCAAATGCGAGAGCCAGTCCGCCAAGCCCCATAACTACGGTGTAAAACATGATCGGAAAGTGCTGCAGCCAGCTTGGTTTTTCATCCTGCGTTTTCATATTTTTCCTCGTTTTTTATAAATTTTACCCCAATTTTAGTGCAATTTCGGTGAGTTAGTCACGAAATAAATCAATGCTTAAAATATTTTGTAGCTAAATTTTATCACCGAGCTTTTACGTAAAAGAAAATATAATTAAACAAAACCGAATTTAATCAAGGAGCGCGTATGTCGAGGGATGAGCTAAAAGATACGATAAAGCAGCGATTTACCTCTAAATTTACGCTTAGTGCGCAGGATGAAGAGGCGGTGTTAAAAAGCGCGACGCTAAAAAGCTTTAAAAAAGGCGAGAGGATATACCCAAAAGACGGCTGCCTTGGCTACGCGATCATCATAAGCGGGCGTGCGCGCGGGCTGGTTAGCACGAGTAATTTTAAAGAGATCACCGTCTTTAACCTGCAAGACGGCGATAGCTGTATGCTGTGCGGCTTTTGTTCGCTAGGAGCGCTACAAGCGGAGATAAATTTACAAATCGAAGATGACGTGCGGATGATTTTGATCCCGAGGGAGATATTTAAGAGGCTACGCGAAAACTATCCGCAGGTGGCAAATCACGCGCTAGAGCTCATGACTACGCGCTTTAGCTCCGCGATAACGGCGATGGATCAGACGCTGTTTTTGCCGCTAGCTCGGAGAATAATAAATTTCCTCGAGCAAAACGGCGCGAAAAACGGGCTAAAGATCACGCACGAACAGATCGCAAGCGACATCGCTAGCGCGAGAGAGGCGGTATCAAGAGCGCTAAAAGAGATGCAGAAAAAGGGGCTCGTCGAGCTAAAACGCGGAGTCGTGACGTTAAGGTGACTTTGTTACATATTTAAATTTTAAAATGCGCTATGATTTGACAATAACTTCTAAAAGGAGCTTTTATGCAAAGCATCGACAGAAGAGGCGTCTTGAAAATTTTAGGCGCGGCGGGGCTAGCGGCGGCGGGAGTCGCAGGGGCTAGCAAGCTAAATGCGGGAGAAAATGCGGACATCCGCGCAAATATCCTGATAATCGGCGGCGGTCTAGGCGGCATCAGCCTAGCGGCGAAACTACGACGAGATATGCCAAACGCCGAACTAACTGTCCTTGATAAGGACGAGTACTTCTACTATCAGCCTGGCTTTACGCTCATCGCAGCCGGTCACTATCTGCCAGAAGACATAACCTACGAAAAATCAAATTTGATCCCGGACGGCGTAAAATGGATAAAGCAAAATGCCGCTTCCATTGATCCGGCGACAAATTCCGTCAAGCTAGAGGACGGCTCAAATTTAAGCTACGACTACCTCGTGATAGCTAGCGGAGCGGAGTATGAGTTTGAGAGCGTGAAAGGGCTTAGCGCCGACGATATCGGTAGCGACAACGTGACTTCTATTTACACGATCCCAGGCGCCGTTGCTATGTCCGGCATAATGAAAAAAGTCGGCAAAGATGGCGGCAAGATAGTCTTTAGCGACAACAAAACACCGATGAAGTGTTCGGGCGCAAATAAAAAAGTAACGCTGCTAACCGAAGATATGGCGCGAAATTTAGGCAACAGAGACAAGCTTGATATCTCGATATACTCGGGTGCACGCACGATATTTTCCGCTCCTGTTTATGCTAAAATGATAGAAGGGATGCTAGAGGAGCGAGACGTGAAGTATTTTACCTCACATCAGCTGGTTGAGGTGGATAAAAGTGCTAATATAGCGGTATTTGAGCACGCTATGCCGTACCGCGAAAACGGCGAAAATAAACTCGCTAAAGAGCTAGTCGAAGTAAAATTCGACTACCTACACCTAGTGCCTCGCATGAAGGCTTCTAAAATCTACGCCGATGCGGGGCTAAGCGTAGAAAAGGGCGATGCGGCAGGCAACTGGATTAGCCTCACGCGCGAGACGCTGCAACACTCGAAATTTAAAAATATATTTGCTATCGGCGACGTTTGCGGATTTCCCGCCGGCAAAACCGGAGCTAGTATACGCAAGATGTATCCCGTGCTGGCGCAAAATTTAGCCGACGTTATAAAAGGACGCGAACCGAGTGCTAGATACGGCGGCTACACCGCCTGCCCGCTACTAACGAAATTCGGCAAGGCGGTGATGGTA
The DNA here is from genome assembly GCA_963515555.1 of uncultured Campylobacter sp. Taxonomy (GTDB): domain Bacteria; phylum Campylobacterota; class Campylobacteria; order Campylobacterales; family Campylobacteraceae; genus Campylobacter_A. The sequence goes on along the minus strand of CAUPXB010000011.1, from coordinate 73,290 downwards.
GAGTTTAACTGGACGGGCAAGCCCGAGCCTACGATAGCGTGCATGGGCGCGACTCGCGAGAGCTACCTAAACTGGGCGATGAAGCTATATATGATGAAGCCGATGGTCATGCAAGGCATGATAAGAGGCCTAGCGTAAAGGAGAGAAAATGCAAAATGTCGGGATTTTAGATAAAACTATCCGCCTAGTAATCGCTGCGGTTTGGATATACGCATTTGGGTTCGTCTGCGAGTGCTGGCTGTGGCTGGTCGGACTCGTGCCGCTACTGACGGCTGTTTACGGTTATTGTCCTCTTTATAAATTTTTTGGTATAAATACGTGTAAAAAATGCAAAAACAAAGAGAGGAAAACGCAATGCTAAGTAAAAAAACTAGGATAATAAGAGCGCTGATCGGTCTAGCGATAATGATCGCGGGAGTCGCGTTTAGCAGCTGGTGGGGGCTAGTGGGACTCGTGCCCTTTATCGTGGGCATCACGGGATTTTGCCCCGCTTGTTACTTTTTAAACCGCTGTTCGCTAAAGCGTTAAATTTAGCCGAATTTACTCGCGCGGGCTTAAATTTAACCTCAAATTTGAGTCCGCGCTTTGTTTTTATATAAATTCAAATTCAGCTTTTATAAACCGCGCTCTTTACGGCGCAAATTTAGCCGCACACACTGTCAAATTTAACTCCCGCTCGCTCATTTTTAACGCGATATGCATCAAATTTAAGCTAAAATACGCCAAATTTTAAAAAGGATAAACGTGAACGATTTTAAAAGATTAAACGAACTAGTAGCGGCCGGTAAAGACGAGCTAAACGCGATGTATCGGCAGCTGGATAATCCTAGCGAGGTCGTGCAAAATATGCTAAAAATCGCCGGTTTTAAGGGCGAGAAAAGCGAAAAGGTGGCGGTTTTGCGCCGCATAGTCGATCTAAAAGTTGAGCCGCTAGAAAACGAGCTAAAAAAACAAGGGCGCGAGGAAGCCGCGATAGGGCGCATAAAAGACGAAGCTTTTGAGCTCGTGCGCGAGTTTTACGAGGCGCGTTTTGAAAAGCTCTTGGCGTGGGTAAAAGAGGAGAAAATAATAGATGAGTTTTACCTGGCGCTACTTGGCGGCATGCACGGCGCGGGGCTAGCGATGAACGCGTGGCAAAGCGCGTGGGACAGGCAAATCCTGCAAACGACGAATAAAGAATTTGAAGCTAAATTTGCAAGCATGGCCGATGCGATCAAATTTATAGGCGAAAATCGCCTCTATCAAAAAGACGGCGGCGAAAAGGGCGAGCGAAGCTACGGCGCTGTCCTAAAAAACGGCGAAAAATACGCCTTCGCGCCGTATGCCGTGGCTTTTGAAAAAGAAGTAAAACGCGTGGCGGATGCTCTAGAGGAGCTAATCAAAAATCTAAAATCGCTAGCCGCAAACGACGAGCAAAGAGCTTACGTAACGTACTTTGAAAAGCTAAAGGCGGCGTTTTGCGAGCGAGAAAACGACCGAGTGATCCCGGCGTGGCAGGATGCCGAGCGCGCGTGGATGGAGGTAAAAGGCCCTCTGCAGCCCGGCCATCCGCTCGAGTACTACGAGGATGCCTACACGCACGCCGTCGCGCTCGAGTGGGACGTGAGGCTCTCAGGCGCCAGCGACTTTGACGAGGAGAATTTTAAAGCTAGCGTCATCCGCGCCTACGAGCAAATTTGCGAGCAGTGCGGTATCAAGGACGCCCAGCTAGCACACCAAGTCACGCAAAACGTCGCTCGCACGCAAACATATATCAGCGTGCCGATGATCTACTACGGAGCCGAGCTAAATGGGCTTTTCTCTGCGCAGGTCGTACCAAACGACGAGACCGTGAGCAAGGAGCGGGGCAAAAAGATATTCGCCTTCGTCGAGCACGTTTACGAGAGCGCCAAGGCGCGGCCGTTTATGAAGCTTAGCGGGGAGATTTTTTCGCGCGAGTTTTTGGACTACGGGCGCGAAATTTTATTTAAAAAGCCGCAAATTTGGAAGAAAACCTACGAAATCTCCACGATCGGGCACGAGTTTGGGCACATACTTTTCGTCGGTACCGACACGGAAAAGGCGATGAACGCGGACGGCGAGTTTAAATTTATCGAGGAGTACAAGGCGACCACGGGCGGACTCGTAAATTTCTTTATCGGCGGCGACGCGAGCTACGAGATGAGCGTATTTCACGAGCTGATCGCCCGCGCGGTCGGGCTCATCGCGTGGCGCGAGGTCGATGAGGTGCGCGCGTACTACTGCGAGGGGCTCATACACCTGAGCTTGCTGTTTGACTCGGGCGCGCTTAGCTTTGAGGGCGGCGCTTTGGTTGTCAAATTTGACCGCGAGCATTACGCTAAATTTAAAGAAATCTGCCTCGCAAACTACAAAAATTTGGCGCTTCACTACGCAAGGCGCGCTCCTGCAGGCGAGTTTTTGGCGAAATTTTGCGACAAAGAGGGCAAAAGCTACCTGCCTAAACACGCGCAGACAAGGGCTTTTGTAGAGCACTACTACGCCCGCTATAAGGCTATCGGAAACGAGCTTGACGAGAGCGGCGAATGGGAAAAATGGCAAGCGGGAGAGAAATAGGGCGCGCCTTTGCCGTCAAATTTGACATTGGCTTGCGGCTGATTGGGCTGTAAATTTGCCTTTTTGAGCGGCCGAGACCCGTACCTTTTGGGCGCTAAATTTGGGTTATAAAGACGCGGGTTTTACGCGTCAAATTTAACCCCGGCTTGACGCAAAATAAGCCAAATGCGGCGGATTGTCGCTAAATTTGTAAAATTAAATAAAAATAGAAAGGATAAAAATGGAAAAAACATTAGAAGGCATGGGAGAACCGCGCATGAAGCAAGTCGCCCTGCCAAAAGACACGAACTCGGCGGGAAATATATTTGGCGGCTGGATACTAAGCCAGATCGACCTTGCCGGCGCTCAGGCCGCGCGAGAAGTGGCTCCCGAGCGCGTCGTGACGATCTCGATGCAAGAGATTATATTTAAACAGCCCGTTTTCGTCGGCGACGTCGTGAGCTGCTACGCCAAGATAACGGAAGTTGGCAACACCTCGATCAAAACCAAGATCGAAGTCACGGCGCTGCGGCTAAATGCAGCGGGCTTTCGCGAGTGCATACACGTGACATCCGCGATCGCGACCTACGTGAGCGTGACCAAGGATGGCGCGAAAAAACCGATCGATCCGGAGTTAAAAAAGTTTCACGGGTTTTGACCTGCTCGGCTTAAGGGCTTGGAGCAAGCTAGCTCGCTAGGCTCTTTAACGCGTCAAATTTGACTCTGTTTTGCGGACGGCTAACAAACGAGTCAAATTTGACTAAATTTATGCGGCTTGCTAGCGAAATCAAATTTGGTTTAGAAAGATCGGCAGTCAAATTTGGCCGACCGAAACCCACTCTAAATTTACCGCACTCCAAAATAATTCAAAATAAATTTAACGTCAAAACGCTCGCGCTATCAAATTTAAGCTTACAAATTTAACCGCACTATGCTCGTTTGACGCCTCACAGAGGGATCAAATTTGGTTAAGCATTGAAGTAGAATTTTAAGTTACATTAATACAATAACTAATTCTAATCTTAATAAAATCTCTCAATACGCCTTTATAAGTAACTAAAATGATACGCTAGAAAATACGATTTTACAGCTATTTCGGCTTTATTTACAGATATACAATATAAATTAAATCTTAAATTTAGAAACTGATTTACGATATTAAGAGAATTTATTATTTTTTAAGGACAAATATGCGAATATTTCATATCTAATAAATGTGCAAATTTTGCACATCTGAAAAGGAGAAAAAATGGCAAAGACCGGTAAAGTCATATGCCCGTACTGCGGCACGGGCTGTCAGGTCGAGCTTCACGTCGAAAACAACGTGATAAGAAGCGCGCTAGGAGTGCAGGATAACCCCGTAAATCAGGGCAATCTGTGCTTAAAGGGCTTTTACGGCTGGGACTACGTGGGGGCGCCCGACAGACTAACAAAACCGCTAATTCGCAAAAAAGACGGCGTATTTAGCAAGGACGGAGATTTTGAAGAGGCTAGCTGGGACGAAGCGCTCGATCTAGTCGTCTCAAAGATGAAAGAAGTAAAGGAAAAATACGGTCCGGACGCGCTAGTAGGCAACTACTCGGCTCGCTGTACGTTAGAGGACAACTACGTCGCACAAAAGGTAATGCGTGCCGTAATCGGCACGAATAACGTCGATCACTGCGCTAGAATTTGACACGCTCCGACTGTGGCAGGTCTTGCCAAAACAATCGGTAACGGAGCGGCGACAAACAGCTTCACGGAGATCGGACCTTATAGTAATTGTATCTTAATGATCGGCTCAAACCCCGAAAACGGCCACCCTATCGCGGCTATGCACATACAGCGCGCGCTAAACCGCGGCGCTAAGCTCATCGTGGTAGACCCGATAAAAACGGAATTTGCCAGCCGAGCGGACGTGCATTTGCAGCTAGCGCCCGAGCACAACATCGCGGTTATAAACTCGCTCATTTACGTTATTTTCGAGGAAAATTTAGTTAACTGGGACTTCGTAAACGAATGCACCAAAGGCGTGGAATACGTACGCGAAGCGGTCAAGGACTATTCGCCTGAAGCCATCGCCAGCTACACCAATCTAAACCCTGAGGACGTGAGAAAAGCGGCCCGCATGTACGCGACTATCCGTCCGGCCGTCATCACGCACGGTATGGGCGTCACGCACTTTAACCACGGCGTAGGCGCGGTTTGCGATATATCAAATTTGTTCCTTTTAACGGGAAATATCTGCGAGCTAGGCAGCGGCGACCTACCGATACGCGGACAAGAAAACGTCCAAGGCTGCTGCGATATGGGCGTGTTGCCAAATATTTTCCCAAATTTAGGTTCGGTAACCGATCCGAAACAGCGCGAGTGGTTCGAGCAGGTTTGGCATCTAGAGCCTGGCTTCCTAAACGGTAAAATCGGCATCCATAAAACCGAAGTACCAAACGCAATCCTTGACGGCAGGGTGCACTTTTTCTGGACGATGGGCGAAAACCCCGTTATGACGGATCCAAACACCAACCACTTCCTAAAAGCGATCTCTAAAGTAGATATGTACGTGGTTCAGGATATATTCTTAACCGAAACGTCGCGTAAAGCCGACGTCGTGCTACCCGGCGTGGCAAGTAGCGAAAAAGAGGGCCTCTACGCCAACGCCGAGCGCCGCGTACAGCACAACGAGCACGTCATCACGCCTCCGGGAGACGCCAGACAAGACTGGTGGATCATCTGCGAGATCGCGCGAAGGCTCGGAGCGACGGAGGGATTTAACTTTAACTCGCCTGAAGAAATTTGGGAAGAGGTACGCAAGTGCGACCCTAGAAGATACGGCGGCATGAGCTACTACCGCATCAAAAAGTATCATGGACTACACTGGCCATGCCCTGATGAAAACGACATGGGCGGACAGAGCCTATATCTAGATAAAAAATTCTTTACGCCGGACGGCAAAGGTAAATTTATCCCTTGCTTGCACGTAAAGAGCGTCGCGGATATCGAGCCTGCCAAAGCCGAGTTTGCTAAACGAGTAAATTTACCGCCTGAGTACGAAGTGATGGCCGGCAGCGTGGACGAGCCGACCGATGCCGAGTATCCGATACAGCTGCTAACTACGCGTAAAGTCTATCAGTACGCCGGCGGCGTCATGACTAGACGCTCAAAAGCTATCGAAGAGGGCGGCGACAGCATCGGACCTATCGCCGAGATGAATCCTGCGCTGGCCGAGCGCTACGGCATCAAGCAAGGAGACTTCATCAAGGCATGGAGTAGATACGGCTACATAGTCATCAAAGCAGACGTCACGGGCATCGTCCCAGACGGCGTCATCCAGATGACCTATCACTACTGGGAGAGCTGCTGCAATGAGCTAACGAGCAACGGCTGGGACTTCATCAGTAAGACCCCGACCTTTAAGGCTGCCATCCAAATCCAAAGGATCGAGGAGGAGGAGTTTTTGCGTATTCGCGAGCTAAAACGTATCAAATTCCAAACCAACAAGGTCATCTACGACGACTATCACCACGAGTGATTTTTAGCCCCGCTTGCTAAACCGCGGGCGGGGCTGCTTAAATTTATCTTTTAAATTCGCTTCTTGATTAAAATTTAAAAAATATATCTTATTTTAATATGCTTTTTTGTAATATTCCACAAATTTTAATATGCATTTTTGTAATATTATAAATTTATATCTCACAAGGAGCAAAAGATGAAAAAATTTCTCACGACGTTGCTTTTAAGCGCTATCGTCGCGCTAGGAGCCGAGGTCAAAACCGTCACCGATATGACCGGTAACGAGGTCAAAATCCCGGCCAAAACGCAAAAGATAGCCGCGCTTTGGCACGCAAATAACCAAGTGATCCTGGTGCTAGGCGGCGCGGATAAGATCGTAACCACGACCGATCTCATCAAGAAAAATAAGTGGTTTGCCGCGATTTACCCTCGCATCGCAGAGGTGCCGGCTGCGCTAAACGGCAACGACATCCAGATCGAGGAGCTAGTTAAACTAGCGCCCGACGTAGTCGTCGTGTCAAATAAAAATTTCCAAGAAAACCTTACTAAAAACGGCTTTAGCGCGGCGAATTTGATATTTCGCGACTACGACGATATGAAAAAAAGCGTGCTACTAACGGCTCAGATCATCGGCGGCGACGCAGCTAGCAAAGCAAAAGAACTAAACGAAAATCTAGATGCCAACATCGCGCTAGTTACCGAGCGCACGAGCAAGCTAAATGATGCTGCGCGCCCTAAAGTGCTACACATCGTAGGCGGCGCAAACCTACTAAAAATCGACGGCACCAAAACGATCATCGACACGTGGGTGAGATATGCAGGCGGTAAAAACGCGGTGCAAAAAGAGGGCAGCATGATAGAAATCACGGCCGAAGAGATCGTGGCGGCAGACCCTGATATCATCATCGTCGGCGGCGCGGATAACCAAAAAGCGGTTGAGAAAATTTACGCCGATCCCGTATTTGCAGGGCTAAAAGCGGTTAAAAACAAAAAAGTCTACGGCAACCCAAAAGGCGTGTTTAGCTGGGATAGATACGGCGCGGAGTCGGCTCTACAAATTTTATGGGCGGCTACTATCGTTCAGCCCGAGCTCTTTAAAGACGTAGACGTAAAAGCCCAAACTAAGGCGTTTTATAAGAAATTTATGAACTATAACCTTAGCGACGCGGAGTTTGACTACATCCTAAAAGGGCTAAATCCGGACGGTAGCAAATAATCAAATTTGAGTGATTTTGCCGGTAAACGGGCAAAATCAAAAGGAAGCAAAGATGAAAAAAAGGACGCTTGCATTTGGCGCGGCGGCTTGCCTTTGCGCGGCACTTAGCGTGCAGGCGGCGGATCTGAAATTTAACCCCGATAAATTTGAAACTCGCTATATAAAAGCGGGCGAAAAAGAGGTCAAATTTAGAGCCTACGAGGAGATAGTTTACGTAGCAAATCCCGTGGATAGCGAGTATCAGAGGTTAAATTTTTACGTTCCGTCGCAGTATTTTGAGGACGGCAAAGACAAAAACGATAAAAATGTGACGGGTAAATTTGACGCGGCAAGCGCTCCGATCTTTTTGCCAAACTCCATCGGCGGATATATGCCGGGCAAGCCTTTTACGCCCGCGCTTGATAAAAACGGTAAGCCAAACGCGGTGATAGCGGCGCTTGAGCACGGTTACGTCGTAGCAGCGCCCGGAGCTAGAGGCAGGAGCTCAAAGGACGCAAACGGTAAATTTAGCGGCAAAGCGCCCGCAGCTATCGTCGATCTAAAAGCCGCCGTGCGGTATCTCAAATTTAACGACGCGGCGATGGCGGGCGACGCAAACAAAATCATATCAAACGGCACGAGTGCGGGCGGAGCGATGTCGGCGCTGCTTGGCGTCTCGGCGGACGCGCCCGAGTTTGAGCCCTATCTAGCAGCACTCGGAGCCGCAAAGGCTAGCGACGAGATCTACGCCGTCTCAGCCTACTGCCCGGTTACGAACCTGGAAAATGCCGACACAGCCTACGAGTGGATGTTCGGCGCGCAGACGAAATACGAGAAAATGGACTCTAGCGCGCTGAGTGCGGCTGGATTTAACGACCGAAGCGGTAAACCAAAAACCGTCTCAGGCGAGCTAACCGCAGAGCAAAAAGAGCTTTCCGCCGCGCTAAAATCAGCCTTTCCCGCCTACGTAAATTCGCTAAATTTAAAAGATGCCAAGGGCCGCGCGCTTACGCTTGAGCCTAGCGGCGAGGGAAGCTTTAAAGAGTACGTCAAAAAGACGCTAGCAGACTCTTTCGCGGCTGCAAAAAGTCGGGAGAAAAGCCTACTAAAGCCCGAATTTTTCACGCTTGAGACGCAAGGCTGCACGCTCGGCTATGATTTTAAATTTGATGATTACGTCCTGTCTATGCCGCGTGCTAAAGCTACGCCCGCATTTGACGGACTAGAGCTACAAAATCCCGAAAACGACTTTTTCGGCGATGCGGACGCGGCGGCGAAGCACTTTACCGAATTTAGCGCAAAACGCGGCACGGGCGAGATTGCAGACGCTAAAATCATAAAAATGGCAAACGCGATGAGCTATCTAGGTAACAAAAACGCGGCTAAATTTTACCGTATCAGGCACGGCGCGGCAGACTCCGACACGGCTCTAGCGGTGCCGCTTATCTTGGCGCTGGGGCTACAAAATGCTGGCAAGACGGTTGATTTTGCGGTGCCTTGGGGGCAAGGTCATGGCGGCGACTACGATCTAGACGAGCTTTTTAGGTGGATAGATCGCGTCGTAAAATAGCTGAAATTTGACGCGGCAGAAGCTTGCGGTCAAATTTTAAAAAGCGGCGGGAATTTGCAAAAACGTCAAATTTAAATTTGATAGCGCGTCGCTAGGCTCAAATTTGCCGCTAACGACTAAGTCGTAAAAGTAAAGGTGGCGTGTAAATTTGCCCCGAATAGCTCAAATTTGGCGCTCATATCGGGTTGTCTCGGTTGCGAACAAAGCTCGCCTTTACGCTGATATTTTTGCGCGGCGCTGCCGCGGACGCAGATTTTATTTTAGGAGAAAAATGAAAAATATTAGTTTTAAATTTACGCTGATTTTGCTGGCCGTGCTGACCGTAGTTTGCGGCGTAGTCGCGCTTGGCGTCGGCAGGTTTTACGTGGCGCCGGGCGACGTGCTTAGCGTGATCGGTAGCTTTTTTGGAGTGCCGACGGATGCCGCGGCAAATATCCAAAACGTCGTCGAAAACATCCGCATACCGCGCATCATCGCAGCTATCCTCGTCGGAGCCGCGCTTAGCATCAGCGGAGCGGCGTATCAGGGCGTCTTTCGCAACCAGCTGGTTAGCCCTGATCTGCTGGGCGTTTCAGCCGGAGCTTGCGTTGGAGCCGCGGTTGCGATCATGTTTGATTTATCGCTTTTTTGGGTGCAGGCGTTAGCCTTCGTCTGCGGGCTTGTGGCTGTGGGTATGACGCTATCCATACCTCGTCTGATGGGGCGCTCCAGCACGCTGATGCTGGTGCTCTCGGGTATCATCGTTAGCGGTTTGATGGCTTCTGTTATCGGCTTTTTAAAGTACGTCGCCGACCCCGAGACCAAGCTGCCCGACATCGTTTACTGGCAGCTAGGCAGCCTAGCTAAGATCGATGCGGGCAATCTCAAATTTATCGCGCCCGTGATGATAGCCTGCGCGGTACTACTCGTGGCGATGAGCTGGAGGATAAACCTGCTGTCTCTAGGCGACGAGAGTGCGGCAAGACTAGGCGTAAACGTGACGCTCGAGCGCGGCGTCATCATCGTCTGCGCGACGCTACTAACGGCATGCAGCGTTTGCGTGAGCGGTATCGTGGCGTGGGTGGGGCTGCTGATGCCCCACCTTGCGCGCATGCTAGTAGGCGCGAACAACGCCCGTAGCCTGCCTGCTAGTATATTTATGGGGGCGATATTTTTGCTATTCGTAGATACCCTGGCGCGCACGATCAGCGTGAGCGAGGTGCCTCTGGGCGTACTTACGGGCTTTATCGGCACGATATTTTTCGTCTGGGTACTCTGGCGAAATAAAAAGGTCGCGTGATGTTAGAAGTAAAAAATCTAAATTTCGCCTATCTAAACGGCGCTGGTAGGCTAGAAAACGTAAATTTACGCGTCGGCAAAGGCGAAATCCTAACGATACTAGGGCGAAACGGCGCGGGCAAATCGACCATGCTAAGTCTAATCAGTGGCACGCAGGCGCCGCACTCGGGCGAAGTTTGGCTCAGCGGTAAAAATAGCGCCCAGCTCAGCAACAAAGAGCGCGCCAAAATCATGGCCTACGTCGCGCAAAGCGAGATCTGCGAGTACGACTACACGGGGCTTGAGTTTATCACGATGGGGCGAGCGGCGCATCTGGGCATCTTTGCGCGGCCTAGCGAGGAGGACACGGCGATCGCGAAGGAATTTACCGCAAAGCTTGAGATCACGCACCTTGAGGATAAATTTATCACTCAGATGAGCGGCGGACAAAAGCAGATGTGTTCGATCGCGCGCGCGATGGCGGCAAAGCCGCAGATCATCGTGTTTGACGAGCCGACCTCGGCGCTGGATTTTGGCAACCAGTATAAATTCCTACGCACCGTTAAGCAGCTAAAAGAGCAAGGCTACACCATCGTGCTAACGACTCACAATCCCGATTTTGCCGTGCTTCTAGGCGGCTACGTGGCTTTGGTTAAGGGCGGAGGCGAGGTGGCTTTCGGTACGGTGGATGAAATCATAGAAAGCGAGCATCTAAGCAAGCTTTACGGGCTAAATTTGAGCGTGGAGTACATCGAGCAAGTAACTAGAAAGTGCTGCCTCACGTATCCGCTGTGAGTTACAGCGCGCAAGAAGCGGCGAAATTTACGTAGCGCGAAATCAAAAAGAACTCGGGCAGGGATACGCGGCATGGCGGATAAATTTATGCGCCTCGGGCACAGAGCGTGCGTAACCGCGTTGCAAATTTGACTATTTCGGCTCGTCTCGTCGTTTGGTAAAATTTGCTCTCAAATTTAGCTCAAATTTAAGGCCGATAAAATTTGACCAAGCCTTGGCGCGTTTTAGTCGGCGCGGCTTTGTAAATTTGACGGCTGCAGGTTTGCGCCTTTAGTAAATTCGGCGTTAAATTTAAAAATCGCAATTTGGATTGCTTTTATTTTTCCCCGCGTTGCGCGCCGGAAATGATTAAAATTTGCTTCGTTAAAGCGGTCTTGCTAATGCGAAGCAAAATCCCTCCCAAAAAGCTCGTTTACAAAAGCTCAGTAAAACGAGCCTTCAAGGTAAATTTACACATATCCCTGATCTATCATCGCGTCGGCTACCTTGCGAAAGCCCGCGATATTTGAGCCAAGCACCAGATTTCCCTCGTCGCCAAACTCCTTACTCGTCTCGTAACTAAGCTCAAAGATATGATTCATGATGCCGTGCAGTCTATGATCGACCTTTTCAAAGCTCCACGCTGTCATGCCGGCATTTTGCATCATCTCAAGGCCTGACGTGCCTACGCCGCCCGCGTTTGCCGCCTTTGCCGGAGCGAAGCAAAAATCTTTTTGCGCGAGCATAAAATTTATCGCATCAAGCGTGCTTGGCATATTTGCCCCCTCGGCGACGAAGCGACAGCCGTTAGCGTAGAGCGTCTTTATGTCGGCTAGGTGCAGCTCGTTTTGCGTCGCGCACGGGAAAGCTCCGTCGCACGGCACGTCCCAGACGCCGTTTCTGCCCTCTTTATATTCGCTTACGCTTACGTATTTTGCGTTCGGTCTAAATTTGACGTATTCGCTAAGGCGCGCGCGTTTTACTTCTTTTAGCTCTTTAAGTACGGCTAGATCGATGCCCTCTGCGTCGTAAACGTATCCGTTTGAATCAGAAACCGTGATAGGTAGCGCGCCTACTTGATAGAGCTTTTCTGCCGTGTATATGGCGACGTTTCCGCTACCGCTTATGCTGCATTTTTTGCCCTCTAGCCCAAGGCCCGCTTTTTGCAGCATGTTTTGTGTGAAATATACCAGCCCGTATCCGGTCGCCTCCGTGCGCGCTAGGCTGCCGCCCCAGTTTAGCCCCTTGCCCGTTAGTATGCCGTCAAACCTGCCCGTGAGCTTTTTATACTGCCCAAACATATAGCCGATCTCGCGCGCGCCCACGCCGATGTCGCCTGCGGGCACGTCCACGGTGTTGCCGATGTGGCGGTATAGCTCGGTCATAAACGCCTGGCAAAAGCGCATTATCTCGCCCTCGCTCTTACCTTTTGGATCAAAGGTGCTGCCGCCCTTTGCGCCGCCGATATTTACGCCTGTTAGCGAGTTTTTAAAAATTTGCTCAAATCCTAAAAATTTAAGTACGCCAAGATCGACGCTAGGATGCAGTCTGATGCCGCCTTTATAGGGGCCCACGGCTGAGTTAAACTGTACGCGGTAGCCGTTATGCACCTGCGGTCTGCCGTCGTCATCCGTGTAGGTAACGCGAAATATCACCGTGCGCTCGGGTATCACGATACGCTCTAGGATCGCGTGTTTTTGGTACTTGCTCTCTTTTTTTATAAGCGGCTCAAGGCTGTTTAGCACCTCGGTCGCAGCCTGAACAAAGACGCCTTGGCCCGGATTGGTTCTTTTTATCCACTCCATCGTTTTTTCGATGTATTCGCTCATCTTAGCTCCTATTCGTCAAATTTTTGTAGTTGAATATTAACTCTCCTAGAAAAAATTTTTATTTAAATTTATTTTTATATTTTTATTTTAGGTGATAAGTGTTACGTATCGAAACTAAATTTATCAAACGTAACTTTTTGATAAATTTGTTGTAGTTTTGTTTGGGCTTTTGACGGAGATTTTAGTCGGCTTTGGCGGGACTATGCTAAATTTAGGATATTTAAATTTACGACGGCGCAATTTCGCCGTTTTGGTTTTTGCCTATTTGACGAGAATTCGTCAAATTTGAAATTTAGCGGACAAATTTGCGGCTATTCTCGTAAAATTTATTTTTTGGCTAAATTTGAGCTTGTTGCAAATACGGATTAACTTTATAGGAGTATTTCAATCTACGTAAAGCGGTAAATTTGAAAATGCTGGAGTAAATTTGGGCGGGTTAAAATAGTAAAAAATCAAATTTAGCCCAAAGTGGGCTAAATTTGATTACATATCCTCTTTGATTTCGTCATTGCTGCGAACGACCAGGCCAGAGCCGTGGATGACGCTAGGGATGCATGCCGTGCAGATGTCGACCTCTTCGCCGTTTTTATGGGCGCGGATAAATACTGCGTTTTCGTTTTCCGTGCTTTTTTGTCCGCAGACGTTGCAAACTACGATATTTTCAGTTCTCATTTGTTTTCCTTTTTTAAAATTTCGGCTTATTTTATTTAGTTTTTCGCTGATTTGAAATGATTTACGTCAAGCGCGAAGTCTCGCGTAAAAAGAAAAAATGCGAAAAATAAATAACGAAAAAAACCTGCAAGAAAAGCCCAAAAATAGGCACCAAACATAGCAGGTAAAAGCACAGTGCGGCGGCTTTAAATTTGTATCCGCCGCAATCAAGCAAATAAAGCTCGAATTTGTGCCGCGAGAGGGCGTTTGGCGCGACGTCGATGAAGAGCAGCGAATAATAAAGATAAAAAAACGCCGGGTGCAGGGCGAGGAAATTTAGCGCGGGCACTGCTAAAATCGGCACGCAAATAAGCGCGATCAGGAAAAATTTGAGCAAAATTTGACCCATGAGAGCCGTTTGGCGAGCTAGACTGACGTTTGCTAGCTGCGCCTCGTCCACGCGGTAGTGTCTACGGTTTATCTCGCGGGCGATCGTAGGAGTGAGAAAGCCCGCGACCGCGAGCGCGCAAAAAATCGAAAGCATAACGACTAGATATGCGCCGACCGCGTAAAATATCGCGCCAATGAGCCATTTTGCGATGCCTAGGCTGAGGATTTTAGCCGCTATTGGGTACTCGGCCAGCGCGCCTGCCTCGCCAGATACGGCCGCGTTTAGCGCCTCGTATAGCTCGCGTCCGCCAAACATCGCGATCACTGCGATGATGAGCGCGGAAAAAACGAGCGGTAAGATAGAAAGCGCGATAAATTTAGGCGTGAAAAGGTCCTTTATCGAAAGGCGTAAAATATCAGCGAACAATGAATCTCCATTTTATTTAAATTTATGCCGTCATGCGGTAAAAGGGCGTTTGGGCGCGACGGCTTTTCTAAATTTGACGCGCATTTTTTGCTTTACGCAAAGCGACGCGGCGAATGCTTTTAGGACGCACAAATTTAACACGCGCATAGACTTCGCGGCTAAATTTAACCGATTTAAATTTGGTTGCAAATTTAGCTAAATTTGCTCAAATTTGACCCGCTTTTTGGTGGCGCGAGACTTGCATGCGGCGTAAATTTTGCTGGCTAAACGCCAGCGACCTAAACCGCTAAGCTAAATCGCAAAAATTTTGGCTAAATTTAACGACCTAAGCGTAAATTTAGCCCGCAAATTTTATTTAACCGCCTTGTACTCAGCCTCTAGCGCGGCGTAGATCTCATCCACGCTTTTTAGTCCGCGAGCGAGGATCTCGTTCATCACGGCGTTATCCTCCTTGCCGTTCCAGACCTTTTTATACGCACCCTCTTTGTAGCCGTGGTCTTGACGGAAGCGATTTAGCACGTTTTTACCGACGTAGCACTCGTAAAGCGAGCCGAGATTTACGCCGCATTTTAGGCTCATCGTGAAGTAAATTTTAAGCAGGTCAAAGAGTGAATACTCAAAGCCCGAACATTTGTTTATGAGCATTTCGACGTCGTTTATGATCTCATAGATGTTTTCGTCAGCGACGTTAAACGGCTCGCGGCAAAACGCCTCAAAGCCGCTGCTAGCGCAGATATCGCTTGAGAGCTTTGCGATATCGCCGAGGTTATTTAGCTTATACTGCTCGAGCATCAAACTCATCAAAAAGTGCCAGATATCCACGACCTCGACGCGCAGATTGTCTTCATTCGTCGGTGCGTTTATGCTTTTCCAGTGTTTCCAGGCAAAGCTATCTATGAGCTCGGCGCACTCCATATATATGCAGCGTTTCCAGCTGATGAGTTTGCCGTTTTTGTTGACGCCGTTTTCCCAGCCGATGCCGTTGGTATCGTCGTTTAGACCCTGCTGGAGATTTAGCATTTGGGTGATTTTTTCATTCGCGTTCATAAATTTTCCTATTTTTAAAATTTATGAATTATAGCGAAAATTTTAAACCGCGAACTAAACGTAAAATTTAAAGCTATCCAGCTGAGAAATGAGCTCGTCAAAGAGCTTTTTGGAGTTTTGCAGTAGCCTATTATCGGCCTTGTTTTGCTCCATTAGCCTATCAAAAAGCTTTAGCGTGCCGTCCGCGATAAAATTTTTATGATTTGCATCTTTTACCTCGGGAAGCTCTTTGCGAAGGGAGTTTGCGAGATTTGTCACGCTCGAAAATATCGGATCCTCGCCCTCTTTGACGTTTTTCATAAATTTATCTATGCTAGGCGCTATCTTTTCTAGAGCGACTGCGAGCTCCTCTTTATCGCGCGCGTCTAGACCGTCGCCTTTATACGAAAAGCTATATCCGTACTCGTGCGTGAGAGTGAGTGCGGATGCCGATGCGCCCGCTGTTTTGGCGCTGGCGTAGTCTACGGTTTTGTTGTCGTACATTTTTAGATTTATCTCGTCGCCGCCGCTGGTTTTAAAGCTAAAATCAAAGCTGTTTAGGCTCGCGCTTTGGTAGTTTTGTAGTTTCATGATTTGTCGTCCTTTTGGTTTTATATCGGCCAAATTTCTTTTTTCTTAATACCCCTTGCGCTAAAATCACGCAAAAAAGGATGAAAATGTGCTGTTTTGCCACGCGCGTATTTTTGCTCATTAGCGCGACCGTTTTGAGCTTTGTTTTGCACGGATTTTTCCCGCAAATTCCCGTCGTCGCGTTTTATTTTTTACTGGCAAATTTGATCTCGCTTACGATATTTTCGCTATTTTTCGCGGGTAAACTACCAAGCTTCGTTAAGCCAGCGGCTGTGCACTATTTTAGCTTTATCGGCGGCTTTGCGGCGGGGCTTGTAGTGACTTTGCTTAGACGCGAAAAAGCGGAAGCCAAATTTGTCAAAATAGAGCTTTTTATCTTTGCTTTTTGGCTAGTTTTAGCTTGCTTTTTGGCGCTAAATTTTAGCTGGGTTTCGGCAAATTTGACTCAAATTTTTAGCGCTTAAGGCGGACGAAATGGATGAAAAAATTTTAAAATTTATCCGCAAGATGCATCTGCTTAGCCTTGCTGTTTTAGATGATGGCAAACCATACTGCGCGAGCTGTTTTTACGCCTTTGACGAGGCAAATTTGGCATTTATCGTAGCCGGCGGAGAGCAGAGCGCTCACGTGAGGGCGTTTTTGGCTGAGCCTGGCGTAGCCGGCACCGTCGCGCTTGATACGAAGGTGGTTGGTAAGATAGAGGGCGTGCAGTTTCGCGCTCTAGCCGCTCCTGCAACCGCACAGCAGAGGAAAATCTACTTCGCGCGCTTTCCTTACGCTTTGGCGATGAACCCGAGCCTTTATGCTTTGAGCCTTGGCTGGGTTAAATTTACGCATAATGCGTTGGGGTTTGGGAGGAAAATAATTTGGCAGAGAGAGCAAATTGAATAAAAAGGCTTGTCTCTTGCGCGCCTTTAAATGAGCTAGAAATTTCCTCCCTCGATGAACTATATGTTCTATCTTCGGTCGAAAATTTCGTCGCAACATTTAAATTCATCGCGAGATACTTCGCCTTAGCTTTTTCTCTATCTAAATTTGAATCCGAAATTCTCAAATTTGAACACAAAGAGTTAAGGCGAAGTATTTTTTCGTCAGACGAGGCAGCGGCGAGCGAGGCGAGGGAGCGTATATACAATACGTGACCGAGGCCGACTGAGCCGATAACGAAGTATGGCGGAAAAAGACAAGCCGCCGAAGTTGTTTATTTAAAGATGTCGAGGCTTTTATCGTATTCTCTTGTCTCCACCCCAAAAAACCCTAGCAACGAGCTAAAAACATTATCGTGCGAGACGGCTTCGTCCTTTTGCGCGCGCAGACGAGCCAGTGTCGCTTCGTCGCTTGCATACGCCATCATCGGGATGTGTTTTTGCGTCTCTGGCGCGATGGCGTAGGGCATGCCGTGCAGATAGATGCCGTTTTCGCCCAGGCTCTCGCCGTGATCCGAGAAGTACCAAACCGCGCTTTTATCGCCGCCCGCGTCCTTGACCGCCTTGATGACTTCGCCAACAAAAAAATCGGTAAAAAGCAGCGTGTTGTCGTATGTATTTACGATGCTATCGCTATCGCAGGAGCTTAGCTCGCTCGTGTCGCAAGTCGGGGTAAATCTGCGAAATTCGCTCGGATAGCGCGCGTAGTAGGCCGGTCCGTGCGAGCCTTGCAGGTGCAGGACAATGATTTCGTTTTGCGCGAGATTTTCGAGGCGTTTTTTGAAGGAGGGCAGCATATTCGTATCATATCCGGCGTCAAAATACTCGACGTCGCCCGCGTCCAAGCGGTCGCAAACGCCCTTGCACTTGCCCGAGTTGTTGCCCAGCCACACGACCTTGACGCCGACGCGTTTTAGGATATCAAGCGCGTTTTCGCTAAATTCTTTGCTGCTGTATTCTTTTCTCGTGGACTTTGAAAACAGGCACGGCAGCGAGACGGCTGTCGCAGTTCCGCACGAGCGAGCGTCGCCGAAATAGACCAAATTTGGCTCATTTTTCGTGTAAAAATTCGTATCGTTTTTGGCATATCCGCCGAGCGAATAGTTTTTCGCGCGGGCCGTTTCGCCGACGATTAGCACCATCAGCCGTCGCTCATCGCTCGGTTTCATAGTCGCGTCTAGACCGATTTGTTTAAATTCGGGCTTGAAAAACTCGAGTTTTATATACTTTTGCGTCGCGTAAATCGGATAAAACGGCAGGTTGTAGGCCCTGATGAAGCTATTTTCGCGAAAAAACGGGATGATGGATTTGGTTTGCGGTAAAAACAGAGCCACCGCGAGAGCTAAAAATCCGAAAAATGCGGCAAATTTGACCTTTAGATGCCGCCTCGCGCTGCCGTACTCAATCGTCGTAAACGCGACTAAAAGGCAGGGCAAAACGCCCAAAAATAGCATGTAGCAAACGAGCTTTGGATTTAAAAAGCTTAACACTTCGCCTGCGTCCGTTTGCGCAACGTTTCTTATCATTTCGCTATCGATTATGATACCGTAGCTTTGCATGAAGTAGCTGCTGCCACACGTAATGGCAATCGCAGCGATACTAACGGGCTTAGCTAAATACGGTAAAAAAACGAGCGAAAATAGCGCACAAAGTAGCGAAAAATAGATGATCGGCAGGCTCGCGGCCATCGGCGCGTCCGCGCCAAAACTAAGCTTTGAGTAGGCGAATTTAAATAATGTGAAATTTAGCGCGGCGATAAAAACGGCGTTTAAAAGCGTAAATTTAAACCAAGAAATACGTAGCTTCATAGCTTTCCTAATATTGATAATAAGAGTGGAACTTTATCCAAAAAAAGCTTAAAGCTTTAGTCTTTAACGGTAAAATTTGAGCTCAAATTTGACGCCAAATATCAAATTTGAGTTTCTAAATTTAGCTTGTGGGCGTAAATTTAGTAGCCACTTTGGGTGAATTTTACTCGCTAAAATGCCAGCGCAAACAGCGTCCAAGCCCAAGTTATCGCAGCTGTGCCGATAGAGAGGCAAACGGCAGCTGAGGCGCAGTCTTTGGCGATTTTGGCTAGCGGATGAAAGTCTGGCGAAATGAGATCTACTACCGCTTCGATCGCGGTATTTAGGCACTCGCAGATCAAAACGAGTCCGAAAACGGCGATCAGTAGCGCATGCTGCGCCGCGGAAACGGGTAAAAATAGCGAAACTAGCACAAGCGGAACGATTATGCAAAGCTCAAAGCGAAACGCCGCCTCGTTTTTTAGCATCGCAGCAAGCCCCTCGAATGCGAATTTGGAGTTTTTGAAAAAGTTGTATTTTGGTTTCATATTTTGCCTTTAAATTTGCGCAATGATAGCGTAAATTTGCTTTATAAGGCGCTTTTGCGAACGGCGCGGTTGTTTAAACGTAGTTAAATTTACAGCTCAAATTTTGAAAAATTTGGCTTGCATAATTTATTCGTCCGAAATTTTTGAAGTTTTATAAAGTAACCAAAAAGCCGTCGCTCCGATAAGTGCAAAGCTCGCGACCATAGGCGTTAGCGTACCCCGAAACATCTGTCCGATCGCAACTCCGATAGGAAGCGAAACAAAGGTCGAAACCGAGCCGATCAGCGCAGCCGCCATGCCCGCGATCTTACCCATCGGCTCCATCGCCATCGCGTTTAGGTTGCCAAAAAGTATGCTCACGCAAAAAAAGCTACTCATGCAAAACGCCATAAAAGCCCACAGCGGCGGCACTCCGTCAAACGCGACGACGACGGGCAAAAACGCGACCGCGATAACGCAAAACGTCCCCATGGCGCGCATGCTGAGGTAGCGCATGCCGTAGATCATCACGAGCTTTGCGTTTATCATCGACGCGGCGCCTAGAGCAAGGGCGTTTATAGCAAAATAGATAGGAAACTCGTCGCCTAGCTTGTAACTAACCTCGAAAATCTGCTGAGCGGTGCTGATATAGCTCAAAAACATCCCAAAAATCAGCCCCAAAACGATCGTGTAGCCTGCGGTGCGCCTGTTTTTCACGACCTGCGCAGCTTCGCTTTTTATCAAATTTAGGCTAAATTTATTGCGATTTTGCGCTGGCAGAGTCTCGCTCTGGCGCAGTCCAAACCACGCTAGGCAAGCAAGCCCCATAAAAGTAAGCATCAAAAATATGCTGCGCCAACTATAAATTTTAAAAATAAAGCCGCCGATGATGGGAGCTAGTGCGGGCACGATAATAAAAACGGCTGCGATAAAGCTCATCACGCGAGCCATCGCGCGCCCTTCGTAAAGATCGCGGATAAGCGCCATCGCGATGATCCTAGGGCCTGCAGCGCCTAACCCCTGGAAAAATCTGCTCGCTAAAAGCGCGGTAAAATCGCTCGTGACTACCGAAATAAAGGAGCTTGCCGTAAATATCGCAAGCGCTAGCAGCACGGCGTTTCGTCGCCCGATAAAGTCGCTAAGCGGCCCGTAAAATATCTGACCGACGGCAAAACCTGCAAACATCGAGGAGATGACGAGCTGGGTTTGATTTATCTGCGTAACGCCAAGATCCAGGCCGATTTGCATGAGTGCTGGCAGCATCGCGTCGGTACTCATCGCCCCAAGCGAGGTTAGAAGTGCCATAAGCGCGATAAATTCTACAAAAGGTATGGTTTTGGGGATAAATTTCATCTTAAATTCCGCTTTTTGGATTTGGGATTGATTGTATAAAAAATAAGCTTAAATTTTGAGGTTGGTTTGGGTAGAAATTGGCGCCAAATTAAATTTGATCTATCTAAAAAACTCGGGATCAAATTTGGAGATCAAATTTAAGTCCGCGCGAGTAAATTTCGCTAAATTTAACGCTTTAGTGAGCAGCAATTTAAGAAATTCGAGATTTGCTGCGAAGTATTTAAAAGTAAAACATGGTGACATTGATTGGTTGCTTTTTTAGGTTTTATCGAAATGTTTTAGATTGTAAAAAATAGGGGATGGTGGTTAGAGGCGACTTGCAGAAGTGTATTAAAGCACTTATATATCGTCATTTGATGTATACATTTGAGATAAAAAATGTCAAAATATGAACTCAATGTTCCTAAGTTTCACGAAATTAGAAAAATGGTTATGAAAATTCCAGTTTTCAAACTATTATTTCTGCAATGCCGTATTATAGGGCTTTCGCAAGCGTTGAGGTTTATTTTTTAAGTTTAGAGGGCTTAAAGTATCTCAATATTAACTTTTTTGCTTAAGATTTTGTATTTTTGTGGCGGTTTTTGGCTCGAGGCTTAATTAAGCTTCGTTGTCTTAAAATTGGCTGATGTTTCACGCTTGCCACTCGTTGGCTTTGTAAATGCCTAAAAGTTTAATGGCGTCTTTGTCGATCAAGTAGGGTATTACATAACCTTTGGCGATTAGCTCTCTTTTGTCGTCCGTTATCGCTCGTCCTAGTCGTGGATTGTCGCTCAAAAGCTCCACGGCGTCCAGTAGCTTACCCACAAAACCCTGCGCTCTGTTTGGGCTATCTTTTGCGATAAAGTCAAATACAACCCTTAGCTCGCGGTTAAAGCGTGCCGTGCGCTTAATTACCATTTGGCTATCTCGTCGCGTATTCCCTCTAGCGGATAGGTTTCAAGTTCTCCTCGTCTGATCGCTTCTATGTCAGCTTCATATTCGCTAAAGCGCGATCGATATTTAACCTCATCGCTTAGGCTTAGCTTCACGCCGTCAAATTTAGCTAGCGTGATTAATATCTCTTTTGCTTTTTCTATGAAATCGGCGTTATCCGTCCGTATGGTTAGAGTTTGCATATCCTAGCCTTTGTTTTAAAATCCGCTCTTATTTTAACCGCTTGGGGCTTAGGGCTTAATAAAGCGGTCATTTCCGTAGCCGTTAAGCTGTTTTGCGCTGATGATAGCGATATTTACTTATCGGCTAGGCGGTCATTTTTTGCGCTCAAAAACGTGCTCAATTTTTCCGCCTAGCTTGGGGTTGCTTCGATAAAATCGGGCTTTATCCCTCCGCCCTGCGCTCATTTTTCGCCTTTAAATTTTTAGGTTTCATTGCTGCGGGTTAATCTCGCCATTAACAATGTTTGCGGCTTATTTGTTTCTTGATACTTTTCCTTAATACTTTTCCAAAAAATACGGCGCGCAAAAAATGAAATGCACCCGACCGATGTTTCTCCGTCTCGATCGTAGAGATTTGGCCTGCCCCCTACGGCTTGACTACTTTACAGACTTAGGCTAAAATTGCGACTAGTCGCAAACCTTGATAAAGCCTGCAAAAATATTTAAAACCTGACAGTAGTAAGGGAAATGCGGCTACGCCGACCCCCATATCCTAACCTTACTGCAAAGGACCCTAAGAAAATCTGCTTCAATAAAAAATGGAGGCGAAATAATTTTACTGCGACAAGTTGTTACGCTGTGTCCTGGTTGTATGATGTGCTACGGATAAATAGGGCAGGGCGTCCTGCTCTAAGCTCCATAAAATTACTGTGCCTTAGCGTTCATTTTAGCGTTCGTTTTGTTTTTGCCATATCGTCTTAGCTTTGTTATTATCGCGCCCTGCTTCGCTTTTAGCCGTTCATTTTAGCGTTCGTTTTATTGGCTCAATTTTGAGCCGGCTGGATAAGCTTATTCAAGGAGGCGATTAAGCCCCCTTTGATAAACCTACGCGCCTTTTAGATCGCTATGCCACGTGTATTGACCTTTTGGCTCTAGTTTCGTTTCTAGCTCTTTGTTTAGCTCTCTTAGTAGCTTTATTCTCTCCTCTAGCTTTTCGCACTCTTTGGCATAATAATTAAATAATCGGTATGCTTGTAAGCCCGTTTCAAATAAAGCGTCTGCCATTCCCTTTGCTTCTCTCTTTGCTATCTCGGCTTTAAATGCTTCGCGCGCCTTATCGCCTCTTGCTCGCTCTAGCTCAATGCCTCGCTTATGTAAGCTAGTCCATAACCTAAAGGCGAAATCTTTTAACTGAGAGTAGCTGGGCGCGTCTGCGCCCTTAGCTAAATATCTCAAAGCTTGGTTAAAGTCTCTTTTGTTCATTGCTCACCTCTTGACTATTTCCCAGCCCTTATCATCATAAGCGGATATTTTCTTTACGAAATCGTCCGCACTTATCAAGCCCTCGCGATACTGCGCTAAGACTAACTGCATAAACTCGTAACGCGGCTCAATCTCGCCTAGTTTTGCGTTCTGCTCTTTTGCAGTCTTTAGCTCTAGCTCTGTCTTTTCAAGCGCGCTTAACAGAGCCTCCTCGCTCTCCTCTGCCTTATCGAGCCTATTTGATAAATCCTCGATTATCTCGTTTGCTCCTATCAGGGCGTCTGTTAAAGCCGTATGGCTCATTTGTGATATTTCTTGCGATGTTTGCATTAGGTGTCCTTTTTTGTGATGTGTTGATTAGCTACGCTTGCGCGTCGCACCTTTGGTTCTGCTTGCTTTTTAGTTTGATTAATTCCTGCTCTAGCTCGTATGCTTCGTCCGATACTTCAGCCCATTTCCTCGACGCATTGCGGTAGGCTTGCTCCAGTTCGCTTAGTTTGCTTTGTAGTATCATCTTATCGGCTAGCAAATTTTGGCGCGCATTCTCGCTTTCTTTTAGCTGTCTTAGCGCATAAATATTGCTACAATAGACCAAATAACCCACGTTGTAGATTATTTGCTCGCTTACTTCATCGCTGCCGCCGCTATTTTGCCTAATAAGGGCATTAAAGCCCTCTTTGGTCGTCGGTCTGTCTGAATTTGTTAAAATAGTCATTTCTTTACCTCCTCTTTTTGCTCGGATATTTTCTTATCTGCGTAATCTCGCACGGCTTGGGCTACGTCGTCAATCGCACCTGCTAAGAAGTAGCTTGCGCTCATAATGGTATCGTCGCTAATACCTGCGTGCTTTTTAAAATACAGCAAGGCTAGCACTAAAGCACTAATGGCGTTTACCGTGCTAGGTATCTCGTTTGTTAAGTCTAGCTCGTCGGCTATGTCGAATGTTAATTGCATTGGGTCTCCTTTCTAAAAACTAGGTCTTGCTTTTATCAATAGCTCTTTTTTACTTAGCCTATCTATGCCGTAAAGCCTAATCGCTCTTTGCAAATCCTCGCGCTTTTCTTGTTCGGCTTTGTATTTAGCCTCTAGTGTCTTATGATTGTTTGCTAACGCCTCTAAAGCGCAGAATAGATCATAAGCACAGTCAAGCACCTTGTAGCTCACGTCCTCGTCGGTATCGTTTAGCTTAAATTGGTAGCCGGATAGATACTCGGTAAATTTCTGTCTGGTTGGTTGCATTGGGTCTCCTTTGTGGTAAGTTTCTCATCGTTGATTAAATATTTGATGAAATAATATCATCTTTGATTTAATAAGTCAAGTGTTTTTACAATCTTTGATGAAGTATTTTAATAATATTTTACATTTTTGATTAAAAATGATACAATTAGCTAAAATTTAAAAGGGCAAAAATGCTAAAAAGTGATTTTTTAAAGAGGTTGAGCGATTTGGGCTTATCGGTCAATGATTTCGCAAATTTAACAAAACTAAACGCAGGTAGTATTTACAACTGGAATGACGAAAAAAAGCCTATTCCGTCTTGGGTTGAGCCGTTTTTGGTATGCTACGAAAAATCCACACGCTACGAAAAGATCAAAGAATTAACTAAAGACCTTTAACCTCATCGCCCCTAAAACTCCCTTTAAATCCTACCGCTCTAAACCTCTCTGCGATAGCTATCGGTATTTAATTCCCCTAGCTACCTAAGTTAAACTTACCTAGCTTTTAGCTCTATGAATTAAACTCACCCAGCTTTAACTGGCGCAAAATTGCGTCGGTTAAGAAATCTAAAAACGCCTTGTCATTTACGTAAATAAGCTCCCTATGTTAAATGTAGGTAGCTTTTTGAGCTTGATTGTTTCTCGCCTGGCTTTAACGGGTCAAATATTCGGCTGGTAGGTTTTCCCTTTTTTTGTGGATAACCCTTTTTTCAGATTTTCTTGAATAAATGCGTTTCTCTTTTTTGTGAAATCCAAAAAGGGCTGATGTCGGCTACACCCTTTTACTTTGCGCCTATGGGCTAAATTTGACTTAGGGCATAATGCGCCTATGACCTAGATTAAATCTACCTCGTCGCTTTGGCTATGCGTTGAGGTTCTTGTGTGTTTCTCTTTTTTGAGAATGGCAAATACCCGGCTTGTTTTTGCGCTCCCTTTTTATGGAATGACGATTTTAAGGGCTCGGCTCGTTGCCTTATTTTTAAGGAGACGGACAAAGCTCGCATTTAAGGGCATTGCTGCGTAAGCCGAAAATTAAGCGCACGCACTGGACTAAAAAGCTTTTGATCGCGTCAAGTTATCCGCCTCCGCCCTTTGAGGGGAGGGGCGTATTCATCTAAAGATTAAAATTCTCTCGCTTTTTTAACATATCGCCTTTTATTTGTTAGAAAATACGCCAAGAATTAACAATACACATTTAAACGCAAAATAAAGCCCACTATTTGATTTTAACTCTTTTTGCTTTGTATGGGTCAAGCTCTTTTTATCGATTGTAGGCTGTGATTTTTACTACTTTTTGGCTTTATCGTTCTTTTATTCGCATAAGATGAGTTTTTTGCCAAAAAGCCAAACCTTTTTATTTGATTGTAGCTTTTGTTTTGTGGTGGTCTGTTTTGTATTTTTGCCTTTAAAAAGTAGAGATTAGGTCTTAATCTTGTTTTTTTCTTAAAGTTCAGTTTTTTTCAGTTTTTTAAAAAGGTTAAAAAACTCGGAGGCACGTATTTTAGGGGCTTAGAGCGTTATTTTTTTTCAGTTTTTTAGTTTTTTAACGTATGCGAAACTATGTCTAAAAAACTGAAATAAACCGATAAAAAGGATAAAAATGCAAAAAAGACTAAAATTTAAAAAACTGAAATAAAAAGCCTTGAAAAGCCCGTAATAGCAAGGGGTTTGAGTTTTTTAAGTTCGCTAAAAAACTGAAAAAAACTGAAAAAAACTAAAAAACTGAAATATGGAGATAAATACATATAAAAATATAAATAGATATAAATTTATTTATGTATTGATGTTTAAATTTTTATGAGGGCAGGGCTTTACCGTTATACAGGTCTAGCCCTTTATCGGTAATTCTGTGAATTCGTATGCTACCACGGCATTGTAAGGCATAGGGTTTATCGTATTGGCATTCTCGTCTATGAGCTTGTAGATATTTGAGTTTCTAGCCCCTTTGATGATGATGTATTCTTTTTCGTCATATCGTTTTAGAAACTCCCAGAGGGCATTATTCGACAATACCTCTACGGCTTGCGCTTTGGCTAGGCTTTTTATCTCTCTAGCCAGATCGCTTTGGATTATCCCCATACGGTTATCTTTGATGATTTGTAGAGCAAGCTCGAGCGTGTATCTCTCTTTATCGGTTAGGGCATATTTGTAATAATCAGCCTGCACTAGCTTAAAATCAGCCCCGTTGATAATAAAGGCTTTATGCTCAGCGCCGTTTCTTGCTTTGGTGGGCTTTAGTGTTACAGCCAGCTTGCCCTCGCTTTTGTCTTGGTCGGTAGTTTTGTTGGATAGAAAATATGCGGTATCTACGCTATCGATAAAGGCTGTCGCGCCTTTGTAAGCTTCGTTGTTCTCATCGGGATTTTTGCTTTGCTTGGGTTGGTGGTGCAAAAATATTACGGTAGCCCCATTGTCTCTAAACGCCTTTAGGTTGTTGAGGTATGGCATTACTACGCTGTCGCTTCCTAAGTCCCCTTTGATGAAGTCTCTTATGCTATCAATGATAACTAGCGTTCCTTTTAGTTTATTTGGCGTAAGGTTCTCGGCTAGGTCGCTTAATACGCTGTATCGATCTATCGACTGACCCTCGCTATTTTGCTTAAAGAGCGGGTAGTATTCTATCTTTGAGTAGGTTTTTAGTATTTCATCGACACGCCTACGTTTTAGCGTGGTGTAACCGTTGTCGCCGTCTAAATAGATAAGTCTGCTTATTTTTTGAGCGTCCAAGAGCCACACGCCTAAAACTAAAGCTAAAAAGCTCTTGCCGCTTCCTCCGGTGGCGTATATCGTCGTTATGCTTTGCTCCATTAAAAAATCGTCTATGAGCCAAACGGGGTTAAAGTTCGCTATCTCATCGGGATAAATCCTAAATTCCGATAGAGAGTTAAAATTTAGCTTTACTTTGCCTTTCTTTTTTACCTCATCGCTTTTTCTCATATCCGGCTTTGTCGGAGTATTCTCATATACCGGCTGCGCCTTTGGTGCGTTGATAAAGTCGTCATCTGAAAAATTTAATAATCCGCCGTTCATTTTTTAAACCCTCTCTTGTCTTGCTTTGATTTCGTTTTGCAACGCTTTTAAAAGCTCTTTGTGGTTATACTTGCCTGAGAGCTCCACGATTAAATCCCTCAGATCATACCCTTTGGGCTTGTCTTTAAACCTGACCTGGTAAAGATCGCCCCCTATGACCGGATAAAGAGCATTAAAGCCGTTTTGACTAGGCTCGTCATTATCTACGAAGCAAATCACGCGCTTGCCTTTTAATCCCTCTAATATTTCGTCTTTTAAAGGGCTATACTCGAATTTGGATATTTCGCCCGCGTTTTGAAAACAAACGTAAGAGGCTTTTAGTATCTCAAATAGTCCGGCCTCGCCTATACCCTCGGCCATGAATACCACGTCATCGGACTTATTAAAGCGATGAGGTATGAAGCCATTATTTGACCCTTTGGCTCTTATCCACTTTTTGCCCTCGATAATATTACCGGCTTCGTCTCTTAGTCGTCTTGTGGCTATGGCTTGCGTTTTATCGCCGCTTTTTAAAATGATCGCCAAGCTTTGGTGTTTCGTGTTGTAGCCTAGACATTCAATATCTCTTAGCTTCGCGCTGCACGCTCTTAGAAAATTGCACGGATAAAGATCGTAAAGCTCGTCGGTTTGTTTCTGCGTGCATAAACTAACCCTTGTATAGGCGTTTAAATACGCCTCCCTTAGCTTTACGGCATATTGATTAAGGCCTATGCTATCATTTGCCTCGATCGCTTCTTGGTAGCCCTCGCACGGCGTTAAATCCGGCTTGCTCAAAGCTACGTTTTTAAAATCCTCGATTGATTTCATTTTTCAGCCCTTAGTCTTTTGTAAAGCGGTTCGTAATGCGCTCCCAAAAAATTATTTAGCATTGTTTGCGCTAGCTTCAAATTTCCGGTTAATAGCTCTCTGTTGCTCTCTATGTTTTTTAGTTCGTCTTGCGTCAATGGTTGGTAGCCGCTCACGCCTTTTAGCCGGCTATTTTCATCTATGGTCGCGTCGGTTACCATATCCACTAACTGCTTTTGAGTTTCCAGCTCTTGTAAAAACTCGATACTCTTAAAAATGAAATCTCTAAATATGCCCTCTTTGTCGTTCGTAAAAATAAATTTTGCCGTCTCTTTGGCTTTGGCCACGTCTATTTTCACAAGCTCGGTTAATCCGTATTCATTAGCTCCGGTATCTATTATCTTTTGTATCTCTTTCGTCATCATTCCGCTCCTAAAGCATATTTGACTATTTGTAGGGCTTCTGCTTTCGAGTAGCCTACAATCTCGTTTAAAAAGGCGAATACATCGCCGCCGAATGTTCCGCCAAAGTCTTTAATGTAGCCGTCTTTATCTATCGACGCGCTAGGCGTTCTCTCGTCTCTAATCTTAAATTTGTAAGCCCTGTCTATGCTGTAACCGCAATTTATGATTATGCTTGCTACGGCGTCGCGGTTTAGATAAGGCTTTAGCTCCTCATATTTTGACATCTTGCACCTCATCGACATACTCGGCTATCGCTTCGGCTACTTTGTAGGCGTTTAAATACGCCTGCGCCTTTTTGCGATCTTTGATAAACCTCATCTTGCAGTTAGTGCCGTTTGCTCTTGTGTGCCATCTGCTGCCGCTTATGCCTAGCTTCTCGAGTTCTACGAAGTATTGATTAGAGTTGCTTATATGAGCTACGTCTGAGGCTGTTACCTCGCCGCGTTCTAACATTATCCTTACCAGGATTTGTTTATTTGTGCGTGCCTGTCTCATTGTCTCGCTCCGCATTCTTGCCGTTAAAGAATTGATCGCACTCTAAAGCGTCAAATAGGGTTACTCTCTCACCCACCTTTACAGGCTTTAGGTATCCTTTTTTAGTGTAATTCCAGATCGTGCTTTGGCTTACCCCGTAAATCTTTGCCACCTCATAAGCTCTTAGCTTTTTTCTTTCGTGTGTAGTTTGTTGCATTGTATTGACCTTTATTTGTTTTTATTCAAGCTTGATGAGGGTATTGTTGCATAAATAAAAAAGTTAGCCAATGCCAAAAATATGGTAAATTTAAGGGGTTTTTATCGTGAGAAAAAATAAGCTATTTTTGTATTATGTTTTTCTCACGAAAAATAAGTTAATATTTTTATGGATTTTTCCTACGAAAAAAACAGCTGTTTTTTGATGTTTTTTTCGCGAAGTTTTTAAATTTCGTCTTTTTCTTGTAGAGCAAAATAGCCGTCGATTATTAAAGAAACAAAAAGCCCGTCGTTAATCTCTTTTTTAATGCCTAGCCCGAAAACGTCGTTCAGTTCATACAAAAACTCATTAATAGGCTGTTTTTCCTCGTCGGTGATTCGTTTTTTAAAGGCTACTTTGTGCACATATCCTATTTGATTAATAAAATCTAAAAATGGAATAATAATCCCCAGTGTAATATCGTCTATTTGAATGCCTGTTATTTCTTGAAACGTTAAACGTTTCTTGGGTTGGTTTATTCCCACAATATCGCCGTACTCGTCCGTAATTTTTTCAAAGCCTAAATCAACTTTAAAATATTTCTCTATTTCTGCTCCGTAATCCTCATACCAAATATCATCAATGTCGTTAATATCTGCTTGTTCATAAGTGTACGCAGTTAAAAGCTTTCGGGCTGTATCGTGGTCTAGTTTTACGTTTAGCCATTTTTCGGCTTTATTCTTGATGCTATTAAAAGCCTTTTGAATATCCGCACCCAGCTCGTTTTTAGCATAATTTTCTTTTTGCTCTAACATTGATAGCACGTCTAAAATAATTTGTAGAATCTTGTGGTAAATGTGCTCCATTAGTCCGCCATCGAAATAATTGCTCAAAAAATCGGAGGCTAAAGGGGTGTAGTTGTCATATCTTGGCAATTTTGTAATTAAGTCATCAAGAGTTTGAAAATCCGCCTCTTTGTTTTTAAAGAGGTGTATTTTTATTTTGTCGATAAAAGCATCCGTGTACCCATTAACGATAAAATAAACGCCTTTTTGTGCTTCCTCACCGATAAAGTATTTCACAACGCCACTATTGATAAAATTTAAAAAATCCTCTTTTATGCTTTTTTGTTGGGATTTTCTCTTATACCTTGTTTCGCTTAATCTCGCCATTGCTATTGCCTTTCATCTCTCAAATTTAGTATAAATCCGCTCCACCACTCAAAAAGCCCCCTAAGCTCGTTTAAAAAGGTCGCTTTTTCGCTGTATGATAACTCCACCCTATCGCCGTGCAGATGGTCTAGTGCCTTATTGATCGCTTCAGTGCTGGTGTTGTGTTGCTCTCGGTAGTTGTAAACGGCTGTTTTGAATATGCCTCTAAAGCTATGAGCCGTTATTATCCGCCCGGTATCTCTATCGTAAAATTCAAACTCTTTAATGGTTTTTGTAGGCGTATCTTTGTGGATCGGGTTTTTGTAGCTCGTATTCATAAAAACATACGGGTAGGCTTTAAATTCTCGCTCCTGCTCTCTTAGGATATTAATAACCTCATCGCTTAGAGGCAAGATAAAAGCCCCTAGCGATTTATTCTTATTCTTTTGTAGCTCTCTTGGTATGGTTAAAAGCCTCTTGTCAAAATCCACGTATTCCCACTTTAAAAGCGTAAGCGGTGCGACCCTCAAAGGAATATGTAAGGCAAATTTTAAAATGTTGCGCGTGCTAAGGAAAAATGGATAATCGTAAATTTTATTGACAAACGCCCTTAAATCCTCTATCTCGGTAAGCTTGCCGTAGTGCTCCGTCTCTTTATTTATGATGATCGCCTTTGCCTGAATATTCGAGATGATATTAAAAGGTGTGTAGCCTTTTGTGGTGGCGTAATGAAATATGTTATTTAATAGCTGGTGCAGTATTTGCGCGGTTTGAGGCGTCTCTTTGCCTATCTGCTCTAATATTTGCGCTATCTCGCCGTGATTATTTATGCTTTTGATAGCTCTATCCCCTATAAGAGGCGTAATATGATTATTTATGCGGTTTGCTTTGGTTTGTAGCGTTTTTGGCAGCACTCGCATTTTTTCAAGCTCCAGCCACTCGTTAAACACTTTGCTAAACGTCTGCTTATGGTCGCTTTGTCTTTGCTCTCTTACCTGCTTTTTATGCTCTTTCAGGCTTATGCCTTGCGATATTAGGCTTTTGTATTCCGCTCTTAGCTCTCTTGCTCTTGCTAGGGTAATGTCCGGATAAAGTCCAAAGCCTGCGCTACATTTTTTACCGCTTACCGGGTCTATGTAATAAAATACCCACCTTTTCACGCCTTTAGAGGTAATAAGTATCGCTAAGCCCCCGCCGTCGGTCAATGAGTAGTCTTTTTCTTTCTTGATTGCTTTGCGTATTTGCGTATCTTTTAAAATGTCTATTGCCATTTTAGCCCCTAAAATACGATATTTAAAAGCATTTTGGAACATTTAGGGTTTTTAAAAAACGGCACATTTTGGAACATTGGGGATTGTTGGCTCATAAAAATGCTCTCAATGTTCCGTGAGTGTTCCAAAAATCTTTGGATTGCATTATATTTCATTGTAGCTTATTGGATTATAAATAGCTTAGAAATGCCGTATTTTAGGGCTTCTTTCGGTGCTGTTTGGATTGTGTTATAGGGGATTAAATAATAGAATGGTGGTTAGAGGCAGAATCGAACTGCCGACACGCAGATTTTCAGTCTGCTGCTCTACCGACTGAGCTATCCAACCACGCTGTTAAAAAGAAATGTGATTTTAGCCACTTGATACTTAAATTTTGGTTAAATACGTAAAATTCGGCTATTTTTTAAAATATAAAATTCGCTTCAAAGACAGTCGCTCAAATTTAGCGGCTTTACGGCGCATATATCGCGTTAAATTTTCAAATTTAAGATCGCTTTTTTAAATTCATCCCCGCGCTTTACGTAGCTACTAAACTGATCTAAGCTCGCCGCAGCAGGGCTTAAAAGCGCTATCTCGTCCAAATTTTCACTATTTGCGCTAGTCTTAGCGGCTCCGTCAAATTTGAAATTTTTATCTATCTCGCCGACGGCGGTGTTTAAAAATTCGCATTTTACGGCGGGGATTTTGAACTCGCCCGCAAGCTTCATTAGCTTGTCCGTATTTGAGCCGATAGCGTAAATTTGTACCTTAGCGCTGCACAATGCCTCAAAAAGCGGCCGCATATCCACGCCTTTATCGTCGCCACCTAAAATCAAATGCAAAAATTTGCCCTCATATCGCTTGACGGCTTGGATGCTCGCGTCGATGTTGGTCGCTTTCGTGTCATTAACCCACGTCCTGCCGCGCGCATCTAGCAGCTCCTCGAGCTTATTGCCCTCGATGACAAAGCTGTTTAAAAGCTCTATGTCGCACCTATCGAGCAAAATTTTTTGGATAGCAAGAGCTAAAAGTGCGTCCGTTAAAAATGGCGTTTTAAAGGCGATATCGCCTAAATTTACGCCGCAAAACTCGGCCAAATCCGCCTCGTTTTCGTAGCTTATCACCTTTGCTTTAGTCGGCGTCCCGGCGTAAATTTTAGGCAGGATCGCGACCGCGTTTTCGCTCATCGTCGCTAGCGGCTTTAGCTTGGCGCGCTCATACTCGGCAAATTCGCCGTGCCAGCTGAGGTGATCTGGCGTGATAGGCAAAAGCGCGTAGATGCCGGGCGTGGCAATGTTCGTGTAGTGCATCGTAAAGGAGCTGGTCTCGAGTATCCAAATTTTGGCGGTTGGATCTAGGTCTGCGAGTGGAACTCCGACGTTGCCGCCCATGACGGAGCCGTAGCGCGCCAGCAGGTGTTGCGTCATCTTTGTCGTCGTGGTTTTGCCGTTCGTGCCGCTGATCCAGACGGTAAAGGGCGTTTTGTCGCCGTAAATTTTATAAAAATAATCGTATTCGCTGATGAGATTTTGCGCGTTTTTAACTAGCTCGTGGCTCGGCGGGAAACCGGGGCTTGGGATCTCGAGGCCACTTTTTTCGGGCACGAAAAGGTTTGGCGGCAGTAGCGTGTTGCCCCATTCGTCGCTTGAGATCTCGCTAAATTTGTCGTCATAAATGTCCCAGCCGCCGTCTTTTGCGAAGTTTTTCGCGATCGCGCGGGTCGTGCCGCCGTACCCAAATAGCGATTTTCTCATTTTTGCTCCTTTTTACGCCCTTTTGCCCCATAAAATTTGCGTTTCTCGTCTGCGCCCGGCTCAGCTTTTAGCCGTTTTGCTCGCGCTAAATTTACCTGATTTTTAACGCGGTCATGGCGATCAAATTTGCCAAAACGGCGATTAGCCAAAATCTCACGATGATTTTATTTTCTACCCAGCCTTTTATCTCGAAGTGATGGTGTATCGGCGCCATGAGGAAAATTCTCTTTTTAAAAATCTTAAAGCTTCCGACCTGCAAAATCACGCTCAAGGTCTCCATCACGAACACGAATCCGATGATGATGAGCAGGATTTCGTTTTTCGTCATCACGCCCATAAGTCCGATATATGCGCCCACGCTTAGGCTCCCGCTATCACCCATGAAGACCTCGGCCGGATGGCAGTTAAACCACAAAAATCCCATCAGCGAGCCGATCAGCGCAGCGGCCACGACGACCGTTTCGCCCACGCCCGCGATCTTTGGTAAAAGCAGATACGAGCTAAACACCGCGTGTCCGCAGATGTAGGCAAACACGCCCAAAGTCAGCAGCGAAAACACCGCAGGTACCGTAGCTAGACCGTCTAGGCCGTCGGTTAAATTTACAGCATTTGAGGCCGCTACGATAACGAGCGTCCAAAACGCGACCGCAAAAACGCCTAGATCAAGCACGGGAAATTTATAAAACGGTAGGTAAAATTTGCTCCCCAGCTCGCCGTGTAAATACAGCATCGAAGAAACTGCAAAGGCTATCAAAATTTGCACCACAAGCTTAGCTCTGGGGCTTAGTCCGTCGTGGTTTTTGCCGCCTGAGATTTTGCGAAAATCATCTTTAAACCCAAGCGCCGTAAAGCCCGCTAGACAGATCAGCGAAGCAAGGACGAATACGTTATCAAGGCGCGCACAGATCACGCTCGCCGCAAGTGCGGCTCCGATAAAG
Source organism: uncultured Campylobacter sp. (assembly GCA_963515555.1). Classification (GTDB taxonomy): domain Bacteria; phylum Campylobacterota; class Campylobacteria; order Campylobacterales; family Campylobacteraceae; genus Campylobacter_A. Next base: position 39,328 of record CAUPXB010000011.1, on the reverse strand, counting down.
ACCAGCCCGCCCATCGTCGGCGTTTTGGCCTTTTTTTGGTGTGTTTGCGGAGCTAGCTCGTAGATGGGCTGGGCGGCGTTTTTGGCCTTTGCCCAGGCGATAAATTTAGGCAGCGCCCAAACGGTCAAGCAAAATGCGATAAAAAACGAAAAACCCGCGCGAACGGTGATGTATTGAAAGATATTAAAATTTAACAACTCATAAATATAGTAAAACATAAAAGCCTTTATTTTAAAAAAGGCTAATTTTAGTATAATGCCGTTAAAAAATATCTAAATTTAAGGCAAAAATTTAAAAATGGCGCAAAAAACTATTTTGGTGATCACAGACGGCATCGGATACAATGAAAGTAGCGAATTTAACGCATTTGCGGCGGCAAAAAAGCCGACATACGACTGGCTGTTTAAAAACGTCCCAAACGCGCTCATAAAAACCTCGGGCCTAGCAGTGGGCCTACCCGACGGTCAGATGGGAAACAGCGAGGTCGGGCACATGTGTATCGGCAGTGGGCGTGTTTTGTATCAAAATTTGGTCAAAATTTCGCTCGGTTTTGAAAACGGCTCGATAGCTAAAAGCGAAAAGCTTTTAAATTTATTTAAAGCTTGCAAACGCGTCCATGTCGTCGGGCTCTACTCAGACGGCGGCGTGCACTCGCACATGAACCACTTTGACGCGATGTGCTCTCTTGCGGTCGCAAACGGTTGCGAAGTATGCGCTCACGCGATAACCGACGGTCGCGACGTAGGCCCAAAAAGTGGGCTTGCATTCATAAAATCGCTGCAAGAAAAGGCGCAAAATGTGGGCTTTAAGCTAGCTACCGTTAGCGGTAGGTTTTACGCGATGGACCGTGACAAGCGCTGGGAGCGCGTGAAAACAGCCTACGACGCGATGACGCGCGGGGAAAACGGGCAAACTATATCGCCGCTAGAATACGTCATGCAAAGCTACGAGGCGGGCGTGACGGACGAGTTTATCGTGCCGGCTAGCTTTGGCGGATTTGAGGGTATCGGCGAAAACGACGGCGTGATATTTATAAACTTTAGAAACGACCGCGTGCGCGAGATCGCGGCGGCTTTGGGCGATGAAAATTTTAGCGAATTCGCGCGCCCGTTCGTCGTAAAAAATCTACTCACGATGACCGAGTACGACGCAAATTTCGCTTTTCCAGTACTTTTTGAAAACGAAAAGCTAAAAAATACCCTTGCCGAGGTCGTAGCAAACGCCGGACTAACGCAGCTGCATACCGCTGAGACCGAGAAATACGCGCACGTGACGTTTTTCTTTAACGGCGGCGTCGAAGAGCTCGCCCAAAACGAGACGCGCGTGCTGGTGCCAAGCCCCAAAGTAAAAACCTACGACGAAAAGCCCGAAATGAGCGCGCAGGCCGTATGCGAAGCGGTGCTAAAAGGCATGGAGGACGGACAAGACTTTATCGTGGTAAATTTCGCAAACGGCGATATGGTCGGACACACGGGCGAATTTGACGCGGCGGTGAAGGCGGTCGAGGCCGTGGATGCGGCGCTGGGACGCATCGTGGCAAAGGCAAAAGAGAAAAACTACGCGCTAATCATCACGAGCGACCACGGCAACTGCGAGCAGATGAGGGACGAACAGGGTAATTTGCTAACCAATCACACGACTTTTGACGTATTTTGCTTCGTGATGGGCGAGGGCTTAAAGGCGGTAAAAGCGGGCGGCCTAAACAACATAGCCGCGAGCGTTTTGGCGCTGATGGGTATAGAAAAACCCGCCGAGATGGACGAGGCGCTGTTTTAATACTATATAAATTTTAGGTAAAAGGCTTTTTAGCTTTCGTCTGATAAAATGCGAGTAAAATTTGAAATCAAGGAGAAAAAAATGAAATTTAGCGGAAAAAACGTGCTAATCACCGGTGCAAGTCGCGGTATCGGCGCACAGATAGCCAAAACTCTAGCGCAAATGGGACTAAAAGTCTGGATAAACTATCGCTCAAAGCCCGAAATCGCGGATGCATTGCAAGCTGAAATCGTAGCAAACGGCGGACAGGCTGCGGTAGTTAAATTTGACGCGACGGACGAGGATGAGTTTATAAAAGCGATAAATTTGATCGCAGATGCCGACGGCGAGCTAAGCTACCTCGTAAATAACGCCGGTATTACGAATGACAAGCTCGCGCTTCGCATGAAGACAGGGGATTTTACTAGCGTAATAGGCGCAAATTTGACCTCGGCCTTTATCGGATGCCGCGAGGCACTAAAAGTAATGAGCAAAAAACGCTTCGGCGCCGTCGTAAACGTAGCCTCGATCGTGGGCGAGATGGGTAATGCCGGGCAGGCAAACTACGCTGCGAGCAAGGGCGGAATGATAGCGATGAATAAAAGCTTCGCCAAAGAGGGCGCGGCGAGAAATATTCGCTTTAACTGCGTAACGCCGGGCTTTATAGAGACTGATATGACGAGCGAGCTAAGCGACGATATCAAAAAAACTTACAGCGACAACATCCCGCTAAAGCGATTTGGAAGCACTAGCGAAGTGGCCGAAGCTGTGGCGTTTTTGCTAAGCGACCACGCTAGCTACGTGACCGGCGAGACGCTAAAGATCAACGGCGGACTATATATGTAAGCGCGTAAATTTACGTTTTTGCGAAAGTTTAAGCTAAAATATATTAAAATCACGAAATTTTTATTTTTAGGAGAAGAAAATGGCAATATTTGATGATGTAAGAGACGTAGTAGTTGAGCAACTAAGCGTGGCTCCGGATGCGGTAAAACTTGAGTCTAAGATTATCGAAGATCTAGGCGCAGACTCGCTTGACGTAGTTGAGCTGGTTATGGCGCTTGAGGAGAAATTTGAGGTAGAGATACCTGATAGCGACGCTGAGAAGCTGATCACTATAAACGACGTTGTAAGCTACATCGAGAAACTAAACAAATAAGTTTTTGTAAGGAGAGATCTTGAAAAGAGTCGTAGTAACCGGGATTGGGATGATCAACGCTTTGGGACTTGATAAAGATAGCTCGTTTAAGGCTATCTGCGAAGGTAAAACCGGAGTAAAAAAGATAACATCTTTTGACGCGAGCGATTTTCCAGTTCAGATTGCTGCCGAGATAACGGACTTTGACCCGCTTAGCGTGATGGACGCTAAGGAGGTAAAAAAGGTCGATAGATTTATACAGCTTGGATTAAAAGCTGCTAAAGAGGCTATGGCTGACGCAAATTTCAGCGAATTTGACGCTGAAAATTTCGGCGTTAGCTCGGCTGCCGGCATAGGCGGTTTGCCTAATATCGAAAAAAACTCCAATATCTTGCTTGAAAAAGGCTCAAGACGAATTTCTCCGTTTTTTATACCTTCTGCGCTAGTGAATATGCTAGGCGGCATAGTTTCGATAGAGCACGGCCTAAAAGGGCCCAATATCTCTAGCGTAACCGCATGTGCGGCATCTACTCACGCCATCATCGAAGCGGCTAAAACTATCATGGTCGGCGAAGCGCAAAAAATGCTAGTCGTAGGCTCCGAGTCTACGGTTTGCGGCGTAGGCATCGGCGGATTTGCGGCTATGAAGGCGCTTTCTACTAGAAACGACGATCCGCAAACGGCATCAAGACCTTTCGATAAAGACAGAGACGGCTTTGTCATGGGTGAAGGAAGTGGTGCTCTTGTACTTGAAGAGTATGAAAGTGCTAAGGCTAGAGGGGCTAAAATTTATGCCGAGATAGTAGGATTCGGCGAGAGCGGCGACGCGTATCATATAACTTCGCCTTCGCTTGAAGGACCGCTTTCTGCGATGAAAAAGGCCTTAAAAATGGCTGGAAATTTGCAGATTGACTACATTAATGCACACGGCACCTCGACGCCGACCAATGACAAAAACGAAACTGCAGCCCTAAAAGCTCTTTTTGGCGGCAATGTACCTCCGGTTAGCTCTACTAAGGGGCAAACAGGACACTGCCTTGGTGCAGCTGGCGCGATAGAGGCCGTCGTATCCATAATGGCTATGCAAGAAGGCCTTATACCGCCTACTATCAACTACGCAACCAAAGACGAGGAGTGCGATCTAGACTATGTGCCAAACGTGGCTAGAAAAGCTGAGCTAAACGCCGTTATGAGTAACTCTTTTGGATTCGGCGGTACGAACGGCTCTATTATATTTAAGAAGATATAATGGCAAGTTATCTAGACTTTGAACAAGGTATTAAGCAAATAGATGATGACATCGCAAATGCAAGGATTCGCGGCGATGAACATGCGGTAGAAATTCTAAATAAAAATCTAGAAAAAGAGACCGCTAAAATTTACAAAAATCTTAACGAATTTCAGCGTCTTGCGTTGGCTCGTCACCCAGATCGCCCTTATGCTATTGATTACATCAAAGGCATGATGATGGATTACTATGAGCTTCACGGCGATAGAGCGTATCGCGATGATGGGGCGATAGTTTGTTTTATTGGCTATATAGGCTCTAAAAAAGTCATCGTTATAGGCGAGCAAAAAGGTCGAGGAACCAAAAATAAACTAAAAAGAAATTTCGGTATGCCTCATCCAGAGGGTTACCGCAAAGCCTTACGAGTAGCCAAAATGGCTGAGAAATTCGGACTTCCGATACTATTTTTAATAGATACTCCGGGCGCATATCCTGGCGTTGCAGCTGAGGAGCGCGGTCAAAGCGAGGCGATAGCTAGAAATTTATTTGAATTTGCAAATTTAAAAATCCCGATGATAGCCGTCGTTATAGGCGAAGGCGGAAGCGGCGGAGCTCTAGCTATAGGCGTAGCCGACAAGCTAGCAATGATGCGAAATTCAGTTTTCTCGGTTATCTCGCCGGAGGGTTGCGCAGCTATACTTTGGAACGACCCGTCAAAACAAGAGCAGGCTACGAAGGCGCTAAAAATAACCGCTGACGATCTAAAAAGCTTAAATTTAATAGACGACGTTATTGAAGAGCCGATAAACGGTGCTCATAGAGATAAAGAGACTGCCGTAAAAGCGCTTGCGAGCTATTTTATAACCGAGCTAGATAAACTTGAAAAGCTAAAAGTAGATGAGCTTTTAAATGCTAGAATAGCTAAAATCTTATCTGCAGGCGCATTTGAAGAGGGCAAATAGCGCTAAAAAATAGTACTCTTACAAAAAGTTGCTTGAACTTTTTGTAAGTTGCTTATTTATTTTTGAATTATTTAAATTTATACGAGTCTTACACAAAATATCCGTAAAACCAAAAATAATCTTACTAAATTTAGTTTAACGACTTCCTAGCGCCAAAATACCTGTTTTATGGTTTTATGTTGTGTAGAAAAGTTATAAAAATAGTATTTAGAAAATGCATTTGGGTAAAAGATGGTTTGAAAAATAAATTTGGTCACATAAATTTTAAATTTGCAAATTTAAAATTGGCTCAAAACAAGCTAAGCGGATTCTCTCTTATCATCTTTAATAAAATATGATAGAACTCCTTCGTATCTTTGCTGTTATTATATCTAAATTCACACTCCTTTAGATGAAGCAAAAAATTCTCTTTCTTGATGCCTTTAAATTTAGATAATCTATGTTTAGCATATCCCCAGAAGTTTTCTATGCCGTTTATATGATTTTTCCCATTTGCAAATTCATTCTTTGAGTGTTTTACTCTGTAATGAGCTTTGGCTCCATAATCAACCAAGCCATCGTAAGCCTTCCAGCAATCTGAATAGATAGTAGAGCTATCAAGCTCGCTAAACTCCGATAATATCGGTATCAGTTCATTTGCAGAGCAGTTTTTAACTATCTGGGTATAAACTTTGCCATCTCTTTTAAGCATGCCGAATACCGATTGCTTTCCGCTCGCTCCTCTACCTCTCTTACCTCTTGCTCTCTTAACTCCGAAGTAGCTTTCGTCAATCTCAAAGCGAAGCTTCTAGGCGAGCTTGCGAGCTGGAAATTTCACCACTAAATTTGCTTATCTTTTCACATTCTTGAGACATAAGAATTCTGATATTTTTTAGAATTTTGTTGATGGAAATTCTAGAAATCCCGGTTAAATTTGCTATTTTAGTAGCCTCTATATCCTCTGCAAAATACTTGAGAATTTCTCTAAATTTCTTTTCTGAAATTCGGGAACGGATTATATACTTGTTTTTTATCGACAGGATCATAGTTAAAAACTCCTTTGAAAGTTTTTAACTTATCTTGAGCCTTAAAATTTACCCGCCCACTGCTTTTTGGTTTATTCCGAAATATCCTTATCAAAATACTTCATCGATATTTCTTTTAGTTTGCCTTCTACGCGTAGCTCCTATAGTGCCTTATTTGCGACGTTTAGCAGCTCGACGTTGCCTTTATGCACGACTGCAGCCGTGTACATCGGATATTCGACCGCTTTTATCAGCTTTATCGGGGCTTTTGGGTGCTGTTTTTGTAGTCGTAGAACATCACAGCGTCGTCTATCATGTCGTCGGCACGCTTCGTGATTTGAGATTTATCTGGTCGCTTAGGTTATCGGCTGCGACGAGTTTTGCGCCGTACTTTTCGACGGTCGGTATCCACATGCTATTTACCGAGTGCGTCGAGCACTTGCCTTTTAAGATCGGCGAAGCTCTTGATATCGTCGTTATCCTCGTGCACGATGATTGCCGAGTACGAGGTCATGTACGGCACGGAGTAGTCATACTTTTTCTTGCGCTCTTCGGTGATGCTTGCCTGGTTAAACACGGTGTCTGCTTTGCCTGCGTCAAACACTGCTAACATAGCATCCCGCGAGGCTTCGATAAATTTAGGCTTTAGTCCTAGTTTGTCTGCGACGGCTTTTACTATCTCGGCGTTGTAGCCCATTAGTTCGTCTTTTCATTATGAAACGAAAACGGCTAATACACGCCCTCGGCCAGGATAGTGATCACGCCGCCCCTTTTGATCTGCTCGAGCGATTCTGCGCTTGCTAAATTTAAACAAACGGCAAGCGCCGACCTAGTTTTAAAATCTGTTTTAGCTCCATGCTAACTCCTTTTATAAAATTTGAAAATAAAATCGTAAAAATCGCGACCGCGATATAAATTTAAATTTGCCGCACCGATAAAAAGCCGACAAAACCCGCCCAACCCAAAGCCCTTAACCTTCGCAAAGCTTGCCGCATGCGTCGGCGCGGCATCTGCTGCAGTGAGTCATCTGCGCCATTGAGCCGCCGATGAGCTTTCGCATGCTGCGAATTTCTTCGTTTGAGGGCGATTTGATATTTGCAAAAGGGGTATCATGCACGGGGATCATCGCCATACAGTTCATGATATCGGCCTGCCACTCTTTGGCCTTTTTCGCGATACGTGGGACGTGATCCATATTGACGCCGGGGATTACGACCGTATTAATTTTTACGATCATACGGGCTTCTTTTAGCTTGCGGATCCCCTCCTCTTGGCGCTCCCCAAGAATTCTAGCGCCATCCTCGCCGCGATAAATTTTGTTTTTGTAGCGCACCCACGCATAAATTTTGCCGCCCACTTCGGGCGTTACGGCATTGACCGTTACCGTCACGTGGCTCACGCCGATTCGCACGATATCATCCACATGCTCGGGCAGGGACAGGCCGTTTGTGGATAGGCAAAGTAGGGCGTGAGGGAAGCGGGCTTTACATTTTTCAAAGGTAGCTAGGGTTTTATCGGCATCGCACATAGGATCTCCGGGCCCTGCGATACCGATGACAGAGATATCCTGTCTAAATTTAAATAGATTTTCCACGTATAGCGCGGCCTCGTCCGGGCTCTGCACCCTCTCTGTTACGCCGGGGCGGTTTTCGTTGGCGCAGTCGTAGATGCGGTTGCAAAAATTGCATTGGATATTGCAATTCGGCGCTACGGGAAGGTGCACGCGCCCGTAGGCGGCGGACGCTTTTTTGCTAAAGCAGGGGTGGTTGTCGAAGGAGGGTTTGGCGAAAAAATTCATCAATCTTTTTTCCTTCCGAATTTGATGGCATCCGCGTGGCAAACATCCATACAATCGCCGCAGTTCGTGCAGTTCATCTCGTCCGGTCTCGTGCCCATTTCGCATTTGCGCAAACAGGCGTTGCAGTTATCGCAGGCGTCTGTTTTATAAACGCGAAATATTGAAATTTTACGTAGCAGCTCCATTATGCCGCCGCTAGGACAGGCGAAGCGGCACCATAAATTTGCGACGATCAAGGACGCAGCGATGAGAGCTACGACGACGGCAGTGCGAACTGCCCAATACCAATCTGAAAATTTAAAGGACATGATAACGGCGTTGAGATACTCGTCGCTGGTGCGGATAGGGATCATGACGCGAGGATTGCCGTAGATAAAATATACGCCCGCGCTAAGCAAAACGGCTAGAACCATGCCTATTTGAGCATATCGTAGCTTCCTATTATTTTTTAGCTTAAGCTTAAAAGCGGCAAATTTGCCCAGCATTTGATTGACGAATCCGCCCGGGCAAAGCCAGCCGCAAAACGCGCGCCCGAGGAAAATAACCAGTACGGGGATAAATAGCCAAAAGCCGAAAAACACGGTCGCGATCCGCCCCCAGCACGTGACTATCGGGCAGGATTGGCAGTTTACGAAAGGCACGATAAAAGGGCATCTAAAAATCCCGTAATACGCCCATTGTCCGATCGCGCCTATAAAAATCAGCTGCACCAAGCGACGAATTTTAGTTAGCCTAGAGACTTTTTTCATCTTTGCCATATTTACGATACTAAACATCTTTTACACCAAACCTTTCTATGAGTTCAAGCCCGCGCGCCGAATGGATGGAGGTAAAGCCGTGCCGCTCAAAAATTTCCTGCCCCTCCACGGAGCAAACGAAGTCCGCAAAATCATCGGCCAGCTTCTCGTCCTTTACGTATTTCATGATATTTAGCGTAAAGGTAAGCGGTCCCGGCGGGATGAGTTTCTCGTCGATAGGCATATATTCGATCCTGTCTTTAAACCTATCGTGCGTCGTTAGGCGCTTTTCGATGATGGACGCATCGCCCTTGCCGTCTACCAGATCGCACATCATGGTAATAACGCACGCTCCGTTGGAGATCATATTTTTCATAACGGGCTCAGTAAGGCCGGAATTTTTCAAAATCCCCTTTACCGGTCCGCTACCGGGAGGCGATGCCCTTAACGGAAGCATCACCCGCACGCCGGGTTCCGCTAGATCCTTTAGATCGCGAATGCCAGCGGGATTTCCCTTCGGCACTACTAAAACGTAATCGGTAAAACATAGCGGTCTAAAGCGAAGGCTAAGGCCAGCCTTGCGTAGTTTTTGAGAGAGCTCCAAAACGCGAGCGCCAAAAACCTCCGTCTTGCCCTGCAAGGCTAGCAGCGACTTCCCGAGCGCTCCCGCAAAGGCGCCGGTGTACTGGATGTTATGCCCCGTTTTGGACTCGTACGCTGCGTTTATCTGCGCAAAAGCCTCAGATAGTCCTCCGCACGACCAAACCTGCAGCGAATCGGGCTTAAACGGCGTATAGCCAGCGAGCATCGCTTCAGGTCCGGCGATGGCTGCCGCCGCTAAAGCTCCTTTTAAAAAGCCGCGACGAGATGCGTCTACTTCTTTAAATTTCATGCAATCTCTCCTTTCTTTGGATTGTTAAATTTAGAAAATTCTTCATTTTAAAATTTCGAGCGACCCGCTTAAAGCAGTTCTATAAACGCTTCTAGACGCGTGCGAATTTGCCCGACGTCCTGTTTGGAATAATCCGTTTCCAGGCTCATATAGTTCGCTCCCGCTTCGCGGCTTGCTTCTTTGATCCTGTTCGTCAGGGTCGCGTAGGTGTGGCAGTCCACGACGTCGATGACGCCGTGGGCTTGATACTCGCGGATAAATTCCTTGATAACCTCTGAGCGCGCGTCGTTTTGATACATCACCGAACAGGGGATTTTAAGGTAGCGCTCGGCGATATTTGCGACCAGATCGCCTTCGGTTTGCGCTTAGCGAGGACGGTCTCGGCAAATACCGTGCATAGGGGCTTAGTTTGATCGCTAGATTTTTGCGGGTGGTTTTGTAAATTTCGCTTAGCTCAAGCCCCAAGCGGCCCGCGCTGATTTCTAAAAATTTGCCCGTGCCCGCCGAGCACTTGTCGTTCATGATAAAATCCGCGGGCTTGCCGTTTAGGGTCTTGATCGCCTTCGTATCCTGCCCGCCCACGCCCTCTACGGTGCAATCAGGCTCAAACAAAAAGTGCGCCCCGAGGCCGTGGCATAAAATTTCGCTCATGCTAAGCTGCGCGTAGTCCACGCTGACACGTCCGTAGCCGTCACGAAGCCCTCGCCGTAGCCTTTTTGCTCTAAATTTTGCTTGATCTGCCGCGCGACCTTGACCGCGCTAAAGCCGCTTGGCAGCAAAAATAGCTCGCAAAATTCGCCGCGTTCGTCCATAACGGCGACCTTTGACGACGCCCCGCCGATGTCGATACCGATAAAATGCATACTCTAATCCGTAGTAAATTTTTCCGACACGCAGAACTTTGTTAAATTTGAGCGCAAATTTGAGCTCTATTTTGTGTAAATTTGCAGAAACCGTAATGAAGATAAATTTATGCAAATGTAAATCGCGACCGCGATCTGCTTTGGTTGAAATTATAGCCAAAATCGGACGTAAAAAGCGAGGGAAATTTGAAAAAATATTATTTAATGCATTAAATTTGAGATTTTTGGCAGGGCGAGCGAGGGTAAAATTTGACGATGGAAATTAATGTACGGCGTTAAATTTGAATATGTGTTTTGAGCTAAGCGGCGAGCAAATTTGACGGTCGTGAGGGGCGAGAGTAGACTATCAAATTTGGTTGGCGCAGCATGTAAGTTTAGCCCGATCAAAAACGGGCTAAAACGCTAAAAACCTACCGACTAAAAAGAGCCAGCCTACCGATAAACCTCGCCGTCGATTATCGCCATGGCTTTGTTGTCTTTACTGCGCGGCGGAGTGTAGAAAAAGCTGTGGCGAACGACCGTACCGTCGTCGTATTTGAGCGTTAGCTCGCCTTGATCGAGCGTGTATGAGCCCTCGTCGCTGCGCGATTTTGAGCTGCCCCCGCCTATGCCGCCGCCTGGGGTACCCGAGGTTGCCGTAGCATACGACGATCCGCCCGAGCTAAAGCGCCCTTTGCCGTCAAAGCAGTAGTATCCGCTCACGCCTACGCTTACAGTATCGCTGCCGCCCGACCAGCCGTACAGGGACGACGAGCTAGCTGTGCGAAACGAGAAGCACTCTTTTGGCATTTGGCTTGAAATTTGCGCCTGAAACATATAATACCCCGTGCCGATTGAGTTCCACAAAAAGGTGCAGTCGTCGTTCTCGCAGTAGTAGCTCGTATCGTAGTTGTCGTTGCTGGTTATCGTTAGGATGCCGTCTTTGACCTTATACGTGCCGTCGATGCGCGTGCGCCAGTCGGGCTTTTCTAGGCGGCTAGCGTAGGTGCCGTCGTCGCGTAGGTAAAAGGAATAATCCTCGCTCGTGTTTAAAAGCATGTTAAATTTCGTACCGCCAAATACCCCAGAGCCTTTTTTGCTCGCCTCGGCGCTACTATGTTTGACGCTAGAGTCCTTTGCGGGTTTTGCGGACTTGGCCGAATTTGAGCTTGATTTGTTTGCTTTTGCTTGCGCGCTATTTGCGCTTTTTTTAAAGACGAACAAGACCTCTTGCCCGTCCGCGACTTGTTTGTATTCGAGCATGCCGTCTTTTAGCCAAAACTCGCCCAGCCCTTTAGCGCTAAGCGCGTATTTGCCACCGCCTAGACTTTCGTAGCCGCTTTTGCCCGCGCTATTGTTGCACGAACCGTCCGGATTTACGCCCACGATGCCTACCGTCGCTTCATCGCCGCCGATCTCAAAAAACGAGTCGCCGAAGCACTTTTGTCCCGCGACTTTAAAGCTCTGCCCCTGCGCTTTTAGCGAGACTAGCTCCCATCTGCCCTCGATCTCGCTTAAATTTGATCCGCCGAGGCTTGCTTGATTTACGGCGCCGTTTACGATACCGGCTAAATTTACCTCGTCTTTTTTAAAGGTAAATACGATTTCATTGCCGCCCGTGCCTTGTTTGTATTCGAGCGAGCCGTTATTTAGCCGCAGCTCTGCGCCGCCAAGCGCGTATTTGCCGCCGCCTAGGCTTTTTAGAGCGAAGTTTTGTTCGGCTTTTTCGCATGAGCTGCCGTCCGCGCTACTTAGGCTTAGGCGCGCGTTATCGCCGCTAGCCTCGATAAAAGAGTCTTCGAGGCACTTTTGTCCGGCCGTTTTAAACGTCTGTCCCTGCGCCGTAACCGAAACGATACTCCATCTGCCCTCTAGCTCGCCGGCGCTTAAATTTAATCCGAGGCAAAGCGCCGCGAGGATTGCAAAAAATTTAAATTTAGCCATATTTTTCCTTTCGTAAATTTTTAAGCCGTCTGCGGCGGTTTTGCCTTCGGCTTTTTGTTCTCAAATTTGCCCTGGTTTTACGCCGATGGGTTGCTATTCGTCCAAAAAATATATCGCGCCGTCGACGACCGCTCCGCCTGCCTTGCCTTCGCTAGTGGGCGGGATGTAAAAAAAGCTATGTCGCTGCGTCTGCCCATCGTCGTATCTGAGCGTTAGTTCACCGCTATCCAGCGTATATGAGCCCGCGCTACTGCTAGATCTTGTTCCTCCGCCGCCCACATTGCTCATGGCGGCAGAGGAGTAGGACGAACTGCCGTCCTTGAAGCGGCCTTTGCCGTCGAAGTCATAGTACCCGCTCACGCCTCCGCCAACGACGTCCAAACTGCCCGAGGCGTTGTAAACGGACATGGAGCCAACGGAGGTAAACGAGTAGCTGCCCTTTGGCACCTCATTTAAGATTTGAGCGTTAAAGAGATGGTATCCGCCGTCGCTCCACAAAAACGTGCAATCCGCATCCTCGCAGCTATATGTGCTTTGCTTGCCGTCGTTGCTTGTTTGCGTGATCTTTTTGCCGTCTTTTTTATACGTGCCGTCGATACGCGTGCGCCAGTCGGGCTTGCTAAGGTCGTCGCAATACGTGCCGTCGTCGCGCAGATAAAAGGCGATGTCGATGTTCGTGTTTATGAAAAACCACTTGCCTGCAAACACGCCCGTGCCTTTTTTGGTGGCTTTTGCGTCGCTGTGTTTGACGCCAGGGTCTTTTTGGGGCTTTAAATTTGAGCTTGATTTGGCTTGCGCCTGATTTGAGCTAGCCTGTGCCGCGCGGCTTTTTTTAAAGGTAAACACGATGCCGCCCGCGCTTTGTTCGTATTCGAGCGAGCCGTTTTTTAGCCTAAATTCGCCCGCATCGTTATCTAGCGCGTACCTACCTGCGCCAAGGCTTTTGTAGCCGCTTTCTCCTGCGCCTGTTTTGCACGTGCCGTCCGGATTTGCCGCTACGATACTGACCGTTGCTTTGCCGCCTGCTATCTGGAAAAACGAATCCTCAAAGCACTTTTGGCCTGCCGTTTTAAACGTCTGCCCTTGTGCTGCGACCGAGTCGATCCCCCATCTGCCCTCTAGCTCATCTGTGCTCAAATTTGAGCCGGTTGCCGTTGCCACGGCCTTGTTTGCGGCCGCGTATTTTTTGAAAGAAAAAACGATAAATTTGCCGCCGTCTAAGGACTGTTTTACCTTTAGCGCGTCTTTTTCTAGCCAAAACTCGCCGATAGGACCCAGCGCGTATTTGCCAGCACCTATGCTTTTAAAGGCGTAGCTTGCCGCGCCGCTTTTGCACGCGCCATCCTCGCCTACGGAGCTAAGGCCTAGCTTTGCCTCGCGGCCGCTAAACTCGAAAAACGAATCCTCAAAGCACTTCTGCCCCGCCGTTTGCACCTCCTGCCCGTCTATGTTTGCCGAGACGATACTCCATCTGCCTTCGATCTGGCTAGCGCTTAAATTTAACCCGAGGCAAAGCGCCGCGATCGTACCGAAAAGCTTGGCTGTAAATTTTAGACCGTTCATATTTACCCTTTTTTTTAAAATTTGCAAATCAAAATTGATAGCCGATTTTAACACCGGGAAATAAATTTAAAGACGACCTAAATCAAGAAAAATTATGAAAAAACTAAAGTAAGCTGAGCTCTAACTTAAAAATGCGTCTATAAATCGCACTACTTAGCTCGCCGCCGCCAAGAAAATCCAAATGATCTTGCCGTATTGCTTCGTCCATATCCTAAAAAGCGGGATCGGTAACACGTTCTTAAAAATTCTGTAAAATGTATATTTATAGTTTTTATTGCGCTCAAAACGTATCCAAATTTAAAACTATAGGCACGTAAAATTAGTATTTGTTTGCGGTCAAATTTGAGCCTAGAGAAGGCACCGCGAGTGCTGAGTAAATTTTACGACGACTTCTAAATCGGCGGATAAATTTTAGAAATTAAGGAGTAAATTTAAAGAGAAATTTGAGCCCGAAGTCGGGCTCAAATTTTAGTGTAGGTCAGACCAGACTTTGCGTTTCCAAAGCCATCCGAATATACCGAAAATCAAGAAGTAGATCATCGCGTTTATGCCCAGGCTTTCGCGCTCGGCTTTTTTAGCGTCGCCCGCTTTTGCCATGTAGGCTACGACTTTGTCCTCGCTGGCTTTATTTAGACCCACGCGAGGCATCGAGGTGCCCGGTAGCATTTTTTGCGTGTCGTTTATAAATTTATGTAGATAATCATCGCCTTTTGAGCGGATCATCATCGATAAATCAGGCGGGTTTGAGCCCATGTAGGCGGCCAAATTTACGCGGTTAGTTAGAACGTATTTGTTTTCGTATTTCATATCGTGGCATCTCTGGCACGCATCGAGAAATACCTTCTCGTCGCTGATTTCTTTAGGCGCGATAGACTTTAGATATGCGACCATATCAGCTATCTCGGCGTTTGGATCCTCTCCGCCGGCTCCGAAAAAGGCAGGCATTGGATACGGAGTTTCGTCGTTAAATTTATGCGTTAGTTTTAGTGCCTTGGTCGGATCTTTGATAAGGGCTGCCAAGAAATGCTCGTCGTATATCGCTCCCGCGCTACTAAGATCAGGCGGCACTACGCCGTACGCTTCGCTAAGTTCAGCAGCGCTCATAGCTGTCGGCATACCGGCAGCCTCGACTCCGTGACAGCCTGCGCAGCCAGCATTTGCAAAGGTTTCTGCGCCTTTTGTCGCGTCGCCTTTGGCTAAATTTATAGCCTTTATATCGTTCCAAAACGCGGTGTAGTCTTCGAGAGATTTTTGTGCCTCTTCGAGATCTTTTTGTGCTCCGGCGACTTTTTTCTCGTCATTCAGGGCTTTTGTCGCATCGAGGGCTTTTTGTCTAGCTTCTACTACGGATTTGGCTTGATTTATATCCTCGGCGCCAAAGTCGTAATCGGCCGCGCCGACGTGCGGATGCATGACGTTATGCGCGTAAGGCTCGATACCCCAGTATGTTACGCCGGTTAAAATAACTACGATTATGAAAATTTTTAACTCTCTCATTTTGCCGCTCCTTTTTTCTCAAGAGTCGTTATGATAGGTAAAACGACAAAAAGCAGAACGAAAAACGTAATGGTCGAGTAAAATCCTATCCATGAGTTTGAAATACCAAGCGTCACGCCGTCGGCAGGTAGCTTACCGAAGATCGTAAGTACGATCATATCGACCACTAGTAGCCAGAACCATACGAAAAAGCCCTTTCTCTCGTGAGCCGGAGCTACGACGTCGCTTCTGTCGTAAAGCGGCATGAAAAATAGCGCTACGCCTGCGATTGCAAACGCAATAAGGCCGATGTTGTAAGCTTTAAAGCCGAAAATATCAAAGAAAAATCCGCGTAAAATCTCATACTGCCACAAGAAATACCACTCAGGATAGATGTGCGGAGGGGTTTTTAGAGCGTTGCCCGGCTCGAAATTTATCGGATCCATCGCAAAGTTAAAATGGAAACAGACTAAATAGAAAAAGAAAATCATAAAAAAGCCGATGTACATAAAGTCTTTTGCCAAAAATCCCGGCCAAAACGGAATAACTTTAGCATTTTTCTTATCGCCGCTTAGATATTTTTCAGCCTCGATATCAAAGTCTATCTCTTCGCCCGTTTCGTTATTTACGTGCGGGACGCGAAGTGTATAAAAGTGTATCGCGACGACTGCGATCAGCACGATCGGTAGCAAGCATACGTGAAGCATGAAAAATCTCGTCAAAGTCGGATCGCTAACGGCATAGTCGCCTCTGATCCACTCGACTACCGCGTCCCCGATAACCGGGATGCCGCCGAATAAATTTGTGATAACCATCGCCGCCCAGTAGCTCATCTGACCCCAAGGCAGCATATATCCGCTAAAAGCCTCGGCGGAGAACAAAATGAAAAGCAACATACCGCTCACCCAAATCATCTCGCGACCTTTTTTATAAGAGCCGTAGTAGATCGCCGTAAAGGTGTGTATGTAGATGATTAAAAACACGACCGAAGCCGCAACCGCATGTATGTGACGCCATAGCCAGCCGTACTCGACCTCTTTCATTATGGTAAAATTTACGCTGTCAAAGGCTAAATTTATATCCGGTTTATAGTACATAACTAGCATAAATCCGGTAAAAATAAGCAACGCAAAAAGCGTCGTGAGTATAACGCCCATCGCCCAGAGGAAATTTATATTTTTCGGTATCCAGTATTCGCTGACGAGGACTTTCATTAGCTTGTTTAGGGCGATCCTCTGATCCAGCCAGTCTAAAACGCCCGTTGATTTTCTGATGTGCATTTTCCCCTCCTTACGCTTGAGCCGTTAGTTTTTCGTATTCGGGGCTAGTCTCGCCCAAAACGAGTTTCGTACCGTCTATCTTAAACGGCGGTATGTCTAGCGGGCGCGGAGGAGGGCCGAAGGTATTTACGCCGTCTGCGTCAAATTCGCCTCCGTGACAGGCACAAACGAAAAGTTGCTTGCCCGGTTTCCACTCCGGGATACAGCCAAGATGCGTGCAAAGCCCGATCGCCACCATATATCTAGCGCCGTCTACCACGACGTCGCGCTTGTCGTTAGGCGCCATCGAAGCGTCTTTTTTTAGGATAAATATCGGCTTTTTGCGCCACTCTATTTGGCGCATCTCGCCGTCTTTCATTGGGCTAAGATCTACAGTCGTAAATCCGGCCGCCTTTACGCTAGGAAGCGGGTCCCAGGTCTTTTTAACGGCTACGAGAGTCGCTGCGCCGCCGACTGCGGCTACCGCGCCAAACGCTAGACCGATAAAATCTCGTCTTTCTTGTTTTACGGACATTACTTTCCTTTCAACGGTTTTTGAAGAATAATCGAGATTATACTCTTATGAAAATTAAACTTTCATTTTTCCGGCAAATAGTTTAAATATTTAAATTATTTTTAAATAATCATTTACTATCTCGTATTTTTAAGGCTTTCGGAGGTAAAATTTGAGTGCAAATTTGGTTTAGCCGGTTAAATTTGACGGCTTATAAACAGACGTAAATTTAAATTATATTTTAGTTTGCGCGTTTTACCCGCACCTCAAAATTTGACGCCGAGCGATTTTAAATTTACGCCGTCAAATTTGACGTTTTTGACGGGCAATTTTTCGTTAAATTTGATTTAAAAGGAGAATTTATGCATATCGCTTCGATCGATCACATCGTTTTAACGGTTGCTGATTTGCAACGGACGCTTGGTTTTTACGTGCGCGTGCTGGGTATGCGCGAGATTGATTTTTCAAACGGACGCAAGGCTCTGGCCTTTGGCTCGCAAAAGATAAATTTGCACGTAAAAGGCGAGGAGATTTTGCCAAACGCCATGAATGCAAACGTGGGAACGGCCGATATTTGCTTGCTTACGGATACGCCGCTTGAGCTAGTTTTAGAGGAGCTAGAGGTTGCCGGTATCGCCGTAGAGCAGGGCATCGTGCCGCGAACGGGCGCGCTTGGAGCGATAAGCTCAATCTACGTACGCGACCCGGACGGAAATTTGATAGAGATTAGCAGATACGATTAAATTTGACGGGTTGTACGGTCGAAGTTCGGTTTAGGATGCATATTTTAAACTGCAATCTAGGCAAAGGGCCAACTGTTGTACAGCTAATATACATAATTTAGACTAGTAAATTTTTATAAGCTCATTGTTGTCGGAGTCATTTTCTAGATCAAAGTATAAAATTTCAAGTTGCATTTCGCAGTCGTATCTGAATTTCATAGACTCTTGCCCTACGCCGTCCATTTTTGGGTAAATGAGATAGAGCTTGCCACACTCGTATTTTTTGCCGTAAGCATAGAGCTGATATAGGTCGGCTTGTGAAATATCATCTCTTGACTTTACAATCTTCCATTTTGTGTCGGCTATAAATTTGTCTTCTAAAAATATATCAGGTCTTAGTTTGAAGCTTTTTGGATCTTCAATGAGGTGTTTTTCTGGGTGTTGTAATATTGTGCTTGGAAAGCTTTTCTTTATAAAATCTCCAACATAGCTTTCAAAAAGCGCATTCATATCAAATAGCAAGGCAAAGGCTAGATCATCGCCCTTGTGTGGGGTAAAAGAGTTTCCCAAAAGAAAGATCTTACACCATAAAAGTGTTTGCTCGTAGTACTTTACTTGGCGGTTTATGACGAGCTTTACAAAGAAATTTTTATAATCCTCACACATCGAAACCTCATCAAATATAAACAAAAGCTCGCGTATTTTTTGCTGATTTTTACTAGAATTTGACTTTTTGTATAGAAATTTAAGAGTTGTTTTTATGATCTGGTTTATTTTTATGTCGCTTAAAAATTCGCTGTATCCTACGTAAAATCGCTCTTTATGGATACTGTTTCTTTTGATCTGCTCGTTTATATTTAGCTTCCCTTTTAGAAACTTTAGGTTCTCCTTTAGCGCCACATAGTCGCTTTTTATCCCCTTTTTTACAAGAGCTTCAAGCTCGCATAAAAACATAGAGATGAAAATTTCCAAAAGCGGTAAATTTTGAGTTTTTAGATTAGCTAAATTTGAGCTTTTAAATGGAAAATTTTTAAGTGTTTTTAGCATTTTTATAAAAACCGCTCTTGATCTATTATCGGACTTGGTTTTGTCTGCTATTTTAGGCAAAATTTCTATTGTTAAGCCACTTTTTGTTTGCAAAACTCCGACATAGTTTCTCGCCTGTATAAATTTCCCGCCGCTTCCGCTTGCTATCCTTAAAAACGGTGCATTTTCATCGCTATTTTTAAGGATAAAATTTTCTATATCGAAAAAGTCTTTTTTACTTATATCATGCTGATATATTCGCTCAAACTCAGTTAGCGTTATCTGGGTTTGCTTCATCTGTACTTTCTTGGCTATTTGATGAGTTGTAAATTTTTAGATAGTTTTGCTTGTCGTAAAAAGCCTCTTTATCTATCTCGTATAAGATTTTATCGTTTATATAGTCGGTACCGCTTTTAAATAAATCACTTGACGGCTTCTTTTCTTTGATAAATTGACTATCGCCCAAAACAAGCCTTATTTTCTCCCAGTCATCATAAAAATACTCTTGTAGTAGCGGTAAAATTTTGTTTTTAAAGATCAAGGCTAGCTCTGATATATCCGCACCATCTTTTAGCGACATAAAATAAGCATGCCCTATCGTATGATCTCTGTCGTAAAGATACTCTATACGCTCATTTATCGTTTTTAGCATTTCGCCTATATTTATGCCTTCGATATTTATTTTGTTTAGTTTGTCATATTCTGGCATCATCTCCACAAACTCAAACCTTCTTCTAAGTGCAGTATCCATAAGAGCTATGCTGCGATCTGCTGTATTCATCGTGCCTATTATATATAAATTTGACGGCACTCCAAATTTTTCTTTTGAGTATGGTAGCTCCACTATTATTTCGTCATCTGCACCGAGTCTTTTTGATGGCTCTATTAACGTTATAAGCTCGCCAAAAATTTTAGATATATTTCCGCGATTGATCTCGTCGATGATTAATACCCGCTTTTCTGATTTTCTATTTGATTTTTCCATATAGTATTCAACCAAGTACGTGAACAAATTTGTATAGCCGTTTACTATGTATTTTTCAAGTATTTCTGGATTTTTGTCTGCCGCGCTCTTATTTTTAATATCTTCTATTGTGATAGATCTGTTTTTTAATAATCTCACTAATTCTTCTATAAGATAAATCGGAACAGGGATTTCTCCTGGGATATTTTTCTTCTTTAGTTTTATAAGTTCAGTCCCGGCATAAGAGATTGTATAGCCTTCTATTGTATCTCCTATATTAAAAATAGTATTTTTACAAATATCCTTAAAGATACCATTTGTTATTTTGTATTCCAATCCTTTATCTTGACTTTCTTTGTCAAAAACAGGTTTTATTCCCTCCACAAATTCCTCATATCCATAACTTTGATGAAATGTTACAAATTTTATTTGTCCGCTTTGCGCATATTCATCAAATTGTTTTTTTAAAACCTTCCTCTTTTCTTCGTCGTTGATTTCTTCTTTACCAACTTTTTTCCCTCTTATTATTTCGATAGCTTTTGCTATTGTATTATATGTTTTTCCTGTACCTGGAGGGCCGTATAAAATTTGATTAAGTGGATAAGTTAATTTCTTGTCATTGTCGGTCATTTCATATCCTTTGTTATCACTGTTGTTTTGTTGGTTGTGTTCTGTATTTTTATAAAATTTCTCATATGTTAGACGATATACATTTGTTAGTGCATTAAGTAAGCTTGTGTAGTCAAGAGTTATAAACGCGTCTATATTTTCTATGGTAAAGTATATATATTTTTCCCATATAAGTTTATCAAGCTTGAAGCCAGGTATCTGTATCTTTTTGCATTCCGATTCTAGAAAATTATATATTTCATCTTTTAGTTTTTCTTCTATATCGCTTAGTTTTGTATCGATTAGCCCTATGGATACATAAAAATTACTTGGTTCTGCTAAAACGGCGAAATAAATAACTAAGTGTGAATCATTATCAAAAGGTATATATCTATTCCATATATATCTCGCAATAGTTTTACCATCTGCTTTTAGCCAATTTCCATTACGCTCACTTCTAAAATTTTTAAAAATACTATCTGTAAATTTGATCAAATTTTCACGAAAATTACTTAGCTTATTAAGTGTTATTTCTTCGTCTTTACTGTATTTTGTATTTTGAGCGTATCTGTTTGCAAAATACCTAAATCCATCTAAAATTTCATTTTTCAAATCATCATCTATCATATAATCTCCATATTTAAGTATATTCTGTCTTTGGTTGCCTTATGTATAGTAAAAAATAATAGCTATAAAAGCATATATAATTTATGATTTCATTTTTTTACTTTGACGCGTTCATCTTTATATAGATGTGCAAAATATCTATCGCTGCAGGCGTCACGCCGCTGATCTCGCTAGCCGCAAAGAGCGTAGGTGGGGCAAATCTCTCCAGCTTTTCGACCACTTCGTTGCTAAGCCCGCTGATACCGCGGAAGCTAAAGTCCTCGGGGATTTTCACGCTCATCATATCTTTCATGCGGTCGATCTGCTTTTTTTGCTCGGCGATGTAGTGCTGGTATTTGGCTTCGGTTAAAATTTGCTCCAAGCTCGCCTCGTCAAGCGCCTCGAAAAACGGATCTAGCTTGCGCAGCTTTTCGCCCGTGAAGCTTTTTCTCGCGACGATTTTTTGCAGGGTCAAATTTTGGCTGATTATCTCCTCGTCCAGGCTAGCTAAAAGCTCTAAATTTCGCTTTGTCGGCGTGATCTCGGTGCCGTTTAGTAGCTCTAGTCCGCGCGTCAAATTTGACCTTATGGCTTCGATTTTCTCAAACGTCGCTTCGTCTAGCAGCCCAAGTTCGCGGCCGTATCCGCCTAGGCGTAGCACGGCATTATCCTCGCGCAGTAGCAGCCTGTACTCGGCGCGGGAGGTAAACATGCGGTAGGGCTCCTTCGTGCCCTTGGTCACTAGATCGTCGATGAGAACGCCGATGTAGGCCTCGTCGCGGCGCAGAACGAACGGCTCTTTGCCATCAAGCGCAAGCGCTGCGTTTATGCCCGCCATCAGACCCTGCGCTCCCGCCTCCTCGTAGCCCGTCGTGCCGTTGATCTGACCCGCGAGATAGAGTCCGCGCGCCTTTTTGGTCTCTAGCGTGTGCTTTAGCTCGGTGGGCTGGACGTAGTCGTACTCGATCGCGTAGCCGTGGCGCACGATGCGAGCGTTTTCAAAGCCCTTGACCGAGCGCAGCATCGCGACCTGCACTTCATACGGTAAGCTCGTAGAAAAGCCGTTGATGTAGTACTCCGTGGCCTCTAGCGTCTGCGGCTCGACGAAAAGATGGTGCCTGTCGCGGTCGCCGAATCTATTGATCTTATCCTCGATACTCGGGCAGTAGCGCGGGCCCACGCCCTCTATCTGGCCCGTAAATAGCGGCGCTTTGTCGAAATTTGAACGGATGATGTCGTGCGTGGTAACATTGGTGTAGGCGATGTAGCAGGGCAGCTGCGTAGGCGCAAAGTCTCTCGTGCGGAAGCTAAACGGGCTTGGATCCTCGTCGCCGCCTTGGATCTCAAGCACGCTAAAGTCGATACTTTTAGCGTCCACGCGCGGGCAGGTGCCGGTCTTTAGCCGTCCGACTTCTAGGCCTAGTTCGCGCAGGCTATCGCTTAGATTTTTGGCGCTTAGCTCGCCCACGCGGCCGGCTTCTAGTTTGTTAAATCCGACGTGAATTAGCCCGTTTAAAAACGTGCCCGTCGTGATGATGAGCTTACTTGTTTTATACTCGTTGCCTAGGTGGGTTTTTACGCCCGTGATCTCGCCGTTTTGGCTTAAAATTTGCGTTGCGATCTCTTGGCTGATTTCGAGATTTGGCGTATTTAGCAGTAAATTTCGCATATAGACGCGGTAGCGGTCCATATCGATCTGAGCGCGGCTGCCTCGCACGGCCGGGCCCTTGCTCTCGTTTAGTACGCGAAACTGTATGCCCACGGCATCGGTCGTTAGCCCCATTTGTCCGCCCAGCGCGTCGATCTCTTTTACGAGGTGGCCTTTTGCTAGGCCCCCTATTGCGGGGTTGCAGCTGGCTGCGCCGATCTGCTCGGCTAGGATGGTGATTAGCAGCGTTTTTTTGCCCATTCTTGCGGCGGCGAGGCTGGCTTCGATGCCTGCGTGACCGCCTCCGACGACGATAATATCATAGTTCATATTCAAATTTTCCTTGTCCTTAAAATTCGCGATTTTATCAAAAAACAGATAAAATATACAAAAATTTAAGAAAAGACGGCGAGGAAAATTATCTTAAATTTGACTCTCTATGAGCCGGTGTGCGTAGTTTGGCGATTTGGTTTAAATTTATTTATAGCAATCTTTACAGAGTATTTTTTGAGAGATCGGGCGGAAATTTAACCCCGCGTTAAAGTCAAATTTCCTTTGCGATTTTGTTCATTTTAGCAAAGATTTGCGCTCGTTCAGCGTCTTTTAGATTACCCATCTCTAGCTTCGTCATCATCTGCATAAAATCAAATTTCTTAAACATTTTCGCGACTTCTTTGGCTTCGCGTTCTAGTTTGGCATAGATTTGCGCTTCGTTTTCGTCGCGGGCTAAATTTCGTAAAAACGAGCTCGCCTCGCCGCCGCGAAATTTATCCGCATCAAATTTATCCGCCGCACTGCTTGAACTTGCTTTTTCGTTAAATTTATCTACCATATTTGCAAAATCCGTCAAATTTGCCGCCGCAAGCGTGGAGGCGTCTAAAAATTTATCGCCTTTTTGACCTTGAGCTACGCGGTTTGCCAAGGTCTTTAAAATCTCGTTTGAAGCGCCGTTTTTGATCTGCATTTTTATCCTTTTTATATTACTAACGGTGAGTTCTAGCAAAAAGCATTCCGTCAAATTTTAAAGGCTACGGTTAAATTTTGGCTTAAGCTTTTTGAAGTTTTATAGGACTAAAATACTCTTTTTAGTGCATTAGATAGCCTATGCGTAATATTTTTATATTCGCATAAGTTTAAAAGAGTGCCTATTTTACAGTAAATTTAAAAATAAACTTAAAAATAAATAATTCATAAAAATTAATCTAAAAAATACAAAATTCGTCAGCCAAATGACGGAAATAAATTTCTAAAAGTAATACAATTAGCTCAAGATTTAAGAGAAATCAAGAATCGTAAAACAAGTAGAAAGGAGAATTTATGAAACAACATAAATTTGTGATCGCCGATTACAAACGTTGTATCGGTTGCGCTACTTGCATGGCGGCCTGTTTTCGTAGCGCTTACGAGCGCGGTAAGCTTTCAAAAGCTAGACTAACAGTGCTCCGTCAAGCAAAGGGCGTCATGCCGACGCAGTGTCGCCAGTGCGATGACGGTCCTTGCGCGAACGTATGTCCTACCGGGGCACTCAGGTTTGACGATAACTGCATCGAGCTTCACGAAGAGATTTGTATAGGCTGCAAACTCTGCACGATCGCTTGCCCTTACGGCGCGATAAGCTCGAGCGCGGAGCTCATGCCGTCCGTTAACTACGCGGTAGAGCCGAAGTACTACCTCGAGATCGAGAGCCAGGCGGGTGCGAAAAACACCGCTATCAAATGCGATATGTGTTTCGGTCGCGAAAACGGCCCTGCATGCGTCGAGGTTTGTCCGACCAGCGCGATAATCATGGTCGATCCGCTACGCAGCCAACATAAGCTTGGCAACAGGATCGAGCAGGAGGCTGCGCAGGATTTCGTAAATAAAATTTTACGCGGAAGCGGAAATTTAAAAGAGCCTCACGTTTTAGCCGATATCGGCGCTCAGGACGTGGACGGCGAGGCCGACGTTATCGTTATCAACGAGCTTGACAAAACTCCTAGCGAGCAAGCAAGAGAGCAAGCGGCGTCAAATTCGCGCGCTATGAACGACGAAAATAGCGGCGCACAAGGGGGTGCGAGATGGTAGGCGTTTATCTACTTTTCTTAGTTAGCGCCGCCGTTAGCATCCTGCTCTACGGCGCGCAAAAATCAGCCGTCAAAATCGGCTTCGGATTAAGCGCGATCAGCTGTTTTTACGCGCTTTGCTACTTCGTGGCCAATATGGGCGTGACCCAAGGCTTCGCTCTAGGCGGAGACTTTTTATACGCGCCTAAATTTGAGCTAACTCCGCTTGGAAATTTCTTTAGCTTCGTAGTCGTCTTTATCGGCTTTGCTAGCAGCGTCTACGGCATGAGCTACGCGGAGGAGTACATCAAAAAAGCAAACGTCGGCGTTTTCGCCTGTTTGTTTAACCTTTTTATCCTTTCGATGCTTCTAGTCATCAGCGCAAATAACGTATTTTGCTTCGTCGTTTTGTGGGAGCTTATGACGCTTATTTCGTCTTTCCTCATCCTCGTAAACGACGGCAAAGGTACGCTAAAAGCGGTGATGGTATATCTAGGTATCGCTCAGGTCGGTGCGTTTTGCATCACGTGCGGACTGCTAATAATGGCTCACTATGCGGGCAGCATGGAGTTTAGCGATTTTGCTCGCTTAAATATGCCTGCTGCGGTTAGCGTCGTGGTGTTTATACTATTCTTAGTAGGATTTGGTAGTAAAGCGGGTATGTGGCCTTTCCACGTATGGCTACCGATGGCTCACCCTGCGGCTCCCTCAAACGTCTCTGCTCTAATGAGCGGCGTTATGATAAAGGTTGCGCTATTTACTCTAGTCAAATTTACGCTTTTCTTACCGCTAAGCATATATTTTGGTCTAGCGGTTTTGATCCTGGGTGCTGCTAGCTCACTGTTTGGCGTTCTTTACGCTCTTTGTCAGCACGACTACAAAGCGCTTCTTGCCTATCACTCAGTTGAAAATATCGGCATCATCTTGCTTGGTCTTGGTACCGGTTTGTACGGCCTAGCTGCGGGAAATAACACTCTTGCCGCGATCGGATTTTTAGCTGGATGCTACCACGTAGTTAACCATGCGATATTTAAAGGACTATTGTTCCTTTGCGCGGGTTCTGTTCTGCACGCTACGCACACCCGCGATATGGACGTACTAGGCGGCCTAGCTAAAAAGATGCCTTGGACCTCTGTTGGTATGTTTATCGGTATCATGGGTATCGCAGCGCTTCCTCCGGTTAACGGCTTCGTATCAGAGTGGTTTACATACCAAGGTATGCTTCAAGGCGCGCTAGAGCAGGGCATTTTCACTAGATACGCCTTTACTCTTTCAGTCGTTGCGCTAGCTCTTACTGGCGTACTAGTCGGCATGCACCTTAAGCTTTATGCGGTAATCTTTGCGGGAACTCCAAGAGATAAGAAAATTTGGGAAAATGCGAAAGAAAGCCCGATATTTATGGTGCTTGGCATGATCGTGCTAATGATCGGCTGCGTCGGATTTGGCGTTGGAGCGAATGTTGTCGTCGGCTACATAATGACTGCGGTAAATTCGATAGGCGGCGCAGGCGGTTACGTAGCTAGCCACGGCATAAATTTGACATCAAATTTAGGCAGTATCGTCTCTACTCCGTTAATCGCTATCATCTTATGTTCTACTATGGTTTTGCCTTTTGCGATTTTAGCATTTATGAAAGCAAACCGCGAGAAACCTCGCGAGACCGATCCTTGGGCCTGCGGATTTAAATACAGCTCTCGCATGCAAATGACGGGCGGCCCTTTCACCGGCGATCTAAGACGCATAATGAACTGGCTGTTTAAAGGTGATAGAAAAGTCGTAACCAAAGGCTATTTCAACCCGGTCGAATACCACAACCATCCAAAAGATATCTGGTGGGGGCTATTTTACGAGCCTGTGATCGAGTGGAGCAAGAAAATAGCCGACAAAATAGGCATAATGCAAAGCGGCTATACCAACGTTTACGCGCTATATATCCTTGTGTATCTTTGCGCGATACTAGCGGTTAGCTACTTTTTGATATAGGGGGCGTGAGATGGAAATTTTACAGACTATATTTTTAATGATATTTCAAGTCGTCGTCATCGTCTTAGTCGCGCCGCTATTTGACGGTATGGCCAGGAAACTAAGAGCCAAACTACAATCAAAACAAGGCAGCGATTTTTTCCAGACGTATCGCGACATCATAAAGCTATTTAGACGCGGTAGAACCGTGCCTGAGTGCTCTCACTGGGTATTTAGATGGGCGCCGTTTTTTCTATTTGCCACTTCGGCGGCGATACTAGCGGCTATTCCTATTACTTATAGCAAGAGCACGATTTTTGGAGCTTACTCCGATATTTTCGTGATTCTTTACCTCGGCGCGCTTTTGAGATTCGTATTTGGCGCTGCATCTCTAGATAGCGGTAACCCGTTTGCGGCTACCGGCGGCGGACGCGAACAAATGCTAGCCGTTTATGTCGAGCCTGTTATGATAATGTGCCTAATCGTCGTTATGCTAGCGGCCGGAACGTCAAATTTGGTTGAAATTCAATCAATGGTAAAAAGCGGCCAGATCGGATATCAGATCCCAAGCTTTGCGGTTGCTTCGATAGCGTTTTTGTGGTGCATATACGTTGAAACCGGTAGAAAGCCTTTTGACCTCGCAGAAGCCGAGCAAGAGCTGCAAGAAGGCTTGCTAGGCGAATACGCTGGCTCTGATTTGGGTCTAGTTCAAGCGGCGCTTATCTTAAAACAATTTGCAATGATAGGACTTTTCCTCGCGATTTTTGAGCCGTGGAATTTTAGCAATCCTTTCCTTGCTGTTATAATTTTCGTTTTAAAGGCGGGAGTGTTTTACGTAGCAGCCGTGTTTATAGACAACTTCGGACCGAGATTTAAGATGACTTCGTCCTTGCGTAAAAACGCGGTAGCCGCTCTAGCCATATCTTTCGTGGCTTTAACGCTTTATGTCGTGGGGGTGTGAGATGAATGCAGATATGACTATGTTAGACGCATTAGCTATCGGCATGATAGTAACGTCTTTGGCGGTATTTGGGCTACGTAGCCTAAAACTATCCATCATCGTTTACGCGATCGAGACATTACTTTTAGTCGGTATATTTGCTATGTTGGCGTCTAAATTTAACGCGCATCAGCTATCCATGTGGGCGGTTGTGGCGTTTTTTACGAAGGTTTTATTCGTACCGGCGATCTTGCTTTGGCTGATTAAAAAGCTTAACGTCGTTAGCGAGGATGAGCCTGTGGGCGGCTTTTTCGTAAGCCCGGTTATAGCGATGGGATTTTCTCTGGCTTTAGCGATGAGTATCAACCCGATATTCCTTAAATTTTCGCTAATCCAAGAGAAAATAATGCTACTAGCGGCAGTTTGCGTGTTTATGATGGGAGTTTTTGGGTTTATGCTTAGAAACTCTTTTATCAAGCAAATTTTAGCCTACTGCCTTTTTGAAAACGGTATACATCTAAGCCTAGCGCTCATGGCTTACAACTCAAACGAGCTTGTCGAGCTTGGTATCTTAACGGACGCGATTTTCGCCGTTATCATCATGAGCGTTCTAGCTATCAGATTTTATAAAGCATACGGCAGCCTTGACACGTCTAAGGCTACGAATTTAAGGGGATAGAGATGGATAGTTTAACTTTGATATTAATTTTACCGCTTCTTGGAGCGATATTGCTATTTTTCTCTCCGAAAAATTACGCGACTTTGAGTTTGCTTCACGTTGCGGTTAGCGCGGTTACGTCTTTGGCGTTGCTATTTAACGTAAGCAAGGTTTTATCGAGCGGTACTTTTTACGCGCACGATAAATTTTTGTTCCTAGATAGCCTTGGCTGCGTGTTTTTGGTGCTTATCGCGGTTACGGGCTTTTTGGTAAATTTGTACGCGACTCACTATATGAAATGGGAACTCGAAGAGGGCCATATAAATTTAGACTCGCTTAGAAAATACTACGCGCTTAGCCACGTGTTTATATTTACGATGACTCTAAGCGTCATCTGCAACAACGTCGCGTTTATGTGGGCTGCGATCGAGGCTACTACGCTTTCATCGGTGTTCCTAGTCGCGATCCTAAAAGATCAAAAATCAACCGAGAGCGGCTATAAATACATAGTCCTTTGCTCTATCGGCCTAGCGTTCGCGCTTTATGCGACCGTGCTTCTTTACTCTGCGACATTTGCGGAGATAAAAGACGGCGAGACTGCGATGCTATGGACCGGCATAATGGCAAACGCTAAAAATTTGAGCCCTGACGTCGCAAAACTTATCTTTGTCTTTGCGCTCATCGGTTTTGGTACGAAAGCAGGTCTTGCTCCTACGCATACATGGCTTCCGGACGTCCACGCTCAAGGCCCTGCGCCGATTTCGGCTCTACTTTCAGGCGTTTTGCTAAAGTGCGCGATGCTAGCTTTATTTAGATATTACGCTATCGCTGCTCAAGCTACTGGTATGGAGTTCGTTCAAAGCGTGATGGCGATCTCAGGCCTTATTACGTTGTTCGTCGGCGGTATATTCCTGATTAGACAACACGACGTAAAAAGAATGTTTGCCTATCACTCTATCGTGCATATGGGCGTTATAGCCTTTGCTCTTGGCGTGGGCGGACCTTTCGGGCTATTTGCGGCGATTTTCCACTGCCTAGCTCACAGCTTTACAAAAGCTCTTGCGTTTTGCTCAACTGGCAACATCGCTAGAATTTACGGCCACAAAGATATGACTAAAATGGGCGGCATGGTAAAGATTGCACCGATAACCACTATAATGTTCGGCGCTGCGGTTTGTTCGCTAGTAGGCGTCCCTGCGTTTGCGATATTCGTCAGCGAATATAACGTATTTGTCGGCGCTATAAACAGCGGTCAATATTTTAGCGTTGCGCTATTTGCGATAGCTCTTGCGATCATCTTTATCGCGGACTTCTCGCACTTTAATATGGCAAGTTTTGGCGAGCCTAAAGCTGCGGTCGTTCATAATAAAGAGATGAGCATAGTAGAAAATTTACCGCTTATCCTGCTTTGCGCGCTAATCATAATATTTGGCGTTTGGCACGTAGAAAACTTTTACGCTCTAGTCAATGAGGGCGTCAAAATAATGATGGGAGTTTGAAGATGAGAGGCGATAAATTTGTAGAAATTTTAAAAACAAAGGTAAAGGTTTTAGAAGTAACCCGCCAAGCCGACGACCAAATCACGGTTTTAGTCGATAGAAACGACCTTCCGCTTGCAGTGAAGACCCTTTACTACGATATCGGCGGCTTTTTAAGTACGATGATACCAAACGACGAGAGGTCGATAAACGGCTGTTTCGCGCTTTACTACGCGATATCTATGGAAGGCAGCAAGATGACGGAGGCGGATGATTTTGCCGCTGAGGATAAGTGCTTTATCACCGTTAAAACGCTAATCCCAGGCGTCGATCCGACGTTTCCGTCCGTTACTCCGCTAGTGCCTGCTTGCGTGTGGTACGAGAGAGAGGCATTTGATATGTTCGGCCTAGTAGCCGAAGGACTGCCTGACAAACGCCGCCTAGTTTTAGCGGACGATTGGCCCGACGGCCTTCATCCGCTTAGAAAAGACGCGATGGACTACCGCTATAGACCCGATCCCGTCGCTCATCAAGACGAGCCGGACGCCGAGTTTTTATTTCCTAGCGGCGATAGCGTAGTGGACGTACCGCTCGGACCTTTACACGTTACATCTGACGAGCCGGGACACTTTAGGCTATTTTGCGACGGAGACGAGATTATAGATGCGGACTACCGCCTGTTTTATCAGCACCGCGGTATGGAAAAGCTAGCCGAAAACCGTATGAACTACGATCAGATGGGTTACCTTGCAGAGCGCGTCTGCGGAATTTGCGGTTACGCTCATGCGATTGCGTGTATAGAAGCGGCAGAAAGAGCTATAAAGCTAGAAATCCCGCTAAGAGCGCAAGCTATCCGCGTGATTTGCCTTGAGATCGAGCGCCTTCACAGCCACCTTTTAAATATCGGTCTAGCTTGCGAGGTAACTGGCAACTATAACGCCTTCATGCACATCTTTAGGGTGCGCGAGTACTCTATGGAGCTAGCCCAACTCGTAACCGGCGGCCGCAAGACCTACGGTAACGTCATCATGGGCGGACTTCGCCGAGATATGACCGACAATGAAATTAGGCAAGGCCTTGCGATCATAAACAAACTCGACGTTCAAATTACGGAAATTTGGGATGCCGTGATGGAGGATAAACGCCAACTAGGACGCTGGAAGGGCGTAGGCGTGCTTGATAAACAAGTCGCTCGCGACTTTAGCCCGGTCGGTCCAAATATGCGCGGTTCCGGCTTTAAGCGCGATAACCGCTACGACCACCCTTACGACTTCTTTAAACACATTGAATTTGAAGTCGCGGTCGAGCATGGCGGAGACGTATTTAGCCGAGAAGTCGTGAGATATAAGGAGCTAAAACAGTCTATCCATATCATCAGGCAGTGCTTTGAGCTAATGCCTCAAACGCCGATCATGATAGATCCAGTGACTATGATCAAGCCTGAAAATTTCGCGCTCGGATACGACGAAGCTCCTCGCGGAGAAAACGTCCACTGGATCATGCAAGGCAGCGCGCAAAAGGTTTTCCGCTGGAGATGCCGCGCGGCTACGTATAACAACTGGCCAAGCCTCCGCTATCAGTTCCGCGGAAATAACATCTCTGACGCGGCACTTATCGTCTGCTCGCTCGACCCGTGCTATTCGTGCACCGAGCGCGTTACGGTTGTGGACGTAAATACTAAAAAGAGTAAAATTTTAACCGAAAAAGACCTTAAGAGATTTTGCCAAACCGGCAAGATTAGCAAAAAGGATTTAAGATGATGAAGTTATTTGACATAACCGAAAAATACGGAAAGGCGACCTACGCCTATCCGTTTGAGCCCTACAAAGTGCCCGACAATTTCCGCGGGCAGCCGTTTTATACCTACGAGCTTTGCGTGGGTTGCGCGGCATGCGGCGTAGCGTGCCCTAGTAACGCCATAGAGCTAAAAATGAACGAAAAGCAAGATAAGCTCGTGTGGCAGTTTGATTGCGGACGTTGTATATTTTGCGGACGCTGCGATGAGGTTTGCCCAACCGGCGGCGTGCGACTAAGCCAGGGTTTTGAGCTTGCGGTTAAATTTGACAAGAGCGCGCTGATACAACGCGGCGAGCTAGAGATGCAAAAGTGCAAATGCTGCGGTAAACCGTATACGCCGGTTCGTCTCATTAACTATACTTTTTCAAAGCTTAGTACGGCAAATTTACTCCCGGGTAGGCTAGAGGAAGCTAAGAACTACCTCTACATCTGCCCAGAGTGCAAAAAAGCGCAATCAGTAGAGCGCTTAACTAAAGACGTAGAGGAGGGGATAAAATGAGCCTTTATCAAGTTCCCGAAAATATAAAAACGGCAAACGACCTAACCGCAAAGCTAGAGCATCTAAAAAATATCAAACGAAGCTTTAGCGTTTACCGCATCGACTGCGGTAGCTGTAACGGCTGCGAGATCGAGATCTTCGCCGCTATCACGCCGATGTGGGACCCTGAGCGCTTCGGCTTTAAGCTAGTAGCCAACCCTCGCCACGCAGACATCCTAGTCTGCAGCGGCCCGGTTACGCGCCAGATGTACTATCCGCTACTTCGCGCTTACGAAGCGGCTCCAGATCCAAAGATCGTGGTTGCATTTGGCGCATGCGGAAGTACGGGCGGTATATTTTACGATGCTTATAGCGTTTGGGGCGGTATAGATAAGATCATCCCTGTAGACGTCTATATCCCAGGCTGTCCTCCGCATCCGGCTAGCGTCATTTACGGCCTTGGCATGGCTCTTGGTATCATAGATCAAAAGCTGCAAAAAAGAAGCTTCGAACAGGACGACTGCAAAGCTCCGGCCGTTAAAGAGTCTATCATGGGCGACATACTTTTTGAGCGAGATTTGGAAGCCGAGTCAAAGAGACTGATGAGCTATATATTTGGTAGGACGCTGTTTGCTAAGTATATGGACGCAGCCAAAACATCGCCAGATATCCATGACGTAGCAGCGACTAAAAAAGCGATACTAGAAGCCATGTATAAAGAAGAAGATCCTAGATATGCCGAGTGCATGGGGCTTTTATATAACGACGTCTATCTAAAATACGCAAATGCAAAACAGGGCGAAAATGCGATCGACGTCAAAAAAGAAATCTGGGATAAAAGATGATAAGAGTCTATAAGCTCACTCGCCGCCACATGGACGAAAACGAAAAAATGCCCAAAGAGCTAAAGGATATCAAGCTCTTTTCTACCTGCGTCGGTCACGGCGTGGGTACGATCGATTTTAGCCAAAAGCTACTTGATATCGCAGACGAGGAGTATGAGCGTATCGTCGCTAACGGCGGCGAATACGTCAAATTTAAGCTTGGAAATTTGAGTAAGTATTTCGAGGTGGAGATATTTAGAGAGCATGCGGTTAGGCTCATCCCGGAGCTTTGCGAATGCGAGCTAAAGACCGAGCTTAAAAATTTACGCGAGGGATATCTGGTGCTTAGGAAGGATTTTTAATGAAAAAAGCACTTCTTTGTATCGGTAATCCCATGCGCGGAGACGACGACGTAGGCAACGAAACAGGGCGAATCGTCGAGGCAAATTTGAAAGATTGGCGGGTATTTTACGGACAGGACGTGCCTGAAAACGAGTTTGGCGCGCTTCGCGAATTTGAGCCTGATATCATCGTCGTGGTGGACGCGATGAGCGGGTTTAAAGACGGCGCGATCGAGTTTTTTGATCTTAGCAACGAGCGCGACTATATCTACTCGACGCACAACCTACCCACGCCAGTACTTTTAAGCTACCTGCGTAAAATTTGCCCCAAAACACTGTTTTTGGGCATTAGCGTTTTGCTTGAAAACGTGCTTGATTTTAAAGAGGGCTTAAGCGAAAACGCAAAAAAAAGCGCGCAAAAAGCCTTTGAACGTATCTTAGAGATAGATAAAAATTTAAATTAGGAGGAGGAAAAGATGTTAAATCCTGCAGAAACCGCTCAAGCGATATCTAATTCGATGGAACATAAGGCGCATACTCCGTTAGTAAGCATTATTTTTCTAGCCGTCATGGCTGGTGCGGCGATCGCGATGGGCGATATTTTTTGGGCGCACTCGACCGTGGGCATGGCTGAAAAGCAGTCTATCGGTCTTGCAAATTTTATCGGCGGCATCACCTTTAGCTGCGGTCTCATGATGGTCGTTTTCTACGGCGGGCATCTATTTACGAGCTCGGTTTTAAGCGGCGTTAGCGCGTATGAAGGCAAGCTAAATTTAGGTAAAACCATTAACTACTGGGCGATCGTTTGGTTTTTTAACTTCGTCGGCGGCGCGCTAATTGCCTATATGTACTACTACTCTGGCTTACCGCTAAAATACGACGGCTACATCTTGCAGCACTTCGTACCGGCCGGTATCGGCAAGATAACGGCGCCGTTTCACGAGCTATTTATCCGCGGTATCTTTTGTAACGTGTTCGTTTGTATGTCTATCTGGACTGCTACCAGCGAAAGCAACCTTGCGGGTAAGTTCTTTGCGATCATGTGGATGATCGGCGCGTTTGTCGCATGCTCTATGGAGCACTGCGTGGCAAATATGTTCATCATCACCGAAGCCATCATCTCTAAAGCTCACTACATAGCAGCAAGCGGCGGCGACGTCAATGCAGCAGCAGCGTTGCTCCACACTACGGCCGATAAGCTAGACGTGCTAAACTGGGGAAATTTCATCGTTAAAAACCTGGTTCCCGTTACGCTAGGCAATATCTGCGGCGGTCTTTTCTTTGTGGGACTAGTTGGATTTATGGCGAATAAATTTGACATGAAAAAGAAGTAATTCCCCATAAACGACGGATTTCAAGCTTTAAAATTTTAAACCCGTTTTGGTTACGGACGACTAGTCCGCTCCCTCACGGGTTAAAATTTTAAAGTTAAACTACGCCTATTCTGTCTGGAATATTTATCACATAGCTTACTAAATTTACAAATTTAACTACATTAAATTTAAAAACTCAAATTTAGCGTTTTTGCGGTGTGCATCTGGGCGCGTAAATTTAAAATTTAATTCGTATAGCTTTGCAGCTTTTCATAATCCACTATCAAAAACTCATGCGGCGTTATGCGCCTGATGATGTCGTCTTTGAT
Organism: uncultured Campylobacter sp.; assembly: GCA_963515555.1. Taxonomy (GTDB): domain Bacteria; phylum Campylobacterota; class Campylobacteria; order Campylobacterales; family Campylobacteraceae; genus Campylobacter_A. The sequence goes on along the minus strand of CAUPXB010000011.1, from coordinate 4,479 downwards.
TAGTTCGTTAAACGCAGTGCTTGCGCTTTGGCGCTTGAGGCCGACGAAGCTTGAAAGCACCTTTAGCGAAAACGGTAAAAAGACGTAGTGGTAGCCGTTTTGCGTCAAATTTTGCTCGGCGGCGAGCTCGACGAGGAAGTTTGCTATGCGCCCCTTTGCGCTTTCAAAAAGTATCGATTTTATGATTTGGCGCTGCAGCAAGGAGATATTTACGAGCGTGTCGGCGTATGCTTTGGCAAATCTCTCGTTTTTTAGCAGTTCGCCCATGTCGTCTGCATCGATCGAGTAGATCTCGCTGTCATCTAGGATCTCTAGCACGCACACGTCGTCTACGATCGAGATGTTGTCTTTTTGGAGGTGATAGACGATAAACTCCTCGCCGTCCTCGAAAAACGAGAGCTTGCCCGAGCCGCTTTTAAGTATCACGACTTTGATGGATTCGGCGTAGATCGTAGCGCCTTTGGCCAGAAACTCGCGGTTAAATTTAGCGAGCTCGTTTTGATTCAAAATGTCTAAAATATCGGTCTCGAGTAGGCCTAGTCGTGATTTTTTCAAGTTTATCGTTTCTTATGATTATTATTCGGTGATTATTTTATCTTAAATATTTTTAAAGTGTATTAAATTTTGATCAAGCTTCACGCGATTACTCTGCCGGTTTTGCATATTTATGCCACGCTAAAAAAAAGAGCGGTAAAATTTGGGCGTCAAATTTAGCCCGTTCTGAGGCTAAATTTTATAAAATAGCTCAAAATTTAAGGACGAAAAATGTTTAACGGACTGATTAGGGAGATCGCGCAGGTTGCGAGCTATTCGCAAAATACCCTACGACTAAAAGCCTCGTACCGCCCGAATTTAGGCGATAGTGTCGCGGTAAACGGCGCATGTCTTAGCGTGACGCAGCTGCACGCAGACGGCTTTAGCGTGGAGCTTAGCGCCGAGACTAGAGCGCACATCGCGACGGAAAATTTGCGCGGACGCGTGCATATCGAGCCTGCGATGCGGCTAGCCGACCGCGTGGATGGGCACCTGCTACAAGGCCACGTCGATGCTATCGGCGAAGTCGCGCGTATAGAGCGGCACGAAAACGGGGTTGATTTTTATATAAATTTGCCCTCCGGCGTCATGCCTTTGATGGCAAACAAAGGCAGTATCGCGGTCGAAGGCGTGAGCCTCACGATCAACGAAGTTTTGCCCACAGGCGTGCGCCTCACGATCATCCCGATCACCTTTCGCGAGAGTTTGTTTGGCGAGTTTGAGCCGGGACGCCGCGTAAATGTAGAGAGCGACTTACTCGCGCGCTACGTGGCTAGGCAACTGGAGTTTGGCCGCAGCGCCCAAAACGGCGGCAAAAGCGAGATTAGCTGGGATGAGTCGCAGCACATCGCGAGCCTTTATTAGGTTTGGCGGGTTAAATTTGACGAAAATGAAGCGGGAAATTTTAGACGTAGTTTTTGAGAGCGAGCGCGTTATTGCGGGCTTTACGACGCGTTTTGGCGGAGTAAGCGAAGGTGCGTACGAGGGTTTAAATTTGGGTGATCACGTCGGCGACCTGCCCGCAAACGTCGCTAAAAATCGCGAAATCATAGCCGAGCAAATCGGCGTCGCGCCTCGCGATCTAAAATTTATGCGTCAAATTCACTCAAGCCGCGTGGAAATTTTGCGAAATCTTGACGATGAGCTACCGCCTTGCGACGGCGTGATAACCGCGCTTAGAGGTATAGCGCTTTGCGTTTTGGTCGCAGACTGCTCGCCCGTTTTGGTCGCAGACGAGCGGCGCGGCGTAGTTGCCGCCGTACATGCGGGCAGGGCGGGCGTAACGGGTAAAATTTGCACGAATGCAGTTAGGCTGATGAAAAGCGAGTTTGGCTGCGAGGCGAACGATCTGCGCATATTCGTCGGCGCAAATATCAAGGCGCGAAACTACGAGGTGGGCGAGCTTGATCTTGGCGAGTTTAACCGCTACAAAAAAGATGGCAAATTTGATATGGAGGCGGCCTTGCAGGACGAATTTACCGCGCTTGGCGTAGGGCGAGCGGAGTTTGATACGCGCTGTACGTTTGAAACGCAGGAGTTGTTTTCCTACCGTAGAGATGGCGTTACGGGGCGATTTTGCGGTTTTGCGATGAATAAAATCTTACCGAAATAGAATCAAAATTTGACCGTTTGGAGCCTAAATTTAGGTCTTTGCGAGCGTGCGGCTCGGCAAGTTTAGTTAAAATTTCATTTATGTTTATCAAAAAGGGCTAAAATTTAAATTGGAACCTCATAAAAAGGAGCCCAAATGAGAAAAATTTTAGTTTGTTTGGTTGTTGCCGCGAGCGTACTTTTTGCGGCGCAAACGAGATCCTCGAACGAGATGGCAAGCGTCCCTGCGAGTGCGCCTGCAAATTCGGCAAATAAGCAGTTTGAAGACGCGCTAGCGATGTACCGAGTTTCGGACTTCAAAGAGGCGGCGAGACTCTTTAATCTAGCTTGCGAAGGCGGACATGCGCGTGCTTGCTACGATATGGGCGCGATGATCGCTAGCGGCAAGGTCGCGGCGAAGCAGCCCGGGACGGCGGCTAGATTTTACGAGCGAGCGTGCAAAATGGGCGACAAGCTGGGCTGCTACGCGCTAGCGTACGCGTGCCAGACGGGTGCCGGCATAGCAAAAGATGAAGCTCGGGCATACGAGCTCTATAAAAACGCATGCGAGCTTGGGCTAGCTAAAGGCTGCAACGAAGCTGGGTACATGAGCGAGCGCGGTATGGGCGTAAACGCGGACGTCAAAGCCGCGGTTAAATTTTACGAAAAAGCGTGCAAGATGGGGCTAGAGGTCGGCTGCGAAAACGCTAAAATCTTAAAGCGTTAGACTCGGCTAGCGGCTAAAATTTAACTCGGTTGTGCGTTCTTGTTTTGCAGGGTGCGCGCCGAGTTTAAATTTGAGCTAAAATTTACTGCAAATTTTTTATAATAACCCTAAAAATCCACTAAAAATCGAGAAAAATGCCATACGAAAATTTTAAATCAAAAAATCTTCTCGCGGCAAAAATCGCCGCAAATGCGAGAAAATTTGACGTCCAGACGCTGCAAAACGAGGATCTCGTAAATTTGCTTTTAAACGAGAAAAAGATCGAAATCTCGGACGAGCAAAAAGAGGCCGCCAGGCGCGTATTTACTGGACTAATGAAGATAGAAGAGAGCGTGCAGCTAAGCGGATAGCCGGCTAAATTTGACCTCTTGCTAAACCTACAAAAATAAACCTTAAGCATCGCCCAAGCTGTAGCCTCTCCGACCAAAGCCGAAATATCCGGTTTTTATCAAATTTGATGTAAAATGACGGCGTGACATCGTAGTCAAGAAAGCCAAAAAACGTAAATTTACAATCAAAAACCCAAAGCAAAGGAGAAAATATGCTGTTACTTAAAAATGCCGATCTATACGCGCCCGAGCACGTCGGCAGGAGCGACGTTTTGCTCGGCGGAGGTAAAATTTTAGCCGTTTCTAAGGAGCTTGATTTTCGTATTGAGGGTCTTGAGGTTTATGATCTCGAGGGTAAAATTTTAGCGCCCGGGCTCATCGATCAGCACGTACACATCACGGGCGGCGGCGGCGAGGCGGGTTATCATTCGCGAACGCCCGAAATAACGCTATCTGGGATCATCCGCTACGGCACCACGACGGTTGTGGGCACACTAGGTACCGACGGGTGCACGAGGAGCCTGGAAAATCTCTACTCAAAGGCCAAGGCGCTAGAATACGAGGGCATCTCGACCTTCATCCACACGGGCTCTTACGCGCTGCCTAGCGTTACATTTACGGGCTCCGTCACGCGCGATCTGGTGCTCATCGACAAGGTTATCGGCTGTAAGATCGCGATGAGCGACAACCGCGGCAGCTACCCGACCTCTCAGGAGCTCATCAAGACCCTGACGCAGATACGCATCGGCGGAATGATCTCGAAAAAAGGCGGCGTGCTACACATGCATATGGGCGGGCTCGCGGATAAATTCGATCTGATTTTTAGCGTGATCAAGGATTATTCGTTCCCTGTTAATTACTTTTCGCCGACGCACTGTGCGCGGACGAAGGAGCTCTTTGACGAGGCGATCAAATTTCAAAAAATAGGCGGCTATATCGACATCACGAGCGGCGGAAGTAAATTTGCCCCGCTTCACGAAGTTATCGCGTGCGGGCTTGCTAACGGGCTAAATTTAGAGCGTCTAACGATGAGCTCGGACGGCAACGGCAGCGTGCCTAGATTTGACGAAAACGGCGCGCTAGTGGGCTACGGCTGCGCTTCGTGCGAGACAAATTTAGAGGTCATTCAGGCCTGCGTGAAAAATAAAATCCTAACCATCCCGCAAGCTCTAAGCATGATGAGCAAAAACGTCGCAAAATACCTAAATTTAAACGGCAAAGGCGAGATAAAAGTAGGCTTTGATGCTGATTTTGCGGTATTTGACGAAGCTCTAAACCTAGATAGCGTGATCGCGAAAG
>CAUPXB010000010.1:0-84502 GCA_963515555.1 uncultured Campylobacter sp. | reverse complement strand
AATTTTAAATAAACCCCAAAACCCAAGGCCTGCGGGCTTTGGGTTTTTTAAATTTACGCATTTACCTTTCAAATTTTAAAATCCGAATTTTTCTTATAAATTTAAATTTTATTGTTTATTTAGCCGTTTTAGGCGATAATCTTCATCAAATTTAAAGGAGAAAATATGCTTAAAAAATTTATTTTTGCTGCTCTTGCGGCTAGCCTGGTTTTCGGCGCGCAGGATCTTGCTATTAAGGCAAAACCTTCGTCGAATTTTGAGCAAAGTGCAGAAGAGGAATACGATGAATCGCAAGCACGCGTAGACGAGTGCATGCAAAAAGATAGCTCGACTGCAGGCATGATTCAGTGCATAGACGCCGAATTTACTATCCAAGACAAACTCCTAAATCAAAACTACAAAAAAGCCATGAGCGTGCTAAACGGCGAAAATAAAAAGAAACTAAAAGACATCCAGCGTAAATGGGTAGCCTACAAAGAGGCCAAGTGTCCGTTTGTGCCGCCTATGGGTACGCTTTATGCCGTAACGGCCGCCGATTGTTACCTTCAGATGACTAAGGAGCGCGCCAGAGAGCTTGCAAACTTAGCCGAGGACTTTGAGGGCAATCAGTGAAGCTACTCGTCTCTTGTTTAGAGGCTTCTGCAAATTTGCACTTCGAGCAGGTTTTAGAGCATCTGCCAAAGTGCGAACTAAAGGGCATTTTTGACGAAAAATTCGGCGAGCCTTTTATGCGAAGCTCGGAGTTTTCCGCGATGGGCTTCGTGGAGGTTTTGCCGCTTTATTTTAAGGCAAAACGCGCGATAAAAGAGATGACTCGCCTAGCTGCGCAGTGTGACGCCGTGCTGCTCATCGATAGCCCCGCCTTTAACCTGCCGCTAGCTAACGCGATCAAAGAAGCCGGTATCAAAACGCCCGTGACATACTACATCTTGCCGCAAGTGTGGGCGTGGAAGGCCGGACGCGTGGTGAAGGTCGAGGCGTACTGCGATCATTTGGCTTCGATTTTGCCGTTTGACGGGATGTACTATAACCGCTCGCGCTACGTCGGACACCCGCTACTTGACGAGCTGCGAGTGCGAAAAAACGAGCTTTTGCAAAGCGGTAAGATCGCTTTTATGCCCGGATCCCGCCGCGCCGAAATTTCACGGCTGATGCCGATTTTTCGCGAAGTAGCGAGCCGGATAAAGGGCAAAGAAAAACTACTCGTCGTGCCGCCATTTTGGGCAAACGATATGCAAATTTACGGCGACGTTAGCGACTTTAGCGTGGTTACGGACGCGCCGCGCGCGCTTTTGCAAAGTGAGTTTGCATTTATCTGCTCGGGTACCGCGACGCTACAGGCCGCGCTCGTGGGCACGCCGTTCGTGCTAGCATATAAAGCTAAAGCCATAGACATAATGATCGCGCGTATGTTTGTGAAGCTACGCCACATCGGGCTTGCAAATATAATGTTCGATTTTATGGGCGAAGAGGCGCTACACGAGGAGCTGCTACAAGATGAAGTAACGCCGAGCAATATAATAAAAGCCTACGAGAGCTGCGATAAAAAGAAATTTATCGCTGGCTGCGAGAAGCTACGAAAATACTTAAAGCACGGCTCTGCAGCTAGCGTAGCGCAAATTTTAATAACGAATAAAGGATAAAAAATGACCGAACCGATGACGCTTTTCGGATATGAAAAAATCACGAACGAACTAAAAAATCTAAAGACCATCGAACGCCCGAATATCGTCGAGGAGATCGACATCGCGCGCAGTCACGGCGACCTAAAAGAAAACGCTGAATACCACGCCGCGCGCGAAAAACAGGCGTTTATCGAGAGCCGCATCGCCGAGCTTAGCGACATCGTAAGCCGCGCTAAGGTAATCGACCCTGCAGAATACGAGCACGATAAAGTGAAATTTGGCTCCACGGTCGTCATTATGGACGTAGAAACCGAGCTAGAAAAGACCTACACGCTAGTCGGTACGCCTGAAAGCAACCTAGAGCGCGGTCTCATCTCGATAAACTCGCCTCTAGCCAAACAACTAATCGGCAAGAGCGAGGGCGACGAGGTCGCGCTAAATTTGCCAAACGGCAGAAGCGACGTAGAGATCGTATCCGTTAGCTATAAGCCGATCAAATTTTAGAGCCGATGAGCGCGTTTAAAACCGTTAAATTTATGCACTTGGATGCTAAATTTGAGCTGTCAAATTTAACTATGGCGTTTGCTAAATTTAAAACTCATAGCTGCAAATTCGGCGCTACAAAAAGTAAAATTTGATGCCTGAGCAAATCGTCGTAAAAAGCGGCGCGATCTTTATCGCCGACTCGCACGAAAATGAAAATCGCGAAAATTTTTGGTATTTTTTATGCGCGTTAAAAAGCGGCGAGATAAAGACGCCGCAGCTATTTTTGATGGGCGATATGTTCGATTTTTTAGCGGGCGAGTGCGAGTTTTTCGTCAAATTTTACGAGCGATATGTCCGCGCGATCGACGAGCTGGGCGAGGAAATGGAAATTTATTATTTCGAGGGAAATCACGATTTTAACCTAGCAGGGCTTTTTAAAAACGTTAAAGCCTATCCTATCGGCACTCAGCCGGTCAAATTTGCCTCTGAGTGTGGACAGAGCGTGCTTATCGCGCACGGAGATATATTTTTGCCTTTCGTTGCAAAATACGCTTTGAGATTTTTACGTATTAAAATTTTTTTAAAAACGATGAATTTTTTCGATAAATTTCTAAATTTTAGGCTCTCGAAACTAATTTTAAATAAGCTTAAACGAAAAATTTTAGATTATAAGATACCGAATTTTAAGAATTTAGCCGAGGCGAAAATGCGCCGATATAACGCATTTTACGAGGCTGACATCATCATCGAGGGGCACTATCACCAAGGTGAACAGTACACGATAGGTAAACAAAAATATATAAATATTCCATCTTTTGCATGCGAGCAAAGCTATTTTGTAGTAGAATACGACCAAAATATTAAGTTTGCTCGAAAGAGCGTAAAGGTTTAAAATGCTTAACAACGGTGAACTAAAAACCGGTTCAAACGAGATGGAGCTTGTTGATTTTCGTATCTTTAAGCAATCAGGCGACAAGGTATATGAGGGCATATACGGCGTCAATGTCGCAAAGGTGCGCGAGATCATCAAGATGCCTAATTTAACCGAACTTCCTGGAGTACCCGAGTATATCGAGGGGATTTTTGACCTTCGCGGCGTAGTGATACCTGTCATAAATTTAGCCAAATGGATGCAGATAAACGAGCCTAAGGGTGGAGCTATCAAGCCTCGCGTCATCATTGCCGAATTTAGCGGTATATTGATAGGCTTTATCGTCCACGAGGCAAAGCGAATCAGGCGCATAAGCTGGGCGGACATCGAGGCGGCGACTTTTGCCTCAAATGCCGGAACGCTAGATAAAGGCAAGATAACAGGCGTAACTCGCATCGAAAACGATGAGGTTTTGCTAATATTAGACCTTGAAAGCGTCGTCGAAGAGCTTGGCATTTATAGCCCGAAAATGGAAGTAGAGATTGATCAAAGTAAGCTTTTGAGCGGTTTAGCACTAGTGCTAGACGATAGCTCGACGGCAAGAAAACTAGTAAAAGATATGCTAGAAAAAATGGGACTAAAAGTAGTCGAAGCAAAAGACGGCGTAGAGGGGCTTGCTAGGATGGAGGATCTTTACGAGATGTACGGCGATAAGTTAAATAACTTTTTAAGAGTGATTTTGAGCGATATCGAGATGCCTCAGATGGACGGATACCGCTTTGCATCGACGATAAAAGACGATCCGAGATATACGGGAATTCCTATCATATTTAACTCTTCTTTAAGCAACGACTATAGCGAAGCTCAAAGCAAAGAGGCCGGCGCTGCAGCATATCTAACCAAATTTGACGCATCGCTATTTTATAACGAGGTGCTTCGCGTGATCGAAGCGCACAAGAAATAAGGGGGAAAATCATGGATGATATGAGAGAAATAATGGAAGACTTCCTGGTTGAAGCCTTCGAACTAGTAGAACAAATAGACCATGACCTTATAGAGCTTGAGTCAAACCCTGAAGATTTAGAGCTTTTAAATAGAATTTTCCGAGTTGCACATACGGTCAAGGGGTCATCGAGCTTTTTAAATTTCGATATCCTTACTAAGCTTACTCATCATATGGAGGACGTGCTAAACAAAGCTCGCCGAAATGAACTAAAGATAACTCCGGATATCATGGACGTGGTGCTGGAGTCCGTAGATATGATGAAGGGGCTACTCCACGGTATCAGAGATAGCGGTAACGATACGGACGTAGGCATAGAGATAGAAGATATCTGCAAAAGACTAACCGCGATATCTGAAGGCGAAGCCCCGAGTGCGGCCGCTAGCAAGCCTGCTCCCGCAGCGCCAGAGCCTGTGGTAGAGACGCCGAAAGAGCCTGAGCCCGAACCCGTTAGCGATGAGAATTTATCAAATTTAAGCGACGACGAGGTCGAAGCTGAGATAGAAAGACTGCTGAAAGTAAGAAAGGCCGAGGATCAGGCAAGACGGGCCCAAAAAGTAGCAGCAGGCGAAGCGCCAAAACCTGCAGCGCCTGCCGCACCTCAAGCTTCTGCACCGTCAAATTCAGCTCCGGCTCCAAAGCCCGCTCCAGCAAAGCCTGCCAACAAAAAAGAGGACAAAAAAGTACCCGCTCCATCAAGCGGAGCTAGCGCGGACGAGCAGACTATACGCGTCGAGGTTAAGCGCCTAGATCACCTGATGAACCTGATCGGCGAGCTGGTGCTTGGCAAAAACAGATTGCTTAAAATTTACGACGACGTCGAGGAGAGATATGAGGGCGAGAAATTCCTTGAGGAGCTAAATCAAGTAGTATCTAGCCTAAGCCTAGTGACTACCGACATACAACTAGCCGTTATGAAAACGAGGATGCTACCTATCGCGAAGGTATTTAATAAATTTCCTCGTATGATCCGCGATCTAAGCCGCGAGCTAAATAAGCAAATCGACCTTGAAATCACGGGCGAGGAGACGGAGCTAGATAAATCTATCGTCGAGCAAATCGGCGATCCGCTCGTGCATATGATAAGAAACTCGTGCGACCACGGCATCGAAGACGGTGCGACCAGACTAGCTGCTGGCAAGCCTGAAAAAGGCACTATCCAGCTAAAAGCCTACAACGAAGGCAACCATATCGTAGTCGAGATCACCGACGACGGTAAGGGGCTAGACGCCGATATGCTAAAGGCACGCTCGATAGAAAAGGGCATCATCACCGAGCGCGAAGCCGATACTATGAGCGATAAAGAGGCGTTTGGGCTTATATTTAAGCCCGGATTTTCGACTGCTGCGAAGGTAACTAACGTAAGCGGTCGCGGCGTGGGAATGGACGTCGTAAAGACTAATATCGAAAAGCTAAACGGCATAATCGACATCGAAAGCGAAGTGGGTAAGGGCACGACGATGAAGCTAAAGATTCCGCTCACGCTAGCTATTATCCAGTCGCTTTTAGTAGGCGCACAAGAGGAGTTTTTCGCTATTCCTCTGGCAAGCGTCTTAGAGACTGTGCGCGTGCCGATCGACGATATCTATACGATCGACGGCAAAAACGTGCTCAGGCTACGTGACGAGGTGCTTTCGCTGGTTAAGCTATCTGATATCTTTGGTGTCAAACAGGTCTTTGACGGCGGAGATCAGACCTATGTGGTCGTTATCGGCGTAGCGGAAGCAAAGCTGGGCATCATCGTAGATAGCCTTGTAGGACAAGAGGAGATCGTTATCAAATCAATGGGCGATTATCTACAAAATATCCCAGGAATCGCTGGAGCCACGATAAGAGGCGACGGCCGAGTAACGCTCATCATCGACGTAGGTATGATGATGGAGATGGCAAAAGATATAAAAGTAGACATAAAAGCTAGCATGGAATCCTCAAAAAGCGTCAAAGAAAAACCGAGCGATTATAAAGTGCTGATCGTCGACGACTCGAAGATGGACAGAACCATAATGCAAAAATCGCTAGCCCCTCTTGGCGTAACGGTGATCGAGGCCACCAACGGAGTCGAGGCTCTAACTATCGTAAAATCTGGCGAACACGCGCTTGATGCGATGCTAATCGATATCGAAATGCCGCGAATGGACGGCTACACGCTAGCAGGCGAAATTCGCAAGTACTCAAAATATAGAAATTTGCCGTTAATAGCCGTAACTTCAAGAACGTCAAAAACCGACAGGCTAAGAGGCGTGGAGGTAGGAATGACTGAGTACATCACCAAGCCGTATTCGTCTGAGTACCTTGAAAACGTAGTTAGAAAAAATATCAAACTAATAGGATAGAACATGAACGACAAACTAAATCAGGTTCTAAAAAGACAAAAAAGACAGGTGATAGACCCGAGCGAAAAAGAGCGTGAGGAGATCGTCCAGCTAGTCGGCTTTATCGTGGGCGACGAGGAGTATGCGATACCTATTTTAAATATCCAAGAGATCATTAAGCCGATCGAATACACTCGCGTGCCTAGCGTGCCTGAGTATGTTTTGGGCGTATTTAACCTGCGCGGTAGCGTCATCCCGCTAATCGACTTGAGAAAGAAATTTTCTCTAAACGCCGCAAAACCGAGCCCAAGCACGAGGTACATCGTGATGAAAGAGGGCGATAACGTCGCGGGATTTGTGATTGATAGGCTAACGGAAGCCATCAGAATACAGCAAAACAGGATCGATCCGCCGCCTGAAACGCTTTTAAAAGATAAAGGCATGATCTACGGTATCGGCAAAAGAGATAACAATATCCTTACGATTTTAAAAGTCGAAACGTTGCTAAAGCGCGATTTCTAGGATCAAATTTGATAAAGCTTTGCGTATTTGATTTTGATTCGACGCTAATGGACGGCGAGACGATAGATTTTCTAGCTGCAACAAAAGGTGTGGGCGATGAGGTCAGTGAAATAACTGCAAAAGCGATGGCGGGCGAGCTTGATTTTTTTGAGAGTTTAACGCGCCGCGTTTCGCTTTTAAAGGGGCTTGAGCTTACTAAAGTAGATCAAATTTGCTCAAATTTGCCACTAATGCCAGGAGCTGCCGAGCTGATCGCACATCTAAAAAGTAAAGGCGTCAAGGTCGTTGTTTTTAGCGGCGGATTTCACTCGGGCACCGATAGAGCGCAAGAGAAGCTCAAATTTGACGCTAGCTTTGCAAATATCCTACATCACAAAGACGGCGTCCTAACCGGGCTTGTGGGCGGCGAGATGATGTTTGGCTTTTCAAAGGGCGCAATGCTTGTAAATTTGCAAAAAATGCTCGGTATCTCAAAAGAGCAGACGATGAGCGTAGGCGACGGCGCCAACGACCTATCAATGTTTGAGCATTCAAATTTAAAAATCGCGTTTTGCGCGAAGCAAATTTTAAGGCAAGCGGCAACTTGTTGCGTGGATAAAAAAGATTTGCGCGAGATCATAAATTTGATATAAAAAGGCGAGAAAAATGTTTAATAACGATATAAATTTTTCACTGTGGTGCGACTTTATCGAGCGCGACTTTTTGCAAGACGAGTTTGAAAATTTACTTCAAATAGGCGCTATTAACGGCGTGACCTCAAACCCGTCCATCTTTAAAGCCGCGTTTTTATCAGACTCCTATAAAGACGTCATCGGCCAAATGGGCAAAAAATATCCAAAGGCTCTTTACGAGGCACTCGCGGTGCAAGATATCAAGATAGCCGCAACCAAGCTTTTGAGGCATTACGCAAACGGTGACGACGGGTTTGTTAGCATCGAGGTCGATCCTAGCTTTTGCGATAACGCTGCAGCTACGGTGGATGAGGGCGCTAGGCTGCACGCAGAGATCGGCATGCCAAACGTCATGATCAAAATCCCCGCGACAAAAGCGGGCTTTGAAGCTATGAGCGCATTAACTGCACGCGGTATCGCGGTAAATGCGACGCTGATTTTCTCGCCTGAGCAAGCCGTAGCGTGTTTGGAAGCTTTTGAAGATGGCGTAAAGGCTTATGAGAAGAAATTTCCGCTAACGCCGCTACCAAAAAGCGTGATTAGTATTTTTGTTAGCAGGTTTGATCGCTTGCTAGATGAAAAGATGCGTGAAAACTCGCTACCGACGGGTCAAATCGGCATCATGAACGCGACTAAAATTTATAAAATCATAGAAAATAAAAACTTGCCGACGACGCGCGCGCTATTTGCTAGCACGGGCGTAAAGGGCGATGAGTTGGCAAAGGATTATTACGTAAAAGAGCTTATGTATCAAAACGCGGTAAATACGGCCCCGCTTGATACTATCAAGGCCTTTATGGCGGGCAAAAACGAACCAAAAACAGCTGTTAGCGACGATAGTATAGAGAAATTTTTCGGCGTGGTAAAAAGAGCCGATATAGACATGGAGAAGGTTTACAAAGACTTGCTAAACGACGGCTTAAAGCAGTTTGTGACGGCATTTGAAGATATAATGAAAGCGCTTAAATGAAGCCTTTGAGATTTACTTCGTCGCAGCAAGAAGATGCAATGGACTACGAGCCTATCGGTTCTAGTATTAAATTTGACACTCAAGACGACGAACTTGAGCGTATCATAAATCTAAGAGCGAATGCGGTAAAAAACGATATACAAAAAATAAGAGATAAAAATAAAGAAGATTCGCAAGAAGAGCAAATAATAGAGCTAAAATCTGAAAAAGATGAGCAGAAGATCGGTGAAGTTACAGATAAAAATTTGAGCGATCATGAGCCCGTGTTTAAATTTGGACAAAATTTTGATTTTGAGAACCTGCCTGCGCTCAAACCCATAGACGGCGAGCCCGTAAAAATCAAAGAAGCGGCGGAAACCGTCAAATTTGACGGTTTTATCGAGCCCGGTGATTTGGAGGCAAAAAAACACGAGTTAAGCGAAAATCTCCAAGCTATCAACGAAGCACTGAGCGAAATAGACGCACTGGACGAGATGTCGCCAAAAAAAGATGAGTTTGACGAGACTGCGAAAGCTACGGCGCAAGAACAGTCGATTTGCGATGAAACGCCGGATGTAAAATTTGGCGGAGATAACGTAAGTTTGGATGATTTAGGTATTAAATTTACGCAAGAAGAGGTCGGCATGCAACAGCACCCTAGCGAAAAGGATCAAATTTTAGACTTTTTTCAAAATGAATTTAGCATAGTTCAAGATGAAGAAAATAAAGATATAGAGGATAAAATCGGCATAATCAATAACGATGGCGCCAGCGACAAAAACGAGATAAACGCAATCCCTGTGCAGCCGAATTTAAACGTTGGTTTTGGAGACGATCGGCAAAATAAAGAGCAAAAAAATATCGACGAATCCATAAATTTGCGTGAATCGCAAGCGCAAAATTTAGAGCCGAATTTCACACAAATGCAAACTGCCGCAAATAAAGTTGCGGCACAAGCTCAAACTATAAACGATAGGCAAGAAAACCAAACAAATACGTTAAAAAAACCTGAAGTGCGACCGGTTAAATACAAGGACAGGGCGGCGCTTTTAGCCGAGCTTGGCATCGGTATGGAAGATGAAACTTTCGGGACGCCGATTAGAACTACGGTGCCGCAGAGCGACGAAGAGAACGAAAAAAAAGCCGAAATGAAGGTTATACTGGATGGGTATCTAGCAAAACTTATCGAGCTTGGCGGTAGCGACTTGCATGTAAAATCCAACAAAGTAGTTCGCGGTAGATTTAACGGCGAGATATTTACGATGGGCGATAAAATTTTAGATTACGACAGTTCTGTAATTCTTGCCAAGGAAATTTTAGGGGCGAATTATTACAATCTTATGAAAAGAAAGAGCGTGGATTTTACATATAAATTAAACGATGACTACCGTTTCCGTTCAAACGTCTTTTTGCAGATGGACGGCGTATCTTTCGTATTTAGAACGATTCCGACGAAAATTCCTACGATGTCGGAGCTTTTGTTGCCGCCGGTTATTGAAAAGCTTTGCAATAAAGTAAATAGAGGTATCGTCCTAGTAACGGGACCTACCGGTAGCGGTAAAACGACGACGTTAGCTAGTATGATAAATCACCTAAACCACACGAAAAACTACCACATCGTCACTATCGAAGATCCGATCGAGTTTATATATAACGACGACAAAAGCGTAATAAATCAGCGCGGTATCGGCCAAGACGTAGATAGTTTCGCCGACGCACTAAGAGCCTCTTTGCGCGAGGACCCGGATGTTATATTCGTAGGCGAGATGAGAGACCTAGAGACTGTTAGAACCGCGATAAATGCAGCAGAAACCGGCCACTTGGTGCTTGCTACGCTTCACACCCTTGATGCTAAAGAAACTATCGGCCGCGTCATAAATATGTTTCCTAAAGAGGAGCAAAATAGAATCAGGATGACCTTTGCCTCGGTTGCGGAGGCTATCATATCTCAGCGCCTTGTCGTGACTACGACCGGCAAACGCCGCGTCGCTTGCGAAATAATGGTAAAAAACATAAGAATAAGAGATATGATCTTAGAAGATAGAGATAGCGAAATTTACGACGCGATAGAACAAAGTAAAAATACCTACGGAATGCAGACCTTTGAGCAGCATTTGCTTGACATGTATACTTCGGGAATTATAACAAAAGAAGAAGCGCTAAAAAGCGCCAGTAGAAGGGAAAACCTCGATATCAAAATCAAGAGCGCCGACCTTGCTAAAAAAAGAGCTATGGTTGCCTCTATCGAAGAGGACGCCGAACTTTTAAAAGAATTTCAAAGCGAAGTTATTGCGCTCAAAGATATCAAGTAAGGCGAAATTTATATAAATTTGGGTATCATCGGCTTCTATTTTTCAAGAAAGGAAAACGATGTTAGAAGGTATCGTTAGAGAGAGTATCGGTAAAAAGGCGTCAAAAGCCTTGAGAAGAGATGGTTATCTAATCGCCAACATTTACGGCAAGGGATTAGAGAATGTGCAAGCCGCTTTTAAAATCAATGATTTTATAAAAGAGGTTCGCAAAAAAGAGAGCCTTGCGTTTGACGTAAAAGTGGGCGGAAAAATCTTGAAAGTCGTAGTAGTCGAATACCAAAAAGACCCTGTGACAAACGCGCTAAAACACGTTGATTTAAAGGTTGCGCTTCCAGGCGTCGTCTCAAAATATATGATCCCGGTTAAACCTTACGGAACTCCGGTTGGTCTAAAAAATAAAGGCGTTTTGATCATCTCAAAAAGGCGCTTAGCCGTAAAATGCACGGCCGAAAATTTGCCGAATTCATTCGACATAGACGTTAGCGGTCTTGATATAGACGACACTGTCCTAGTGCGCGATATAACCGTTCCTGCGGGCGTTACTATGATCGATGCTGACCGCGTAGCGGTTCTAGGCGTAATAAAAGCTAAATAAGGCTAGCCTTGATACTCATAGTCGGACTGGGAAACCCCGGTCCCGAGTACTCCAAAACAAGACATAATGTCGGCTTTATGCTGATAGATAGACTCAAAAACTCAAATTTTACGGATGTAAGCTCGGCCAAATTTCAAGGCGAGCTGTTCAAATTTCAAAATTTACTTTTTTTAAAGCCAACTACTTTTATGAATCTAAGCGGACGAAGCGTAAAAGCCGTCGCAGATTTTTACAAGCCTGAGCGCATTATCGTGATTCATGATGACCTTGATCTAAATTTCAGCGTCGTTAAATTTAAAAAGGGCGGCGGAAACGGCGGACACAACGGCCTAAAGTCAATCGACGTGTTAATGGGTGCAGACTACGAGCGCGTGCGTATCGGTATCGGTAGAAGCGCGCATAAAGGCGAAAGTGCGGTAACAGGCCACGTACTTGGCGAATTTAACGCAGAGGAAAAAGAGGGATTGGAAAAAATTTTGGACTACTGTGAAAACGCGCTAAATGAGCTTATAAAAACTGATATCGATACCGTTTCGCAAAAATTCTCAACCAAAAAAGGTATTTTGTGAGAGGGTTAAATTTGGTATTTGCGACTTTTGCGGTTTCTCAAATTTTGTGGCTTTTTGAAGCGCTAAAAAATCGGTTAAATTTAAAACATAAATTTAAAACCGTACGCCAAATTTTCTTTACCGCAAATTTTATAAATTTACTTCAAAATTTTACTAGCAAATTTATAAAATTTACGAAAAAAACGGTTTTTTCACAGACTCGCCTTTTATCCAGAGCTGTATTTTTATTAAATTTCACTCAAAAAACAGAGCTGTTTAGATTTGATACTTTTGAGAGCGTCGCTCTTGTCCGATGCCCCGCGTACGCAAAATTTGATTTAAGAGATCCCAGATGAATCTTTACGCGCGTTACGTCGGCTGGCTTTATTTTAAATATTTCGTGATTATATTCGTCGCGCTCACGCTTTTTTACGTCGGTATCGATATCCTAACCAACCTAAAAGACATGCCCGCAAGCGCGAACCTAAAGCTGCTTTATTTTGGCCTTACCTCGCTTACGGCGGTAAACTACGTCCTGCCGCTCGCGCTCATTTTTGCACTAATAACTAGCAAATTTAGCATGATTCGCAGCAACGAACTCGTGAGCTTTTACGCGCTTGGTATTGATAAAAATCGCCTGATAAAACCGCCTTTTTACATCGCGCTCGCCATCACGTTTGTCTACGTCGGACTAAATTTTACTCCTTTTGCCTACGCTTACGAGTATGGGCGAAATATCGTGAAACTCTCGAATTTATCGCGCACGAGCTCTGATATTTTCTTAAAATTCGAAGGCAAATTTGTCTACATGGACAGCCTAAATCCCATTAGCGGCGAGGCAAAAGACGTGCGGATATTTGACATAAACGGCAGCAATCTGCGCAGCGCGACCTTCGGCGAAAGCGGGAGGTTTATAGACGATGCGTGGCTTTTAAAGAACGCTAAAATCGTAAATTTGCCACAAAATATTAAGCTCGGTGAAAAAGGGCTTGATATCAAAACGCCAAGCGAGCTAAAAACGCTTGAAAATTTTAAACCAAAAACGATAGAAAGCGCGTCGGCGGAGAGCTCGGCTATCACGATCCCGGATGCCGTGGATTATATTTTGGCGTTTAAAGACGAAGGTATCGGGCTAAATTCGACCAAAACCACGCTTTATAACCTCGCTTTTGCGCCTTTTTTTGCGCCGTTTATGGTGCTCATTATTTACTATTTTTTGCCGATTACCGGACGATTTTTTAATCTCGCCTTAAAAAGCTTTATCTTCACGATCGCCTCGCTTTGCGTCTGGGGTGCGCTTTTTGTGATGATGAGGTTTGCTAGAAACGGCGTCGTCTCGCCCGAGGTCGGCGTGCTTTTACCGATTATTTTACTCGGCGCATACGCTTTTTATCTGCGTTTTGGGAGTCGTTAAGAGAGATTTAGGCAAAATTTCTGTAAAATCTAACTATTTTTAAACAAGGTCGGTTATGGATTTTACGAATTTAGCGCAAAAATACGGCACTCCTCTTTACGTTTACGATTTTGACTACATAGCGCACCGCTACGAAGCGCTAAAAAACGCGTTTCACGCTAGAAAATCTCTCGTATGCTACGCCGTTAAGGCAAACTCAAATTTAAGCGTTTTGAAATTTTTAGCCGGGCTTGGAGCCGGGTTTGACTGCGTGAGCGTGGGTGAAGTTAGGCGTGCTTTGCTAGCCGGAGCTAAAAGCTATCAGATTATCCTAAGCGGCGTGGGCAAGCGCGACGACGAGCTTAAATTTGCGCTGGAAAATGAAATCTTGATGATAAATTTAGAAAGCGAAGCCGAGATGAACCGCCTAGAGGCTATCGCAAAGCAGCTAGGCAAGCCCGCTCGCATCAGCATCCGCGTAAATCCAGACATCGACGCCAAGACGCACCCCTACATCTCGACCGGACTAAACGAAAATAAATTTGGCGTAGATCTGCAAACGGCGAAAAAAATGTACCTTCACGCCAAAAACTCGCCGCATCTAGAACCGGTCGGCATCCACAGCCACATTGGCTCGCAGATAACCGATATCAAGCCCGTTATCGAAGCGGCAAAGATCGTGGCAAATTTGACTCGCGAACTAAAAGCTGCACAAATCGATATCAAATTTTTTGACGTCGGCGGCGGCATAGGTATCGTTTACGGCGATGAGAGCGAGCCTGATCTATACGAATACGCGCAGGGTATTTTGGCAAATTTAAGCGGCCTGGACGTCACGGTAGTTTGCGAGCCGGGACGCTTTATCGTCGGCAACGCGGGATATTTTCTAACTAGCGTACTTTACGAGAAATTTAACAAAAACAAGCGCTTTGTTGTCGTGGACGGCGCGATGAACGACCTCATACGCCCAAGCCTCTATCAGGCTAGGCATAAAATTTTTGCTATTAGCGGTGGCAAGACTCTTTGCGAGTGTAAGACTGAGCAGCTTCTGGAGCTCAAATTTAGCCCTTGCGACGTGGTCGGACCGATCTGCGAGAGCGGCGATTTTTTAGCAAAAGATCGAAATTTACCGCCGCTAAACCCAGGCGATCTCGTCGTCATCAAATCAGCCGGCGCATACGGGTTTGCAATGAGTAGCAACTACAACACTCGCGGACGCGCCGCAGAAGTTGCGGTAAAAGGCGGCGAGGACTTTTTGATAAGACGCCGCGAGAGCTTCGAGGACATAGTGGCGCTGGAGCGCGAATTTCTAGGCTAGGGAGCGAAAATGCAAAACATAAACGACCTTAGAAACGAGATAGATAAGATCGACGACGAGGTGCTAAAGCGCCTAAACGAGCGCATGAATTTCGTACGAAAGATCGGCGAGCTAAAGCAAACCAGCGGCAGCGCGATCTACCGCCCCGAGCGCGAAAGAGCGATCCTAAACCGCCTAGAGGGGCAAGACTCCGCGTTTTTAAATAAAGCTGCGATCGAGGCGATTTATCTTGAAATTTTTGCCGTCAGCAGAAACCTTGAGATGCCTGAAAAAGTCGCCTATCTAGGGCCTGAGGGCACCTACACGCACCAAGCCGCGGAGAGTCGTTTCGGCGCGATGAGCGCGTATCTGCCGCTAGCTAGCATCGAGGCGGTTTTTACGAAACTAAAGCACAAAGAGGCCAAATACGGCGTCGTACCGATAGAAAATAATACAGAAGGCGCGGTAGGCGCCACGCTAGACTGCCTCGGACGGTTTGATAGCGTCAAGGTCGTGGCTGAAATTTACATGGATATTCATCATATTTTTGCGAGCAAGTGCGAAAATTTAAAGGATATCAAGCGCATCTACTCGCACCCGCAAGGCTACAATCAGTGCCGCAAATTTTTAGACGATCATATGCTTTCAGCCGTCGAATTTATCCCGGCAAAATCGACCGCGCAGGCCGCGCAGCTAGCTAGCAGCGAGCCAAATTCAGCCGCTATCTGCTCTAAGATCGCAGCCAAGCTTTACGGCGTGCCGATCTTGTTTGAGACGATCGAGGATAACGCCGCAAACCGCACGAGATTTTTTATCTTAAGCGATTTTAAAAACGAGCGAGCGCAAAAAAACAAAACATCTATATTAGCAAAGACCGAGCACCGCCCCGGCGGGCTAGTGGAGCTACTTTTGGCATTTAGAGACGAGGGTATAAATATCACCAAACTAGAGAGCCGCCCGATAAAACAGCGCGAATTTAAGGCGAATTTTTATATAGATTTCGAGGGGCACATCGACGACGACAACGTCCAAAAAGCGATACAAAAAGCGATAAGCTACGGTCACGAAATCGCGTGGCTAGGAAGCTACGTCGCGTGGGAGGAATGAGATGAAATTTAACGAAAATTTGGCAAATTTAGTGAGCTACGAGGCGGGCAAACCTATTGAGCTTGTCGTGCGCGAATACGGCATCGACGCCAAAGACGTCATCAAGCTAGCCAGCAACGAAAACCCGTACGGCACGAGCCCCGCGGTAGTAAAAGCAGTCGGCGAAATAGTAAATAAAATGCATCTTTATCCCGACGACAGCTACTTTGAGCTAAAGGCCGCGCTAGCTAGTAAATTTGGCGTTAGCGAAAAATCTATCGTTATAGGCTCGGGAAGCGATCAGATAATAGAATTTGCCGTGCATGCAAAGGCAAATGCAAAGAGGGGAATTTTGACAGCGGGCATAACCTTTGCTATGTATGAAATTTACGCCAAAGCAGCTGGCGCGAAGGTCTTTAAAACAAAGAGCAAAGAGCACGATCTAGGCGAGTTTTTGCAAATTTACAAGGCTAAAAAAGACGAGATCGGCGTGATATTTTTGTGCGTGCCAAATAACCCGCTGGGAGGCTGCCTAGACGCCGAGGAAATTTATAAATTTTTAGAGCAGATTGACGTCGATACACTCGTGGTTATCGACGGTGCGTATCAGGAGTTTGCCAAATTTAAAGACGCGAAAAAAGAGATAAAGCCTCGCGAACTCATAGCTAAATTTCCAAACGCGATATATCTGGGCACGTTTTCTAAGGCTTATGGTCTTGGCGGTATGCGCGTAGGATACGGCATCGGCAAAGAAAGCGTGATGAGCGAGCTAGGCAAACTAAGAGCGCCGTTTAACATAACGACGCTTAGTTTAAAAGCGGCTATCGAGGCGCTAAAAGATGAAGAATTCGTAAAAATGACGCTTGAGACGAATTTTGAGGAGATGAAAAAATACGAAAAATTTGCCGAGCTTTACGGTATAAATTATTTGCCGAGCTTTACGAATTTTATCGTTTTTGAGTTTGGGCGTCAAAACGCGAGCGAGCTTGCTCAAAATCTGTTAAAAAAAGGTATAATTTTACGTGATCTAAAAGGTTACGGATTAAACGCGGTTCGCATAACGATCGGACTGCCTAGTCAAAACGACGTAGTTTTAAAACAAATTGGGGGAAATTTAAAGTAAATGGATTTCAAAACCGCAATTCAACAAATCGGACAGGTCTATCACAACCTCTCGTTAAGACAGCGCCTAGTCGCCGCGGGCTCGGTCGTGCTCGTGGTCGGTTTTTTAGTGTTTTTGAGCATTCACAAAAGCTCAAACGAAAACTACGACGGCTATAGCGTACTTTTTGAAAACACTTCCGCCGCAGACTCTGCGCTGATAATCCAGCAGCTTGAAAAAGATAAGGTAAAGTATAAAATTTTAAACGAGGGCACGATTTTGGTGCCAAACTCGGACGTTTACCGCGAGAGGATCTCGATCGCGTCGCTTGGGATTTTAAAAGACGGTAAGGTCGGATTTGAGATTTTCGACAAGCAAGAATTTGGCGCGACGGATGCCGAGCAAAAGGTCAAATTTCAGCGTGCGCTCGAGGGCGAGTTAGCTCGCACGATCGAAAGTCTAGCGCCGATAAATAAAGCCATCGTGCGTATCGCGATACCCAAAGAAACGATTTTTACCGAGCGAGCCACGCCGCCAAGCGCCTCTATCGTGCTAAATTTAAAAGACGGGCAGAGCTTAAATTTAAAACAAATTACCGGCATTAAAAATTTAGTCGCGGCCGCGGTGGCAAATTTAAAACCCGAGCAAGTAAAAATCGTAAGTCAAGACGGAGTGCCGCTAGGCGAGGAGGACGGCGAATACGATAGCGATCAGATCACGCAACAAATCCGCTACAAACGCGACGCCGAGCACAATCTCGAAGAAAAAATCATAAACGTCCTATCGCCTATCGTGGGCGGCTCGGATAAGGTCGTAGCCAAAGTAACGATAGACTTTGACTTTGCTAGAAAAGATAGCCAAAGCGAGACCTTTGATCCAAACTCTGTAGCTAGAAGCGAGCAAAACGTCGAAGAAAAACGCCAAGGCAGCAAAGAAGCCGAAGTACAAGGCGTGCCTGGGGCCGTGAGCAACATCGGTCCGGTCGAAGGCCTGCAAGACGGTAAAATGAAAGAGCTATACTCAAAAAGCTCATCTACGACAAACTATGAAATCTCAAAAAAAGTTGAGCGCGTCAAGGATCAGTTTGCTAAGATAAACCGCCTAAGCGCCGCTGTCGTCGTGGATGGAAAATACGAAAATAAAAAAGACGAAAAAGGAAATCCAACTAGCGAAATAGCCTACGTACCGCTTGATAAAGAGCAGCTAGCGCGTATAGACGCTCTTATTCGCCAGTCTATCGGCTTTGATCAAAACAGAGGCGACGAGGTTACTGTTAGTAACTTTGAGTTCCAGCGTCAAGACGGACAGACGCCGGCTAGCAAAGTTCAGTCCTTTTTCGAGCTTTACGTAGTGCCGTTTTTGCCTATCTTAAAGTATCTTTTTGTAGCGATCTTACTATATGTATTCTACAAGAAAGTCATTACGCCGTTTATGACCAAAATGCTTGAGGACGTAAAAGAAGAAGAGATCGATCTATCCGAAAATGAGGTTCAGCTCGAGGATAGCGAAGATACGCTGGAGAAATTTCAAGCAGCTAGGAAAAAGGTCGAGGAGCAGCTGGGTATCGGAGATAACTTTAACGAGGACGACCTGCGCTACGATGTATTACTAGAAAAGATGAAACTAGTCGTTCAAGATCGCAGCGAAGAGATAGCCGTATTGCTTCAAGATATGATAAAAAACGATTCTGACTTTAGCAACCGTAAGGACTTTTAATGGCAATAAAGTTAAATGAACAACAAAAGATGATTTACGACGACCTTTCGATGCCCGAAAAGGTCGCTATTTTGCTTATTCAGCTAGGTGAGGACGTTACGACGCTACTGTTTTCGCATATGGAGGTTGACGTCATAACCGAAATTTCGCGCTATATAGCTACCGCAAAAAGCACGGATAAAAGCGTAGCTGCTGCGGTTTTAGAAGAATTTTACGCTCTCATGCAGTCAAATCAATATATGAGAAGCGGTGGCTTAGAGTATGCGAAAGAAATTTTATACCGCACCTTTGGTCCGGAAGCTGCGCAAAAGATACTTGATAAACTCGCAAAAAGTATGGAAAATACAAAGAGCTTCGGCTATCTTACTAAGGTTAAGCCTCAGCAGCTTGCGGACTTTATCGTTAACGAACACCCGCAGACTATCGCGCTTATTTTGGCGCATATGGACTCGACTAGTGCGGCCGAGACGCTTTCGTTTTTTAATAACGAGCTTAGAAGCGAGGTCGTCGTGAGAATGGCAAATTTGGGCGACATTAGCCCCTCTATCATCAAACGCGTTTCAACGGTACTAGAGGGCAAACTAGAGAGCCTCACGTCCTACAAAGTCGAAGTCGGCGGACCAAGGGCCGTGGCGGAGGTGTTAAACCGCCTCGGCCAAAAGGCGTCCAAAGCTACGATCGAATATATCGAGGACGTCGACGATAAGCTCGCTACTACTATCAAAGAGCTTATGTTTACCTTTGAGGATATTAACACCCTCAATCAAGCAGCTATTCGCGAAATACTTAAAAATGTCGATAAAAAAGACCTTATGATTGCCCTAAAAGGCAGCGGCGACGCATTGAGAGATAAATTTCTCTCCAGTATGTCTCAGCGCGCCAGCGACTCGTTTAAAGAAGAAATGCAGTTTTTGGGAGCGGTGCGCGTAAAAGACGTCGAAGAGGCGCAGCGCCGCATAGTAGAGCAGGTTCAGGCCCTAGCCGAAAGCGGGGCGTTCCAAATAGGCGAAAGCGATGAGATGATAGAATGAAAAGTAGCGTAATAACAAATGAGCGCTCAAAAGAGCACTTCGTAGAAAACTATCGGTTTAAAATTTTGGGTCAGGAAAAAAGAAGCGAGGATACACACTCGGCCCACGAAAGCGAATCCGGCCGCGCGACCGAGCATAATGAACGAGCCTTGAGCGGCGGGCAGGAGGGCTCAAATTTAGGCGAAGCAAAAGAGCAGGGCGGGCATTTTAAGCCTGAGTCAAGCTTCATCGAGGAGCTGCTAAAGCGTACCGACGAGATGAGCGGCAGTATGATAAAGCTGCAAATGCAAATCGAAAATCAAGAAAACGAATTTGCTAAACGCCTAGAGAGCGAGATCCAGCGCGCCAAAGAGGACGGCATAAAGCAGGGCAGAGACGAGGCGGCGGCTAAATTCGACGAGGAGCTAAAAGCGCTTGAGAGCAGATATCTAGGCTCCATAAATAAGCTTGAAGAGCAGGCGGCTAAATTTGAAAGCCTCATCGCATCTAGCGAAGCACAGCTGCCCGCTACCGCAGTTGATATAGCCAAAGAGGTCGTGAAAAAAGAGATTTCATTAAATTCGGCAAACATCGCCGCAGCTATCTGCAAAGAGCTTTTTAACGAGATAAAAGACGCCAAAGAGGTGCAGGTCAAAGTAAATCCGAAAGATTACGAGTTTATCAAAGAAAATTTCTCCGGTCAAAACGTCAAAATTTCTGCCGACGAAGCCATCAGCGCGGGCGGAGCGATCGTGCTTAGCGACGCGGGCAACCTCGAGGGCACCATCGAAGCCAGACTAGAAAAAATCAAAAAGATAATAGGACAATGATAGACGTAAAATCTATGAATATGGAGGAGCTCGAAGCGCTTTGCGGGAAGCTTCGTGATAAAATTTTACAAACCGTCAGCGCAAACGGCGGGCATCTGAGCTCAAACATCGGCGCGGTCGAGCTTATCGTAGCGATGCATTATGTTTTCGACGCTGCAAAAGATCCGTTTATATTTGACGTTAGCCACCAAAGCTACGCACACAAACTAATCACGGGGCGCTGGGATAAATTTGACACGCTTAGAAAATTCGGCGGTATTAGCGGCTACACCAAGCCATCCGAGAGCAAATACGACTACTTTATCGCCGGCCACAGCTCTACCTCGATCTCGCTAGCAGTCGGCGCATCAAAGGCGATCAAGCTAAAAGGCGAGGATCGCATCCCAGTGGCCTTTATCGGCGACGGCTCGATGAGCGCGGGTATCGCGTACGAGGCGCTAAATGAGCTTGGTGATATCAAAAACCCATGCGTCATCGTACTAAACGATAACGAAATGAGCATCAGCAAGCCCATAGGCGCCTTTAGCAACTACCTGTCGCAGATGATGGCCGGGCCGCTATATCAGAAGTTTAAAAGCCGCGTAGAGAGATTTTTGAGCTACATGCCAGACGGCGCCGCGTATATGGCGCGCAGGATGGAGGAGGGCATCAGGATTTTTACGCCCGGTATGTTTTTTGAGGAGCTTGGGCTTGAGTACATCGGTCCCGTAAACGGCCACGACGTGAGGGCGCTTATTGAGGCGTTTAACGTCGCAAAAGGCATGAAAAAGCCCGTCGTCGTGCACGCCCAGACGCTAAAGGGCAAAGGCTACGAAAAGGCCGAGGGGCATCTAGCCAGCTGGCACGGCGTGAGTCCGTTTGATCTACAAAGCGGCGAAGCCATCAAAAAATCAGCCGCTAAATCGGCCACCGCGCTCTTTGCGGAAAATTTAATCCAGCTAGCTAGCGAGCATAAAAATATCGTCGGAGTAACTGCCGCGATGCCTACCGGCACTGGCATAGACGCTCTTATGGAGAGGTTTCCCGATAGATTTTGGGATGTTGCGATCGCCGAGCAGCACGCCGTCGCCTCGATGGCCGCGATGGCCAAGGAGGGCTTTAAGCCATTTATCGCGATTTATTCGACCTTTTTGCAGCGGGCATTTGACCAGGTCGTGCACGACTGCGCGATCATGAACCTAAACGTCGTCTTTGCGATGGACCGCGCGGGCATCGTCGGCGAGGACGGCGAGACGCATCAGGGCGCGTTTGACGTGAGCTATCTAAATTTGATCCCGAATTTGACGATTTTCGCGCCTCGCTGTGCCGATAGTTTTAGGCTTACGATGCATTATGCCTACGCTCACGAGGGGCCTTGCGCTTTTCGCTATCCGCGTGGAGCTTTTGCGCTGGCGCAGGGCGAATTTGAGGCGCGAGAGCTAAAGCTCGGAAAAGGCGAAATCTTGGTCGAGGGCGGTGGTAAAGCGGCCTTTATCGCTTACGGCAACGCCGCGGGCAAAGCAAACGCCGCGCGCAAAATTTTGCTTGAAAAAACGGACGGCAAATTTGACCCAAGCCTTATTGATCTGGTGTATGTTAAGCCGCTTGACGGCGAACTTTTGCAAGAGCTCGCGCGCAAGCATAAAATTTGGTACGTCTTTTCCGATACCGCAAAAAAAGGCGGCGTAGGCGAGATTTTGGCTGCGTTTTTGCAGGAGCGGCGCATTTTCGACGTGCGCATCGTTAGCTTTGAGTTTGACGACGCGTTTATCCCGCACGGCGCTACGGCCGACGTCGAAAAGGCTCTTGGTATCGATGCGGCAAGCATTGGCGAGAAAATTTTATCCGAAATGGCGGATTAAATTTGAGCTGAAACGTTTTTGCGCGTTTTAGCGAGCGCATTTAGGCGGAGAAGGCAAAAACTTGAGCGAAGCAAGTCTTTTTATTCTGGGGCTTGCCGCTTTTGCTTTGATTTACCGCCCATAAACGGCACAGGCAAATTTGCGCGTATCAAGCCGGTTTTATTTATTTTTATCTTCGCTTATCTTTTTTGCGGGCTGGTTTTAACTACGGATTTTGGGTTAAATTTTAGCCGCGATAGGCTTTTGCGCTATGGTTCGTTTTGCTCGCTGCACCCTAGGATAAAAATCTCTAAAAAACATTACAGACTTTCGTTTTACCGTTTATAAAACGCTTAAATTTGGCGCCGGTGCTTGACTATACGCGGATTTTATCAAAAAGGTAAAATTTAAATAGATTTTTGCTCGTAAATTTAGCCGTGCGGCAAGGCGCAAAAGCTTGTTTAAATTTAAAATCGCAATTAGCGAAAACTATTTTTACGCCTTTGCTTCAAAAACGTAGCCGTATCTAAAACGCTGCGGTATCGCCGCAACCGACAAAAATAAATTTTACGGCAGCGATGATAATCGGCGCTCGGTTGTAATGATCGATAGCAAAATTTACGCCGCATTAAAAGTCGGATTTTTATTTAAATTCGGCGAGCAAACCGTCAAATTTAAATCGCCTTCAAATTTAAGCCCCAAAACGCTAAATTCGGTAGGGTAAATTTGAGCCCAAACGTCTAAAATTTACCTTGAGTATAGCGCTTAAACTCGCAAAAAGCATAAATTTGACTACAAATGACACAAATTTTAGTAAATAATAATTTATATTACCAACTATAAAGAAGTTTTAAATAAATTTTTTGTATATTTAGCTAAAAAATATCAGGAAAAACGATGAACTATATGGAGCTTCTCAAAAATCACGGCCTCAAAGCCACCCCGCAGCGCCTCAGCGTGCTCAAAATCCTCGATCGCCACACTCACCCGACGATCGATGAGCTTTACGAGGAGATCTGTGCCGAAAACCCGTCCGTATCGCTCGCGACGGTGTATAAAAACCTAAATATGCTCAAAGACGAGGGGCTTGTTGTCGAGGTCAATATGCCAAACCAAAAGGCGCGCTACGATATCTTTAGCTACCCGCACATCCACGTCGTATGCGAGAACTGCGGACACGTCGAGGACTATAACTTCTGCGAGGCGCTGAGCGAGTACAAGGAAAATTTGGAAAGAAAGCTCGGAAATTTCATCGAAAAGATGAATGTGCTCGTAACCGTAAAAGACTGCAAAAACTGCCGCCATTAGGCTTTTTAGCTTGTCTTTTGGTTGGCGAGCCAAATTTGCTCTCGTTTATAGCTTTATAATGAATTAAATTCGGGCTTATGCCGATAAAATTTGCCGCTATTTTTGACCCTGCAAGCGAGCTTTTATCAAGAATAAATTATACTCGCAAGAGCTTTGGTAGTGCCAAAACAGCGAGATATTCCATCTTAACCTACTTAAATTCATACTAAACCTCGCTCCGCGACGCGATTTACCCAGATCAAAAACTCATCGCTCGGGTTCTCGTCGTCTATATGCGCGGGAGTGACGAGCTCAAGCGCGGTCTGCGGGATCGTCGTTTTAAACGCATCCTTAAGCCACTGCTGAAATTCTACGTTTGGATGCACGAAAAAATCGTCCTCCTCGCTGTTTGGCGGCGCACTAAAATCCTCATCCCAGCAGATCTCGTCGTATCCGATCGCAAGCAACCGCAAAAAATCAAGCCCGCTATGAGCCAAAACGCAGGTCATGCTCGAGCCCGAGCCGGAGCCCATGTGCACGATCTTCGTCTCGCCCGCATCGTCCAGCCATAGCGCGCACATCGAGCCCTCCGAGCCGCTGCCTGCGAACACGCAAAGCCGCTGCTTTATCTCCGCGGCAAGCTCGCGATCCTCGCCGTAAAACCAATACCTTAACTCCTCGTCGCGATTTTTCGGATCATCCGTGAAAAAGACGATGTCCGTGCCGCCCTCACGCTCATCGTCGCTCCAGCTTTGCCGTAGCCGATCCTGCGGGTAGAGATAGCCGCGTCTGCGCCCGCCCGCGTCGTCATAAAAGCCATTCGCTTCGATCCACGCATAAAGCGCCTGGGTCTCGCTTGGCACGCGCATGCCCTGCGGTAGCGCCTCGCACAGCTGCGCTAGTAATAAATTTTCCACGATCGCTCCTTTTGCTAAATTTGTCACTCGAATTTTACTGCGTTTCGGCTAAATTTACGAATATTTTGTCTGATATTTGCGGCGTTTTGCGCGCCCCGTCGCCGCAAGCGCAAATCGGGCTCTTTAAATTTAGCCGATTTTGGTTGCGATACGCACGACGCAGAGATGAGCGTATTTTGACGGATGGAAATGCGTCAAAATTTCACGATATAAATTTTACTACTTTAAGGCCTCTTAGAAATTTTCTGTTTTAAATTTATCGCGTTTATGATATGCCGGTGATACCGTCATCAAATTTGGTTTTAGCGTTGCTAAAAGTTGAACGCAAATTTCGCCGCCGTCTGACTAACGGGCGAAATTTCGTCTAAATTCCAAGCTCCGCTCTTACGAGCGCTTCGTTTTGCGGCGTCAAAAAGCCCGCGATATCTTGCCACATGGGGTGAAAGCCGTATCTACCGTCTATCATCTCGCTGCGCGCGGCATCCAGGCTCCAGCCCTGATAGATCACGCGGTACATCGCCACCACAAGCCCCGTGCGATCGGCTCCATGATAGCAGTGCACGAGCACGGCGCCCTCCTTTTGGCGCTCGCGAATGGTGCGCAAAACGTCCGCTATCTGCGCGGGCCTTATCTCCCAGCTTCGAAGCGGCTTGTTCGCGAGCCAAAATTGATCCCCAAACGCCCTTTTGTCGCCGCCTCTGCTAAAATGGCGCAGATTTACGATGCTTTTGATGCCCAAGCTCGTGCAGCTTCGCTGCGTCGCTTCCGTCAAGCTGAGCGCTGCGAAACAGCAGCTCGTCCACGCGGTAGAAATTTTTTGCTTCGTCGATGAGGGTTGCTTTTTGCGATGAGTTTGGGTTTGTGCCGCTCGCTGCGGTATCTGTGTTCTTAAATCGCGCGTGTTGAAATTTGGCGTCTTTTGCGTCCGCAAAATTTAACTCCGCGCCGCTTGTTTTTCTAAAATTTATAGAATTTGCATCTGTCGCAAGCTCCGCATTCATGTCGGTCGCAAAGCAAAATACAGCCGCTAGCGCAAGGGTTTTAAATTTCAAATTTCATCCTTTAAATTTGGCTAAATTTTATGATGTTGTAAAAATTTAATGCCAGACGAGTCAAAATGCAAAATGACCAGCGCGCCTAAAATTTAACGCAAAATTTGAGCGTCAAGGCCGCCCAGATCGCCGCGAAATTTTGCCGCGAGCCGGCAAGCCGCGCCGTTAAGATCAAAATTTCGTTTTAAATTTCCCCGTTCCCGCCCTCGGTATCGCTAGATCAGTACGCGGTAGTTACATTGCGTAGTTACATTGCCCTTGTAAATTTACTGAAAATAAATCGTAAAAGGGGTGCGCCGTTTCCGCGAGCGCTGCCATAATTTTTTGTACTCGCCCCTTGCGATACTTACCCGAAATTTTATTTTTCGCGAAATTCGCTCGAATTTCGCCGCTAAATTTGACGCTTTAGTTGGTCAGATCGGTCTGCCAGTTTGCGCCTTGCAGCGTCGTATCAAGCTGTCTGATCTGCCTAGCTAGCTCGTCCACCTGCTTTTGCAGCGCCGCGACGTCGACCGTGCTTAAAATTTTAATCTCGCTACGCGAATAAATATCCACTTTTTGCGCGGAAGCTTGCGCGAAAGCCCGCAATGCACCAGCTTTTAGCATGAGTACGTCGCGTTTGGCGATCAGCTCGGTCAGGCTCTTGCCATCCGCTTTTGCGGTGCAGTTGGTTAAATTTATCCGAACTATCAGGCGCTCAAGCTCGCTCGTAAGCGCGTCTAGCTCTGCTAGCAGCGCCTTTGGCTCCTCGCTGGGCCTCTCGCCCTCTTGCACCTTTGCATTATCTGCGAGTCTTGATTTTAGCTGCTCGATGCGTTTTTGTATGTCGGCGCGTAGTATCAGCGCCTCGGCTAGTTTCATTTTCGTCCTTTTTAAATTTATTTGCCGCCGCCAAGCTGCCTATCCCGGCCGTAATGCGGCGAATACAGGCCGTAGAGCAAGCAGTCTCGGCAGTCGGTGCTAAACAAAATCGCGTCTGCGCGCGCCGAGAGGTCAAAGCTCGCGTCCGAGACTGAGTCGGCGATCTGTTTAACTAGCGCGGAGACTAGCATGCCGATGAGGTTGCCGCCGCCGTCGCCGGAGTCGTTTGCCGCGGTGGCGCTTTTTTGCCAGAGTACGGCGCCCGTGTTTAGATCCACTAGAGTCGCCGCTACGCTCACGCGCGTGACGCTGCTAATGAGCATATACGAGGTGCCGTAGTCCGCGACGTTTAGATATAGCGCGGCATCAGCGCCAAATATCTGCTTTAGCTTGTACGTAGAGATCTGCGCGATCTCTCCAGCGTCGTAGATGCCGTTGTTTTTGAAGGTCTCGTTTACGAGTGCGGGCGAAAATACGTAATACCCTGCCTCGCTAAGCGGATAGAGCGCGTTTGCCAGCACCGCCGCGGAGGCCTTTATCTCGGCTGAGTCGCTGGTGGGCATCATGACGACGATCGAGCGAGGCTTAGTCTGTAAAAACGCCGAGTAGTCGTAAACCTCGGGCTGCGAGCCTGCGCACGCGCCCAGAAATAGTACCGCAAATGCGCCAAGGAGCGCCGATTTTATTTTATTTTTCATTTTGGCTTCCTTTTGCGGTCTTACTAGTTTTGGCAGGTTTTGTTTGCTTGTTTTTCAAATTTTGCTTGCTCGTTTGCTCGCCTAAATTTGAGCTTTTGTCGTTTGAATTTGACTCGCTCGCGCCTGGTTTTTCCTTCGTCTGCTCGCTTAAATTTGCCTCGGTTTTGCCCGCCGCGCCCGCCGTTTTGCCGTTTTGATTTAGCAAAAACATCGCGTAGTCGCGCGACTCGGGATAAAGCTCGGCTTCTTTTTCGACGTAGGCTTTAAATTTCGCCCCGTTTCCTTGCGAAAGATAGAGCAAACCCAGATGCGCGTGCAGTCCCGGCGGGACTTTGGCGGCTCTTTGATAGGCTTTTTGCAGGCTCTGCTCGAGCGCGGCGATCTGCGCGCCCGCGTCGCCCTCCTGGGTTAGATATTCGTAGACCGAGCCCGTGTAGGCGCCGTCCCAGTAGTATAGCTGTCTAGGCGAGTCGTCCGCGCAGCCAGAGAGTAGTAGGGCGGCGGCGGAGGCGAGCGCGAAATTTGCTAGAGTTTTAAAGCGCAAAATTTATCCTTATTTCGCGTTAAAAGCGCCGCTTTCAAGCCCGCGCGTTAGGTTGTTTACGGCCTCGATGATGGCTAGGCTTAGCACCTTGCCGTTTAGCGTCGAATCATACCCGGCGCTACCGCCAAAGCCCAGTACCTCGCGGTTTGAGAGCTCGTATTCGCCTGCGCCCTGAGTAGAGTAGATCACCTCGGAGTTTTTCACGTCCACGACGTTAAGATTTACCTTCGCGTAGGCGGTTTGGGTTTTGCCTTTGCCAAGTATCCCAAAAAGCTGGTGATCGCCCGTAGTCTTGCGGCCAAACTCCGTCACGTCGCCCGTGATGACGTATCTTGCGCCCTTGATGTTTTGCGCCTCTTTGTTTAGCGCGCTTTCTTCTTTGATGGCGCGCATATTGCTGCGGTCAAGCACCGAAAAGCGTCCGCTTTGCTGTAAATTCGAGATGAGGATGGTCTGCGCTTGGTTGCCTAGTCTGTCCTCGCCGTCTGAAAATACGCCGTTTTGATATGAAGACTGGTTGCTAAAGCGGCCGATCGAGACGGCGATCTTTTGTCCTTGATAGGCGGTGTTTAGGGTTTGAACTTTCGGCGTTTCGACTACGCGCGATCGCTCAGTCGCGCAACCGGTTATTAGCATCGCGGCGCACGCGGCTAGTAAAAATTTTACGTTCGTTTTCATATCGCTCCTTTAAATTTTGATTTGCGTTATTATCTTACTATTTTTAGCTTAAAAATTTTTAACCCGCCTAAAAATTTGAGTCGCGGCGTCGGCTGGGTCAAATTTGATTATAAAATTTCCGCCTCTTTGCTTGCATTTACCGAGCTTAGCGCGATGCGGTCGCCGGGTTTTAGCTCGCTTAGATTTACGGTTTTGCCGTCTTTTTGCACTCGGACGAAATTTGAAATCTGCGCGAAAAACGATTCTTGTTGCGCGTATGCGGTGCGGGCTAGTTTGAGCGCGTTTTCAAATTTGAGCAGTTTGGTTTGCATGGCGGCGTCTAAAGCCTGCCTTAAATTTAGCAAAATTTGCTCCTTGCGAGCGATTTTTTGCTCTAAGCTAGCTTGCGCAAATCTCGCTCTCATCATCGCTAGAGCGTTAAATTTACGCTCCCAAACGCGCATGAAAGCCGCGTCCATAGCCTCTACGGCTCGGTCGATGCTCTGCATTAGCTCGCCCGCATCGGGCAGTAGCGCAGCCATCGCAGCGCTTGGGGTCGGAGCGCGAAAGTCCGCCGCAAAGTCGCTGATCACGTAGTCAATCTCGTGCCCAACGGCCGAGATCACGGGCGTGCGCGCCGCGTAGATCTCGCGGGCTAGATTTTCGTCGTTGAAGCACCACAGATCCTCTCTGCTGCCGCCTCCTCGCGCCAGCACGATCGCGTCGGCTCCGCTGGCGCCCGCTCTTTTTAGGGCGCGTATTAGCGAGGCGGGCGCGGTTTCGCCTTGCGTTAGCGAGTCAAAAACTATGATTTCCGATAGCGCCCAGCGCTGCGAAGCGATACGTAGCATGTCTTGCAGCGCGGCTGATGTTTTTGAGGTAATAAGCGCGATCTTGCGCGGAAATTTGGGTAGCGGTTTTTTGCGCGAGATATCAAAAAGCCCTTCGCTCTCAAGCCGAGCTTTTAGCTGTTTAAATGCAAGCTCGAGCTCGCCCTCGCCGCTGGGGCGTATGATGGTTGCTATAAACTGATAGCTGCCGCTTGGCGAGTAGAGCGAAATTTTGCCGTAGAGAGCGACTTTCATACCGTCCGTGACGTCAAATTTGAGCTTGGCGGCGTTAAATTTATAAATGACCGCCGAGATCGCGGCCTTTTCGTCTTTTAGCGTGAAGTACCAGTGGCCCGAGCCGTGTTTGACGAGTCGCGAGATCTCGCCCTCTACCTCTACGTACGAAAACGTCGTCTCAAGCAGCGTTTTGGCCTGCTCGTTTAGTTCGCTGACGCTTAGCACTCACGGGCCTTTTGCGCGATGAAAAGAGTAGAGATATCCATCGAAAAGCTCTTGCAAAGGCGTAT
The DNA here is from genome assembly GCA_963515555.1 of uncultured Campylobacter sp. GTDB lineage: Bacteria > Campylobacterota > Campylobacteria > Campylobacterales > Campylobacteraceae > Campylobacter_A. Next base: position 54,981 of record CAUPXB010000010.1, on the reverse strand, counting down.
CTCAAAGCCTGCAGCAGCAAGCTCCTCGGCAAAGCTAGCCGCGTCTAAAAAGCCCTCGATCGAGCTTGGCAGGTACTCGTAGGCTTCTTGGTTTTTGGAGATAAAGCCGCCTATTTTAGGCAAAATTTTACTTAGATAAAAGTCGCGAGCGCCGGTTAAAAGCCCGCTTTTTTTACGTTTGGTAAACTCAAGCACTACGACGTATCCGCCCGTTTTTAGCACTCTGTTAAACTCTCTTAGCGCGGCCTCGCGCTCGACCACGTTTCTGATGCCGTAGCTGATGCTTAGCACGTCCACCGAGCCGCTATCAAGCGTCGTTTGCGTCGCTAGCGCCTCGATAAATTTAAACTCGGGAAATTTCTGTTTGGCTACTGCGAGCATGCCGCTTGAGGGATCGACGCCGATTAGATTTTCGATTTTTGCGTTAAACTCGCCCGCCGTCTTTTGCCAAAAGCCCATCATATCGCCCGTGCCGCATGCGACGTCGACGATGTTTACGCTTGAGTCTTTGAAATTTGACAGCACCGTTTTGCACGCGATCTTGCGCCAGCTCACGTCCGCGCCCATGCTCAGCACGCGGTTTGCCAGGTCGTAGGTGGGCGCGATGTCGTTAAACATCTGAACTATTTTTTCTTGTTTTTCCATTTTTTCTCTTTAGATATAGTAGATTTTTAAGCTGCGCGAAAGCTTTGTCAGGCTTTTTAAAATTTTAGGTTTTGAGTCTAAAATTTCGCTTCGCAGCTCGTAGATTTTTTTGTAAATTTTAGCTTGGAGTTTGTCTATGCGCTTTTGCTCGGCGCCGCTTTTTACGTGTGCTAGCAGGCCTAGCCAGATGTCGGCGTCTTGCAGCGAGCCAAAGGTTTCTTGTAAAATTTTGCTCTTTTTAAAGCATTTTTTAGCTGCAGCAAAACCAAAGCCGCCGCCGAAAATCTCGCTTAGATACCTTAGTCTTTTTATCTCGATGCGGCACTTGTGAAACTGCGCGTTTTCGGTGGTTTGGCTCAAATTTGAGAGAGATTTTTTAAGGCGTAAAATTTGAGCTCGCATGGATTTTGCGGCGAGTTTTTTTATCGGCGCGTCTCCTAGCTCGCCTTTAAAAAAGTCGCTTCCCTCGCGTAAAAATACCTCCCAATCGCGCAAAATTTCGTTCGCTTCGTCGCTTTGTAGCTCGGCTTGGACGCTTTTGGCTAGGGTTTTGCTTAAATTTTCCAGCTCGCTAGCTAGCGCCTCAAAGCCTTTTTGGCTTTGCAAAAACTCGTAAAATACGTCTATATCGCGTTTTTGATTAGTTAGCTCGGCTAGTTTTTTAAAATTTAGCAGAAAATAACAAGCCGTTTTTCGGTCAAAAACGGGAGTGAAAATTTTAAGCAAAGAGCGCGTTTTGCGCAGATTTACGCGGATTTGGTGTAGCGCCTCGGCATCGCCAGAGCTTGCGTATTCGCTTAGGTGTTTACGAAGCATCGTAAAAATCTGGAAAAACACCGTCCGCATCGCATTCATCGCGCCGATGTAGCTTGGTAAATTTAGCTCCAGCTCTGGGCTGTTTTGTAAAATTTTAATGCTTTTTTGCGCGTCAAAACTGCCTTGCGGCAAGCCAAAAAGGGCTAAATTTTTATTTTTATAACGCTCATCCTCCGTAACCTCGCTGATTACGTGCTCGGCGATAAACTCGGGTGGGTTAAACTCCGCGGCCTCGCGCTCGCTAGCAAACTCGGCCTCGAAAGTAACAAGCCCTTCTAAAGCGCCGTGAAAAATATCGACGTTGCAGGCGACACCGTCAAGCCTAAATAAAAATCTCGTCTTTTTTATTGGAGCGGCGACTGCGTTTTTTAGGGCTTTTTTAAAGCTCTTGGCGTCCGTTTCGCTCTCATTTTCCTCGCGCGCTAGACCGACGCCCGATTTTTGTGCGATCGTAAAAACGCCAGAAGCCTCGCGAAATCTAATCTCCTCAAGCGGAGTGATTTTGACGTAAATTTGCGTCACCTCTTTTTGCTCGGTGCCGATATCGCGGGCCTTTAGCTCGCTTATGACGGCGGCGTCACGCAGGATAAATTTACGCTCGATCTCTATCAAATTTCGCTCCTTAATATGAAAAATTGTATCAAAAGGTAGCTTAAAGTGTAAAATTTGTGAGCTTTTGCCTCCGCCCTTGAGACGCGAAATGATTTTTTAACGCAAATAACGCTAAAATCAGCTCAAATTTGAAAGGAGTTTGGATGAATAGAAAGCTAAATTTTAGCGCGGGCCCTTCTGCTCTGCCTCTTAGCGTGCTTGAGCGCGCGCAAAACGAGCTCACCGACTATCAGGGCAAGGGCTTTTCGATAATGGAAATCAGCCACCGAAGCAAGATTTTTGAAGAGGTACACTACGGTGCGATGGCAAAGGCGCGCGAGCTATACGGCATCGGCGAAGAGTACGACGTGCTATTTTTGCAAGGCGGCGCGCATTTGCAGTTTGCAATGATACCGCTAAATTTAGCGGCCAAAGGCGTCGCGCAGTACGCAGACACGGGCGTCTGGACGAGCAAGGCGATCAAAGAGGCTGCAAACGTCGGCATCGCGTACGAAGTGGTTGCTAGCAGCAAAGAAACATCCTATGATCGTATCCCAGAGGTTAAATTTAGTGATGACGCCGCATACGGCTACGTCTGCACGAACAACACCATCTACGGCACGCAGTACCGCGAGCTGCCTCGCTCTAAAGCTCCGCTAGTGGTTGACGCGTCGAGCGATTTTTTCTCGCGGCCGGTTGATTTCACGGACGTGGGGCTGCTATACGGCGGCGCGCAGAAAAATGCCGGCCCAAGCGGCGTAACCGTCGTCATCATCCGCAAAGATATGCTAGAGCGAGCCTGCATGGATCGCACTCCGACGATGCTTCGCTACGATACGCACGCGTCGGCCTCGTCGCTATACAACACGCCGCCGACCTTTGGCATATACCTGCTAAATTTGACGCTGGGCTGGGTGCAGGAGCAGGGCGGTCTAGCGGGCGTAAACCGGATCAACGAGCAAAAGGCGGCGCTGCTTTACGGCGCGATAGATGGTTCGGGAGGATTTTACAAAGGTCACGCACAAAAAGATAGCCGCTCGCTGATGAATGTTAGCTTTACCATCGCAAACCGCGAGCTAGAGGCGGCCTTTATCGCCGAGTCCGAAAATGCGGGCATGCTGGGCCTAAAAGGACACCGTCACGTAGGCGGTATCAGAGCCTCTATCTACAACGCCGTGAGTATCGAAAACGTGCGGACTTTGGCTGAGTTTATGAAAGAATTTGCTAGGAAAAACGGGTAAATTTGACTAGACGCGTCGCGCGAATTTGGATTTGCTTCGGGTAAATTTAAACTCGAGGCTTGAATTTAGGGCGCGTCAAATTTTACTTTTTGCTCAAATTTAAGCGGCTTTGGCTTAAGGGCGGCCGCTTAAATTTGCTTCGGTTTTACGGCGAGCCGATTTTAAATTTGCCGAGTTAAATTTAGCTCTCGCTCGCCTCTTGTTATGCATTTTAAATTTGACTGCGTGAAGCGAAATTTGGAGAAAATTTGAGAAACTACGACGAAAATCCGATAATCATAAACGATTACGGCGCGCTATTTTTGGCGGGATGGTATATTATTCTTTTCTCGATTCTCTTTTTTGGATTTGCTTTTAGCGACTATGGGCTTTTACACCGCATTTATCTTATTGCTTTGCCTGCATATCTTGTATTATCCTTCCTGCACGATACTTATATTTTCGCGCCGCGAGTTTTTAAACAAAAACCGAGCTTTTTTAGTTTTTCTAGCGAGCAAATCTATCATATAGAGTACATCTACGCAAACAAAGTAGAGAGCGAGGAGAAAATCGCCCTCGTAAAAGACGTCGAAAAGGTCTATTTTTGCGTTATCAGCGAGCTTGATAGCAGATACGGCAGGTTCCACTTTTTACCCCGTATCAGCTCTATAAAAAGTCCTCTATCGGCGTGCATTTTAACAAAACGAGAGACTTTATAAGATATCTTTTAGTTTATTTGATATTTGCGCTACCGTTTAAAATCTATAAACTCAAAAAATCGGGCGAACCACTATGGTTGCTGCGTAAAAATTTCGTCATCAGGATGAAAAATAGAAATTATTTTTTGGTAAACTGCTATAGCAGAGATGATTATTTTGAGTTGTTGCGGTATTTTCAGGCGAACAAAATCCCCGTGGAGGACAAGACGAAATTTATGCCGCAAGCTCAAAGGCCCGCGATATTTTTCGAGGATAAACACGAGGTTTAGAGCGACGATCCAAGCGATACGGAAATACCAAAAGACGACTGGAAGCGTAAGATGAGGCGGTTTTTTAGTTTGGAGTAAATTAGGCTTGAGTTTTTTGTTAAATTTTCATATAAATTTGCTTTTAGTTGCCGTGCAGCTTTTTGCGTTTTAAATTTCTATCGTTTCTCAAATTTATCGCTCAAACCCCCTTGTAAATACAAATTTATAAATAAAATCATCTTTTTATCTCCAAATTTATCTTGCCGTTCGCCTCTGAAAATTTATATTCCAACTCGTCCGAGCGATAGGTTATGCTTTTATTTTCGCAAATTTGCTTCTCGCGGGATGCTATCTTTTCTAGCATCGGCGGCAGCTCCTTGGCGATCAAAAGCTTGATAGACATCTCTAGGCCGTGCGTTAGCTTTTTGAGAAACCTGCCGTCAAGCTCGCTCTCGTCTTTTACCATGTGCAAAGTCGCGTCAAAGCCGAGTTTTTGCAGTTCCTCGTAGAGCTGTACTTTTTCCTCGGGTGGTGCGCAGTGATCGTTTACGGCACAGTGGTAGCCGACATAGATAGGTTTAGGATACTCGCTTTGGACTTTTAGATGCGCGGCGTCTAGGGCGTTTCGTATATCCTCGCGCGCTTGCGAGAAATATCGAGGCGAGGATTTATCCAGTAGCGTCCACATCGTTTTGGTAAAGACGTAAATTTTGATATTTTTAAAATATATATCGGTCGAGTATTCGCGAAATTTGAGATAATCTACCTCTTTGCCTAGGCCTATGAGCTCCCAGTTTAGCTTCGCGTAGCTACTGTTGTCGATGAGGCTGTCCACGAGCCACGGCGCAAATTTGGCCGCTAAGGCGTTTATGTATGCGCCGTGCGAACTGCCGACTAGGACCACGGGCAGCTCGTCTATATCGGTCGCGGCTTTAAACGGCGGATCTGCCTTGATAAAAAGCGCAGCATTTATCACGTCTTGGGCCTGCATAACGCCGAAATTTTGATATTCGTTTTTAGTAGGTTGCAGCGTTACGGATATTTCTAGTTTAAAATCGCTCGGCAAACCGCCGCTTGATTTTATATTGCCCAAGTAGTCATCTAGCACCGAAAGTTCGCCGTAGCTGATATCGTTTGGGATTTCTATACCGATTTTCGAGCATTTGTTTTTCAGGATGATTTTGTCTAAATCGTTTAAAAAATAGGTTGCCCCCGTTTGCGGTCTGTTGCCGATACAGTGGTAGTTTGGACTCGCTACGGCTACCTCAAATTCGCTAGCTACGAACTGCGCTAAATGCTCTCTATAGTTTTCGTTCGCATCGCCGCCAAGACCCGGCACTATGAAAACTAGAGCTCTAGCCGGCTTTTCGTCGTCGTAGCAGAGCTTAAACTCAAGTAACGAATCTCGCTTTATGCCAAGCTCTACATCGTCGCAGGATGGGATCTCGTATGTTTTATTTATTATCATGATTTTGCTGCGGTAGATTTTGTTCTTTTATCTCTAAATTTATCTTGTCGTTCGCTTCAAAAAATTTATATTCTAAATCGTCTGAAACGTAACTTATGCTTTTATCCTCGCAGGGCTGTTTCGGTCGAGCTGTGATTTTAGCTAGCATCGGCGGAAGCTCTTTTGAGATTAGCGTTTTTATCGACATATCTAAACCGTGCGTTAGCGTTTTGATAAATTTACCGTCAAGCTGACTTTCGTTTTCTATTATATTTAGAGTAGCGTCGTAGCCTAAATTTTTTAGTTCGTCGTAGAGTCGTTGTTTTTCGCTAGCTGGAGCGTAAAAATCGTCATAAGCGTAATGATAACTCGTGTAAATTTGCTTTTTACAGCCGCTTTGGACTTTGAGGTGTTGCGGCATTAGAATTTCTCTTATATATTTCCTCGACTTGGAAAAATAAGCCGGCGAAGCCTTGTCTAGCGTCCAATGCGTCTTGTCGAATAAATAAAGCTCGATATTGTGATAGCATTCGCTGGTGTAACCGCTGTAATATTTCATGTAATCTATCTCTTTGCCAAAGCCGATAAAAGGCCAGTGCGCTAGCGCGTAGCTACTATTATCTATGACGCCGTCTATGAGCCATGGGGCAATCTTGGCGGCCATATGCGATAGATAGCCTCCGTGCGAGCTACCTATCATGACGACTGGTAGGTCGTTTATGTCGGTTGCGCACTCAAAAGGAGCGTTGGCTTTTACGAAAAGTAGCGCATTGATCAAATCCTGCGCTTGCATAATGCCGAAATTTTGGTATTCGTTTTTAGTCGGTTGAAGGGAAATTGATAGTTTAAGCGACAAGTCTTGAGGTGCTGTCTTATCGCATTTTCTTGCGTCTATTAGATTGTCGATATCAAGCAGGGTTTGCGTATCGATTACGCTTAAATTTTCCGGGAGCTCTATGCCGCACCTGGCGCATTCTTTTTTTAATATCGATCTATCTAAATCGTCAAAAAATATCGTCGCTCCTGTTTGCGGTCTATCGCCGATACAGTGGTAGTTTACGCCTACTACGGCTACGCTAAATTCGCTCGCGACAAACTGCGCTAAGTGCTCGCGGTAGTTGCTGTCCGCGTCTCCTCCGTAGCCAGGTATTATAAAAACTATTGACGAGACCGGCTTTTTGGTATCAAAGCAAAGGTTAAACTCTAGCAGGCTTTCGCGCTTTATATCAAGTTCTGTATCGTCGCAGGAGTGGATTTTATATGTTTTTTTAACTATCGTGCCGTTTTGCCATATTTTTGAAACTTGTAGATTGATTTTATCGTTAGATTCAAAAAATTTATACTCTAAATTTTCCGAGATATAGGTTATGCTTTTATCCTCGCAAGGTTGTTTTTGGCGAGCTGCGATCTTGGCTAGCATCGGCGGAAGCTCTTTTGAGATCAGCGTTTTGATGGACATATCAAAGCCGTGAGTTAACGATTTGATAAATTTGCCGTCGAGCTCGCTTTCGTCTTTTATTATTTTTAACGTCGCATCTATGCCGCATGCGTTAAATTCGCTATAAAGTTCTGATTTATCAGCGATAGGAGCGATATCGTCTCCGGCATAGTGATAGCTTAGATAAATCGGCTTTGGATATTTGCTTTGGGTTTTTACGTGGTCTAAATTTAAAATATAACGTATCTTTTCGTGCGCGGGCATAAATCTCTTATCGGAGTCGTCTTTTAAAGTCCAAAGCGTCTTATCAGATATGAAAAAATTTATATGCTTAAAAAGCATATCGTTTGACGAGCAGCAGTGGTTCATGTAGTCAAGCTCTTTACCAAATCCCACGATCCTGAGCGGATATTTGGCGTAGCTACTATTATCGATGACGCCGTCTATGAGCCACGGAGCTATTTTGGCGGCCATATGCGATAGATAGCCTCCGTGCGAGCTACCTATCATGACGACGGGCAGTTCGTTTAAATTTTTAATCGCTTTAAACGGCGCATTTACCTTTATAAAAAGTAGGGCGTTTATCAAATCCTGCGCCTGCATAATGCCGAAATTTTGGTATTCGTCTTTTGCCGGATCAATCGTAAGGGATAAATTTAAAACAAAATCTTTTGGAAATGCTCCGCTATTTTTATTGCTGTCTATATAGTTACTAACCGCAGACAAGACGCCGTTTAGCTTATCGAAATTTTTTAGCAAGCTCAGATCACCGCCTAGTTGCAGGTTTATTTCTCGGCATTTTTCTCTTAAAATTTCTTGATCAAATTCGTCCATATAGTATCTAGCGCCCGTAACTAATCTATTGTAGATGTGATGATAATCTACATTGATCACGGCTACGTTAAATTCTCTCGCCGTAAATTCGGCTAGGTGGTCTCTATATGCTTTATCGACGTCGCCGCCGCATCCAGGCACTATAAAAACTATGGCGTTAACCGGCTTATCGTCATCGTAGCACAGTTTGAAGTTTAATTTCGTAGAGCGTTTAACGCCCAGCTCCATATCGTCGCAAGAGTTGATTTCGTAGATTTTACTGACTACCATTTTTTGCCTTCCGTGATTTTTTGTATTATACCTCTGCCGAGCTAAATTTAGCTTTTTTGGTTAGGTTTAATCGGTCGATCGTAAGCTATGCGGTGGTTATACTAAGGATTATGGAATCGATTTTTGGTTTTTGATAAATTTAAGCGTAAGATTTAAATTTTAACTGCGAGATTAAAAATTATTTGCGGTTTCGCCGCCAAATTTAAGTAGAGCCGAACCCCAAGTAAAGCCGCCGCCAAATGCATCTAGTAAAAGCAAATCGCCTTTTTTAAGCTTGCCCGCTTCGTATGCGTCATTCATCGCCATAGGTATAGAGGCTGAGCTTGTGTTGCCGTATTTTCCAACTGTTACGACGCACTGCTCGTTTGTAAAATTTAAGCGTTGCTTGACTGCTTCAATGATGCGTAAATTTGCCTGATGAGGTATAAAAAGATCGATTTTATCGCTTGAAATTTGATTTTTTTCCAGGATATCTACGACGTCTTTGGTTAGCGTCTGGACGGCGATTTTAAAGACTTCGTTGCCCGACATCTTGATAAATTTCTCTTCGCCACCTGGCGTTATGAGTAGGTTCGCGTAGTTGCCGTCGGCTGCGGTGTGAACGTCGATTATTTCGTTTTCTTCGCTAGCGCTTACGACCGCGGCACCTGCTCCGTCGCCAAATAGTATGCAAGTCGTTCTGTCCGTCCAGTCGACAATCTTACTTAGTTTTTCGGCTCCGATTATCAATACGTTTTTTTTGCATCCGCTTTCAATTAATGATTTTGCAAGCTCAAGCAGATAAATAAAACCGGTGCACGCCGCGCTTATATCAAATGCTGTAATAGTATTTATACCTAAATTTTTAGCGATCTTGCACGCCGTTGAAGGCATACAAAAGTGATCGGGCGAGATAGTCGCGCAGATAACCGCGTCGATATCTTTTGCTGTCAAATTTGCTCTTTCAAGCGCTATTTTTGCCGCTTTCGTGCCAAGTTCGCTCGTATCTTCATCCTTCGCTATGCGTCTTTGGCTGATACCGGTGCGCTTAACTATCCACTCGTCGCTGGTTTCCACCATTTTTTCAAGGTCGAAATTTGTTAAAATTTTAGGTGGAGCATATGCGGCTATGGATATTAGCGAGGCTTTTGGCATTAAATTTTTCTTTGTAATTTCATTTTGCGAAGTGCGAAAGCTCGTCTTCGATAACTTTATTTATATCGGAGTTTGCGAATTTTAGAGCTTGAAATATCGCGTTTTTTATAGCTTTTGGAGTACTTTTACCGTGGCTTATTATGACGCAACCGTTCACGCCAAGTAGCGGTGCGCCGCCGTATTCGTCGTAATCGACTTGCTGTTTTAGCGTTTTAAAAACTTTTTTCATAAGAAGCGAACCAGCTATAGCGACCGGGGATTTTTTAACGTGTTTTTTGATTATTTTGGTTATCGCGTCGGCTACGCCTTCGCTTGTTTTTAGTAGGATATTTCCGACGAAACCGTCGCAAATTACCACATCGACGCTTCCGTCAAAGACTTGATTTCCCTCGGCGTTGCCCACGAAGCTATCAAGTTTTGAAATCATTTCAAAGGCTTCTTTCGTAGCCTCGTTGCCCTTACTGCTCTCTTCGCCGTTTGAAAGAAGCCCTAATTTAGGGGATTTTATTTTTAGAATTTCTTTTGCATAGGCTTCGCCCATTATAGCAAATTGAAACAGATGCTCCGGCCTGCAGTCTACGTTTGCGCCGACGTCCAAAACTAGCGTATTGCCGCCGGTTACGTTTGGCATCAGCGTCGCTATCGCCGGGCGAGAGACGTTTTTGAGTCGTCCGACTCGAAGCGTGGCAAGGCTCATCGTAGCTCCGCTGTGTCCTGCCGAAACTACGGCCATAGTTTGTTTATTTTTAAGTAGCTCGATAGCCTTAAAAATACTACTTTCTTTTCGCTTTAACGCATCAGTGGCGCCGTCGCTCATAGAGACGACCTCGTCGGCTTGAATAAATTTTACGTATTGTTTTAAATTTTGCGGAACGAGGCTTTCTAAAATTTTCGTATCGCCTACCAAAACGGCTTCAAATTTTACTTCTTTTAAAGCCTCGATCACGCCGCCGATAATAGGTTGCGGACCGAAGTCGCCGCCCATTGCGTCAATGCAAATGCTGGTCATTTGTATTAATACTCTCCGGTAGTTTTATTTACGCGGTGAGGCATTTTCCATGAGCCGTCTTTATCTTTTACGGGAACGGGAAGCGTTACTTTGTAGTGCGTTCTTCTCTTTGCCGCGCGAGTATGACTTACTCTTCGTTTAGGTACTGCCATTTTATTCTCCTTTATAGATTTTTACATTTATCACAATAAAAATAATCGCTCTTAAAAGCTTCTATTTCGCTTGTTAATACTTCTTCTAAATTTATAAAACCGTCGAAAAACTCGACTACATCGTCAAGGTTTTCTTCTTTATCTTTATAAATTCCGTCGCTTAATATCAAATTTACGTCTTCATCGAGCTTTAAATTTATATCTTCACCGCATCGGTCGCAGTTATGAGCTATCTCGCCTACGATCTTACCTTTGCAACTAACTAAATTTTGGTTTATTCTTTTGAGTTCGCCGCTAAAATTCAGCCCGTCCGAGTTAAACTTGAACGGCATTTGGTCATTTGCGGTTTTGGCGAAAGATATTTTCAAAATTTAACCTAAAATTAGCAAATTTCTCTTGTTGCAAAGAAAAAAGCAATCTCGTTTTTAGCGTTTTCTAGGCTGTCGCTACCGTGAACGGCGTTTGCGTCGATACTTTCGGCAAAATCGGCTCTGATAGTGCCCGGTTTTGCTTCTTTCGGGTTGGTTGCGCCCATTAGATCGCGGTTTTTAGCTACTGCGTCATCACCCTCAAGCACCATAACTACGACCGGTCCGCTGACCATAAAATCAACCAAATCGTTGAAGAAAGGTCTGTCTTTGTGAACTGCATAGAAAGCTTTTGCGTCGCATTTGCTTAGTTTGACTTTTTTCATGGCGGCGATTCTTAGTCCGTTGCTTTCGAATCTATCCACGATTTTTCCGATAACGCCCTTTTTTACGGCATCAGGCTTAATAATAGAAAGCGTTTGTTGCATAAAATTTCCTTTTTGTGGTTTTTATAAGGCGGTGATTATATCAAAAAAAAATTAAATTTCAAAATAAGCCCCGCAAAAGGGCTTAGGTGCGGAGTTTACGAGATGACGGCCGTGGCGCCAGTCCTCATATCGGCGGTTATCTCGGCGCGAGACGGCTGTCCTGCATAAGGAGCGTCCCAAACGATGCAGCCGTCGGTTGGACAGGCTGAGGCGCACGCAGGCTCGTCGTTAAATCCTACGCACTCGACGCATTTATCGGCATAAACGTAGTATGCGTCCTCGCCGGTCGGGTTATCCGCGTCGTCTACGATAGCGTTCGTCGGGCACTCGTCGATACAAGAGCCGCAGCTTATGCAGATGTCTGTTATTTTTACTGCCATTTTTTATCCTTTTGAGTCAAATTTTTCGCAAGAATATCAAAAACTAAGTAAATTTGATATTAAATTTTTGCGTTAAATTTTGAAACGACAACGTAAAATTTTTAGCTCTTTTTAATTTTTAGATGATATAATTTCGCTACAAATAAAAATTATTAAGGAGAAAAAATGTTAGTAACAAAAAAAGCACCTGACTTTACAGCTGCAGCGGTTTTAGGAAGCAATCAGATCGTAAATGATTTCAACCTATATAAAAATATCGGCGAGAAAGGCGCGGTAGTATTTTTCTACCCTATGGACTTTACTTTCGTTTGCCCTAGCGAGATTATCGCGTTTGATAAGAGATACGACGAATTTAAAGCTCGCGGTATCGAAGTTATCGGCGTTTCGACAGACAACCAATTCTCTCACTTCGCGTGGAAAGAAACTCCGGTAAATAAAGGCGGCATCGGCCAAGTTCGCTTCCCGCTAGTAGCCGATATGACGAAGTCTATCGCTCGCGGTTTTGACGTACTTTTAGAGGATGCGGGCGTCGCTCTTCGCGGCTCATTCCTGCTAGACAAAGACGGCACCGTTCGCCATGCGGTTATCAACGACCTTCCGCTTGGAAGAAACATCGACGAGATGATAAGAATGGTCGATACTATGCTATTTACGAACGAGCACGGCGAGGTTTGCCCTGCTGGCTGGAACAAAGGCGATAAAGGTATGAAAGCTGATACGGCAGGCGTCGCAGACTACCTATCTCACAACGCAGACAAACTATAATCATCCAAATTTAAGGGCGAGCTCTCGCCCTTAGTGCTTCTTTTCTACATCTTTACATCAAAACGACATTAAGTTTAATACAAAATATCAGTACTTAAATGAAAAAATAAGGATTTTTTACTATAATCTAGTTTTAAACTTTATTCGGAAGGAATCATATTTCAGATGAACGGCACGTATAACGACAGCTCTTTTATGCGCGAGGACGCAGTGACCGTATTTGCCAGAGTACGAAACGATAACCGCCAGGTGCACTTTCTAAATCTTTACAACGGCGTAAAAGTCGAGTGCATGGGCGAAGTAGAGCATGTAGAAGACGATACGGTCGTCTGCAAGGTAACATTAGAGCAAATTTTGGCCATGAAAGAGGAACAAAACGCCTATATCGTACGCGATGAATATTTTTCCGAAAATTTAAGGGCGGATATCGTCGGATTTGATCTTGCAAATTTGACCGTAACGCTACAAAATTTCACGTATATGCAAAATTTGCACGCGAATTTAAGAAAACATCAGCGCGTATATCCGGATCGTTACACCAAGGTGATCCTCACGCAAAACGGTAGCGAAATACAGGGCAACCTATACGATATCTCAAGGGGAGGCCTAGGCGTCGTTAGCTTGGATGACGGCGAGTTTAAAGAGGGCGAGCCAATAAATGCTAAATTTGAGCTATGCATACCGGACGAGGCGGGCGACTCTAATAAAAACATAAACATAGATACCGATCTAAAACTTGTCGCAGCGCTAAAATATAAGGGCGCGATGAGATACTGTTGTCAGCTAGCCGATAAAGACGGCGCAGGCGAAGATATAGCAAAATTTACTAAAAAACGCGTAATAGAAACCCTTGAAGAGCTCAAAGAGCAGATAAAAACTTACCAATAAATTTAACGCAAAACTAAAAGGCGAGCTTTGCGCTTGCCTTTTTTAAATTTACCCGCCTCGCTTTCAAATTTACCTTACAGCTTCACCCGAAATTTAATCAAAAATCAGTAAAATAGCCCAAAATTTACAAGGAAATTTCATGAAAACTATTCAAGAAAATTTAAAGCTATTTTACGTCGGTCTCAAAGACAAAGAGCCGTTTTTTTACAAAAACAAAGACCTCACGACGCATGCAGCCATCATCGGCATGACCGGTAGTGGCAAAACTGGCCTTGGTATCGGCATCCTAGAAGAAGCCTGCATCGACAACATCCCGACCTTTATAATCGACCCAAAGGGCGATATGACAAACCTCGCTTTGGTCTTCCCGCAGATGCGCGCGCAGGATTTTGCGCCGTACGTCGATGAAAACGAAGCGCAAAACAAAGGCATGAGCGTGGATGAATTTGCCGCTAGCGAAGCGCAGACGTGGGCAAAAGGCATCGAGGGTTCGTTTCAAAGCCTAGAGCGCGTGGGACTTTTTAAAGATAGCGCCGAGCTAAAAATTTACACGCCAAAGAGCAGTAGCGGCGTCGGCGTGGCGCTGCTGGGCGATTTTGCGCGCCCGAATTTAGATGCAGGCAGCGAGGAGTTTAGCGAGTACGTAGGCTCTCTGGCTAGCTCCGTGCTCTCGCTCGTTGGCATAGAAAACGACGTAAACTCAAAAGAACACCTGCTCATCTCAAACATTTTTACCCTTAAATTTGGCCAGGGCGCGGACGTGAGCCTAGAGGAGCTCATCGGCTTTATCGCGACGCCTCCGTTTGCCAAGATTGGCGTATTTGACGTGGAGAAATTTTATCCAAGCTCCGAGCGCATGAAGCTAGCGGTTAAAATCAACACGCTGCTTGCAAGCCCTGATTTTCGCGCGTGGCTAAGCGGCGAGCGACTCGACATCTCAAAGATGCTTTTTAACGCAAACGGCAAGGCAAAGTGCAATATCTTTACGATCTCGCACCTAAAAGACAGCGAGAGGATGTTTTTCGTGACGCTGCTTCTAAACGAGATCATCGCGTGGATGCGCAAGACCGAGGGCACGAGCTCGCTTCGCGCGGTGCTTTATATGGACGAGATTTTTGGATTTTTCCCGCCAAACGGCAACCCGCCTAGCAAAACTCCGATGCTAACTCTACTCAAGCAAGCCCGCGCGCACGGCCTTGGCGTGATACTTAGCACCCAAAACCCAGTCGATCTAGACTATAAAGGCCTTAGTAACATCGGCACGTGGTTTATCGGGCGTTTGCAAACCGCGCAGGATAAGGCGCGTGTGATAGACGGTATGACGGGGCTTGCGGGCTCTGCGATGGATAAGGGCGAGATAGAAAATCTCATCTCAAATTTACAAAAGCGCAATTTTCTCTTAAAAAACATCCATGAGGACGGGCTATCCGTCATCTCGACGCGCTGGGCTCTGAGCTACCTAAAAGGACCGCTTAGCCGCGAGCAAATTTCAAATTTGATGAAAGAGCAAAAGAGCGGGGCAAATTTGAGCGGATCAAGCCCGACAAAAAGCTCAAATTTCGCCGTCAAACCAGTTCTGTCGCCCGACATCGCTCAAATTTACGCCGCAAGTTCAAATTTACAGGAGGGCGGCGAACTGGAGGGGTATCTTTACGGTGAAGCCAAAGTGCGATTTTACGACGCTAAAAAGGGGCTTGACGAGGTGCGCGAGGTAAATTTCACGCTAAGGCTGGATGAAGCTCAAAAAAGCGCCGACTGGAGCGAAGCTAGCGAAAATATGCATTTTACCGCGGTTTCGGAGCCAAATTTTAAACTCTCCTACGCGCCACTGCCGGGCTTTATCGCGGGAGCTAAAAATTTCAAAGAGCTAACTAAAAATTTCAAAGAATTTATCTATAGAAACTACAAGCTTAGGCTCTTTAGCGCGCTAAATTTAAGCTCGGCGCCGGGCGAGAGCAAGGAGGAGTTTTACGTCCGTTTGGCCGATAAATGCAACGAAATTTTAGAGGCGCAAACGGCCAAGCTCACGGCGGAATTCGACAAACAAAAAGCGCGCCTAGAAGAGAAGCTAAACCGCTCGGTCGCAAAGCTAGAAAAAGAGCAGCGAGACTTTAAAAGCAAGGGGATTGAGACCGCGATCTCGGTGGGTGCGAGCATTTTGGGCGCGATTTTTGGCAAAGGGCTACTAAGTAGCGGCAACATCGGCAAGGTCGCGACCTCTGCGCGCTCGGCAAACAGCGTGCTAAAAGAGCGCAGCGATGTCAAACTAAGCGAGCAAGAAGTCGCCCAGCTAAACGCGCAGATCGAGGAGCTGATGGCGAAATTTGAAGAAGACGCGAGTGCGCTAAAAGCCAAAAACGACGTGCAAAACGTGGAGGTGACGGAGGTGGAGGTTAGTCCGAAGAGTAGCGATATATATGACGAAAAGCTCTATCTTCTTTGGAAATAAATTTAACGGCTTGTCTTTTTGCCCTATACTTCGTTATTTTTAAATTCGGCTCGGTCATTACCTATATGGTAACTCCCGTCGCCAAATTTAAAAACGCCTCGTCTAGAACAAAAATACTTCGCCTTATCGTTTTACGCTCAAATTTGAAGTCAAATTTGGCTAAATTTGCAAATTTTACCCACCGAGACCCGCACCCTAAAAACATCAAATTTGATTTAAACCCGCGACGCTTTGCGTTAGCAAAGCTATGTCGCCACCTCTAACGTGCAGTGGGGATGGTGGGGGTTTGGGGGCGGGTCTGCTTCTGGCAGTTGCGAGTGCGTAGCACGACGCAAAGGAAGGCGACGCTCTACTTCGCTTTGCTCGTAGCTGCAAGCAGACCGTAAGTAGAAACCCCTTCCTCTCCCAAAGAAAAGAGAAAGGTGGATACAAAAGGGGAGCTCTTTTGCTTCGGCTTTGCCTCGCCTTGTGCTTGCACTCTCTTTGAGAGCTGCAAAGCAGAGCGCAATTTAAACCCCGCCCCCTTTACAACAAAGTAAAAAACAACCTCAAACGGTTGTTTTTTACTCAAGGAAGCCAAACTCGCAATGCTAAAATTAACCAAACCAGATTTAGCATCTTAAAGGTGTAGGTCTCGGTGCGTCAAATTTACAAATTTATCGCCCTTTAAAACTACCGATTTATCAAAAAATCAGCCGAATTTAATTAATATTGCGAAATCTAAACAAAAATCAGGATAAAAAATGAACGAAAATTTGATAGCTTATGCTGCGGCGTATCTGCTAGGCGGCATCCCCTCGGGCGTGATTTTGGCTTATATCTTCGGCGGAGTAAACATCAGAAGCGAAGGTAGCGGCAGTATCGGCGCGACGAACGTCTTGCGCGTGCTAAAGCAAAAAGACCCCAAACTCGCTAAAAAAATAGCGATTTTGACCGTCGTTTGCGACGTTTTAAAGGGTGTTTTGCCGATTTTAATCGCGAAATTTGTAGGCCTTGCTCCCGCGACGCTTTGGGCGATGGCGGTACTTTCGGTGCTCGGTCACTGCTATTCGCCGTTTTTAAAATTTGAAGGCGGCAAGGGCATTGCCACGGGAGCGGGCGTTTTGGCGGTTTTTTTGCCGCTTGAGATCGCTATCGCGCTTGGAGTTTGGTTCGTCGTGGGCAAGCTGCTTAAGATCTCATCGCTCGCCTCGCTAGCCGCGCTTGTGGCGTTTATCGTAGCGACTTTTGCGCTTCAGCCGCAGATTCCTGATATCGACTCTTATGCGCCGATATTTTTGATCGCATTTTTGGTTGTTTATAAGCACCTGCCAAACATAAAACGCCTGATAACCGGGCAAGAAAAGCGCGTAATTTGACGACCATTATCAAAGATTACGAGTTTAGCACTATCATCGGACTGCTTGATTTTGAGCGCGTGACTCCGCAAAATGTAAGAGTGAACGCGGAGTTTGAAAGCGGCGAGTTTATAGACTACGTGGAAGTGATAAATTTGATCGAGGAAATTTACGCGCGTGAAAAATTTGGCACCGTGGAGAGCTCGCTTGAAATTTGCGCAAAAAAGTTGAAGGAAAAATTTGGCTCGCTTAGCTTTTTAAAAATGGAAATTTTAAAAACCGAGATCGTCAAAAATGCGATGGTTGGCGCAAGAGCCGAGTTTAAATATTAAATTTTTTTTAAAGTATCTTGAAATCTTGCTTAATTTATGCTACAATCCCAACAAATTTCACTGAAGGGAAAAAATGAGAATTTTAATAGTTGAAGATGAGGTAACTCTAAACAAAACCATCGCCGAGGGCTTGCAAGAGTTCGGCTATCAGACCGACAGCTCGGAGAATTTCAAGGATGCCGAATACTACATCGGTATTAGAAATTACGATTTGGTTTTGACCGATTGGATGCTGCCTGACGGCGACGGCGTGGATCTGATCAACATCATCAAACATAAATCTCCGCGCACTGCAGTAGTCGTGCTATCCGCCAAAGACGATAAAGATAGCGAAGTTAAGGCGTTTAGAGCTGGTGCGGACGACTATATCAAAAAGCCGTTTGATTTTGATGTTTTGGTAGCTAGAATCGAAGCAAGACTGCGCTTTGGCGGTACGAACGTTATCAAGATAGACGACCTTATCATCGATCCTGACGAGGAGAAAATCACCTATCTAGGTCAAGATATCGAGCTAAAAGGCAAGCCGTTTGAGGTGCTAACTCACCTTGCGCGCCACAGCGATCAGATCGTCAGCAAAGAGCAACTACTAGACGCGATCTGGGAGGAGCCTGAGCTCGTAACTCCAAACGTAATCGAAGTAGCAATCAATCAAATCCGCCAAAAAATGGATAAACCGTTAAATATCTCGACTATCGAGACGGTCAGAAGACGCGGGTATAGGTTTTGCTTTCCCAAAAAAGCCTAAGATTTAGGTTTATAGTGCAATTAGCATCGGCTTCTACGATGCTAATTCTCATCATCTCCGTTCTTTTATACCAGTATATCAAGGTCACGATATACGAGGGCATCTCGCAATCGCTCGCATACGAAGCTAAAATTTTATCCACGAGCGCAAATTTATCTAAAGTAGAAAAACCATTTGAGTACTTCACGCTAAACGATAGTCCCACTAGAGCAAAGCTAGTCGAGGGCAAAACGGTATCGCCTTATTTCGTCACGGAAAGGGTTGGCCAAAAGACCCATTTGACGTTATTTTACCCATATATGGACGATACTAGCATCGCGCTAACCAAAGACACCACTCATCAAAGCAAACTCATAGATCAAATTTTAATCGACATCATCATGGTAAACGCTACGTCGATACTTCTGATTATTTTTTACGTGCTGTTTTTGTCGCGGATGCTGCTTGTGCCGATCAAAATTTTAAGCAGAAAAATGACGAATTTAAACGAGCGGTTTTTGCAGACAGTGAGCCTTGACGAGTTGCCGCCAGAATTTAAACCGCTAGGCAAAAGCCTAAACCGTCTAATCGAGCGTATTCAGACGTTCGTACTCTATCAAAAAGAGCTTTTCGTCGGCGTCGCGCACGAGCTAAAAACGCCGCTTGCGGTGATGAAAACCAAAAACGAAGTCACGCTAATAAAGCCGCGCGAGAGCGAAAAATATATCGAAGCGCTCAAAAACAACAACGAAGCCATCAATCAAATGAACAAAATGATCGGTTCGATCCTAGAAATCGGGCGGCAGGAGGGCGCGCAGTTTGAGGAGGCCGTGCGCATCGATATCATCGAGTTTTTAAATCAATCTGCGAATAATTTTAAAATTTTAGCTCGCGGCGAGGGCAAGGATATCGCGACTGATTTTGCGCCAAACAGACTTGAAATGACGCTGCAAACGACGCTTTTAACGCACGTTATCCAAAATTTCGTCCAAAATGCGATCAAATTTTCTCCTCGCGGCGCCGTGGTTACTCTACGCTCGCGCCTTAGCGAAAACGAATTTATCATCGAGGTCGTAGACGAGGGCTGCGGCATCGACGAGAGCAAGGATCTTTTTGCGCCGTTTAAGCGTTTCGGCGATAAGGGCGGAGCGGGACTTGGGCTATTTTTGGCTAAGGGCGCGGCTCAGGCTCTGGGCGGCTCGGTATCTATCAAAAACCGCACCGATGGGCGCAGCGGTGCGGTCTCGACCCTCACTCTAGCGATAAATAAAAATAATAAAGGCAAATAAATGGCAAAACGAACCGCCGTCATAGATCTAGGCTCAAATTCGATGCGAATGGCGATTTTTGAAAAGACTTCGCGTTACGCGTTTCACATCATCGGCGAATTTAAGATGAAGGTGCGTCTGGGCGAGGGCGCGTACGAACATGGCGGCGAGATCTCGGAAAAGTCCATGCAAAAGGCCTGCGAGGCGCTTAGCGAGTTTAAAAATATCGCAAAAAACTACAAATGCGCGAAAATTTTCGCCATGGGCACCTCGGCTCTGCGCGACGCCCCAAACGCCGGCCTGCTCATAAGTATGGCGCGCAAAGAGCTTGGGATAAATTTAAAGGTCGTTAGCGGCAAGGACGAGGCGACGTTTGGAGGCGTGGCGGCGTTAAATTTGCTAGAACCCCTAGATGAGTTCGTCACGCTTGATATCGGTGGGGGGTCTGCCGAGCTTGCGCTTGTTAGTGGAGGCAAGATAACTGACGCCGTGTCGTTAAATTTAGGCACCGTGCGGCTAAAGGAGCTATTTTTCGATAAGAAAAATTTAAACGCCGCAGCGTCTTTTATCAAAGAGGCGTTTAAAAGCTTGCCTAAAAATTTTAAAAGCAAAAATCTAGTCGCCATCGGAGGCAGCTTGCGCGCGATATCTTCGGCTATCATGTCGGCGCAAGACTACCCGCTAAAAACGGTGCACAACTTTGCCTACAAATTTCAAAACCACAAAAATTTCATCGAAAATTTAGCCCGAGCGAGCGTGCTGGAGCTTGGGAAATTCGGCATCAAAAAAGATCGCTTCGATACGATTAGAGAGGGCGCGCTCATATTTTTAGGCGCAGCAGATGCTGTGGGTGCGCAAAATATCTACACCAGCGGCGCAGGCTTTAGAGAGGGCGTGTTTTTGAGCGATATATTGCGTCCGACGCGCAAATTTCCGCCAAATTTTAACCCGAGCGTGAGGAGCTTGCAGGATAGATTTTTACTGGATGACAACAAAACTATCGTAAAATACGCAAAAGATCTCTTTGCCGCGCTAGAGCCGCTGCACGGACTTGATGGACGCTACAAGAGCGAACTAGCCGTGGCTGCTAGGCTACATAGCGTGGCGCAGTGCTTGGGATTTTACGGCGAGCATGCTAGCTCGGCGTTTTTTGTGTTAAATGCCCTAAACTACGGCTTTTCGCATGCACAAAAATGCCTAGTTGCCGCGATCATCGCGCAAAACGGCAAAAAAAGCTCGAGCGAATTTGAGCGATTTAAAAACCTGCTGCCTAGCGAAGAGATCGTGCGCTGGCTGAGTTTTATCCTTGCGCTTGCTAAAAATCTCGATGCAAACTGCGTGCATAAGAAGCTGGAGTTTGAGTTTATCAATCATACTTTGCAAATTTACGGCGCTAAGGAGCTGTTTATAGCGAAGGAAAATATCAAAAAGATGACCAAGCCGGATACTTTTGCGATCTGTTTTGCATGAAATTTGGTGGAGAGATTTGATGAAATTTACCGCAAATTTCATCAAATTTTATAAAATTAGTTTTTATTAGGCGTCAGACGATTAGTCTATACTCGCCTTATCCTTGTATGCGTCCAGCGTTTGGCGGTTTTCGATGTAGGCGTTTAGCTTTTTTTGATTTTCTTCAAAAAAGCTCTGGAAGTCCTGCTCGCTAGTCATCTTTTCTTCGCCGAATTTATCTAAAAGTACGTTTGATGTGCCTGTTAGCACGAGGTAGCGCCTGTTAAGGTGCTGAAAAAGCACGACTTTGTTCGTATCATCAAGCGGTTTTTCGTAGATTATCTCAACTCCTTCGTCGCTTTTTACCTTTTCAAACCAGCCATTTTCGCGTTTTGTTTTTATCGTTTTTTGCTTGTTTTTTAGCTTTGCCTTGATGACCAAAAGCACGACCAAAAGCAGTGCCAAAACGCCCAAAACCGAGTAATATCTATAATCAATCATATCGCTCATGCCTTGCGTCATGAAATTTACGTCGCCGTTTTGCGCGCCTAAATTTAAGCCGGCACCTTGAGCGAACGAGGTTAAATTTGATGCGTTTTGATCGCCGGATAAATTCGTCGCTTCGGTTATATTTTCTCTAGTTTCTTGGGGCGAGAGCGCGGTTGCGGCGGCTGAGTTTGCCACATTTTCAGGCGTCACGCGTATACGCAGGCCAAAGCCGTCGGTGGTTTTTGAGGCACTAACGGCCACCTGAGCGTCGCTTTTTATCACGAGAGCTAAATTTTGCCCCCTAGGCTCAAACAAAAGCTCTTGCAGTATGCTTGAATTTACGCTTTTTTCAATATTTTGATCGTTTTGTAGGTCTTTAAAAAGCAGAGTTATCGCACCGTCCTTGCGCTCTTGCAGGATAGTCCCGCTATAGGGCGCGTCAAAGCTAAGCATAATATCGACGCGGTCGCTACGCTCATAAATGTTGTAAGTAGATAAATTTGACCCCCAAAGCGCGGCGAAAAATAGCAAAAGCGCGGCGAAAATCCTCATAGTTGCTCTCGTTTAAAGTACTGGATGACGGATTTTGAGTCTAGGATTTCATTTATCCTGATGGCGAGGTTTTTTTCGTAAACCATAACTTCGCCCTTGCCGAAAATTCGGTTGTTTATAAAAAGCTCCACGCTCTCGCCGGCAGGCTTTTCTAGGTCGATTACAGAGCCAACTTCGAGCTTTAAAAGCTGCTTCACGCTAATGGTCGTGGTGCCTAGCTCCGAGATAAAATCCACGCCGATATCCATCAGCTCGTCGTAGCTTTTAAAAAGCCCGCCACGCTCTTGCAACATCTCCTGAGCCCCTTGTAGCGCCGTTTCTACGGCGGTTACTTCTTGTAGTTCTTCGCTCATCCTTTTTTATATCCTATTTGAAATGTTCTATTTTTGATTTTATAGACGCGTTTATCGTCTAGTTTGACGTGAAAGCTCGTCCTGCCTAGATACTCGGGAGTGCCTAGTTTATAGGCGTTTGCTTCGCGTTCGTTGAGTAGATTTTTAGCGTAGCCGATTGCGAGATTGGCCACTTCTTTGCAGATATCGCTTAGCTCGTCTTCGGCTAGTTTATCGACGCCAAGAAGCACGCTAGCAAAGCGATTTAGCGTATCTTTTTTAAAATAAAGATAAAAGTGAAATTCCTCTTTACCCTTAAAAATCGGCAAGCTCGAGCCGTAAAATTCACCCTCCGCACTCTTTGCTTTTTCTACCTTGTAGCCCAGGGTATCCTCGCACAGGTGCTTGATCCCAAGCTCCGCAACGTCCATCATCGCGCCGTCCTTTAAACGAAATTTTTTGATTATACTTAAATTTAACGCAAACGCGGCTAAATTTAAAAAAGTTTATTGATTTGCTTTATCAGCTCTTCGCCTTCAAATTTGGCCGTGAGCTTGACTATCTCGGTGCCGATTATCGCGCCGTCGGCATAGGTTTTTACCTCGTCGGCGTCGTTTTTATTTTTCACGCCAAAGCCTACTGCGACGGGCAGCTCGCTTCTTTTTTTTAGACTCTCTACCAGCGCTTTTAGCCTCTCTTCGCTAGCTCGCTGCGACCCGCTCACGCCGATAGCGCCGAGCGCATAGATAAAGCCCGAGCCGAATTTTAAAATTTTATCCGCGCGGTTTTGCGAAGTGACGCTGATTATCGGTATGAGATCAAGGTCAAATTTAGCGCACAGCCCAGCCACCTCCTCGCTCTCCTCAAACGGCAGATCGGGGATGATGAAGCCTGCGATACCGGCCTCTTTTGAGCGAGCGATAAAATTCTCTACGCCGTAAGCAAACACGATGTTAAAATACACGAGAAAAACGACGGGTTTATTTATCTTGTCTTTGCACTCTTCTAGCATGGCAAATATCGCGCCCGTATTTACGCCCTTCGCGGCGGTTTCAAAGCTAGCCTGCGCGATGAGCTTACCGTCTGCGAGCGGATCGGAGTATGGGATGCCAAGCTCTACTAGATCCAGGCAACTGCCGTCTAAATTTAATAAAAATTCCTTCGTCGCCTTGGCGCTAGGATATCCGGCCACGACGTAACCGATGTTTGCTTTTTTGCCGACAAACGCGTCTTTTACCTTAGCCATAAATTTTTCCTTTCTCGTAGCTCATCACGGTGTTTATATCTTTGTCGCCGCGCCCCGAGACGTTTACGACGATGACGCTTTTTTTCGTCAAATTTGGGCAGAGCTTTTCTAGATACGCTAACGCGTGCGAGCTCTCGATCGCAGGTATGATGCCTTCTAGGCGGCTGGTTAGATATAGCGCGTTTATGCATTCATCATCAGTGACGCCGTAGTAGGCGGCTCGCTTACTCTCGTGCAGGTGCGCATGCTCTGGGCCTACGCCCGGGTAATCAAGCCCCGCCGAGATACTATGTACCGGCTCGATCATGCCGTATTCGTCTTGTAAAACGATCGTTTTCATGCCGTGGATGATGCCTGTGCGGCCCTTTGTTAGCGTCGCGGCGTGATACGGAGTGTGAGCGCCTAGGCCTGCAGCCTCGACTCCGATCAAATTTACGTCCGCGTCGCCCAAAAACGCGCTAAAGATACCGATGGCGTTGCTGCCGCCGCCGACGCAGGCGATGACGTAGTCCGGATGCACGCCGTATTCTTTTAGCTGAGCCTTGGTCTCGCGGCCGATGATACTCTGAAAGTCGCGCACTATCCTAGGATACGGGTGCGGGCCGACTGCCGAGCCGATGACGTAAAATGCGCTTTCTATCTCGTTTACCCACGCTTGGATCGCCGCGGTGGTGGCCTCTTTTAGGGTTTTTAGACCCTCTTCTACGCTCACGACCCGGGCGCCTAAAAGCTGCATGCGAAACGCGTTTAGCTGCTGACGCTCGACGTCGGTCGCGCCCATATATACGTCGCACTCAAGGCCGAGCAGTGCCGCTGCGGTCGCAGTCGCTACACCGTGCTGACCCGCGCCCGTCTCGGCTAAGACCTTCTTTTTGCCCATTTTTTTGGCGAGCAAGGCTTGGGCTAGGGCGTTATTTATCTTATGCGCGCCCGTGTGGTTTAGGTCCTCGCGCTTGAGGTAAATTTCATGCCCATAGTGCTCGCTTAGGCGTTTTGCGTGATATAGCGGGCTTGGGCGTCCGACGTAGTTTTTTAGTAGATCGTCTAGCTCGGCTTTAAATTCAGCCGTTTTTGCGATACTCTCGTACGCAACCTCGAGTTCGTCTAGAGCGAACATCACGGTTTCCGGCACGAACTGCCCGCCGAATTTGCCAAAATATGCTTTTTTATTCATTCGGTATCCTTTAAATTTTCGTTTATTTTAGCATTTTAAGTTTAAGCTTGCTATTAATGAAAAAATCCGATATTCATATATCTAAATTTTACAATCTATAACCCACTGCTCTATTTTTTCTACTTGTTCTTTTTGTAAATACTTTTGCAGGTGCGCTTTGTTTAGTAAATACAGAAGAGAAAGGATGTCTTTTGCAGTATTTTGTTTTTCATCTTTGCTAATGCACGAGAAAAAATCAAGAGTTTTTGTTTTATCCTCTGCGTGGCTTTCGCCGTGCAAAACCAAACGATACATTAAATTTTCAAAATACGCTTGTTGTTCTGGGCTCAAATTGGCTATTATTGCCTTGTCTCTTGCGATGTCTTCTATACCGCACTGATAATTAAATGTACCAAAGGTTTCTAGTACTTTTCTCATATTATTGCCAATATTTATATTTTCTGATATGGAGTTATTTGCATAATTATAAATTTCATTCAAAAGAGTTTTATATTCTGAATATTTTTTACCAAAATCAACTAATTTCTGATTTTTTAGTTCTCTTTGGATAAAAATTACTTCATTTTTATCGTTGATTTTTATTTGTGGTAGTGAGCCAATAATCTTTTGCATATCAAACGCGCTCATCAAATCGTGAGTTAAAATTATCATCTTGCTTTTATTGCAACCGGTCATAATTTTATGAATTTGGTAATTTAAAAACGACATTATCCCAACTTTATTTTCAAAATCAAAGCTAGAAATCGGATCATCTATAACTATAAATTTTGGTTTTGTATAAAATTCCTTACTATTCTCGCCTTTGAAAATTTCGGTAAAAAAATAGCTTAATGCAATGGCGTTTCGCTCGCCGGTCGAGATGTCTTTGGCTTTTACTCTATTGCCGTTTGATTTTAAGACATATCGCCCTTGATTTTCGCTAAGTTCAAGCCTACCTTCTTTAAAAAATATATATTTTAGATATTCATTAATCTTATCTTGAGCTATATTTATCTGCCCCTTTTGAGCATTTAGTTCTGAAATTTTACTACTTATACACTCCAGTCGTCTGTCATTGTGGTCTTTTTTACTATTTAAGGCCTGCATAATTCTTAGCTTTTCTTCGTAATAGTTAAAATTATCTTTTATCTCAAAATAGGCTATTTGTTTATTTAATCTTTCAAGCTCTTGTTTTAGCTCGTCTGCTTTAGCTTTTTTATTCATAATATCTTTTCTTGTTTGCTCAAGCTGATCTAAATTTTGATTTAATTCATTAACTAAGTTATCAAAGTTTGTATCTAAAATTAAGGAGACAAATGGATTTTGTATTTTTTGATTTAATTTTTCAGTGGCTTTAGTTTGGCAAGTATCAATTTGTATTTTTATAGTATCAAATAAATTTTTATCTAGTTTATCCATATCTGGCAAATTTTTTAAATTATTTAGTGAATTCTGAATTTCCTGCTTCTTGTTTTCCAATTTCTCCCGATGGTTTCGTATGTCCGGATTAAAGATTGTTTCTAAGCTTGATAAAATTTCTTTTTTATATTCGTCTGTTAGTTTTTGAAAGCAATATGGACAAATATCTTTATCGCTTTTCATTATATTTTTAGTTACTACATGGTCTGCTTCTGCTATGGCTCGTTTTATTTCTTCTTCTCTTGGACTTAATTGTTTTTGCTCTACTTGGTATAACAAAAGCTGTTTAATATCTTCAAAATTTAGCTGTTTTATCTCTTCTGTAAAATTTAAATCGCTTCGGATATCTTCGTAAGATTTAAGTTTTTTATCAAAGTTATTTTTTAATTCTTCTATATTTTTATCATCTTCTGCTTTAAAACTTATGATATTTTTTGCTAATTCTATTGTTTTATTTTGTAGAATTCTGGTTTGCCTTCCTAAAATATTTTTCTCACGTTCAGCAAAATTACTCTTTAAATTTTCCACTACATCATTTTCATATTTTTTAGGGTTATCTGTATTTTTATCATCCTCATATTTATTTGATTCTTGTTCGTAGCCTTGTTTTCTTTGAGCTCTAATTTCTCTAATATTTTCTCTTTCTTGAAGCTTCTTATCTATATTTGCCGCATCTCCAAGTAAAACTATCGCATCCAAACCATTATCTTGAATTTTAACTTTACTATTTACATATTCTTCATTAAATACGAAAATATTATTTTTCTGATCTTTGTTTGTTAAATCTACTGCTGCGCCGCTTTTGTCTATAATTTGACTAGCAATAAGAGATTGATTGTTTTGTTTGACGGTATCAAAAGCTTGAGAAATAGTGCTTTTGCCGCTTCCGTTTTTGCCATAGATTAAACAAAATCTATGGTACTCTTTCTCGAAAAAATTTAATTTTACTTCACTTTGAAAGCACTTTCCCTGAATTTTTATGCCACAAAAATTACTAAACATTGTATTTACTCCAATGTATTGTTAAATTTTAAAACCTCTAAAATTCTCTCTATTTTTCGCACATCTTTTATACCGTTTTCATCCTCGACTTTTGAGTTTAAATCGAGCACTCGCGGGTTAAATTTGATCGCTTCGCGCGCATTATGCTCGCCGATACCGCCCGCCATGCCGAAGTCAAATTTGACCTCCCGCAAAATCTCCCAATCAAAGCTGATGCCGTTGCCGCCGGCGTTTTGCCCCTTGCAGTCAAAAAGCGGCATATCGCAAAGCGCGGTATCGACGGCGGGCAGCACGTCTAGCACGCTATAAACGCGCCAAACCTCTAGCCCCATCGCCTTTAAATTTGCGTACAAATTTGAGCCAACATCGCCGTGGATCTGCGCGACGTCAAGAGCGGCAAATTCGCAGATTTCCATTATCTCGCAGTCGCTTTGCCCCGCAAAAACGCCGACGCATTTTTTGCCGGCCGCATGCGCGATGTCCGCTATCTCGCGCGCCGTCTGTGCACTCACCTGCCGCTTGCTTTTAGCAAATATCGCGCCCAAAAAATCAACGTCCAAACTCGCCACGTCGCGGGCTTCCGCAGGCGTTTTGATACCGCAAATTTTAACCAGCGTCACGCTTCGCCTCGTACGTAGTCCTCGAAGTAGCGATAAACTTTACCGCTTTTTATCGCATCCAGGATGAGCTCTTTGGCTTGCGCTGGGCTATCCGCGACGCCAGCGGCATAGAGCGCAAACATCGCGTTTAGCACGACGACGTCAAATTTAGGCCCGCTAATCTCGCCTTTTAAAATTTGCTTTAAAATTTCGGCGTTTTGCTCCGGCGTGCCGCCCTCGATCTCGCTGTGAAACGCTCGTCTAAAGCCAAACTGCTCGGGCGTGATGCTGTACTCGCTGATCTGGCCACCGCGTAGCTCCACGACGCGCGTCTCGTCGCACAGGCTGATCTCGTCTAGCCCGTCCTCGCCGCGAACTACCAGCGCTCGCTCGCGTCCCAGCAGCTGCAGCGTCTCGGCATATAGGCGCAAAACGGGCTTGTGATAGACGCCCACGAGCTGATTTTTGAGCGCTAAATTTGGATTTAGCAGCGGGCCAAGTACGTTAAAAACCGTGCGGATACCTAGGCGCTGGCGCACTTCGCGCACTTCGCCCACTAACGGATGGAAAAAGGGTGCATGGAAAAAGGCTAAATTTTTATCGTTTAGTAACTCGCGCTGTCGCAGGAGCGAATTTGAGCTATGAACGCCCAAAATTTCAAGCACGTCCGAGCTGCCTGATTTGCTAGAAACGGCTTTGTTTCCGTGCTTTGCGACCTTGACGCCAAGGCTTGCGAGGATAAACGCGACGGTCGTCGAGATATTTATCGTTTTAAAGCCGTCGCCGCCCGTGCCGCAAAGATCGATCATCGGCGAGGGATCGCGGTAGGTCTGCGAGTATTTTAGGATGTTTTTAGCCAGGCTTGCTAGGCTTTGCGGATAGAGGCTTTTTTCGCTGATTAGCACCAAAAGCGCGGCTAGCTGCGTGATCTCGTACTCTTTGCTAGCGATGATTTCGCAAATTTGCTCAAAGTCGCGGTCGTCCAGGCGCTCATTTTCTTGAAGCTTGATTAGAAACGGCTTTAGCGGGCGGATTTTTGGCTCTTTGGCGACTTCGGCCGCAGGCGCGGCTTCGTAGTTGATGAAATTTTCGATGATTTTTTTGCCGTATTGGGTGAAGTAGCTCTCGGGGTGAAACTGGATACCAAAAATCGGCCTGCCTTTCACGCTAAGCGCCATCACTACGCCGTCCTCGCTCACGGCTGTAGCCTGCAAATTTGACGGTAGCTCGTCCACGTAAAGCGAGTGGTAGCGCATGACCTCAAATTCGTCCGGCAGTCCCGTAAATAACGGCTCTTTATGGCTAACTTTTATTAGCGAAGTTTTGCCGTGATAGGGCTTTTCTAGGCGCTTGATTTTGGCGCCGTAAACGAGCCCGATCGCCTGATGTCCGAGGCAGATACCAAGGATCGGCGCGGCGATGTCGCTTTTTAAAATCTCTAGGCAGATGCCGCTATCTTGCGGGTGTTTCGGTCCAGGGCTTAGCACGATTTTGCTCGGATTTAGCCTGCGGATTTCGTCTAGCGTGATCTTGTCGTTGCGCACGCAGCGTACTTCTTCGGAAGTTAGTTCGCGCAGATACTGCTCCACGTTAAATACGAAGCTGTCGTAGTTGTCGATCAATAAAATCAAAATTTTCTCCTTTTTGGCGGCTTGTCTTTTTCCTTTATACTTCGTTAGAAACTCGGTCGGCTTCGGTCACGGACGACTAGTCCGCTCCCTCGCCTCCGTCGTTTCCGCCTCGTCTAAAGAAAAAATACTTCGCCTTATCGTTTTACGCTCAAATTTGGGGTCAAATTTGCGAATTTTACCCACCGAGACCCGCACCGCAAAAATGCTAAATTTAAACCCGCGACGCTTTGCGCGAGCAAAGCCATGTCGCCACATTAAAAGCGTCGTAGGGGGAGGGGGATTAAAGGAGGGGGAGCGACTTCGCCATTCAAGCCCCCACCTCCTTTACAACAAAGTAAAAAACAACCTCAAACGGTTGTTTTTTACTTAAAAGCCCAAATTTTTATTTCTCAAATTTCCTTTGCGTTTTTCGTAAACACGTTTAGTACCGAGGCGCGTTTTTTACAAATTTCTTTATATTCGTATTCAGGAACGCTATCGATCACGATTCCGGCCCCGGCCTGCACGAAAATTTCGGCAAAATTTTCCCCGAGCTCTCTGCTTTTTAAATTTGACTCGTTTGCGCCGTCAAGGTGCGGGTCATGCCCGCTAGCATCAAATTTGCGCGCAAATATCGCGCTTCTAATCAAAATAGCCATTTGCGCGTCGCCGTTAAAGTGGAAAAACCCGATGCCGCCGCCGTAGGCATTGCGCCTATAGGGCTCAAGCTCGGCGATGATCTCCATGGCGCGGATCTTGGGTGTACCGCTGAGCGTGCCTGCGGGAAAGATACTGCCGACCGCGTCAAATGCGTCTAGATCGTCTGCCTTCGCGCCGTAGACGTCGCTCACGATGTGCATCACGCTCTCGTAGCGCACGATGCGCATGGCGTTTTTGACCGCGACGCTTTTTGGCTTGCTGACGCGGCCGATGTCGTTGCGGGCGAGGTCGATGAGCATTTTGTGCTCGGCTAGTTCCTTTTCGTCGCTTAGCAGTTCGCGCTCAAGCGCGGCGTCCTGGGTCGCGTCCTTACCGCGTCCGCGCGTGCCGGCTATGGGCGCGACGTAGATTTTGCCCTCTTTGATCTCGCAGACTAGCTCGGGACTAGAGCCCGCGACGTCGCCGTAAGGGGTCGGAAAGTGAAACATATAAGGGCTCGGGTTTGCCTCGCTTAAGGCTCGGTAGAAGTCAAGGCTATCCATATCCGAGGCTAGTTTTAGCTGCTCGCTTAGCACGACTTGAAAGACGTCGCCGCTTTTTAGATACTCTTTGGCGCGCCTTGCGATGTTTAGAAAATGCTCTCTTTCGCCGTCTAAATCGGTTAAAATTTTATATTTGCTCTGCTGTTTTGCGCGGTCCTGGTCGGCTTTTGCTTCGTCGTCCGCGCTAAATTTAACTAAAAAATCGTAATACCGCTCGCAATCGCCGTAAAAGCTGTAAATTTTGCTATTTTTATCGAAGTGCAGGTAGGCGCGTGCGTTAGCGTAGAAAAAGTCCGGGAAATCGTACTGCGAGGCCTTAAATTCGGGGATTTTTTCAAAATATTTTATCCCGCCGTAGCCTAGCACCCCAAACAGTCCAGCAAAAGGGGCGTCAAATTTTTGAGCTTTAAAATAGCTCTTAAGCCCCGCAAAATCGGTTTGCTCGCTGCTGATATACTCGCAGTCGATACCGACTATGGTCTGCGTCGTGTCCTCGGCGAGGTAGGAGTTAGCAAATCTCTTGCGGATCTTTTCGTAATAAAAAACTGGGCTCAAAAGTAGCATAAAATATCCTTTAATGAGCGTAGATTATATAAAAATTAAGCTTAAATTTCATTTGACGGCGGCGTCAAAAAGCTCGCGCTCTAGCCTTTGCGCCGCGTCTAGGGCTGGGCAGTGCGAGGCGCCGTATCTGGCCGCGACGCTTTTTATATCCTCAAAGCTCACGACCGTTTTGCCCTCTATTTTTTGAAATAAAAACTTAAACGGAAGCTCTAGCGCAAGGCTCGGTTCGCACTCTATTAACGGCGCAAGTACGCCCGGTACGCCGAAGATTACCGTGACCGACGGCGTCAAATTTACGCCCGTTTGCGCGGCGAAAACATGATGAGGCACTACGGCAAATTCGCTAATATCCTTCATGTCAAGCAGTCTTTGAAATCTCTTAATCGCGCCTTCTAGCTCTAGCTCGCTTTGACCTGCCGTGACGCCGGCAAAGGCCAAATTTAACCCCGCAAAAATCATCAAAAACAATCTTTTCAATAACTTCCCTTTTTTAAATTTTAAAATTAATTTTACCCAAAAACGGCTAAAATCGGATTTTACTTTAAGGCGAGATTATGGAAATTTTATCGGTTGCGTCGATCGGATACGTATGTTTGGGGCTATTTGTCGGCTTTTTGTCTGGATTTTTGGGCATCGGTGGCGGCGCGGCAGCCGTGCCGATACTCGTATTTTTGGGCTTTGACGTCAAATACGCAATCGGCGTAAGCGTCCTTCAGATGGTATTTAGCTCGGTTTACGGCTCGCTTTTAAATCTCAAAAACAAGACCGTCGATCTAAAGCCCGCCCTGGTGCTCGGCATCGGCGGCTTTTGCGGGGCGAGCGCGAGCGGATTTATCGTAGCGAGCGTTCCGTCTAAGTTTTTGCTGCTTACGCTTATCTGCATTCAAACTTTTAACGTTATTAAGCTATTTTTTAAAAATCCTGAGCCAAAAGGCGCGCAAAATCCATCTCTCGTACCGCTTTTTTTCGTCGGCCTTTTCGTCGGCGCGGTGGCTATCAGCGTGGGTATCGGCGGCTCGGTCATCATAATGCCTGTCTTGATAAATTTTCTCAACTATGATATAAAAAAGGCCGTTAGTACGGGGCTATTTTTCGTGATATTTTCGTCGATTTCAGGTTTTATTAGCCTATCCTCACAGGGGCTCGTGCAGTACGAGGTCGGCGTTTTGGTCGGTATCGGCTCGCTTATAAGCGTGAGGTTTGGCGTGGCTTTGGCGCAAAAGATCGACCGCACCGTCCAAAAAAGATGCCTGCTTGCGCTTATCTCCACGACGCTAATTATAATGATAAATAAGCTTTTTGCTTAAATTTAGCGTAAAAATTTGGCCGCTTGGCGCAAAAAATCCACCGAGTTTGCCAAATTTTCGCTGCAAAAATTGGGTTTTAGATAAAGCGGATTTTAGCGCGATAAATTTTGTTTTTCGTATTGTCTGGTTTGCTCTTGCTTAAATTTGACCTTAAAATGAAACGCCCAAGCAAGCGGGCAAAGGGTCTGCAAAATCTCTAAAATATAATATCCTTGAGTGCGAAAAATCAACCATACCGCAGCAAAAAAGCTAACAGGGTAAATGACTGCGTAGACGATAGGCCAAAAGCTCTTTGCCGCAAATGCCGCAAGTAAAATATAAATACAAATCGCAATCAAAGATGCTGCAAAAAAGCAGGCAAGCACCCCTTCTTTTTGGTGATCTATATCGGCGCTTAAATAGCCGTAAATGCAGCTTATAAGTATAAAAACTCCAAGTCCAAGCCAAATAAATTTATGGCGTCGCGTAAAGTAAGCCCTAAATAGCAAATAAGAGCAAAATGTTAAAAAATAAGCGTCTATGGCGAAGCTGCAAAACATAAAAAATATGCCTTCACCCACGAAATCCCAGCCATAGCCGCGACCGAATATCACATCGTCTATCAGCCAAAAAGCACCCGAGCTGGCCACCAAAAATGCAGCCGTGAGCAAAATGGGATGCAGCAATAGCCTTCCCGCAATCAAGTCGGCGTAGACGGGTTTGCAAAAATTTATGATTTTTGACATTTGAGCTCCCTAAATTTGCATTTTTAAGCAAGCTAAATTTATTTTCATTAAATTTGGCTTGCGAATTTAGTCGTGTGTGCTTAAATGATTTCTCTAAATTTAACAGTATGGCGTGGCAAAAATTTACGTCAAATTCGGCTAGATTTTGCGATCCACAAACCTTGCCTAAAAGCTACAATTTTATCTAAAAAACGGTTAAATTTGTGCCTTGGAAGCGAACGTTAAATTTAAACCTTAAATCCGCTCCCAAAGCCGAAAAATCAGAAATTTTCTAAAAATCCGCCGTCGCTTAGTTTTAGCTCGAGATCCTTTACGTAGTCTTCGGCCGCTTTTTGGTATTCGTTTTTGCTAGCGGTTTTTATTGCGCCGTTTTTGCTGGTAAACTCAAGGTTTCTCTCTCTTGCAAAATTTGCCGTCTGTTTTACGATATTTTCAAACGAGTTTTCGCCGTTAAATTTAAGCGCGATAAAGGCGTCAAACTGCGAAAAATTTGCCGGCACGTTTAGTTCGTCGGCAATTTTTATCACCGGTTCGTCTGCGGCGCTGAAATACTCAAAATACCCACGCGCTCGCTCTTTTAGGCGACTCTTGCCGACTTCATAAGCAATTTTCGGACGCTCGTAGGTCGTTAGCTTTGCACAGTCTGCGGCTAAAATTTCCATAAAGCCGAAGTATGCTGATTTTACGGCATTTTCATCGTCTTTTAAAAGCGCTGCGACGTCGGCAAAATTTACGCTTGCCGGGCATACGTCGTTAAAGACTTGATAAAGCCAGTCGTACTCGGGCTTCATCGCGATATTTTTGATGTTTAGGTAGCCGTTTTTCGTTTTGCTAAAGTCTGCCGATATATGCAGCTTGCAAAGTTCGTCCACGCCGATATTTACGCTAAAGTCGTTTGGAACGAGCTCTTTGTGCACTATCATACTGCGTCTGAAAATATTATTGGTTAAAAAATCAAGCATCTGCTCTTTTTCGATACGCGAGCTGAAATTTGCGTCTATATACGAGTCAAACTCTTCCAGTCCCAAATTTGACTGAAAAACGTCCTCAAGCCCGACCTCGGCAAGATAGGCGAGATCGTTTTTTTCTAAACTGTCCGCAAAATCTTTAAAATAAATCGGATTATTAAAAGCCTCCAAATACTCGTGAGCTATGTATGAGTCGTCTGTTGCTAGTATATAGTCGATGTGAAATTTTAGACTATCGAAATTTACGCAAATTTGGCTTACGTTACCGTCTTTTTGGCAAAATTTGGCGTATTCTCCAAGTACTTTTAAAAGCTCTCTAGCCTTAGCTACCTTTGCGGCTTCTCCCTTTATGTCCTTGGTGCCAAAAATCAGACAATCCCTGATCGTATCTTTGATCTTCCAGCCCGGATAGACGTTATAGCTCACGTACGCCACGCCGTTTGGGCTCAAAAATCGCTTGATGGTTTTTAGGATTGCGTCCTTTACCATATTGGGCACCCAACTATAAACGCCGTGGCAGATGATGTAGTCAAATTTGCCGTAATCTCTCACGTCCGCATCCGTAAAATCGCAGATATCTTTTGCCCTAAATTCGATATTATCCACGCGCATTTGTGTGGCTAACTCTTTGGCTTTATTTATCTGCACTTCGCTTAGATCTATGCCTAGCACCTTTGCCTGCGGATTTGCGATAGCAAAAGGAAACAAATTTCCGCCGTAGCTGCAACCGATTTCCAGCACTTTAGCCGTTTTGGACGGCGGCGGAGTTAGCGATAAAAACGAAGCCAAAGCCTCAAGTCGCGCAGGCGAAGTTTCGGGGAAAGCGGCCGAGATATATGGAAGCTCGTCGTAGGATTTTTGGATGTCGTTCATTTTGTAGCCTTAGGTTAAAATATTTTTACGATGATACAGCAACGCCTATTAAATAAGGGTAAATTCGGGCGGTCGCAACAGCCCGAATTTGATTAAAATTTAAGTCCGAAAACGGCCGAAGCGATAAAGACGACGGTCGCCGTGATGAGAAAAATACCGATGATATTTAGCCAGATTCCGGCCTTTATCATCGAGCTGATTTTTACGTAGCCAGAGCCGTATGCGATGGCGTTTGGCGGTGTGGCGACGGGCAGCATAAAGGCAAACGTAGCCGCCATAGCGACCGGGATCGTAAATAGCATAACGTTTGCGCCGGTATAGCCAAGCCCCGCGCTAACGCCTGCGATGACTGGCAAAAAGGCCGCTGCGGTGGCGGTGTTTGACGTGATCTCGGTGAGGAAAATGACGAGCGTTACGACGGCCATGATGATCGCGGCGATAGGCAGCGCGCCGAGAGCAGAGACCTGATGTCCGATCCAAAGCGACAGCCCGCTGCTGCTAAACTGCGCCGAGAGCGACAAACCGCCGCCAAAGAGTATGAGGATATCCCAAGGTAGCTTTTTAGCGCTATCCCAGTCGATGAGACGCTCGCCGCTTTTGTTTGCCGGCACGATAAATAGCAAAATCGCCGTGCTCATCGCGATTATCGCGTCTAGGCTAGCGATTTTTATCTCAAAGGACTTTAGGATAAAGCCTAGCGATATCCAGCACGCGGCCGCTGCTACGAAGATGACTCCGACTAGCTTTTCTGGTGTAGTTATGGGTCCTAGTTTATCTAGCTCGTCTTGGATCACTTTTTTGCCGTTTGGTATCTCGCCGATTTCAGGCCTAAAGAGCACGTAAGTGAGCAAAAACCAACACGCCGCAAGCATAACGACGCTAAGCGGCACGCCGACTAGCATCCACTCAAAAAAGCCGATCTCGATGCCAAATTCGTTTTTCATATATGCGACTAACAGAGCGTTTGGCGGAGTGCCGATGATGGTGCCAACCGAGCCGATCGAGGCGGCGTAGGCTATGCCTAACATCAGTGAGATACCGAAATTTGAGTTAAAGGTGCTCGTTTTTTCTTTTATCTCCTTTGCGATGTCGCGGCCTTTGTGAAATACCGTATTCATAAAGCCGCCTTGCACGCCTTTTCGCGAAATTTCGTCCAAATTTGCCACATCCTCGATTGCCGTAAACGTCCATTTTTGTGTCGTTAGGCGTCCGACCAAATGCAGTACGCTTAGGCCCACCGGAAGCATCATTATGGCGGTTGCGGTGTTGCTCACCCACATGGATAAAAATCCCGTCGCCACCATAAATCCAGCCACCAGCCGTCTAGGGCTCGTGCCCACCAAAAGCACGATGCCAAGGGCGATTCTGGTGTGCAGATTCCACCTTTGCATAGCAAGGGCTAGCACAAAGCCACCCATAAAAAGATAGATCGTGTCCGAAGCATACGGCGCCGCGACAACCTTAAACGCATCGACGCCAAGCACCGGAAAAGCCACCATCGGTACCAGTGCGGTCGCGGGCAGGGCGATAGCCTCGGTCATCCACCACGCCGCCATCAGCGCGGCTACCGCGGCGACGACTGGCATAGCTTCTACGTGCAGCTTTTTGCCCTTGGCCGCCGCTAGGGCGATGTCTCCTGCGTTTGCGGGGAAAATTTTATAAACCCAAATCGCTAGCAAAACGCCTAGCACCAGCCCGATGAGCTCGACTCGGTTTGTTCTTCTGTCTATAGGAATGTTTGGATTTGCCATGATAACTCCTATGCTTGGGATAATTTATAATACATCCAAAAAGCTTATAGCTTAAAAAATTCTTTTACTTTAAAATTGATTTTTTACTAAAGTGTTGATAAAAGTAACAACGATTTTAGTTAAAGCGATTTTGGGTATAATGACGGGTTAAAAATTTAAAATCACGGAAGCGAAAATGAACGCAAACGACACCATAAAAATCACGGGCGCGCGCGAGCACAACCTGAAAAATTTAAACCTCGAAATCCCAAAAAACAAGCTCGTAGTTTTCACCGGACTTAGCGGCAGCGGCAAGAGCACGCTAGCGTTTGACACGCTTTACGCCGAGGGGCAGCGCAGATATATGGAGAGCCTTAGTAGCTACGCCAGACAGTTTCTAGACCGCGTAGGCAAGCCCGACGTAGATAAGATCGAAGGTCTCACGCCCGCCATCGCGATAGATCAAAAAACCACGTCCAAAAACCCGCGCTCGACCGTGGGCACGATAACTGAAATTTACGACTACCTGCGCCTTCTTTATGCTCGTATCGGTATCCAGCACTGCCACAAGTGCGGTAAACCGATCTCTAAAATGTCGGCTAGCGATATCATAAACGAGATCCAAAAGCTGCCACAGGGCGCTAAAGTCGTCATCTACGCTCCGCTCGTGCGCGAGAAAAAGGGCACGTGGGCGGATCTGATCGAAAATTTACGCGGCAAAGGCTACGTGCGCGCCCAGATAGACGGCGTGCAGGTGAGATTAGACGAGGAGATCGAGCTAGCTAAAACCAAAAAACATACGATAAAACTCATCGTAGATCGCATCGTTATAGACGCCGATAACGCGCAGCGCCTAGCCCAAGACGTAGAAAAAGCGCTCGGCGAGAGCTACGGTGAGGTCGAGATCGAGATCGCAAATGCGCAGGAACTCGGTCTAAAAGAGAGTTTCATCCACTATAGCGAGCACTCGGCGTGCTTTGATTGTAAAATTTCATTTACGCCGCTTGAGCCGCTTAGCTTTAGCTTCAACTCCCCAAAAGGCGCGTGCGAGAGGTGCGACGGCCTTGGTATCAGATATAGCCTGGATCTAACCAAAGTGATCGATGAGGAAAAAAGCATCGAAGGCGGCGCGATAAAGCTGCTTTACGGCTACAACATGAGTTATTATTATAAATTTTTGCTGGCTTTTTGCGAGCAAAACGGTATCGACGTAAAGCGCCCCTACTGCGAGCTTAGCGAGGACGAGAAGCGCCTCGTACTCTACGGCAACGTAAAAGAGGTCGAGTTTTTCTGGAAGAAAAACAAGCTGCTGCGCAAATTTGAAGGCGCGCTAAAAATCACGCACGGGCTGCTAAAAGACTACAAGGACTTTGACGAATACATGAGCGAGAAGGTCTGCGACGACTGCGGCGGACACAGGCTAAAGCCTCAAAGCCTAGCCGTCAAGGTCGCAGGGCGCGGTATCGGCGAAATTTTAGACATGAGTATCGAAAACTGCACCGCGTTTTTCTCAGACGAGTCAAATTTTAGCTACCTTAGCGAGTATGATAAAACGATCGCAAAGCCGATATTTAAGGAGATAAACGAGAGGCTGTTTTTCCTCTACGACGTGGGGCTTGGCTATCTATCGCTCGGACGCGACGCGCGCACGATCAGCGGCGGCGAAGCGCAGCGCATCAGGATCGCAAGCCAGATCGGATCGGGCCTTAGCGGCGTGATGTACGTGCTGGATGAGCCTAGCATCGGCCTGCACGAGCGAGATACGCTAAAGCTCATCAAAACGCTGCGAAATTTGCAAGCAAAAGGCAACTCGGTTATCGTAGTCGAGCATGATAAAAAGACGATCGAGGAGGCCGACTATGTCGTGGATATCGGGCCTGGAGCGGGGAAATTCGGCGGGCAGATAGTTTTTGCCGGCGATGTGAAAAGCTTGCTAGGATCAAGCACGCAAACTGCGCTTTACATAAACGGCGAAAAGGAAATCGACTACCGAAAAGACCGAAAAATCGACACTTGGCTTGAAATCTCAAACGTAAATATCAACAACATATCAAATTTAAGCGCGCGCTTTCCGCTGCGAAATTTGGTCGGTATCACGGGAGTTTCGGGCTCGGGTAAAAGCTCGCTCGTACTGCAAACCCTGCTGCCTGAGGCCCAGGAGCAGCTAAACCGCGCCAAAAAGGTAAAAAAGGTCGCTGGGGTAAATTTGAGCGGACTAGAAAATCTAGACAAAGTGATCTACCTCGATCAAAGCCCGATCGGCCGCACTCCGCGCAGTAACCCGGCCACCTATACGGGCGTGATGGACGAGATCAGAGGGCTTTTTGCGCAGACTAAGGAAGCCAAACTACGCGGCTACAAGATCGGCAGGTTTAGCTTTAACGTTAAGGGCGGACGCTGCGAAAAGTGCCAAGGCGAGGGCGAGATCACGATCGAGATGCACTTTTTGCCCGACGTAAACGTCGTTTGCGACTCGTGCGGCGGCACCCGCTACAACGCGCAGACGCTAGAAATCCTCTACAAAGGCAAAAGTATCGCCGACGTGCTAAATATGAGTATCGACGAGGCGGTGGAGTTTTTTAAATCCGTGCCCAAAATCGCCAGCAAACTAACGACGCTGCAAGACGTGGGCCTAGGCTACATCACGCTGGGACAAAACGCCGTGACGCTAAGCGGCGGCGAGGCGCAGCGCGTAAAGCTCGCAAAGGAGCTCAGTCGCTCGGATACGGGAAACACGCTCTACATCCTTGACGAGCCGACTACGGGGCTGCATTTCGCCGACGTCGATAGGCTCGTGCGCGTGCTGCACCATTTGGTCGATCTTGGTAACTCGGTCTTTGTCATAGAGCACAACATGGACGTCATCAAAAACTGCGACTACATCGTCGATATGGGGCCTGAAGGCGGCGCAAAGGGCGGGAAAATCATCGCCGAGGGCAGCGTAAAAGAGGTCGCCAAAAATCACGCAAAAACGGGCAGTTATACGGGTAAATTTTTAGCCGAGGAGCTGGAAAATATGAAAAACGCGGCAAAAAAGGCGAAGAAAAAATAAACGGCGAAGCAGATCGGTAAAATTTATAAAGCTATGTCGGCGTAAATTTACGCGAGGCTTGCCGCGTTAAATTTGAAGGAGCGAAAATGGACGCAAAACTCTATCTAAACAAAGCCGTTATGCAGCTATCAAGGGGGCTTGAGGAGGGCGGCGTACAGAGCCTAAAGGATGCGCTCAGAAGCGACGGCGACGAGGTAAGCAAGGTGCAAGCTAGCGTGATTTTAGGCGAATATTTCGTGATGAAAGGCGAATTTGCGCAGGCTAGGCGACATCTCGAAACCGTAGTCGAAAACTCTAGCGAACTGGAAGAAGAATACGACGACTTACTAAACGATGAGATCTACAAAGCCGATTTGCTCCTAGATATGATCGATCGCTTCGGGTTTTTAGCGAAGTGAGGCGACGTAGCAGGCAAATTTGCGATATAAATTTGACGGTTTGCGGGCCTAACCGCGCCAAATTTAGCCCGCAAAACGGCTGTAAATTTAATGAAAGGCAAAAATGAGACTTTGGACGATAAGCTTTAAATATCTCGACGCAAAGGGGCTAGTCGCACTTTGGCGAGAGGCGCTGCTAGCTAAAAACGTGCTGGCTGGGCTAACTAAAGGCTACAAAAATCACCCGCAGCTTGACCGCTTTTACGCTCACGAAAACGCGCTAGAAGCGATAAATACATATCTGGCGGAGGTTTACGCGCAGGCCTGTGCTCGCGGGTATAAATTCGATGCAGCGAAGGTGGGTGAATTTGACGAGCGAAATTTAGCCAAGATAGCCGTCGCTCGCGGACAGATAGAGTATGAATTCGCCTTTTTGCAAGAGAAGCTAAAATCACGCGACGTCAAGACTTACGAGCGAAATTTAAGCGTAAAAAACGTAGAAATCGCAAGCATTTTTAAAGAGGTCGATGGTGAAATCGAGCCGTGGGAAAAAGTGAAAATTTAGCGCCGTATCGCGCTAGGGTTTTTGGGCTTGCTTGCCCAAATTTGATTAAAAAGCCAAAATACATTACGCTGATTTTGCCAAAAATTACGGTAAATTTCAAGCGTCAAATTTGGGTATTTAAAATGCTGTAAAATAGCGCAAATTTGGCGCTAGGCTGATAAGCGGCTTTAGGCGAGTAAATTTGATTTTGCGTTTCGGCTATGTATGGACGGTAAGATAAAAATCTCGCACGAACAGCGTTGTTATAAAATTTACGAGCTAGCGCTGGTGTTTGTTAAATTTAGCGTTTTAAATTTGACGGCAAATTTAAAGGACGAAATAGACAAATTTAAAAAGGCGAACCCGACGTTATCTCCGCCAAATTCGCCTTTGTTTTTCAAAAAAACTTCGCCGACCGATCAAATTTTACGTTCAAATTTGACGGATCGGAGCTCGTTTTACTCCGCTCTCATCTGCTCGGCGGCAGGCACTTTAGGCAGTCCCGGCATCAGCATCGCCCCACCGCTAACCGCCACGATAAAGCCCGCTCCGCCGCGGATCTCAAGCGCGCTAACCTCGAAGCTAAAGCCCTTCGGTCGTCCGAGTAGTTTGGCGTCCGAGCTAAAGCTATACTGCGTCTTTGCGACACAAACTGGCAAGCTGTCAAAGCCTAGGCGCGAAATCTCGGCCAGATCCTCCTGCGCGCGCGGGCTAAAGACGACATCTTTTGCGCCGTAAATTTTAGTCGCTATCTTTTCGATCTTGGTTTTTACGGGGTCGTTCGCATCGTATGTGAAGTTTATCTCATGCGCCTGTTTTTCGCAGATTTGCGCGACTTTTTTAGCCAGATCCTCCGTGCCCGCACTTCCTTTTAAAAAGCCCTCGCACAGGCTAAACTCAGCCCCAGACTCCTCGCAAAGAGCTCGCACGTGAACGATCTCCTCGTCCGAGTCCGAGGCGAATTTATTTAGCGCGACGATGACGTTTTGGTTGAAATTTTTTAGATTTTCTATGTGGGCTTTTAGGTTTTCGCCGCCTAGTTTTAGCGCGTCCAAATTTGGCTGCGAGATGCCGTCCTTGTCGCATCCGCCGTTATATTTTAGCGAGCGGATAGTGCTTACTAGTACGACGCATTTTGGCGCAAGTCCTGCGGTGCGGCACTTGATATCGAGGAACTTTTGCGCCCCTAGCTCGGCGCCAAATCCCGCCTCGGTCACGACGTAGCCCGCTAAATTTAGCGCCGTTTTGGTTGCTATCACGCTGTTGCAGCCGTGCGCGATATTTGCGAACGGTCCACCGTGGATGAGCACCGGCGTGCCCTCAAGCGTTTGCACGAGGTTTGGCTTTATCGCTTCTTTTAGCAGCACGCAGACGGCACCCGAACAGTTTAGAGATTTTGCGCGCACGAGGCCGCCCTCTTTGTCGTAGGCGACGACGATATTTTCGACGCGCTCTTTTAGATTTTTTAGGTCGGTCGCGAGGCAGAGGATCGCCATTATTTCGCTAGCGGCGGTGATTACGAAGCCGTCGTTGCGGGTAAATTTATTGCTCTTTTCAAGGCCGATTTCGATCTCTCTTAGCGAGCGGTCGTTCATATCCATGCAGCGTTTGAAAACGACGCGCGCAGGGTCGATATTTAGGGCGTTGCCGTGGTGGATGTGGTTATCTAGCATCGCAGCGATGAGGTTGTTTGCCGATGTGATAGCGTGAAAGTCGCCGTTAAAGTGCAGGTTGATATCTTCGCCAGGCGTTACCTGCGAGTAGCCGCCGCCCGTCGCTCCGCCCTTTATACCGAAAACCGGACCAAGGCTCGGTTCTCTAAGTGCGGCGCACACGCGTTTGCCGATACGCGCTAAGCCGTCTGATAGTCCTACGGTCACGGTCGTTTTGCCCTCGCCGTACGGGGTCGGATTGGTCGCGGTAACTAGGATGAGGTTTGCGCCCGTCGCACTGCCTAGTCGCGGCTCGATCTTGGCTTTTAGCTTGCCGAAGGTATCCAGCGCCTCCTCGCCTAGCCCCAGTTTTGCGCCGATTTTTACGATATTTTGCGGCTTTGCGCTCGCTTCTATTTCTCTGTCGCTTAGCATCGTCTTTCCTTAAAAATTTGATTTAAAATGATTTTGTAATTTTACCTCGCAAATGCGAAAAATCTCATTAAATTTTAGCCGCTCGTAATCAAATTTGGGCTAAATTTGAAACTAAATTTGACAAAGGATCGCTATGAAGGCGCTAAACGTTTTGCTTTTTGACGGATTTACCGCGATGGACGCGCTGGGGCCTGCCGAGGCGCCTGTCCCCTGCGCTAGAAGGGCGAGCGAAAATATTGCGAGATAGAGTATTTGGGTTGCTGGCGGGCTCGCGGGCAGTAGTACGAGCGCTAAAATTTGGACGCAAAAGCTAGATGAGATGGCTAAATTTGACCCGTTGCTCGTGCCGGGCGGTTTGGCAGCGAGACAGCTCGCGCTGGAGGGCGAGTTTATCGCTATTTTGGGCGAGCTAGCGCGCAGACACGAGTACGTGATCACGGCGTGTACGGGCTCGGTTTTGCTAGCTAAAACAGGACTTTTGGACGGCATGGAGGCCACGAGTAACAAACTATCATGGCGGTGGGCGACCTCGGAGGCCCTGAGCGTGCGCTGGATACGCGCGGCCGGGCGGTGCGTTAGCGGGAAATTTTACACCGGCTCGGGTGTGAGCGCTGGTATCGACGCGGCTCTGGGTTTTATCGCGGATACGCACGGGCGAAACGAGGCGCAGCGTATCGCTTGGGCGATGGAGTACGTCTGGAATAGCGACAAAAACGCGGAGTTGTTTTAAATTTTAGTTTGCGGCGGTTGCTAAAATTTGAGCGCTAAATTTAAGCCGAGTCAAATTTACCGCAATCGCGCCCTAAATAAAGCGTCGAATGCGATTTGAGCGTATTTAACACACTCGCCAAATTTG
Organism: uncultured Campylobacter sp.; assembly: GCA_963515555.1. Taxonomy (GTDB): domain Bacteria; phylum Campylobacterota; class Campylobacteria; order Campylobacterales; family Campylobacteraceae; genus Campylobacter_A. The sequence continues at coordinate 11,383 of CAUPXB010000010.1, read as the reverse complement.
TCCCGCGCTACCACAGTTTTAGGCAGACTTGTCCTATTATGACGGCGATAGGGGCTCCGTTTATGTCGTAGGTGTTGCTCGAGTTTGAACCAAAATCAGGCTTAACGACATTGCCTTGTATCACCCAAGTGTTGCTTGAGTTTGCGCCGTATTTGGGCTTTATTTTTCTCCCGTCAAACTCAAAGGTGTTAGAGGAGTTGGCTCCGGTTTTGGGCTTTAGCACGCCGCCGTCAAATTCAAACGTATTGTGCGTGGTTGCGCCGTATTTGGGCTTTAGCTCGTTGCCCTCATATACCCAAGTGCCGTTGCCCGCAGACCTTCCGTCCCAGTTGATTTTCGGCATTTCATCCTCCTAAAATGAGTTGTAATCAGTCACTTTGCGCGGCTTGCTTCTTTTGCTTTTATCGCTTCGTAAATTTCATCCGCGCTAGTTAAATTTATGTCCAAAAACTCCTGCGCCTTTTTGAGCGTGCGCGCGCCCATTATGCCGTCAGCCTTGACGCCGATAGTCTTTTGCACGTATAAAATTTTATCTTTTTGCGTCATCTGCGGCGCGGTTTTGGCCTCGGCGGTCGAGTTTGCTTCTCGCGTCGTCTCGTTTGAGCCGTCAAATTTAGCCGTCATCTCGCGAATTTTGGCCTCCAGGCTGCGCGACGCCTCAAAGCGCTCGTCAAGCGCCGTAAGAGTCGGAGCGTAACCGAAGCTAGATATCGCGCCGTAGATCGCGCCGAGGGCTCCAAAGCCCGCTAAAATTTTAAAAAACAGCGAAAAAGCCTCTTTGTTTCGCATGCTTTGGCGGTACTCTTTAGGCACGCAGCTTCGGCGAATCAGCGTAACCAGCGCGCTAAGAGGCGCCAAGACGCACCAAGCCGTGCCCGCGCAAATAGCCAAAAATATAAGCGTATAAATAGGCGCCATGATGTAGCGCTCGGCTAAATTTTCGCCCAAAAATCCCGCCGTAAAAACCAGCACAAGCAGCCAAAATAGCGAGCCTAGCCCAAACCAAACCGCAGGCGAATAAACGGGAGAGATTTTGTTTAGGCATTTTTTCATCGTTTCGCCAAGCTTGCTCGCCGCGCCCCTTGAGACGTAGCCGTCGCAGGCCTCTATCACGGCGTTTGCGGCCTCGGTTTGCGCGCCGTCCGTTTTAGCGATACGCTTTAGCGCTGAGTCAAGGGCTGGCTGCGAGCAGTAGCGCGTGAAAAATTTAAACGCCTCGCGCCTAGTTATCTTGCCGTCGGCATCGATCTTTTCTAGCATAGATATCTCGTCGGCGAAAAGATCGTCGAAAAAGGGCGGCCTGATAAAGGCGTAGGGCGGGTTGCTAAAGCCCACCGCCTCGTACTCCTTGCCAAGCAGTATAAAATTTAGCCGCGTTATCGCGCTAGAACCTACGTAAGAAAACAGGTGCGAATCCTCCCCGCCGCTCTCTTCGTCTTGATAAAAAGGTATCGTCTGCGAGAGAAATTTACAGCTGCGTGCGCATAAAAAGTCCAAAAGCTCGTCTGCATAGGCACGCGATTTTATGCGTAAATTTACGCTGGATTTTGCGTAGGCGCCGATGTTTGCTACCGTGGTAAAGTATCCGTGTCCGCTGCACTGGGCGCACTGCACGTAGCCAGATCCCCCGCATCCGCCGCACCTAACCGTGCCCGATCCCGAGCAGCCGTAGCAGGTATTTGAGCCGCTACCGCCGCATGATGAACAGCTCTCGTAGCGATACGTCACGTAGGTGCTGCCGTCGGAGTTATACTGCGTGTGAGGGCGATTTACGCCGCCGCTGCCGCCGCACATGGAGCAGCTTTGGCGTCCGCGTCCGCCGCAGCTGGAGCAGGTTTTTTTGCCTCGTCCGCCGCACTCGCCGCATCTCGTCTGCCCGTCGCCGCCGCAGTTGCCGCAGCGCTCGCTCATGCTAAAGGGCTTAAAATCGTAATACCTAACCGTGCTGCCTGATTTCGCGACGGCTTCTTTTGCGTCTTGGCGTAGTTCGGTGAGTAAAATTTCGTGCAGATCGGCGCTATCTCTAGCCTGCAATAAGCACTCTCTGGCGTGATTTTCGTAGCCGCGCGTATCGTCGCCGAAATGTATCTGCTCCTTTTGGCCGCCTGCTATCTTGCTCTCTTCGCGCTTGCCGTAAAACTCCCACGTCACGGTCGCCATCGCTTCAAAATCAAAAATTTCGTGCGAAATTTCTACCAAGTCCTCAGGCTTAGCTTGGTTGCCGCTTACTAGATTTCGCAGCCCTTTTAAAAACGGCTCGTGTAAACTTAGCTCGTCAAATTCGCTCATTTTAAATCCTAAATTTGATTTTGCGCGTCTAGCTTCGCGCGCTTTTTTATCTCGCTTAAAAACTCCGCCCCGCCGTCTGCGAAAGCCTCGCGCGGCACGGCATAGAACATGGAGTTTGCGATGATAACGACGACGAAACTACCGACATAGCGGGCGTCGCTGATGACGTTATAAAAATATCTGCCCTCGCCGAATTTGCTCTTTTGCACGAAAAACTCATCCTCTAAGATCACGCTTTTTGGTCCGAATTCGCCGTAGTTTGCTTTATTTATCAGCGCGCGAGTAAGCAGCCAAGGCCGCAGCCCAGTAGCGTAAAGCAGAGTAAAAAACGCGGCCATCCACGATAGGTAGGCTAGATTTTCCACGCCGCTAAAACCGTAATCCCTAAGCAAGTTGCTAAGCTCTCTGAAGTAAAATTTGACGCATAAAAGCGTGATAAAAAACATGCCAAGAGCCGACGCCGTAAAGTCGCATATACGTATGTTTCGCATAAATTTATCGCCCTTATAGACTATCTTGCCCACCTCGCGCGTCATGGCTTTATACTCGGCGCTAGGCTTTAGCTCAAATTCGGCTTTCAAATTTGACATTTGCTTCCTTTAAATTTTGATGAAATATTATCAAATTTGGCCTAAATTTACGCTATTTTTAAAAACCGCCGCTAAAACGATAATTAAGCCCAAATTTAGTAAAATCACCGCCAAGACGCGAGGTCGCGTAATACGTTAAAAGGCAAACGATGCAAAACTCAACCACGTAAATTCCACTAAATTTAAACCAAATCAACCAATCAAATTTAAATTTAAGGCAGAATCATGAAAAGACGAGACTTTCTAAAGCTAGGCGCGCTCGCGGCAGCTTCGGCGCAGGCAAAACAGTTTGACGCAGCGGCGCAGGCGATATTTGACGAGCAAATGGGGCTTTGCGCGAATAAATTTGGCGCGTTTTACGTGCAAACCATCGGCGGCAGGGTCGTTGGTACCGAGCCATTTGAGGGAGATGCGATGCCTACGGTGCTAAACAACGCCCTAAGCGATCACATCCAAAACGAAACGCGCGTGAAATACCCATACGTGCGCAAAAGCTTCCTCGCAGACCCGTCAAATCCAAAGCCAGAGCTTCGCGGCAAAGAGCCCTTTGTGCGCGTTAGCTGGGACGAGGCGATAAAGCTAAGCGCCAAAATTTTAAAAGAAAACTTCGACAAATACGGCTCGGAGGCCATTTACGGACAGCTTTATCAGTGGGGCAGCCTCGGCAAAGTCGGTCACTCGCAGCGCACCGCAAAGCGCATGCTAAACGCGCTAGGAGGCTACGTGAGCGAGCTTGGCGGCTACTCATACGGCGCGGCGACGGCATTTTTGCCTCACGTAACGGGCTCGATCGATCCGACGCACGCTCCGACGCGCTGGGAGGGCGTGGTAAAGGAGGCCAAGACGATCGTATTTTGGGGCACGAATCCCGTCGTCTCAAACAAGATCGCTATCGGCGTTCCGATGCACAACTCCTACGCCTACTACGAGATTATGAAAGATAAATTTAAAAAAGGCGAGATGAAAATTTACAGCGTCGACGTTTACCGCAACGAAACGGCGGAGTATTTCGGCGCGGAGTATCTCGCCGTGCGCCCTTGCACCGATACGGCGATGCTGATCGGGCTTTGCGATTATCTCTACGAAAACGGACTTTACGAAAAGGAATTTATCGAGCGCTACACGGTCGGGTTCGATAAATTTAAGGATTATTTCACAGGCGCGAAAGACGGCGTGAAAAAGGATCTAAAATGGGCGAGCAAAATTTGCGGCGTGAGCGAAAAGGAGCTAAAAAATTTAGCCGATACGCTGGCTAAAAAAGACACGCTCATAGTTACAGGCTACGCGATACAGCGTCAGCATCACGGTGAGATGGCGTACTGGGCGCTCATCGCGCTAGCTGCGATGCTAGGCGACATCGGCAAGACCGGGCGTGGCTACGTGATGAACGATCAGATGCATAAAAACGCCGATATCAGCTTCATCGCGCCAAAGCTTCAGGCCTTTAACCCCGCAGTAAACGAAAAATACATCGCCCCGCAGGGCAAGCTAGCTAAGGCTAAATACCACGAGATACCAAACAGCAGGCTCATAGACGCGATCATGGAACCGGGCAAGCAGATCGAGCGCAACGGTAAAAAGTACGTCATGCCGCACATTCGCGTGATGTTTAACGCCAACGGCTCGACCTTCACCCGCCACCCCGACACCAACCGCGCGGTCGAAGCGATGAAAAAGATCGAAGCGATCATCACCACGGAGCCCTTTTGGACGAGTACGGCAAAGCTCAGCGACATCGTGCTGCCGGCAGCTCTTGAGTGCGAACGCACGGATATAGAGTTTGCAAACTCCACTAGCGAATACCTCTTTGCCATTAAGCCGCTAGTAAAGCCTGCCGGCGAGAGCAAGAGCGACTTTGAGATCGCTCGGCTCATCTGCGCGCAGTGGGGCGAGGAGTACGAGCAGGCCTTTAGCGAGGGCAAAACGGAGCTTGAGTGGGTGCAGCAAATCTACGAAAACGCCGCAAAGCAAGCCGAGGGCATGGGAGTGGCGATGCCTAAATTTGAGGAGTTTTGGCAAAAAGGCTACGTTAAATTTGATAAGATCGACGAGAAAAAGCGCTACTTTACAAACTATGCGGACTTCCGCGCCGATCCCGAGAAAAACGCGCTAAAAACCCCGTCGGGCAAGATCGAGCTATACTCCGAAGCGGTCGAAAAGCTAGGTTACGCCGACTGCCCGCCGCACGCGACGTGGATGGGGCCGTTTGAGTGGCTGGGTGGCGACGTGAGCAGATACCCGGTCGCCATCAGCGGCGCGCACTCTAAATTTAGGCTCCACTCGCAGCTAAACAGCTCGCTCATCCGCAACTACGCCGAGATCGCAAACCGAGAACCAGCACTCATTAGCCCCGCCACGGCAAAGTCGCGCGGCATAAAAACGGGCGACGTGGTGAGGGTCTACAACGACCGAGGCGAGATCCTCTGCGGCGCACTGGTAAGCGATACGGCGCAAGATAACGTCGTGATCGTGAGCGAAGGCGCGTGGTACGATCCGGCTGTCTGGGGCGAGCGCAGCCTATGCAAGCACGGCAACATAAACGTGCTAACCAAGGACGTACCGAGCTCGCAGCTATCGCAAAGCAACACCGCGCACACGAGCATGGCGCAGATCGAGAAATTTAAAGGCGAACTGCCAAGCATAACGGCGTTTGATAGACCTGCGACGATAGAGGCTTAGGCTTTTAATGATTTAAATTTGAGCGGTTAAATTTAGCCGCTCAAATTTTACTACTTTTTAAATTTACCCGCTCAAATCTAGCGTCAAATTTAACTCAAATTTGACCGCTCCCGCGCTTGCTCCGTGCCGCTAAATTTAAATTTGCTTTCAAATCAGCCGTTTTTTTGCCTAAAATTTGTAAAATTAGCCCAAAAAAAGGATAAAAAAATGAGCCAAAAAACGCTAACGATCATCGACACTTTCGGATTTTTTTTCAGGCTTTACTACGCGATGAGCGGACTAAAAAACCGCGAGGGCAAGCCAAGCGGCATGGTGAGCGGCTTTGCTAGCTTTATCATGAATCTGCGCCAGGAGTTTTCCAGCGACTATATCATCTTCGCGCTAGATAGCAAGGGCAAAACGCTGCGCCACGAGATCCTGGGCGAATACAAAGCCAACCGCTCCGAGCCGCCCGCCGCGCTAAAAGAGCAGCTGCCCGTGTGTATCGAAATGATAGAAAAAATGGGTCTAGCTGCCGTGAGCCGCGAAGGCTACGAGGCCGACGACATCATCGCTAGCGTCGTAAAGGAGTGCAAGCAGCGGGGTATATTCGTACGTATCGTGACGCACGATAAAGACCTCTATCAGCTCATTGAGGACGGCAAAGTGAGCATCTACAGCCCGCAAAGCAAGATCGATCACAATAGCGCGAGCTGCATAGAAAAATACGGCGTTCCGCCAAGCTGCATACGCGATTTTCTCGCGATCGCGGGCGATAGCTCGGATAATATCCCGGGCGTCAAAGGTATCGGCGCAGTGGGCGCGAAAAAGCTACTAAATGAATTCGGTAGCCTCGAGGGCATTTACGAAAACCTGCCGCTAGTGCGAAACGAACGTATCCGCGGGATGCTGACAGAGGGGCGAGAGAGCGCGTTTTTGAGCAAGCGCCTAACATCGCTCTTTGACGACGTGCCTGACGTGCTAGATCTAAAAAGAGCGGAATTCCCCGAGCAAAATCCGCTCGTAAAGGTTGCCGACACTCTGCGCGAATACGATCTAAACCGCCTCTTAAAAGCGCTACAAAACAGCCAAGACGCGGGCGAAAATGCGGATTTTAAGCTCGGCTTTAACGCGCGGCTTCTAACGGACGAGAGCGAGATCGAGCGACTGCTGGCAAATATAGACGCGGACACGCTAGTGGCCTTTGACACCGAGACCACGGACGTCGATACGCAAAACGCCAGGTTGGTCGGCTTTAGCTTTTGCTTTAACGACGAGGAGGCCTACTACGTGCCCGTGTCGCACGAGTATCTGGGCGCGCCAAAGCAGGTGAGCAAGAATTTCGCCGCCTGGGCGATAGGGCAAATTTACAAAGGCTGCGTGATCGGGCAAAATTTAAAGTACGATTTTAAGGTCGTAAAGCGAAATCTAGGACTCGAGCCGCCCGTAAATTTTAAAGACACGATGATACTAGCGTGGCTCATGGATCCGGGCTCAAGTGTGGGTATGGACGCGCTAGCTAAGCGGCTCTACGACTACGATACGATCAAATTTGAAGACGTGGTAAAGCGCGGCGAGACCTTCGCGTCCGTGGCACTTGAAAACGCCGCCAAATACGCCGCTGAGGATGCGTGGATAACGCTGAAGTTTTACAAAAGCTTTTTAAATTTGCTTGATCCCGAGCTGCTTGCGCTTGCCGATAATCACGAGTTTCCTTTCATCCTCACGCTATTTGATATGGAGCGCGAAGGTATCGCGATAAACCAGGGGAAAATGCAAAATTTGATCCTGCGAAACGACGCTAAGATCAAGGAGCTGACGAGCGAAATTTACGAGCTAACGGGCGAAAATTTTAATATCAACTCCGTTAAGCAGCTAGGCTCGGTGCTGTTTGAACACCTAAAACTACCCGTAAAGAAAAAGACCAAAACGGGCTACAGCACCGACGAGGCCGTACTAGCCGAGCTCATCGAGGAGCATCCCGTCATCGAAAAACTACTCGAGTACCGCGAGCTATATAAGCTGCAAAGCACCTACTGCGAACCGCTGCTAAATTTGGCTAAAAAAGACGCCAACAGCAGGATATACACGAACTTTATCCAGACGGGAACTAGCACCGGCAGGCTCTCGTCTAAAAACCCGAACCTGCAAAATATCCCGGCTCGCGGTGCGCTGGCAAAGGACGTGCGAGGCTGCTTTGAGGCCAAAAGCGGCTTTAGTTTCGTAGGCCTTGACTACTCGCAGATCGAGCTGCGACTGCTCGCGCATTTTAGCCGCGACGAGGCGCTTTTGCGGGCGTTTGCGAACGACGAGGATATCCACGCGCGCACGGCGATTAGTATATTTGGCAACGCCGATGGGCAAAACCGCGCGGTGGCAAAAAGTATAAATTTCGGCCTCATCTACGGCATGGGCTCGAGCAAGCTGGCGGGGCAAGTCGGCATCACGCGCGCCGAGGCAAAGGAATATATCGAGCGCTATTTTAAAGCTTTCCCTACGATAAAGGGCTTTTTAGAAGGGATAAAAACCACCGCGAAAAACGAGGGCTTCGTGCGCACGCTGCTGGGTAGAAAGCGGTTGTTTGACTTTACTACCGCGACACCGATGCAAACGGCGATGTACGAGCGTGAGGCGGTAAATACGATATTTCAGGGCTCGGCTGCGGATATTATCAAGATGGCGATGATAAAAATCCGTCCGCTTTTAAGCCCGCGCGCTAGGATGCTTTTGCAGATACACGACGAGCTGATTTTCGAGGTGCAGGATGGCTACGCTGAGGAGTTTGGCACAGCGGCACAAAAGATAATGCAAGAAATTTATAAACTAAACGTGCCGCTAAAAACGAGCCTAAATGTGGCGAAGGATTGGGGCGAGCTGAAGTAAAGCGTTTAAAAGCGGCGAAAATTTGTGAATGCAGCTGTGAAAATTTTAAAATTCTAATCGTAGTGAGTTTTGGCGGGTTTTTAAATTTACGAAAGGATAAAATTTGGAAAATTTTGAAAACTGGAATAAAAATTTTAAAAAACGAAATTTAAACTCAAATGAAAACGCAAATTTAAACGATTCCAATCAAAGAGACTACGATAAAGAACCGATAGTAATTAAAAATCCTTATGAATTCTTTCTTTCAAATTTATTCTTTTTTTCTCATTGCGGGACGATGCTTATTTTATTGGTTTTTGTTGATTATATAGGTATTGCAAATATTAACAATATTTTTCTATGGGCTTTTTTTGGAATTGGCGTTTTGCATATCGTCGCTACATTTTATTATTACATTATCAAAAATAAATGCGAAACTAAATTTACAAATAAAACGATTGAATTTATCATAAACGGCGAAACAAAAAGGGTTAAGAATTTAAGTGATTTGGAACCTATAGTAAAGACTTTTAGACTGCTTACGCCATCATCGTTAACGGAAATGATTGTTTTTAATCTACTTATATTTTTTATGGTTGCATTGGTAAAAATGGTTCATTACCTTATCGCTTATTATGTCATTTATTTACTTTTAAATTGTTTATTCAAATTTGTTTTTCATCTTATTTTGGGCGGAAATTTAAAAGATTTTTCGCTATTTCCAGCTTATATATTTGATTACCCAGAAATTATTGGCAATTTTGGCTCTCGTATGAAATTTATAGAGGGAAAATATTATATGATTTATATCATTAAAAAACAAGATTACTTAGATTTACAAAAATATTTTTATGATAAGAAACATATCAATTTAAATTTGGTTGAGAAGAAATTTTAATCTAAAAAGGAGACAATATGAGTAGAGAATTAGTTCCTAAATTAAGTGTCTTATGGGCCAGCATGATAAACTCGCCGCTATAAAGGTCAAGTAGCTCGTCCAAGCTCAGCTCTTTCCCAGAGCGGTTTGCATGAAGGACCTTTGGGGCGCAATTTGAAAGAATTTAAATACGTCTATTTGAAAGGGGGCCTAAATTTGGAAAGAATTTAAGAGATTAAGAAGATTTATGAAACTAGGATGGTGCCGGAGAAAAGAATGAGTGCCGAGATAGTCACAAGATCGATTTTGATAGCTCTGCTATCTATTCTGATTACCGGAAAGCTTATGATGAATTAGCAGATTATGGAGCTAAAGCTCATTATAGGGTAAAGTATTCTAAGAATGAATTTGCCAACGGCAAAAACCATATCAACGGCATTGAAAACTTTTAGCTGCGACTTCGTCTTGCTATTGCAGACAGACGGGAATACGCTAAATATAGGCTGGCTAAATTTAAAGAGATAAAGAAAGAGAGTTTCTTGCTTCATCTTAAAGAATACAAATTTAGATTTAATAACAGTAAAGATACAAAAACTTTCTATCATATTTTACTAAAGATGATAAGAGAGAATCCGCTTAACTTGTCTTGAGCCATAAAATTTTATAATCGCAAAAAGGTCAAATTTAAAGCACCGGCTAAATTGAACGGCCAAAATCCCGCGAGCCAAAGTGGCTATCGCGGGATAAATTTAAGAAAGCAAATTTTAGACAAACAAGTTGATCGCAAAAGAAAAAACGATCACCATCGCTACGCCGCACAAGATAGAAGGGTGCTGGAAGCGGTTTGCCGTTTTTAGATCCGAGCCTTCGCACACCGGGATCAAGGTCGGTAAATTCGCGACCGGTCCGCCCGTTAAGAAATGCTGAGTGAGCGCGCTGCCTCCCGCGGCCGCTACGCAAGCCGCGATAGATAGCGTAACCAGCGCGGTAAGCAGTATCGCGTAAATTTTTCTCATAAAAGCTCCGTTAAATGCCAATTTTAAATTAAAAATTAAACCGTGTCGCGACAAATTTAATCGTCGCATGGGGAAACTCGCTCAAATTTATAAATTTGCATAAATTTAAGTTGCAAGCCGTCGCGTGCTAAAATTTGCGCCAAATTTTAAAATTTAGCGCAAATTCTAAAGCAAATTTCGTGCGCTTTGCCGCCCACTCGCGTCCGCTAGTTCAAAGTTCTTAAATTTTAGTGACCTAGGGCAAAATTTAAAAACCAAAGCCGCCCAAATTTAGCTACTTTATAAACCCGACCTGCGGTAAAATTTCAGCTAGCGCCGCGTCCTTTTTCTCGTTAAATTTGATCTTATTCTGCTCAAAGAGATTATTTCCGTGCGCGTCTATGGAGACGATGAGCGGACCAAACTCCTTCACGCGGCACTTCCACAAGGTCTCAGGCATCCCAAGCTCCGTCCAGTCCGCGCTCTCTATCTCCTCGACCTGCGTCGCGGCGACTACCGCGCAGCCCGCGGGAAATACGCAGTGTATCGCGCCAAACTCCTTGCAGCCGCTCATCGTGCCTTCGCCCATTCCCCCTTTGCCCACTATCAGGCGCACGCCCGTTTTAGCGATAAATTCGCGCTCGAATTTCTCCATCCGCATGCTGGTAGTCGGCCCCACCGAGACCATCTCAAAGCTTTTATCGCCCGTTTTTCTGATGATCGGCCCCGCGTGTAGGATCGCGCCGCCTGCTATATCTAGCGGCAGCTCACGGCCCTCCTCTACGACGCGTCTGTGCGGCACGTCGCGGCAGGTGACGATGTGCCCGCTGAGGTAGATCACGTCGCCGATCTTGATATCCGCTAGATCCTCGGCGCCGATCGGCGTGGTTAAAATTTTCTTACTCATAGCGCGAACTCCTTGTGCGATTTTACGGCAAAATTTAGCCCCGCGTCCCAGACGATATGGCCTTTGCGGTGCGACCAGCAGCCCACGTTTACGGCGACGGCGATGACGCTAGGATGGCGGGCGCAGTTTTCGATATGCACGCCCATCACCGAGCTTGCGCCGCTCATACCTTGCGGGCCGAGGCCGATTTTATTTATGCCCTCTT
>CAUPXB010000009.1:0-89564 GCA_963515555.1 uncultured Campylobacter sp. | reverse complement strand
TTTTGGTGCGAGCGGACGCGGGTGAGCGCGTTTTTTATGCAGTGTACGTGAGTAAAATTTAAGAAAGACGCGCAAATGGACGGACGGATGATCACGGCTAAAATAAAAAGAAGGGGCAATATCTGGTATTTTGACGATTATTTTAAGTCGCTTTGCAAGAATGAAAACGAAATAGCAAAGCCTATCAGGCAGTTCGTTTCGGATCCGAAAAGGTATCTGTTTAATACGAAAGAAACCCTTCACGACGCCGTTTTGACTGAATTTAAATTCGCTATTTTAAAAAACGAAGATAGACTGACGATGAAATTTTTATCGTCCTACCGAGATAGAAATTTTAAATTTGTTTTTAAAAACATCCTAGCTGTCCGCTTTAAAACGGACAACAAGAGCTTTAAAAATAACGATCTGATCGTTCATCAATTTTCGCTAAAGCCTAGAGGCGTTTGCGGGTGGTCAACGGTTTTAAAATTTTAGATCTAATGAGTGCTTAAGCAAATAAAAATGACACAGGCAAACCTTTGCAAATATATTATAAGTCAAAAAATATTGAACATTTTACGCGCTACTAAGCGAGCCGAATTTTGGCTAAGCTATGACGGCAACGAGAAGCTTAAATCACTCGCAATAAGGACGATTCAAAGCGATCACAACAAAAGATTACGCCTATATACAATCATCAAGCGAGAGCAAATTTAGTAAAATAACAGAACTATTTAAGATATCCGTACGGCAATAGAAATTTGTCATTAAAGGATATCTTTAGAAGTGGGTAGGGTTGTCGTCGCGCTAGCAAAGATAAGAAAAACAGATGATTTAAACAAGCACCAGACTACGATAGAATTTGCGTAAGTTTAGGCTAATAGCTATAACGAATTTTTTGCTCGCATAATATTCCATACACTATAAGCCTGATTCTTACGTAGCCGGTCAAATTTGCGCTACATGACGCCGCCATTCATTTTGGGCAAAATTAGGATTGAACGCGAAGGTGACATCGCCCTAGTCAGACATCCGTATTAAGGCGCAAAGACGAGCTCGTCCGGATAAAGCAATGCACGACTCCCGGACAAGCATATAAACAGATAAAAACCTAGGTCAAATTTAGTCGGCAACTCGGCAAAATTTGATTGCACCTAAAGCCAAAATCACGCTCCCAGCGCCGCCCTCACCTCGTCGCTCGCCATCTCGATACTCCACGCAGGCTCCCACACGAGGTCTATCTCACACTCTTTTACGCCGTCGACGTTTAGTACCGCAGTCTCTACCCAGCCCAGTATCATCTCGTGCAGCGGGCATGAGCGCGTAGATAGCGTCATCGTGACCTTCGCCTTGCCATTTTCGTCGCAAGCAGCGTCGTAAATGAGCCCCAAAGACACGATATCAAAACCGACTTCGGGATCAACGATATTTGAGAGCGCAGCATAGATTTTTTCTTTCATTTTTCTTCCTTTATTCCAAATTTCGTAAATTTAAAAACATTTACCATATTTATCGCGACCAAAACGATGCTAACTAGCAGACAAGCCACGCCGCAGTGCGCGAGCGATTTTATCTCCAACCAGACGCCAAGCTCGTAGAGCGCGAGTCCAATGGCATTAAAGCCGATGCCGATATATGCGGGCTTTTTGAGGATCATCTGATCTAGTAGCGGAACCTTTGTCTTACCCACAAAGGGCGCTACGTAATGATACCAGATAAGAAACGGCGCGATCTTGTAAAGATGAGCCGCGATAAATGCAAACAAAAAGCCGTAAATCAGCATAAATACCGCCATATCGTATCTATCCGCCGCAATCAATACGCAAAAAAGTACGAAGGCCGCGAGCGAAAGAGCGATATTGACGTTCCAGTAGTCATACGCTTTGCGAACGCGCTTTTTTAGGATGTGTATCGCCTCGGCGACAAAGCAAATAATCGCCGCCCCAAACGCAAAGTACGCGTAAATTTCGCTAAAAAAGAGCAAAACGCCAGCCAAAATATAAAATCCGAAGGCAAATTTGCTAAGCGTAAATTTTAGATCGTGCGCCAGGGCAAACATCGGTAGCAGCACGGTCGCCACGCCGACGATGATAAAAAAGACAAACCCGAGCACGAAATATACGTGAAATTTAAGCGCGAACATAAAATCCATCGGCAAAGTGCCCGAAAGTATCATCAAAAGGCAAAATCCTAGCGAGATGCCCGCAAGTAAAAATATCGCCGAAACAAAGAGCATAAACGCCGCGAAGCTCTTTTTTTCATTGTCCATAAAGCTAACGATATAGGTCGTGCCAAAAAACAGCAGCGCAAGAAAAAGCGCCATGCCGCCGCCGTGTATGAAGCCCGTTTTGCCGCTGATCATCCCGTAGCTCATCGACGCTACGCCCGCGCAGTAAAGGGCTAAATTTGCCACCGCACCCTTGATCGTCGAAAACGGCTTTTCTAAAATCACCGAAGTGAGCTGATAAAGCGCGCCGATGATGATGCTCATAACAAATCCGACGAAAAACACGTGTAAAAATCCCGCCGTCTCAAGCCCCGCGATCGTCTCAAAATCCGCCGCAAAAAAAGCTGGGATACTCGCGATCAAAAAGCAAATACCCGCGATAAAATAACCGCCGACTAGCTTAAAAGGCGGCGCAAAGGTGTTTAAAAGCATAGCCTATCTCAGTGACAAAGGCTCGTATCTACGTTTTTGACGTCCGCGCCCTGCTTTAGGCTAAAGGTCATCTTGACCGCCCCGCCCTCCAGATCCTCGCGCTCTACGTCAAACTGCTCCGCAATTTTAGGGATCAGTCCGGCGGGAAATTTATGATTTACCATCACGATTTTGGTGTTTTGGTTTGCAAATTTGATCGCTACTAGCGCATTTACCATAGGCTCGGGCGGTACGCACGGGCGGCTGTCAAAACCAACGAAATCCACGCCGCCTTCGCTATATCTATAAAACGGCACCGTCGCACCCTCGGCGTTAAACTGCTCGGCGTTTTTGAAAAAATCGCTCATTTTTTTATCCTTGTTTTAAATTTGGAGAATTATACTCTTATTTTGCGCGCGGGCGTCTTGACCTTGCTTAAGGGGTTAAATTTTAAATTCGGCGGTCTCGGCATCAAATTTGAGCTGCAAAACCCGAGCGTTGAAGGCGTGAAAATTTAAGATAAAATAAATTTGGCGGCGCAAATTTGACCGCCGAAAGGCAAATTTTGCGTCTTTAAATGGCATAAAATTTGAGCTAAAACGCCTAGCAGTACTGCTTGTAGCCTTTTTTACAGAGCTGTTTTTTACCCTCTTGTTTTAGGATATCGTTTTTACTCTCGCCGTTATAGGTCGAGTTTTGATCGCTGCCGCCGACCTTTTCGCCGTTTACGTAGATATTGGCCGCATAGAGCCCCGCCAAAAATACCAAGAAAATCAAAATTTGCTTCATAAATCGCTTTCAATTAAATTTAATCTCCAAAAGCGCAAGCAAATCGCAGTCCAAATTTAAAAGCAGGTACGTCAAATTTGAGAAAATATCGTTCGTGAAAGATCGGCAAATACGAGTAAAGCTACCGTCCGCTATACGGGCTAAATAATCTAAAGCGGCGAAACGGCGCAGTCAAATTTACGCCGCCTCGCCGTAAAAACGATCAAATTTTAGTGTAAAAAGTGGCGCACGCCCGTAAAATACATCGCCATGCCGTGCTCGTTTGCTGCCTGTACGACCTCATCGTCGCGTATGCTGCCGCCCGGCTGTATCACGGCCTTCACGCCAGCTTCGCTTGCGATATCGATGCTATCGCGGAACGGGAAAAACGCCTCGCTAGCAAGCGCGCAACCGCGTAAATCAAGCCCCATATCGCGCGCCTTGGCTACGGCCGCACGCGCGGCGTCCACGCGGCTAGTCATACCCATACCGATGGCGACCACGGCGCTGTTTTTCACGTAGACGACGCAGTTGCTTTTTGTAAGAGCCGCGACCTTCCACGCGATCTCAAGGTCTTTTAGCTCGGACTCGCTGGCTGCACGCGCGGTTTGTAGTTTCATATTTTCTAGCTCGCTAGCTTTCACCTCGTCGCTTTGCTGATAGACAAAGCCGCCGTCAACGTGTTTGAAGTCGTATTTGTCGTTTGCGCGCTGTAAAAATTTATTGCCCTGGGTGAAAATTTTGATACGTTTTTTGGCTTCAAATACCGCAAGCGCGTCCTCGTCCACGTTTGCAGCGATGATGACCTCGACGTAGATTTCGTTGATTTTCTCGGCCAAAGTGCGGTCTAGCGTGCCGTTTATCGCCACGACGCCGCCGTATGCGCTGACGGGATCGCATTTTAGCGCTTCGACGTAGCTTTCTAGTAGATTTGATTTTACGGCAAAGCCGCAAGCGTTAGCGTGCTTGACGATGGCGACCGCAGGCGCGGCGTCAAAGCTGCTCGCAAGAGCCAATGCGGCGTTGATGTCGGTGATATTGTTAAAGCTGGCTTCACCTTTTAGCGCGGTGAAGTTGTTACTGAAAAAGTAGTCAAACTCGTATAGCGCGCCCTTTTGGTGCGGGTTTTCGCCGTAGCGCGCATCAAAAACCTTGCTGCCGGCGATAAATTTCATCTCGCCAAAACCGTCGTTAAAGCGCTCGTTCATGTAGTTTGCGATCATCGAGTCGTAGGCTGCGGTGTGCTCATAGGCTTTTATCATCAAATTTCGCCTAAAAATGGCTTTCTCGCTCTCATCCGCGCCTCCTATGACGCGTAAAACCTCGTCATAATCAAGCGGATTCGTGACGATATAAACGCTAGCGAAGTTTTTAGCCGCAGAGCGCACCATCGCAGGGCCGCCGATGTCGATGTTTTCGATGATCTCGTCAAAATCATCGGTGCGGATGGTGGTTTGTTTAAACGGATATAAATTTACGCAGACTAGATCGATGCCGCCGATGCCGTGCTGCGCGGCTTGGCTCACGTGGTTTGCGTCGTTTCGCTTATGCAAGATCCCGCCGTGAATCTTTGGGTGCAGGGTTTTCACGCGCCCCTCAAACATCTCGGGCGAGCCTGTGTATTCGCTCACTTCAACTGCTTTTACGCCCTGCTCTTTTAGCAGTTTGTGCGTGCCGCCCGTGCTTAATATCTCAAAACCGAGTCGCTCGAGTCCTTTTGCAAACTCTACAACCCCCTCTTTATCGCTGACGCTGATTAATGCTCTCATTTATATTCCTTTCTTTTGCCGGCTTGTCTCTTGCGCGCCTTTAAATGAGCTAGAAATTTCCTCCCTCGATGAACTACATGTTCTATCTTCGGTCTGAAATTTCGTCGCAACATTTAAATTCATCGCAAGATACCGCGCCGAAATTTGATTAAATTTTAAGAACCCAAAAGCGTAGAATTTTGAGATGGATTTAAATGTTGTGCAGAAAATTTGGGCAAGGCTAGACAGATAGTCTGCCGCAGTCCCAAATTTTCAAACTCATTTAAAGACGCTCAAAAGGCTAGCTTTTTTGTTTTATAGTCTCATACGCCTCATTTATCTCTTGCAGTTTTCGGGTACTCTTTTCTATCATCTCCTCGCTCTCGCCGCGCCCCATAAGTATATCTGGATGATACTTTTTCACGAGTTCGCGGTAGCGCTTTTTTACCTCGTCAAACGGCGCGTCCTCTTTTAGCCCAAGCACGGCATACGGACTTTTCGTACGCATTTCATACGGATTTCGCCGCGTCTGCCTTTGATCGTAAAATGCCTCAAACCTCGACAGTATCGCTTCAAAAATACCCTCGCCAAGCCCAAATCCTGAGGCGATCTGCTCGATGATATTGCGTTCGCTTTTGCTAAATTCGCCGTCTATGTAGGCTAAATTTAACAAAAACGATATCTTCGCAGCCGCGGCGTCTTGACTCAGACGAAAGCGATCTTTATATTGCCGCGCGATAAAATAGGCGTTATGCACCGTCTCTTTTTCGCGGTTATAGATCTGCTTTAGCTCCGCCCTCATCGCTGCGTCGTTACCGAGCCTTAGCGTGATATCGTCGAGCGTTTCGCTGATGAGGCGAGCTTCTAGCTCATTTACCCTGCCGTCGCTTTTGGCGACTTTGGCGAGCAAGCTAACTAGAAATTTAGCCTCCTCAAACATCGCCTTTTTTCGCGAGCCGCCTAAATTTGCGGGATTTTGGCTAAAATTTGAGACCAGATAGTAAATCCCGCAAAAGATCAAAAACCAAAAGAGAAAATTCAAAATATCACCATAAATGATAAATAGTATTTTTGAGCTTGCCGCCCACTAGCTCGTTTTTACGCCAAGAGCTCTCGTCATTCATCACGTTCCAGCGGCGCTCGTCGGGGCGATAAAACCAGTCCTTGTCAATCTGATAATAAATCTGCTTGCCGTTTGCCTCGATGATGTTGGCGATGTTGTTATCATGATAGCTGTTCTCGTCGTAGTCGGTAAAGGCACGCTGTCCCATCTCGGAGTAAAGAAGCGTGAGCTCCTGAAGCATCTCGTTTAGCTCGTTGTCCATCTTTTGCACATGCAGTCCGATCTCCTCGGCCTCGCGGAAAAGTATCGGATAGTCATGCGCCGGATAGTCGCTGTTTAGGCGCTCGGAGATGTTTTGGATCTTTGATTCGTCGGTCATATGGTAGCGCAAAAGCTCGCAGCAAATCTTTAGCGAGAGCGAGCTGGCGCGGTCTACGGCGCCGAAAACCAGCGGATGGATGTAGTTATATAGCGATTTATACGGGTTTTCGTCGTTGTCTTTTTCGTGCATTTTCCATAGTTTTATCACGCGGTTTAGCTCGTCCATCGACACGCTAACGCGCTCGTTGCCGTTATCTATCGGGCTCATCGCGTGCTTTAGCGAGGTATCGACGGCGGTTAGATACGCTAGCGGCCCCATCACGATCTCGTTTGCGCCTAGCGCCATCATAGTCGCAGCCGACGCGCAGTTAGCAGGGATGAGAGCGGTGATGTTTTTGCAGTAGTTTCGCAGAGTGCTGATGATACGAAGCGCTGCGATACCGCTGCCGCCGTCGCTTTTGATAAACAAAAACGCGTTTTCTATCTTTTTGCCCTTTAAAATTTCATACATCGCACTCGCATCGTTGCCACAGACGCTACCCGCGTTTGAGTTGTAGTAGGTGATGAGCGTACCGCCCAGTTTGGCCTCGACCGCCTTTAATACCTGCTGGGTCTCGCTAAATAGTACTGGCGGCTTAGCTACGCTTTTTTGATCCATTCCTCTGCCCTCCTTTTGCGGCTGTTCTTCTTCTTTGTTGTTTAAAAAGTCTTTCCAAGACATCTACTTTCCTTTCAAATTTTGATTCAAATTTTTTACGGTCTTTTAATATCGCTTGCAAGCTTTGGCGCCAAAATGCTTGAGCAAACGCCGCCTAGACGAGCCAAATTTAGCAAGCGTCAAATTTACGCCGCTCAAATTTAGCCAGCCCAGCAGCGTCAAATTTTAGTCCTCTTGGCGGATGATTGCGGCAAATTTATTAAAATAAACCTCGCTCACGTCGCTTAGCTTTTCTTCGATATCGTTTAATTTAAATTTATCTCCGCCCACGCTACCGATTTTTTCAAATTTTACGCCGTATTTAGCGGCTAGAGATTCAAATTTAGCCTCGTCTTTCACGCCGACGATCGCGCGCGAAAAGCTCTCGTCAAAGATGAAATTTGGCTTTTTAACGTCAAATTTGCACTCCGCGCCAAGCCCGCTTAGGCATGCCATTTTAGCTAGCGTTATCGCTACGCCGCCCACGCCTACGCTGTTTGCAAACTCGAGCGCACCCGATTTATTTGCCTCGATGACCAAGTCCCATATCGCGCGCTCTTTTTTGTAGTCCACCGCAGCCAGCTCGCCGCCCACCGCATTAAATAGCGCCTTAGCGTAGAGCGACGCGGCAAATTCGCCCTTCGTCTCGCCAAGCACGTATATCGCCGTGCCCGCGCGAGCAAAGACGCTCGGAAGGCTCGCATTTGCGTCATCGTTCACGCCCACCGTCACGATTGCTGGCGTCGGATAGACGCTCACGCCCTCGGTGTCGTTATACAGGCTCACGTTGCCGCTCACAACTGGCGTATTTAGCTCGCGGCAAGCCTCTTTGATACCCTCGCAGCCCTGTGCGAACTGCCACATAACCTCCGGATTTTGCGGATTGCCGTAGTTTAGGCAGTCGGTGATGGCTAGTGGCGTCGCTCCGCTCATCGCGACCTTTCGTCCGGCCGCCGCGACCGCTCTGGCCGCACCGATTTTGGGATCGACGAAATTCGCCCGAGGGTCGCACTGCGCCGCCATCGCGATCGCCCTACCCGTTTCTTTCACGCGGATAACCGCAGCTCCGAGGAGTCCCGGTTGTTTGATCGTGTTTGTTTGGATATTTGCGTCGTATTGATCGTAGATCAGGGACTTGTTTAGCACCTCGGGCTCGCCAAGCAGCTTCCAAAACGCCGTTTTATTATCAACGTTTTCGGGGATTTGTAAATTTTTGATTTCGTCTAGGTATTTTGGACGCGCGGTCGGTCGGTCAAGCACCGGAGAGGCTTCGCTAAGCGGCGCTATCGGTATCTCGCCCGCTAGCTCGCCGTGCCAATAAAGCTCCATCACGCCGCTATCTGTCACCTCGCCGATGATCTCGGCATCTAGATCCCATTTTTTAAATATCTCAAGTATCTTTTGCTCGCAGCCTTTTTTGGCACAGATGAGCATACGCTCCTGGCTTTCGCTCAGCATTAGCTCGTACGGCGTCATGCCCGTCTCGCGCATAGGCACGCGGTCTAGATACATCTTCATACCGCTGCCGCTGCGTCCGGCCATCTCAAAGCTACTAGAGGTTAGCCCTGCCGCGCCCATATCCTGGATACCCACTATGTAGTCGGTTTTAAAGAGCTCCAAGCACGCCTCCATCAGCAGTTTTTCGGCGAACGGATCGCCTACCTGCACGGTCGGGCGCAGAGATTTGTTCGCGTCGTTAAAGCTATCGCTCGCCATCACGGCACCCCCGAGCCCGTCGCGACCGGTCTTTGAGCCCACATAGATCACTGGATTGCCGATACCTTCGGCCCTGCCGTAAAATATCTCGTCGCTCTTGCAAAGTCCAAGCGCAAATGCGTTTACTAGGATGTTGCCGTTAAAACTAGGATCAAACGTCGTCTCGCCGCCGATGGTAGGTATGCCCATGCAGTTGCCGTAGTGAGCGATGCCTGCGACCGCGCCTTTTAGCAGATAGCGCTGTTTTCTCGCGTTTTCGCTCTCGCCCCTCACCTCGCCAAATCTCAGCGAGTTCATATTTGCCACGACCCTCGCGCCCATCGTAAATACGTCGCGCAGTATCCCGCCCACGCCAGTTGCCGCGCCCTGAAAAGGCTCGATGAAGCTCGGGTGGTTGTGGCTCTCCATCTTAAACACCGCCGCGACGCCGCCTCCGACGTCGATGACGCCAGCGTTCTCGCCCGGACCCTGGATCACCCACGGGGCTTTAGTCGGGAAGCCGTTTAGGTACTTTTTACTCGACTTGTAGCTGCAGTGCTCGCTCCACATCGCAGAAAATATCCCAAGCTCGAGCAAATTGGGCTCTCTACCTAGGATCTTTAAGATCTCCTCATACTCTTGATCGCTGATTTTGTGCGCTTTTACGGTAGCTTTGTCCATTTTTAGCCTTTAAAAAATTTTGGTTGATTTTACTTAAATTCGCATAAAAACTTGATAAACCAAAAAGCAATCAAAAAACGAGAAATTTGACTTAGTAGTCAAATTTACCCATCACTCAAAACTATAACTTTTCTCGATTTCGTCGATATCTATATCTTTTTGTAAAAAATATTCGCCAACCTCGTCGTAAATTTTCTCACCGTAAAAATATATCAAAAAATGCCTTCTAGCTCTAAAACCTAGATATTTCGTTCCAAGCTTAATGAAAGGAAACGCCGTAAATCCCCAAAAACTCCCGTTTAAAATCAAATAAAGTAAAAATTTGATCGCCAAATTCGATAAATAATAAGCAAGCCCAAGCAGTAGAATCGAGCCGTTAGAAATAAACGTCATGCCCGCTAAACAAACAAAAATAAACGCCTTATCGCCCAAATCCGATCCCTTGTTATCTCCTACGAAAAACGGCCTGATCATACCGTGATTTTTAGTTATGCAGTAGCGCCTCTTAACCTTGCCTTTTTGGATAAATTCTATGCACCTGCTCGTAAATTTAATCTCGCGTCGATAGAAAAACATAGAAAACGCATACGTCAAAAGCGTAAAAGCAAATGCTATCAAAATAGGAGAAAAACAAGTAAAAAAGCTATCGCCCCTATCGTCAAAATAGTTTATCGCAAATAAAAAAAGCGACATGGCGCAAAAAACGACACTCCACAAAGCGTAAAATCGATAAAGTTACTATAATCGGTGATCACGAGCGGATCTTTGTCGTAGTCTCTTGCAAATTTTCTCTCGCTAAAATTTGCTGAATTTGAGTAGTGAAAGTCGCTGTTTAAATTTGAGGTTTGTTTGTCTGCTGTATTCAAATTTTATCCTCCAGGCCTACGTTTTAAAAACGTCAAATCCAATTTTAGTCAAATTTGGATAAAAATTTTAAATTCTCACTTAAAAAATAAACTCAAATTTGCTTCAATCTTATCTCATAATCATCAAAAGCAAGTCCAATTATCATTTTTTAGGTGGCAAAGAGTTTTATTTGGCCTAACTTACGGTCGCCGTTGTTGCTTGCGGTTTTAAAAAGCCGCCCATGATTCATAACTAAAAGCAGACGCAAAATCGCTTCCGCATCGTCTTTTCGTCCCTCCGTCCACTATGGCGCCTTTAAAGCGACGAAATAAAGCGTCGCAAGATTTTTACATTTTTAGGGTACGGGTCTTGGCAAGTAGCTCAAATTTTGAGTAAAAACTGCATTTTGCATTAAATTTTATCCCGCGGCTCAAAGCTCGCGCAGTTTTTCAAACTCCTTGCAGCCGTCTTTTTCGCCCGCATCGCACGCCTTTTCGAGATATTTTTTCATCTTTCGCACGTATTCGTCCGTCATCCCGTCCCGAGCCTTATCAAAAAATTTAGCATACAAACAATCCATCCCGCCGCGCTCGTCGCAGTTTTTTTGAAAAAGCGCCGACGCCGCCTCGCCGCCGACAAGCAAGACTTGATAGTATTTAGCGACGTTTAGGCATTCGCGGCTCTCGCCAGACTCGCACGCTAGCATCGCGCAAGCTAGCTTTGAATCGCGCTCGCCCTTCGAGTCGCAGACTTTTTGCAGCGCCGCTAGTCCCTTTTGCTTGTCGTAAACGGAGCCGTTTTCGTCCAAACGCTTGTCCGCTAACTGCATGCATGAGGCCACGCTAAAGGGCAAAATCGATCCGCAAAACGCCTCTAGCATTTTTACTTCTTTTTGGTTGCGAGCAGCATCTGCGGTCAAATTTACATCCTTTGATGCGTCGCCGGCAAAAGCCGAATTTACGACAACCGCAAAAATCAAAATTTTAAACGGATTCATATTTTTCCTTTTATATCGTCAGTTCGACGCAAGAAAGTCCGATACTATGTAAATTCGGCGGGCGACCACCCGCCGCAAACGACTATTTGCTCGGCATGCTATAGTAGCAAAGTATGTTTAGCAGGATACGCCCTTGCTTTTTGAGGTCTTGATCGATGACGTCTTGTCTAAATTTGGCAGAGGTCGCCTGCTCTTTAGCTTCGGCTAGTTTGCTGCTCGGTAGGTTAAATTTAAAGTCCAGATTTTTTATCTCAAAGCCTTTGTTTCCGACTATCTTCGCGTCGATCACGGTAGCGAAAAACTCGTCAGACGCGCCCACGTAATAGTTCGTCACGCTTCTAGCGCTTATAGGTTCACCGCTAAAAAACGCCTTACAAACGGGAGATTTTTGCGCGCTATAAACCACGCTCTCAAGGATCCCGCCACCAAATTCGTAAAACTTAAATTTCTTTGAGTTTTGTAGCTTTTTTATCTCGTCCTTATCGCTCAAATCTACATTTTTACCGCTATCTAGATCAATCACTATCAGGGTTTTTACGCCGTCGCCGCTTGCATAAACCCAGCCTAGATTTTGGCTCGCCGAGTCGCTCTCGCCAGGCGATTTCACCTCGGCTCTACCCATGTAGTCGCCGAATTTTTCCTCTTTTTTACCGCCGCTCATCTCGTAGACCGTGGTTTCGGTTATAAATCCGATCTGCCGTATGCTAGCGTCGTTTTCCATATACGTACGCCACGCTCTCTCGCCGCCTATGTCGCCGGTGATGCCAGCACAACCGCTAAATGCCAACGCCGCGACAGCCGTTGCTGCTGTCTTAAAAATCATCTTGTTTTTCATTTTTGCTCTCTTCCTTTCGCGCTAAAAGCGCAAATTTGATTCAGCGTCGGCTCATACCCGCGCAACTCGTTTTGGATTTTTTCCTCAAATTTAGGCGTTTTTTCGGCGACTTCTCGCAAGCCGTCTGGATTTGTAAAATTTTTTATCTGAGATTTTAAAAGTAGCGCGCCGCTTTTAGAGGAAATGTTTGCCTGCGTTATAACGGCCGTGAAATGCGGCTTTTCTAAATTTTGCGTATCATAGTAGCTAGATACGGATTTCACGCTCACGTTACCGCCTTTTTGAAACGCCTCGCAAACCGAAATCGGCGCCTCAAAAACCGCTACTTTCGTGAAATTTGAGCTAAATTCGTAAAATTTGATCCGCCGAACTTCCCGAAGCTCGGTTACGCTTGCTTCATCTTTTAGATCAAACTCCGCATCAGTATCGGCGTCTTTTAGCATAAACGCTCTATCACCGCTTTTATAGACTGCTCCGAGTCTAAAAGGTAGCCTGGCGCCGTCTGTTTTAGTGAGCGCAAAGCCTGTAGCCTCGCCGTCCTCAGGCTGAGTGCGAAAATCACGCGAGAAAAACGCCGTCAAAAAGGCAACCTCTCTAACGGCGCCGTCCATACCCAGATATCTCGTCCAGTTATCCTCGGGAACGTCGATATTTGAGACGTCTCGCTCCGCTATATTTGCGCTGCTAGTGATGCCGGCGCAACCGTAAAAAGCCAGGGCCGCAATAGCCACTAGAAATAAGTTTTTCATCTCGCGCTCGCGTTTAAATTTGATAAACGCGATCAGTTTTTAGGCGCGGCACAAACGATGTTTGATAGGATTTGCTCTTGCTTTTTAGCGTCGGCGTCTATGACTTTGTTCCTAAATTCCGCAGATCGAGCCCGCGTCTGCGTGCTAGCAAGTTTGCCGTCGCTAACGAAAAATTTAAAGTCTAGATTTTTGATCTCGGCGCTTTTGCCCTTTTTCACTCCGATATCCATCAGGGTCGCGAAAAACTCTCTATTGTCGGCGCTTTCTTTATCGTAATAATTAGTTACGGCATGAGCTTTTACCGTCTTGCCCGCCGCAAAACTCTCGCACACGGCGCCCGAGTCCGCGCTAAAAACTACGTTCTCTAATATACCGCCGCCAAACTGATAAAATTTGACCTTTTTAGCATTTCTTAGAGTCGCAAGCTCGTTTTTATCGCGCATATTTATGTACTGGTAACCAAATTTTTCCTTATCGTTAAGCTCCAAAACTATAAACGAAATCCCGTTTTGCGCGTACATATCGCCAAGCTTCAGGTTTTGACCGTCTTTTTTTATGAGAGCCATGCCGATAATATCGCCGTTTTTTTGCGCGTAAGTTGCGCTCAAATTTTCTGAGAAAAATGCGACATCGCCGACGGTGCCGTCATTTTCTAGATATTTGATCCAGTCCGGCGCAGGCAATACTACGCTACTTGCTAGACGATCCTGTGAAGGCATGCAACCACCTAGCAACGCAGCTAGAGCGGCTATAGATAAGATTTTTTTCACTATTTTTTCCTTTTTTGTAGAGTAAATTTCGTTATTTGCCGAGGCAAAAGTTGCTAAACATTTCGTCTAAAATTTCGCTTCTTTCAAACGGCTTCGTGATTGACGAGATTTGCTCTATTGCCGTGTTTAACTCATAAGCAAAAAGCTCAAGTTCGGACTCGGCAAGCAAATTTAACGCTCTTTTTATCGCCTCGCTCGCCGCCTCGCAGCTTGAAATTTGACGAGCGGAATTTAGTAGTATCTCGCTCGTCTCCTGCGCGTCGAGATATGCTTTTAGATTGCTTATTATCTCGTCTGTTCCTTGCTTTGCGCAAATTTGTATCGGATTTTCGGGGCTTATAAATTTAACGCCGAGGTCGCATTTATTTAGGACGTAAAAAATCTTTTTTTGCGAGTTTTTTAAAAGCTCCAGGATCTCGTTATCCTGCTCGTCTGCCTCCTGCGACGCGTCAAAAACAGCCAGGATGACGTCGGCCTCCTCTATAGCTCGTAGCGAATACGAAATGCCGATCTGCTCGATCTTTCCCGCGTTTTTGCGGATGCCCGCCGTGTCTATAATGCGTACTAGATGAGTGCCGATTTTTAGGGCTTCCTCGATGCTGTCTCTAGTCGTACCCGCCTCGTCGCTGATGATAGCTCGCTCGTAGGACAAAAGCGAGTTTAGGATTGAGCTTTTGCCAACGTTTGGTTTGCCGACTATCGCTATTTTAAAGCCCTCGAGCAGTCCTTTTCTGCTCTGGCTTATGGAGACTATTTTATCTAGTTTGGCGCTGTTTTGTTTTAGCATTTGGCTGATACTTTCTAGCAGATCAGCAGGAAGATCATCATCGGCGTAGTCGATGCTAGTCTCCACGAATGCCAGAGTTTTTACGAGCTCGGAGCGGATTTCATTTGCAAATTTAGCTAGATCGCCTCTCATCGTGCGGGCAATGATTTTGACGCTATCCTCGCTTTTTGCGTTGATTAGCGAATTTATCGCCTCGATCTTGCTAAAATCCATCTTGCCGTTTATGAGCGCTCGCTTGCTAAACTCTCCTGCGCGGGCGAGTCTGGCGCCGTTTTTGATGAGCTCGCCTAGAATCAAATTTGCCACCACTAGACCGCCGTGGAGCTGAAACTCCACTACATCCTCGCCCGTGAAGCTATGTGGAGCCTTAAAGTAAATAAGCAAGGCTTCGTCAATGAGCTCGCCTTCGGCGTAAATTTTAGTTAGAGTCGCGTAACGCGGGGCAAGAGAGGTGATTTTGGTGAGTTTTAGAGCTAGGCCAAGGGCGTCCGCGCCGCTTAGCCTGATGATAGAGATCGAGCCTACGCCGTGCGCGGTGGCGACGGCGGCTATGGTCTCGTTCATTTTTTGACAAAGTCGTTCACGACTACGAACTGCCCGTCGCTATTTGACTTTACACTTACGTATTTGTCGGGGAATTTTTCGCGCAGTTTTTCAAGAGCGATCTTAACCAAAACGCCGTCCAAAGACTTGGTTTTAGCCTTGCCCGTTTCCTCCACGCGCTCGATTATTCCCTTTAGATACTGATCGATCGCTGCTTCTTGATTTTGCAGAAATTGCGCGATCTCAAGGCGCACCGCAAGGCCGTATTTAGAACTGATCCAGTTATAGAGCAAATACGAAATCGCCTTGTAGCGGTAGCCCTCCTTGCCGATGAGCAGCGCCGCATCCTCGCCGTCAAGCTCGACTATCACGGTCTCGTCGTCAAATTTGCGCACGTCTATCTTGTTTATAGTAAAGAAATTTCCACCAAAAAGCTTCTCTACGCCCTGCTTTATCTCGGGCAATACTTTATCGATGTCGGCTTTTGGTTTTTGATTTTTTTGTTTTTGAGCCTGCGCTCGATCGGCTCGGGAGTCTTGTTTTTCTTTTTTAGCTAAATTTGGTACGGCTTGCGTCAAATTTGCATCGCTGCCGGAAGCTTGCGAGCCTAAATTTTCGCCAGCTGCGGTTTTTTCATCGCCTTCGTAAAAGTCGTTTTTATTAAAGGTATCGATGATCGAGTGATCGAGGATGTTTTTGCTGCTATCTTTTTTAGATTGTTCTTTTTTGTGCTGTTCTTTTTCTTTTATTTGAGGCTCTTTTTGCAGTTGTGCTTCTTCGACTTTAGGCTCGTTTGCCGCGCTCGTTTCGTTTTGCTTTGCAGCATGGTTTTTGTGATGCTCGTGGCGATTTTTATGATTTTTTTTCTTTTCGCTTTTATGATTTTGCTCTTCGCCAGAGTTCTCTTTTTTCTTAAATTCCTTCTTTTTCTCGCCGCCGTTTTCTTTATGGGCATTTTCGCGGGCGGCTTGAGGGGCTTTTTTTGCTTCTTTATGAGCACCATCTTTTACTGCCTCGATGATCGCCGTTTTTTTAAAAAACCCCAAAAATCCCGCACTCGGGTTTTGTAAAATTTTGATATCAAGCTCGGTGACTGAGCAGTTTAGCTCCTGTGCGGCCTTTTGAAAAGCCTCTTGTAGATTTTCGGCTTCGATTCGCATTAGGCCTTTACCTCGGCTTTCTTGTGCTTTTCAAAGAGTTTATTTACGAAAACTTGCTGAACAACCGAGCAGACGTTGTTTACGAACCAGTAAAGCGTAAGTCCCGCAGGGAAAGTCACAAAGAAAAACGTAAAGATAAGCGGTAAAAATTTCATTATCTTTTCTTGCATCGGATCGCTAAAGGTCGTCGGCGTGAGCTTTTGCTGAAGGAACATCGTAGCACCCATCAAAATAGGCAACACAAAATACGGGTCCATAACCGAAAGGTCGTGTATCCAGAGTATCCACGGCGCCGCTTTTAGCTCGATCGCGTTTAGCAGTACGCGGTAAATCGCAAAGAAAATCGGGATCTGCATAAGTATCGGCAAGCAGCCGCCCATCGGGTTGGCGCCGTTTTTCTTATATAGCTCCATCATGTGCATATTTAGCTTTTGCGGATCGCCTTTGTATTTGGCTTGCAGCTCTTTTACCTTCGGCGCCAGATCTTTTAGCTTGTTCATCGATAGCATGCCTTTGTAGGTTAGCGGGAAAAGCACGATCCTGATAACCAGCGTCAGAACGACGATCGCCCAGCCCCAGTTGCCGATATAGCCGTAAAGTAAATTTAAGAATGCAAACATCGGCTTTGCTATAAAGGTAAACCAGCCGTACTCGATGACGTCCACGAGCTCCTCGTTTATCTGGCTTAGAGTAGCGTGGTCTTTGGCGCCGATGTAGCCTTTAGCTTTAAAATTTTGCTCGCCTTTTACGAATATTACCGCATTGCCCGCGCCGTCTTTTGAAACGACCGGATTTAAAAGTCCGTCAAATTTGAAAAATAAGGCCGTGTAATATCTGTCGCTAGCTGCGGCTATGTTTACGTTGTTAAAGCTCTCAGTCGCGTCTACGTCGCCATCCTCGATGATAGTTAGCTTGCCGTCGTTATGCTTAAGTAGCGCGCCGTGGATGGTATAGCTGTCGATAGCGACGCTTGGACGAAAGCCCGGAGTCACGTAGTATTCGCCCGCGCTCACGCTAAGGTCTAGATCGTAGCTTCCGTTTGGATAAAACGTGATTTTCTTAGTTACGCTAGAGCCTTCCAAATTTTGCGTTAAAACTATGCTTTTTGGCTCGCTAGTTAAATTTATCTCACTAACGTCGCTCGCGTAGGCTACCTTAAAAGCCTGCTCGTTTAAAGCCTTGTCGCTAAAGCGCACTTCAAGCGGTAGCGGCTGAGCGCCGGCTAGCTCGATGCGCTCGCCATCGGCGTTTTTATATTTTTCGTCGTTTAGATAAAATTTAGAAATCCTGCCAAGCTCGTCGATGCGCGCCTCAAAGTGTTCGCCCTTTATAACGGCGATCTCGCGGCTTTGCGTCACTACGGCTTGCGGAGCGCTAGCTCCTGATGTGGTATTTGCGCTCGGAGCGGCGTTTGCTTGGCTTGATTGCTGCACAGCTACGGTTTGGTTTTGATCTAACGGCAAATTTTTAGGAATAAAAAAATAATCGTAAGCGATAAAAAAGATAAAAGATAAAACGGTCGCTAATATCACGCGTTTTTGAACTGACATATTGTCTAACACTATTTTTCCTTTTGAAAGTCTAAATTTTTAATAACGTAGAATTTATTTTTTTTATACGGGACGAACCAAAATGCGATATGTGATTTTAAATTTTGATTGGATATAAAAAAAGAGTTGAAATTTTTACTGATGACGGGGTAGTCGATGCCGCCCTTAAAGAGCTGATTACAGCGTAAAATTCTAAAAATAACCGCGAAGAGCGCCGAGAAAAAGCCGTTAAATTTAAACTGCCAAACGGCAAATTCTGAGCAGGAGGGATAGTATCTGCAAGACTTCGGAGTAAATTTGGAGATATAATCTTGATATGCTTTTATCAAAAATAAAATAGCTTGTTTTATCATTTTCATATGCCTGATTTTATACATCCGAGTTTTTTCATAGCCCAAGAGATATTTTTTTTGAGCTTTAAAAACGAGCTTTTATCTAGCCCGTTTTTAACGACTATCACGTAAATGCCGTCCGCAAGCTCATTTGAAATCTCGACGACGACCGCTCGCAAAAGCCTTTTGCATCGGTTGCGAACGACGGCTTTGCCCACCTTTTTGCTGGCTACGACGGCTAATTTGTTTTCATTGCAAGGCTTAAAAAAGACTATTGCCTCCTCGCAGTGCCATTTAATGGCCTCTTTGTAGACGCTTGAAAACTCCTTCTGGCTGCTTATAGAGCTAAATTTGCTTAAACGGCCAATCTTGCTCTACCTTTTGCGCGTCTTGCGTTTAGCACTTTGCGGCCGTTTTTAGTTTTCATGCGGACGCGAAACCCGTGAGTGCGTTTTCTAGGGGTTTTATGAGGTTGGTATGTTCTTTTCATAAATTTTTCCTTATGGTGATTTTGATATAAGTCGGTGATTTTATCAACAAATCGCTTAAAATCCTTTTAATAAATTTTTAAACTTCGTTTTAAAATAATAAAAATATAATCGCTTATTAAAATTTAGGAGAAAATTTTGCCTTACGTTATTAGAAAAGCCGTTAGAGCGGATATTGCAGCCGTTTGCGAGCTGGTTAAAGAGCTAGCCAAATACGAAAAAATGAGCGATGAAGTAAAATTTACGCCCAAAATTTTCGCGGGGTCTATTTTTGAGAAAAACTACGCCGAGATTTTAGTCTGCGAAACAGAGGACAAAATCATAGCTTACGCGATATATTTTTACACGTTTTCCACGTTTTTGGGGCTTGGCGGGATGTATTTGGAGGATTTGTACGTCCAAAAAGAGTATCGCAACAAAGGCATAGGAAAAGAGTTTTTTAGGCATCTAGCTCAAATTTGCAAGGACGAAAACCTCCAACGCCTCGAGTGGGCGTGCCTGCACTGGAACGAGCCTGGCATCAAATTTTACGAAAAAATGGGCGCGAAAAACCAGTCTGAGCAGTGGCGAAACTACCGCTTGGATGGCGAAAATTTAAGCAAACTAGCGCTTTGATTTATCTGTTTTTAACGCCCTTTTGGATATCATCGCGCGATGAGTTACGCAAACGAAATTTTAAGAGAGCTTTACTATCTGAGGGCGTTCGGGTATAAATTTGCCGATTTTTCGCCTTCGTCCGCGGCCTCGCCAAGAAGCCTTGCCGAACTAAACGCAAGCATCAAAGAGTGCAATCTATGCGAGCTTTGCAAGAGCGCAACCCACGCGCTAACGGGCCTTGGAGATAAAAGCGCTAAAGTAGTTTTCGTATTTGATGCGCCAAACGCCGCCGAGGACGCGAGCGGAGAGTTTTTAGCAGGCGACGATAAATTTTTACAAAATTTAAATGAACTGGCCGGACTAAAAAAGGACGAAATTTACGTCACCAGCCTGCTAAAATGCAAGCCCGCCGCCAAAGCTCCGGCAAGCGCATACGAGCTTTGCGAGCCGTATTTTAGCGCAGAAGCCCGTCTAGTAGCGCCAAAACTCATAGTAGCGCTTGGCGAAGAGGTCTTTTACAAAATGATAAAACAAAGCGCGCAAAGCTTTGAAACCATAAGGGGAAACATAATGAAATTTAAACACTCAGCCCTGCTGGCGACTTATTCGCCAAGCGTCGTAGCGAAAAATCCAAGCAAAAAAGAGCTGTTTTTCAGCGATTTAAAAAAGATAAAAGAGTACCTATGAGAAAAATTTTAACCGCTTTACTGATCTGTTCGGCGCTGTTTGCCAGGAGCGAAAAGGCCTCCGATATACCGCCGGCGAGCGAAATTTATATAAATTTAGAACCGACGAAATGCGACGATGCCTGCTTGCTTGATCTCGTTAGAGAAGGTCTTTTGCACAGCTTGCTAGCTCGCTACGAAAACAGCTCGAATCAAGAAATTTTGCAAGCCATTAACGCCCTAAGCGGCCCATACGCAAACGTAGGCGGCGAAAGCCTGACGCCAAGCTCAAACGCCGAGTTTAAAATCGCCGTCATCATCCCCCAAGATAGCATAAAAAGCTACGCCGGCGTCGTCTCAAACGCGGTTATCGCCTATATCGTCAGGCAAAACGCCGCCATCGACGTTAAATTTTACAACATCGGCAACGAAGCCCCGAGCGCTATCGACGGCGCCCTAGCACGCGCTAGAAGCGAAAATATCTCCTATATCATCGCGCCGTTTACGCCTGTTGGCGCAAAATATCTAAACGAGGTTTTAGACCCCGCCATGACGGCTTTCGTGCCGACCCTGCACATCTCTAGCATCGATTCGCCACAAGGAAATTTGATATTCGGCGGCATAGACTACAAAGGGCAAGTCGAAAAACTGCTAAATTTCTCAAACGGCCAAGTCGCGGCGTTTTCAGACGGCAGCGCGCTAGGAGCGGCGCTAAATCGCTACGCGGACGAGCTTAGCGGCGGGCTAGCCTACGAAAATGAGATCGCAAGCGGCGCGACCGATCTAAAGCCGATATTATCCGGTAACTCAAGGCTAAGCGGCGCAACCGTTTTTCTAAACGTTCCGCTCGTAAAAGCCTCGATGGTAAGCTCCCAAATGCGCCTTTACGACGTCAAATTTAACGCTCTTTTAAGTACCCAGATCAACTACGCGCCGAGTATCTTTAAACTCACGCAACCGCAAGATAGAGAAAAGCTCTACATTGCCAACTCGATTTCTAAAACCGACGGCGCGCTGGACTCAAATAACGAAATTTTGGGGCAAAATTTAAACTTCAACTGGGTGGGTTACTCCGCTAGCGTTGGACTCGACTACATCTACGCAACCTACCTAAACCGCGGCGCGCAGAGGCTTTTTAGCCAGAGCGTCGAGGACTCGCAAATCATCTATGATACGAAGGTTTTAAAAGCCGGCGAATACGGCTTTTACGAGCAATAAGAGGATAGAAAATCCACTATCTCCTCGCTCATCTTAGCAGGCTTCAGGTTGCTAACAAACGCGACCTCGACGTCCGCTTCAAAGACAAGCTCGGGTTCGCATTCTCCGCTTAAATTTGCTATTTTATAAATTTTTTGATTTATGAGCGCGGAGGCTTTTTTTAGGCTTGCCACGCTCGTTTTTACCTCGAGTAGATCGCCAAGGACGGCCGGTTTTTTAAATTTCGCTCGAATCTCGCTCACGACAAAATGCCCGTCCTTGCTAAAAGGCTTAACCTCTGAGCCGAAAAACATCTCGCTGCGCGCCCTTTCACAATATTTTATATAGTTTGCGTGATAGACTATGCCGCCTGCGTCGGTATCTTCGTAGTAGATTCGTATTTTCATGTTTTTCCTTTAAATTAATAATTGCATGATATTATTTATATATTCAGCCCAATTAAATACTACATTAATCGCAAAGAATAGGCATAAATGCTAAATTTATATCTCGATAATCAACATTTTTGCACAAAACAATTCCAATCATCATATACTATATTATAAAGTTACAACTAGTATAATTTTGTACATTATCGTAATCGTCAGTTTTTATTTTGTATCCTCGATTGCCTTAACAAGTAATTTTATTTTTGTATCATTTTTCAATTTGTCAAAAGGCGCAGAAAAGTTAATAATCGCATCAATTATATTTTTTTCCAATGAGTTTACTGTTTTTTCTTTCATTTTCTCGATAATTTCTAAAAATTTTTGCCTACAAAGCCTACTAGCAAGTTTTGAAGAAATTTTTTCATCTTGAAATGACAAAATTGCAATTGATGTCTGCTCTGTATCAAATTTTGATATTAAATCAAAATAAATAGGGTTAGCGCTTTGCGCAACCCCAAAACCATTTGATATAGCAACATTTACTAAGGTTAATACATATTTCTCAACTATGCCCTTGGGAATACTAGTGGATCCTATTATATTTGAAAGTTTTTTTGCAAAAATTACTTCATTATAAAAATTATTCATTGCATTATGTGTTCTACTTAATGCATCAAGCGTCTCTTCAATTTCCAATATTCTTGTTCCTTCTGGCAGGAATTGCAATCCATCTGGACATATAGATAGAAATTCTTTCGCTTTGTCTGCGCTTTTAACATCATTGGTTGCCACAAAATTACCATACTTAATGCCGATTGCAAACTTAGTATCATCCCCCACAAGAGACCATATTTTTGGCAACAGCAACTTGATGTTATCTATTGATGTTTGATTTGCATCTTGTCTTGTATAAATACCAAATAGCCCTCTACATAGATTGTTTATTTGTATCTGAGGTGCACCTTTTAAAAAGCTTATCATTTCTTTAGCTTTTTGTTTACTATCAACTTTATTAATCTTTATGTTACTTAACAATTGTTTAATATTAACTGCTGTGTTAGGCTCGTTTATAGCAATTACTTCTTTAATAATCACATCAAACCAACCTATTAATTGATAAGCCGATAAATCATTTTGATTTGGATGTGCAGCACTTGCAAAATTTCTCATATACCTAATTAAATCCAATTGTTTATATCCAACTTCTGAAATTAGTTCTATCTTCCTAGCACCTTCGATTAATTCCTGATCTGAAACCCCATCTAAATCATCTTCTTTAAATTTCGATTTTTTATCCATAGATGTTGTTATTTGATCAAAAAAATAATCCAAGTCATAATTCAAAATTTTTTGTCTTAAATTTGAGATTGCCTCATCCCAAATATAGTTAAGGGCAGCATCAAATAAACCAGAAGATATTGCTGCCAAAAATTTTGAAATATAATATGACTCAGCCCTGGCAGAGGTTTTAATCGGCTTTAATAAATTTTCAATATTATCAAATACAACTTTCCTTTCATCTATTGAAACAAATATATCTTTATGCGGTAAATTTAATTTGTCAAAAACATAAGTCATCATTACTTGATGCTCTTCCAACTTAGTTGGAACTTGCTTTTCTTTAATAGTTATCAAATGTCTCATCCTAATTTTATTCCTTTTTGGTATTTTTCTATTTCAAATTCTAGCTTCATTTTATTTAATTATTCTTTTAAAAGGCCTCTTTTATTATACCTAAGTATCTTAGTAAGTATTTAAAAGTCTTGGTTATCTATCATCTACTTTTTAACTTTCTCTCACCTTCCTCGTCGCCAGATTGCACTTAGCGCCGCGAGTAATCATCAAGGACTGATCGTAAAATAAAATAAGCACCACAGAAACCCCGACGCCAAGCGCTAGCGAGACCGTCGTGGTCGTGATCGCGTTATCGAAAAATATGATTAGGTATTCGTTTTTCTTAGCGATATTAGGCTCGTTTAGAAACGAAAACAGCGCCAAGATGCCTTTATACGCATAAACTCCCGGCACCATCGGCAAAAGCGCCGGAAACGCGATGATCTCGGCCGGCACCTTGAGCCGTTTGGCAAAGAGCATACCTAAAATCCCGCTTAAAAATGAGACGATAAGAGTGGCGACGCTGATGTTAAAAAATCCCATCTGCATGATCCAAAAGCGGCTAGCGTGCGCAAACGCCGCAAGCAGCGCGCAAAATGCGAGAGTCCTTTTTGGCGGAGAGCTAGCGTAGGCAAAGCCAAGCCCCGCCACCGCAGCAAAAGCGCCGTCTATAAGAGTCGCGGTCAAAAGCTCAAACATGTAAAATCTCCGCATTGCTAAGCGAGAGCGTGATATAGACGCCCACTGCTATGCAAAGTATCAGGATGCCCGTGCTCACGGCTCTACTGATGCCTACAAGCGTGTTGTCGTTTAGGATATCAAAGACCGAGTTTATGAGAAAAACGCCCGGCATCAAAAATAGTATCGACGAGCCGATCGCCACGTCGCTAGTGTGCGTAAAGCCGTAAAATACGCCAAGATAGGCGATAAAAGAGACCACGAACGAAACTAGGACGTACTGGATTTTTAAATTTACGCCCATTTTAGCAAGCGCAAATCTAAGGCTATACCCCACGAGCGTCGCAAAAAATACGCATACGACCGAGCCCGCATCGCCGCCGAAAAGCTTGCAAAACGCCGCATTTGCAAGGCTTATTAAAATAAGCGAGCTTGTAAATTTATTCGCCCCGATGCGCATGACGCCCTCAAACTGCTCCTTGGCCTCGTCTAAGCTCAAATTTTCATCCAAAATCCGCCAGCTAAGCGATGAAAGCTCGGAAATACGGTTAAAGCTCACCTGCCCCAGCGGGATCTTTTTCACGTAGGTTCGGCGCAG
Organism: uncultured Campylobacter sp.; assembly: GCA_963515555.1. Taxonomy (GTDB): domain Bacteria; phylum Campylobacterota; class Campylobacteria; order Campylobacterales; family Campylobacteraceae; genus Campylobacter_A. Next base: position 65,179 of record CAUPXB010000009.1, on the reverse strand, counting down.
TGAGTTGTCGGCCGAGTCCATCACGCTAATGGTAAAATACTTTACGAAAATCGTCACGCTAACGTCGTAGCCGTAGCGCCTAGCCACGCGGTCGACGCACTTTTCGACGCGCGCGGTGTAGGTGCCCGCGCTCACCATCGCACTCGTGTAGTCAGAGAGAAAATCGGTTAAAATTTGGATATCTGGCTTTGCGCTCATTTTTCTGCGGTTTTAAATTTGATAAAAAATAAAGCAAGCTGCGCGAACAACATCAGCTTCATCGTCCACTCGCTAGCTACGTGCATCTGCGCAAACTCGGCCGTCTGCGTCGCCGCCTCGCCAGCCGCCTGCGCGTCCATGATGTAGGGCGTGAAGTAAAATACGAACGAGAGCGCGAGGGCTAAATTTATCGCACAAAGCATATTCATGCTAAATTTAGCGCCGAATTTAACGCTGGATCTAAACGAGGCAAGCTCGTAAAGCGCGATCAGGACGCTAACGGCTAGCAAGGCGTAGTTAAATTTAACAAATATTGTAGCCATCAGTTTGCCGCTTTGAAACTGCGTGAGTACGCCCTCGCCAAGTATGCTCTGCGGATAAAAAATCGTGGGTGCAACCAGAGCGCCAAGAGCGAGCTCCGTGCCGATGAGCGCGCCAAGAAGCAAAAAATAAACGCTTTTCATAATTTTCCTTTTTTTGATTTACCGCACGCATTTTAGGGTTATAGCATTTAAAATCCGCTAAATTTGAGCAAGAAAGGCGGAAATTTGCGAGCGCTAAATTTGACGCAAGCTCGGTCAAATTTGGTTTATCGCCAAAGCCCAAACCGCGTGAGAATTTAAAAATTTGCAAATATATTTCGCGCGACAAATCCGCGGTCAAATCCGGCTAAATCTTGATAAAACTCCGCCTTAAACCCATTAAATTTAAGCGCGCTTTGCATGCTTTCTCGCTGATCGTAGCCTATCTCGCAGGCTAGGTATTTTACGCCGCGGTTTCGCGCGAGAAGCACGATATTTTTTAAAATTTCATCGCCTTTTGCGCCGCCAAACAGCGCCTCGTGCGGCTCGTTTAGTACGAATTTATCAAGCTCGTAGTCCTGCGCGATATAAGGCGGATTTGAAACTAGCAGATCAAACTGTCCGTAAATTTGATCCAGATAGGCGCATTTTATAAACTCTATCCTATCCTCTACGCCAAATTTCGCAGCGTTCTCGCGAGCTAAATTTAACGCATCGTCGCTGATATCGGAGGCTATGATTTTGGCGTTTGAGTTTAGCGCGAGGCAGATGCTGATTATCCCGCTTCCGGTTCCGATCTCGGCGACTCTGGGCGACTCGCCGCGAACAGGTAAATTTGATAAAATCTCAAGAGATTTTTCGACTAAAATTTCAGTCTCGGGGCGCGGGATTAAGACACCCTTTTTTACGTTAAAGCTAAGTCCATAAAAGCCCGCCTCGCCCGTTATATACTCTAGCGGCTCGTGATTTGCGAAGCGTTTTGCCAGCGCGAAATATCCGTCCGCATCCTCTAGCTCGCGGGTTAAATTTAAAAATATCCATTCGATTTTTACGCCAAGATGCCGCATCAAAAGCGCCTTGGCTACGCGCGCGGGATTTGCACCGCTTATCTCGCACGCTGGAGCTATCTGCGAGGCGGCGGCTTTTAGCGCGTCATTTACCGTCATTTTCCAGCTCGTTTATACGCTCAAAGAGGCTTGGGTGTGAGTGATAGAAAAAGGCGTAGAGCGGATGAGCCTTTGGAAATGCCTTGTTTTCGGAGCCAAGTTTTTTTAGCGCGCTTATCATGTCGGCCTTGTTTGAGATTTCGCCAGCGAATTTATCTGCGCCAAATTCGTTCGCGCGGCTAAAATACGAGCTAATAGGCGAAAATAAAAACCCAAAAATCGGCGAGAAAAGCAGTAAAAATACGATCACTCCGCCGCCTGCCGAGCTGAGCCCCAGCGCGTCGTAAGCCTCGTCAGGGATGTTGCTAAATATAAAAAACATCGCAAAAAGCATAACCGCGCTTAGGGCGATCATTTTTAGGATATCTTTGTGCTTAAAGTGCCCAAGTTCATGGCCCAAAACAGCGATTATCTCCTCTAAACTTAGTTTTTTAACGAGCGTATCAAAAAGCACGACGCGTTTAGTCGCGCCAAGGCCGCCAAAATAGGCGTTTAGACGGTTATCCCGCTTACTGGCGTCTATCGTAAAAACGCCGCTACTTTTAAAGCCGCACTGCGTCAAAAGCCCTTCTATACGGCTTTTTAACTCGCCGTCCTCTAGCGGCTGCATCTTGTTAAAGATAGGCGCGATGAGCGTCGGGTAGATGAGATTTATAACGAGCGCGACCGCGAAGCTCAGCAAAAACGCCCAAAACCACCAAAAATTGCCCAAAAATCCAATACAAAGCAGCACCAGCCACACAAACAGCGTGCCAAACACCAACGTTAGTGCAAGCGTTTTAGCTAGATCAAGCACAAAAATTTTAGGCGTTACGTTTGAAAAGCCGAGTTTTTTATCTTTGATGAAGGTTTCGTAAATATTTAGCGGCAGCTCCAGCAGCGACGAGATGATCATAAAACTCATCACAAAGATGATATGATCTCGCAGTTCTCCCGTTTTATAGGCGCTCTCATACAGCTCGCCAAGCCCCCAGCACGCCCACATCACAAATATCGTGGCGTGATAAAACAGGCTCGCTATCTCAAATTTTTGATTCGTTATCGCTGCCGCGGCGGCTGATTCGTACTCGCCCTGCCCTAGCACGACGGCGGACCTTTTCGCCTCTGCGCGGATGAAGCTTATCTGCAAAATCGCCAAAATCGCCTTTGCGGCAACGTAAAAAAAGTAAATACCGAGTAAAAAATAAAACATATTTTTCCTTAAATTTTATAAAGGCTAAAGCAGCCGTAGTCGGTGCGTACGGCCAAAAATTCCTCGCCATTTATGTGCTCAAATTTAGCCTCGCAGCGCTTCACGACGTGCGAGAGCTCAAAGCTAAGCTGCAAATTTCCGCTTTTTAGGTCGATGACGCGGGCTTTATCGTAGCTGATTAGCGCAAGCCGCGAACCGTCCGCGCTAACGCAAAGCTCGTCTGCCTCGGCGCATTCGCCCTGCAACCACGCTGGCTTTAACTGCTCGCCGCTTGCGGTATCGAGGCAAACTAGCTTGCCCGTGTAGCGCTCCTTGCCTAACACCGAGCCGTCCGCTAAAAAGCAAATTTTATCAAAAACCCCGAAGTCGCCCTTTATTTCGTTTAAAATTTCGCCGTTTAGCGTGCTTAAAATTTTAATCTCGTTTTGCTTGCAGCAAAGCGCTAGCCGCGTGCCGTCAGCGTCGAGCGCGGCGCAAAGGATCGGCGTGTAGCTTTTCATTTCGGATTTGTATTCGGCCAGAGACGAAATCTCGCCGCCGCGAAAAGTAAAAATTTGACCAAACATCGCAAACGCCGCCGTATCTTTCACAGTGCAAACGAAACTCGTAAATTCTTTGCTATTTTTAAAGCTTATATCTTTAGAAAGATCGCTAAATTTGCCGCTCGCGGGATCAAATTTAAAGATAAAGTGATCCAGATCCAAAAGCAAAATCTCGCCCGCGCGCTCTGCTTGCCATGCAAGCGGCTTTGGCAAGAGGGTCTGCTGCTTTACGGCGCCGCTCGCATCCAGCCTGATGAGAAAATCATCCAGTGCGCCGCCCTCTTTGTAGCCGCCGCATTTATAGACGAAAAGCTCACCCTCCGCGCCCGCAAACGCTAGCGCACCCGTGTATCCGCCGCCGATATAGACGTGCAAACTTGCCTCGCCCGCTTTGGCGTCGCTGTTTTGCAGGACGTAGCCCTTCTTTAGGCTCTCCCACTCCTTTTTCACGCAGGCTTTTTGCGCTTCGTCTATGCTGGCAAACTCCTTTTGCGTCTGCCTACTTTTGCCGTTTTTGATGCTCTCGCTGAGTAAAATTTGACCCTGCACGCGCAAATTTAGGCGATCGCCGTTAGCTAAATTTACGAGATGCACCATCAAATTTACTTTAAAAAATTATCGTAAAACGAGCTGATAAAAAGCACCAAAATGATAAACGGCACGACGAATTTGATATACCAAAACCAGATATTTACTAGTTTTGCGTATTTTTCGCTGCCCTGCATTATCTCGCGTTTGGCTTCGTCTTTTAGCACCCAGCCGACAAATATCGCGCACCCTAGCGAAGTAAGCACGAAAAATATCGTAGCGCTGATAGCATCGTATGCGTCAAAGATATTTTTGCCAAAAATTTTAACATCCGCAAGCAGGTTTGTAGCCATCAAGGACGGTAAATTTCCAAAGATAAATATCGTGCCTAGAACAAGCAAAATCGCGCTTTTGCGCTTGATTTTAAATTTTTCCTGAAGCGTCGTGATGATAACCTCGTAAATCGGCAGCGAGGTCGTGAGCGCGGCGATCATCAGTAGCGCAAAAAACGCCACCGCGAAAAATCCGCCAAAAGGCATATGCGAAAAAACGATCGGCAAGCTCTTAAACACGAGGCTTGGGCCGCTATCTGGCGATACGCCGTAGCTAAAGAGCGACGGAAATATCATAAAGCCCGCAAGCACGGCAATGAGCGTGTTTAAAATGCCCGTAATGATCGAGATTTTAACCAGCCCTTCGTCCTTTTTAACAAAGCTTGAAAGCGTGATCATCACGCCAAAACCAAGCGAAAGCGCGAAAAATACCTGCCCCAAAACATCGACGAAAAGCTTGATGCTTATCTTTGAAAAATCTGGCGTGAGGTAAAATTTAATCCCCTGCGCCACGCCATCTAAGGTCAAGTTTTTTACGATCATTACGATCATCAGTACAAAAAGCAGCGGCATGAGATACTTCGCCGAGCGCTCGATACCGCCGACCGCACCCTGCACCAAGATCGCGTAGTTTACGAGCACGAACACGAGCGTCGCAAAGCTGATAGCCAGCGGGTCGCTCACGATATTTTGCTCATAAAACGCGCTGGTGGCCTCAAAGCTCAGCACCTGCGAGAGATCAAGCATGCCAAAGGCGATCTGCGCGATGTAGTTTAGCACCCAGCCGCCGATAACCATATAGTACGCCATGATGCCAAATGCCCCAAGCAGCCCCATCCAGCCCACGATTTTCCACGCAGGATTTATATTTCTACCGCCGAATGCATCCACAGCATTGCATTTTAGGCGTCTGCCGATCGCGTTTTCAGCCAAAATCATCGGTATGCCGATCACGATCATAGCGATGCAAAACACGAGTACGTAGGCGCCGCCGCCGTTTTGCCCGACTAGATACGGGAAGCGCCAAGTCGCGCCAAAGCCCACGGTAGCGCCCGCAACCGCCAAAATATACGTTATTTTCGAACTCCAAGTCCTTCTATCCATCATAAACCCTTTAATAAAACGGGAAATTATATAAAAAAATTGATTAAAATTTGCTAGCGGCGGGCGATTTGGGCGCGTAACTTTTGTGACCGATGTAAAGTACCTAAACCCAAATGCGCGGATAAATTTGATATACGTCTGCCGATTTTAACTTAAACCGGCAGCGTCTCAAGCTCAAATTTGCAATAAATAGCCGCAAAAAGTCATCCGAAAAAACGCGTCCAAATTTGCAAATCCCAGAGCAAATTTACCTAACTATATGCAAAAACTGCATATGTTTGCGGTATTGCTCGATTACGTCGTTGATTATCGTTGCTTCGCTCCAGCCCAGGATATCGTAGTCCTGCCCGCCCTCTTTTAGATACACTTCTGCGCGGTAGTACAGGTCGTCTCCTTCGAGTTCTCTCGTATAGTCGGGGCTCTCGCTTTTAGTTAACTTTACCCCATAGTAAAAGTCCGTCTCCTCGCCTAACATTACGCGTAAATTTATAAAATTTTCCTGCTTTACCACCTCGGCGTTAAGGCCGTTTTTCTCAAATTCCGCCCTCAGCTCGTCTAGAGCTTTTGCCGCCGTTTCGTTTATAAATTTACGCCCGTCTTTTTTACTAGGTAGCGTAATGATCGCACTTAGACGCTCCTGCCAAGACTTTGACATTTCGCTAATAGGCATATTGTTAAAGGAATTCGTCTGTTTTTTAATAACGTCCACCCTAAGCGCGCGAAATAGCCCAAAAATTGCACCCAAAAGCACCACCGAAAATGGCAGCGCCGTCGCGATAGTAAGCGCTTGAAGCGAGCCAAGACCGCCGGCAAGCATCAAAAATGCCGCTACGACGCCCACGGTAACGCCCCAAAAGACCTTTTGCCAAACTGGCGTATCGTCCCTGCCGTTTGAGCAAAGCATGTTTATCACGATCGCCGCTGAGTCGGCCGAAGTTACGAAAAATATGACGATCATAAAGACTGCGATCGTGCTTAGCACGCCTGAGAAGCTAAATTTTTCTAAAAACATAAAAAGCGCCGAAGCCGAGTCAGAATTTACCGTGCTGGCAAGCTCGCTAAATCCGCCCTGAACAAGCGCAATTGCCGAGTTGCCAAAAAAGCTCATCCAGGCAAAGGTAAAGCCTGTCGGCACCAAAAGCACGCCGATCACAAATTCTCTTATCGTCCTGCCCTTTGAAATTTTAGCTATAAATAGCCCCACAAACGGCGACCAAGATAGCCACCAAGCCCAGTATAGCAGCGTCCAGCCGCCAAGCCAGCTCTCGTTTTGCCTCTCGTAGGCGTAGAGATTAAATGTATTTGAGATGAGCGTAGAGATGTAGTCGCCGCTGTTTTGCACAAATGACTTTAAAAGCTGCGTCGTATCGCCTAAAAATAGTATCAAAAACATAAAACATATAGCTAGCGCAATGTTTGCGTTTGATAAAATTTTAATCCCCTTATCAACGCCGCTAGCCGCCGAGATAGTCGCAGCCAGACAAAGCACGATAAGAAGCGTAATGTGCATAGTCGGCAGGCCAAAAACGTGCGTAAGGCCCGCATTTACCTGAAGTACGCCGTATCCTAGCGATGTCGCTACGCCAAATAGCGTCGCCACGACGGCAAATGTGTCGATGGCGTTGCCTATCTTGCCGTAAATTTTATCTCCGATGATCGGATAAAACGCCGATCTAAGCGTGAGCGGCAAGCCGTGTCTATACGAGAAAAAGGCGAGAATTAACGCCACGATGGCATAAACCGACCATGCGCCCATACCCCAGTGAAAGAAGGTGATATTCATAGCAAGCTTTTGCGCTGCGATAGTTTGCGCGTCGCCGACCGGCGGGTTTAGATAGTGCATGAGCGGCTCGGCCACGCCAAAAAACACAAGCCCGATGCCCATGCCGGCGGCAAAAAGCATAGAAAACCACGAGATATTTTTGTGCTCCGGCTTTACGTGATCGGCTCCAAGCTTGATCTCGCCAAGCTTGCTAAAGCCAAGGATAATGATACTTAGAAGTATGACGGCGACGGCCAGGATGTAAAACCAGCCAAATTTGGCCGCGATGTAGTTTTGCATACCTTTAAAAAACTCATTTGAGAAATTTGGAAATATCGCTGCAAATGCCGTTATTAAAAATATGACAACAAGCGATGGGATAAATACCGAATTGTTAAATTTCGACTTTTGAAATTTGATCATTTTTCTCCTTTTTTGTAAATTTCAGCTTCCTTTTAAAATAACAAAAAATAGTAAATAAGTCAAATTTACTCCTTAAATTTTTGGCTAAATTTAAGGAGTAAAGCACCTAAAAAGGCGCTTTGAAAATTTACATCAAATTTATATGAAGTCTCTTTTTGCGATTCTAGCTTTTGTGACTCCAAAGATGATCGCAACGATAAAAGCAATACCAAACGTGACGTAAAGGATGATGGTAGGCTTTTCTACCTCGATGCGAGATATCGCCACCTCCTCGCCGCTAGCAGGCACGAGCGCGCCGGTTTTTATCATCTCGTAGATATCCTTTGCCTCCAGCTCTTTACCGTGAAAGTGCGGCGGTCTGGTTAAAATTTCAACCGCTCTAAGATCGGCTATCTCGTAAACGCCCTCTTTTGCGTAAAATCTGTCATAGTAGCTGCTAACAAAATAGCTCTTTTTGTCATCCGCAAAGACCGTGCCGTACTCGCCGCCCTTTACTACGCCTACTTGACGAAGTACGGCTTTGCTAGTTAGCCTATAAAGCCCAACCAAACGCGCGCTAACTTGCCTACCGTGTCTAGAGCGCTGCCACTCCTCGCTATTTTGCAAGGAATAAACGCTTTCATCGTCGGCAAATAGATCGGAGTAAAATCTGTAAATTTTGCCTTTAGGCTTAAAATTTGAGATCTTTTCAAGTCCCGGCTTACTCTTATCCCAAAAGTAAACCCCGTCTTTACCAACAAAAAGAGGCCAAAAGATATATGCGTCGCCCTCGTTGTAAATAGGCGTAAACGGCATCGCCTGCTCGCTAAATTTATACCCATTTGCAAAAACCGCGCCCGTCTTTGGTTCAAAAAGATAGTGCGTCTCATGAGAAAGATCAGTCGCTATCTCGCTCATCTCATCTGTGTAGATCACATCGAGCTTTTGTCCGTTTAAAAATACGCTCCTGCCGTCTGTGAAATAATCGCTTTTTTGGCCGCTTAGAGTCTTGATAAAATTTAGTCCGCTAGCGTTTGCATCTAGCTTTTCGCCCATGTAGTATAGCGTGCTGCCGTCTTTTGCAAAGCCCATGTCAAAAACAGGCTCTAAATTTACGCTATCAATGCGTACGTTTTTATAAAAATAAGAGCTGCCCTCATAGCTTTTTATAAAAACATTAGCAATGCTCTTCATAACGGCGGTAAATTCGTTAAATCCCGGCTGTTTCTCGCCTTTTGGACTACAAAAGTAGCTTATCTTGCCATCAGTTAGATAGCCGTTGCCAAGCAGGCGAGCGCTTTTAGGATCAAGGCCTTTCAAGATCTTTGTCGAGCAGTAGACGTTGTTTTTATCGGCCGCCACGTTTGAGTAGTAGTAATAGCGCGGTAAATTTAAGACGCGAAAGCTATCTTTGTCCGCACCCTTTAGCAAATACCTGCCGCTGTGTGCGATCTCGGCGTAAATTTCACCTTCGGGCGAGCGATAAAAGCCGCTCCTGTCGATATTTTCAAATTTGTCTTGAGTTGCAGCCGCGTAGTAGAAAAAAGCGAGTATCAACTCTGGTACTACCAAGGCCAAAACGATCGCTATGATCCATATTTTTTTATTTTTTACCATAATATTTCTCATATTTATTTGCCCTCCCGACAAGAGGCGATAACCCCGATAGCTAGCAAAATCAACTAAAACGCCTAATCACTTCCGCCACGAACTAGCCATCAGCTCGCACCATAGCGCTGCTATGAATACTTTAAAATCACTAGGAATTAAATTTAGACTTTTGTGATTTTATCATATTTCTTTTTCGCCGATATCCATAAACCTCTCTCAACCTATCCAAAAAGAGAATAAGTCAAATTTTAAAATATTGAATAGCAAATTTATCGCCAAAATGCAATTAATTTTCCAATATCCACAATTTATAAATTTTTCTACTAATAATTTTTATTATTTAAGAAAAATTTTATTCTAAATAAGTATAATTACGAAATAATAATTTTTATTAAAAAGGAAAAATATGAAAAAACTAACCACCACTTCAGGCAATCCGATAGCCGACAATCAAAACTCGCTCACTGCGGGCAGCCGCGGCGGCATAATGCTGCAAGATTATCAACTACTTGAAAAACTAGCCCACCAAAACAGAGAACGCATCCCGGAAAGAGCCGTTCATGCAAAAGGTAGCGCTGCGTACGGTACGCTAGAGATCACGCACGATATCTCGCGCTATACGAAAGCAAATGTCTTGCAAAAAGGCGAGAAAACGAGACTGTTCCTGAGATTTTCTACCGTAGCCGGAGAGGCCGGAGCGGCTGATGCCGAGCGCGACGTAAGAGGCTTTGCGATTAAATTTTACACAAAAGAGGGCAACTGGGACTTAGTCGGAAACAACACTCCGATTTTTTTCATCAAAGACCCGTATAAATTCCCGGATTTCATCCATACTCAAAAACGCGACCCGCGCACGCATCTACGCTCAAACGAAGCCGCTTGGGATTTTTGGAGTTTGAGCCCTGAAACTATGCATCAAGTTACGATTTTAATGAGCGACCGCGGCATACCTGCTAGCTACCGCCATATGCATGGATTTGGCAGCCACACCTACAGCTTGATAAATGACAAAAACGAGAGATTGTGGGTCAAATTTCACTTCAAAACTCGTCAAGGCATTAAAAATTTAACCAACAATGAAGCCGCGCAAATAATCGCAAAAGACAGGGAGAGCAACCAAAGAGACCTCTTTGAAAGTATAGAAAAAGGAGATTTTCCGAGTTGGGATTTTAAAATCCAAATAATGACCCAAGATCAGGCAAAAAGCGTCAAATTTAACCCGTTTGACCTAACCAAAATATGGTCGCATAAGGAGTTTCCGCTTATCGACGTTGGCGTCATGACGCTAAATGAAAATCCTAAAAATTACTTCAACGAAGTAGAGCAAGCCGCATTTAGCCCGTCAAATATAGTCCCTGGTATCAGCTTTAGCCCCGATAAAATGCTTCAAGCCAGAATCTTTAGCTATCCAGACGCTCAAAGATATCGCATAGGCACGCACTACGCGCAGCTAAGCGTAAATCGTCCGATAAGCGAAATAAACACCTACGTCGTGGGCGGTGCGATGAATAACGGAATGTATGAACTCGACGACAAGGCCTACTATGAGCCAAACAGCTTTGGCGGCGGCAAAGAGGATAGAAGCCTGCTAGAGCCTGATATAAATTTAGAAGGCGCAATGCAAAGATACGACCACAGAGCCGAGGATCAGGATTATTACTCGCAACCTAGAGCGCTTTTTGCACTAATGAACGATAGCCAAAAATCACAGCTTTTTAGCAATATCGCAGAGAGTATGGCTGGCGTGAGCGAAGTGATAAAAGAGCGCGCGATAGGTCACTTTGAGCAAATCTCGCCAGAGTACGCAAACGGCGTCAGAGCAGCTCTAAAGGCTAAAATTTGACAAATTTAACGCAAGCTGAAGAGCAAAGATATAGCGAACTTTGCGCCATGGCACTTGATTTTGCGAGGCAAGACGAAGCAGACGAGCTAGAAAAGATGATAAAGGCGGGGCTTAGCGTAAATTTAAAATCAGCCAAAGGCGATACGCTTTTGATGCTGGCTAGCTACAACAATGCTCTAAATACCGTAAATATGCTACTCTCAAACGGCGCTAGAGTAGATGAACGCAACGACCGCGGGCAAACTCCGCTTGCGGGTGCTGCGTTTAAGGGGCACTTAGACGTAGTAAAAACGCTAGTTGATGCCGGAGCCGATATCGAAGCAAATAATGGTCTGGGTATGACGCCTTGCGCCTTTGCGGTGATGTTTGGTAGAAGCGAAACGGCAAAATTTTTACTTAGCAAACGTAAAAAAGAAAATATATTTCAAAAACTAGCGGTTAAATTTTTAGAAATTTTTGGCAACAAGAGCGCAAAAACCGCCTAAATTTGACTCATTTACAACCTTCTAAACTCCGTCTGATTTAAGGCGGGGTTTAGAAACTTTAACACAGGCAACTAAAGATAGGAAACGGTAGCGTATTTTGCAAATTTGCACAATTTAAGCACCCGAGCAAGGCTGGCTTGCGGCGATTACGCAAGCTTGTAAAGGGTTAAATTTAGCGGCTCCGTTAGTCCAAAACGCCAAATTCTACGTATCCCTCCATCGCGACGAGTAAAATCCAGCCCGCCTCGGAAGCGTAAAAATAGTGATGTTCGGGGATATTTTCTAGCATAAATTTTAAAAAATCGTAAAAATATTCGGGGGCAAATTTGACCCCTGTGCCGCTTAGATTGTCTCCGACGTAACTTATCTCGCCGCTTAAAATTTTAATTTGGATATTTGGATTTGAGTTTAGAAAGTTTTTAATATCGGCAAAATTTTTATAATCAGCCGTTTTATAGTCTTTTAAATTTTGCAAAACCGGTTTTGAGCCGACAAAAGTAAAATTTCGCTCTATAAACTCCGCTCCGTCGTCGCTAATACGCCACTTTTGGCCTAAATTTGACAAAAAAGCGAGCATCTCATCACCCGCTGAAATAAAATTTGAAACGGGATTTTTCGGACTCAATCGTTTCCTTTTGCAAGATTGCCGTAAAATTTAGCAATCCGCTTGCTTGTTTTGTAAATTTCACACGCTAAACTCGCGGCAAATAATTCGCAAAAACCGTAAATTTCCACAAAAAGGCGTTATATCTTGAGATGATTTTTGAAGTCGCGACGTAAAAATAAAACGCAGCAGACCGATCGTCCGTGAGTATTTATTTTTACTAGCCCTTCAAAAAGTACTCAAAAACTACTCAAAAGTCACGGCGAATTTAAAATTTATCTAAAAAAAGCAAGAGATATTATATCTTGGAGAGATTTTAAGGGTTACGAAGCAAAAAATAGGCGCAGACTGACAAGCCGGTCCGTCAAGCCGATTTTTCGCGAGCTCCGTTAAAAGCTCCCAAGAGATGATATCTATTTCAAAGCCTCAAGTCTAACCGCGACAGACCTTCTATGCGCTCCGAGCCCCTCGGCATCAGCTAGCTTCATGCACGCATTTCCCAGCTCGCTTATGCCTTTTGCATTTAGCGAGATGAGCGAAGTGCGCTTCATAAAATTTTCGACCCCTAAAGGCGAATAAAATCTCGCGCTACCGCCCGTAGGCAGCGTATGATTCGGCCCGGCTAGATAGTCTCCCATCGCTTCAGGCGTAAAGTGTCCGATAAATATCGCGCCGGCGTGCCTGATCTGCGCGGCTAGCTCCATCGCGTCGTTTGTGGCGATCTCTAGGTGCTCGGGCGCTAGCTCGTTAGCTAGCCTCACGCACTCATCCAGGTCGCTAGCTACGATGATAGCACCCTTTTTATCGATACTAACCTGCGCGATGGGCTGCCTAGCTAGAGTCTTGATCTCCTCGTTGATATGCCTTTGCACCGCCGCGCCGAAAGCTTGATTTGGCGTGATGAGCACGGCGCTAGCCATCTCGTCGTGCTCGGCCTGCGAGAGCAGATCCACGGCGATGTGGCGAGGGTCGGCGCTCTCGTCTGCTATGACGCAGATCTCGCTAGGACCCGCGATCATATCGATATTTACCTCGCCGTAGACGAGCTTTTTAGCCGTCGCGACGTATATGTTGCCAGGGCCAGTGATGACGTCGGTTTTTTTGATCGTTTGCGTGCCGTAGGCCATCGCCGCTACCGCAGACGCGCCGCCAACTTTATAGGCCTCCTTGATACCGCAGACGTGCATGGCGGCTAGCAGTAGCGCGTTTACCTTGCCTCCGACGGCAGGCGTGCAGACTACTATCTCGCTAACGCCCGCAACCAATGCCGGTACGGCGTTCATGAGAAGCGAGCTAGGATAGGCGGCCTTGCCTCCGGGGATATATAGTCCGGCGCGGTCTAGCGGAGTGTACTTTGCGCCTAGCAAAACGCCGTGCTCGTCGTGCTCCATCCAGGTTTTTGGCAGGCTTTTTTCGTGGTAGCTTTTTATGCGCTCAAAGGCTAAATTTAGCGCGTTTCGCAGGCAGCTATCTATGCCGTCATAGGCCTTTTGCATCTCATCGGTGCCGATTTTTAGGCTATTTGCGTCGGGTTTCCAGCGGTCAAATTTCTCTATCTGCTCAAAAAGCGCCTCGTCGCCTCTAGCGCGCACATCTCCCAGTATCTGCGAAACGGCGGGCATAACCGCGCTCATATCGCCGTTTGAGCGGTTTACCAAAGCCGCAAAATAGTCCTTAAAATTTTCGTTGCTAGTGAGCAAAAACTTCATATCGTCTCCTTAAATTTTCTTTCGTATCTTAGTTTTTGACTGATATTTCCGAGCGCGCCGCCTTGATGGATGTATAAAATCTCGTTTTTAAACGCGCCCAGATTTGCCGTCATCGTTAAAAAACCGACCGGATCGTAAATGAGCTCAAATTCTATCCCCGTTTGCTCGCATACTTCGCGCCAAATTTGATAAAGCTCGAGCTTTAAATCACCGAAATGATATTTCTTAGGCGGCGGCAAAATGCGAATCTTTGAGTTTGGAGTCAGCGCCTCGATCTCGCTTTTTAGGTAGTTTGCGTCGCCCACACAAGGACAGGTAAAAACGTCAAATTTGACATGCTTAGCCAAAAACGCCGACGACGTGCCCGTGCCTGAAGGCAGAAATATATCAACGGTCTTGCCCTCCGCATCCGCCCAGCGCTCTATCTGCCTAGCCTGCGAGATAAAGCCCGCCTCTGCCTGCGGCTGCCAAACGCCCTCGTTTATAAAAAGCGAATCGCCGATAAAGTAATCCTGTGCAGCGGGTAAATTTGAGCTTGTTTGGTCTGCGATTTTTTTTAAATTTGAGTTTTTATGGCTTACGAATTCGCCGAAATTTATACCCACAAGCTTTGCCGATCTATCAAATTTACTCAAATTTTCTCCGTCTAGATTTTGTAAATTCGGCGCGATCTCGGCTTGCAAATTCGGCACATTTTTCGCACTTAAATTCGTACCCGCAAAACCTAGTCTTTCATTAAATTTACTTAAATTTGATCCGCCCGTATCCTTTAAATTTAACCCGTTTCTATCAGAAGCATCCGTCAAATTTACAGCCTCGTCACCCCAAATCTCGCCCTCTTTTAGTCCCGCCAGCTCGCAAGCTAGAGCCCTAGCACGCGCCCGTCTATCTTTTTCTATATAGATTTTCATCCCGTTTTCAAGGGCAAATTTAAAATTTCCGATTGGATTTGCCGCTAAATTTGTGCTTAAATTTGAAACGACGTAGTGAAACTCGAGCCCTTTCGTCTTGGCAAATACGCTTAGGCTATACATCGCATTTGACTGGCTTGAGCCGTAGCTAACGACACGCTTTATGCCGCCTAGACCAGCATGCAGGAAATACTCCAGCTTTCTAGCCTTATTGCCGTTAAATTCACCGTCCATCAGATCGTCGCGAAGTACGTAAAAATCGAGTCCGTTAAATTTAGTCTTTTGAATACTTTTGATTTTGCCGCTCCAAGAGATCTTGCATCTCTTTCATCGACTCTTTGTCCGAGATCGAAAATTTGATCTCGATGCGCCTTGAGGCGTCGGGGTCTTCTTTGCCGTTTTTCATCACCAGATCGCTAAAACTGCGCCCGCTAGCGAT
Source organism: uncultured Campylobacter sp. (assembly GCA_963515555.1). GTDB lineage: Bacteria > Campylobacterota > Campylobacteria > Campylobacterales > Campylobacteraceae > Campylobacter_A. The sequence goes on along the minus strand of CAUPXB010000009.1, from coordinate 50,049 downwards.
GAGATAGTGCTCTAGGCGCTTGTCTTTGTTCCACGAGTAGATAAAGTCTAGCACCGAATACGCGCGCTTTTGCGACAGATCAAGGTTGTACATGTAGCTACCAACAGAGTTCGTATGCCCCTCGATCACGATCCTATCGATGTGTTTTGCGATCTCTTCGTTATTTAAAATCGCCTCGAAATAAGTCTGCAAAATTTCCTTTAGACGCGCCTTCGCCTCGTCTCTTAGCTCGTATGAACCCGTGTCAAAAAGTATAGACTCGGGTAGCGACACGACGCCCGAGCTTGGGTCTATGCTGACCTTGTTTCCAAGCTTAGCGCGTAAATTTGATATGACATTTGAGCGAAGCGAGCTGATGTCTTTGATCTTGTCTTTTGTTTTGTTAAAATCCTCTTCCAGCGCGGCATATCTTGAGACTTCATCGCCGTATTTTGCGCTTAGTTCATTTAGCGCCTCGTCTTTTTGCGCTAAAATTTGCCCCAGCTGTAGCACTCTATCCTGCAAATCCGCGATAGTTTTGTTTGCGTCGTTCAGGTTTATCTCGTAGGTTTGGGTTAGATTCGTGAGTTCGTTTTTCTCTTTTTTGACGCCTTCAAGCATCTCGTTTACAAGCCTGTTTATGTCGGCAAGCTCTTTATTTTCGCTCTTTGCGCGGTCCAAATTTGAAAAAATTTCTTTTATAACGTTTTCTTTGCGCACCAGCTCGCTTTGTGATGAGGCGATTTGCTTTTCACGCTCGCTTAAGTCTTTTTGTAGTTTTGCCAGATCGCTTTGGCTAAGGACGTATTTTACGACGACGGCGCCGATGATGAGCATAAAAACAAACATCAGCCCAGCCATCAGGTCCGCATACGATACCCAAAAGGTCTGGTCTCCGCTTTTGTTCTCGTTACGCGTTTTCATCTAGCATACTCGCCTTTTCGATGGTTTGCAAGATCTCATTCGCCTCTTTATCAAGCTCGTCGATGTCTTGCTTTAGCCCTTCAATGAGCGCGCTATTATCATCATAAGCCTCGATTGCTTCGTCGTCAAAGGCCTTTTTAAATGCCTGCACCCCATCGATCAAGCTCTCTTTAAAGCCATCCATAGCTAGTTTTTGTTTTTCTAAGATTTCGCTACTAAATTTAGAAAGAGATTCGCTGAAATTTCTAACATTATACTCTAGCTCTCCGACGCTCTTTTCAAGCCTTGCTATGCGCTCGCCGCCAACGTCGTAGAGACGGTTGTACTGCTCGGCAAATTTTAGTTGCATATCTTTGATATTACCGTTAAATTTATTGATAACGTTTAAGATTTCGGCATGTACCTTGATCAAATCTTTTTGATCTTTTGAGGATTTTAGCAGAGTATTCATAGTTTGCTTGATATGCTCGCCGCTTAGTTTGACGGCTTCTTCCTCGTTTTTCAAGATATTTGTAAAAGTTTTAAATTTAGCCTCGATAGTCTTATCCAGCTCCTCAAAGAACTCGGCGTTACTAACGTGCTCAAATATCACTCCGATCTTCTCAAAATGTCTTAAATTCTCTTGCAAATATCTTCTATCAAGCTCCTCTTTCGTCCAGAAAAAGCCGCTCGTAGCGTTTTTTTGCCTTCGCACTAGTGTTTCAAATTTGCTCGTTCCGTATTTTTCAAAAAATATCCACCAAAGCGCTAGAAAAATACCGTAAATAGAGACGTAAAACGCAGTCGCCACGCCGCTAAGAAGGGTTGAAATTTCAGTTTCGAGCTCGGTAGTATTTGAAGAGTTAAACTCCGGCATAGAAACCGCGATACTGATAAACGTTCCCAAAATACCCAGCATCGGAAAGATGCCCGCACCTACGGAAGCGAAATTTTCGTTACGTAAATTTCTAGTATAGTAGGCGACAAATTCATCAAATCCGGCGTTTGATTTCGTATCTTTACCGATAACCAAAAGATGTTTGATGATGTATTCTTTCAAATTTCGCTTAAAATCAGCACCGCTTTGCTCGAAATAGCAACAAGCAAGCTCAGCGCTATTTTTAGCAAAGATTAGCGAAATCACCCAAATAATACCCATCATAACGACCGTGTGTAGGCCGATTTGAAAATCTATATACCCCAAAAACCCAAGAAGTGCGACGATATATATCGCCGTCGGCAAAAATATAATTTTCGTATATACGAAAAAAGACTGTCTACCTTTGACTTCAGGTAGAGCCAAATCCGTGAAATTATCGTTTCTCGCTTCTTTTTTGGGTTCCATTGTAAGCCTTAATTTCTATTTAAGCAGTTTAAATCTTCAAATGCAGTTAGCAGGCGTTTTACCATCGACTCCTCGCCGCTTCGTAGCCATTTGCGCGGATCGTAGTACTTTTTGTTCGGTTTATCGTCGCCTTCAGGGTTGCCGATTTGACCTTGTAGATAGGCTCTGTTTTTTAGCTCGTACGCTCTCACGCCGTCCCAAAACGCCCACTGCGTATCGGTGTCGATGTTCATCTTTACCACGCCGTAGCTGACGGCATCTTTGATATCCTTTAGCTCGCTACCGCTACCGCCGTGAAAGACGAAATTTACGGGTTTATCGGTTAGGGTTTGAAATTTATCCGCGACGTATGCTTGCGAGTTTTTCAAAATTTCCGGTCGAAGCACGACGTTGCCAGGCTTATACACGCCGTGAACATTACCAAAGCTGGCCGCTATGCTAAATCTATCGCTGATTTTACTTAGTCGCTCATATGCCCGCGCGACGTCTTCAGGCTGCGTATAAAGAAGCGCGTTATCAACACCCGTGTTATCCACGCCGTCCTCTTCGCCGCCGGTTACGCCAAGCTCGATCTCTAGGCTGATGCCAAGCTCGCTAAGCTCTTTTAGATACTTCTCGCAAGTGCTTAAATTTTCCTCCAAGCTCTCTTCGCTAAGATCAAGCATATGCGAGCTAAAAAGCGGCACGCCGTGAGCTTTTTTGTATTCGTGGCTAAATTTAATGAGCTCGTCTATCCACGGCAGTAGCTTTCTAGCCGCGTGATCAGTGTGAAGGATTACCGGTACGCCGTAAGCCTTGGCTAGCAAGTGCGCGTGCTGCGCGCCCGCTACCGCTCCTAGTACGTCGGCATTTCCGCAAGCTTTGCCGGCGTAAAAGCCGGCTCCGCCGTTACTAAACTGGATGATAACTGGTGAGTTAGCCGTTTTTGCCGCCTCTAAAACGGCATTTACCGAGTCGCTTCCGACCACATTTACCGCAGGTACGGCAAAGCCCTGCTCCTTTGCGTATTTATACAGCCTAGTTACGTCATCGCCGCTTAAAACGCCGGCTTTTACTACGTCTAAAACACCCATTTTATCGACCTTATTTATATTCTACTTTAGCTTTCGAGCGAAGCTCGTCGCCTCTTTTTCTGATATCGTTTCTAAATTTCTCCATCTTTATGTTGCCCTCGATTTGAGGTTTAACCTCGTTTAGACCTACGGTGCCGGCAGCCTTGCTATCCTCTTTTAGGATTACGTGGTAGCCGAAATTTGATTTAACGGGTTTTTGAGTTACTTCGCCTTTTTTGAGCGCAAATGCAGCGTCCGCGAAAGGTTTTACCATTTGAGATTGGCCAAACCATCCTAGTTCGCCGCCGTTAGCCGCAGAGCCTTGATCGGTAGATTTAGATTTTGCTAGCTCTTCGAATTTTTTAACCAGCTCGTCGCCTTTTAGACCTTTTAGCGCAGCTATTACGTCGTTTGCGTCTTTTTCAGTAGCCACTAGGATATGTTTAGCTCTTACTTGTGCAGGCACGGCAAATTCGGCTTTATTTTTGTTATAAAAGTCGCTGATTTCGCCTTCGCTAACTTTGATATTGTCGAAAATTCTCTTCATCCAAAGATCAAGCGCTAGGTTGTTTTTTAGCTCTTCAAGCGCAGCTTTGTATTCGTCGGTTTTTTCTAGTCCGCTCTTTTTAGCCTCGTCTAGAAGTAGTTTTCTGTTGATAGTTTCGTCGATCACCTTTTTTTGAGTGTCTTTAGGTAGTTGCTCTAGAGTTACGCCAGGCATAGCAGCAAGCGTGAAAGCCACGTCCTTATCAGTTATAGCAGTTCCGTTTACGGTGGCGTAATCCACCGCGTTTAGGCTTAGAGCCGCAGCCAAACTAAGAGATGCGAATAAAATTTTATTCATCTTTGTTCCTTAAATTTAGATTTTTGCGAGGGTGATTATAGCAGGAAAGTCATTAAATATAAGTTATAATTCATCGAAAATTTAAATAAAAACGGCTAAAATCGGCGCTATGAGAACGAAAAAAGATATAAACGCTATCAAAAATTTATTTTTAGAAAATTTCAAAGACGCGGGCAGCGAGCTTAAATTTCGCAACCTCTACGAGCTGCTCGTGTGCGTGATGTTAAGCGCGCAGTGCACCGATAAGCGCGTAAATTTGATCACGCCCTCGCTTTTTGAGGCCTACCCGGACGTCGCGAGCCTAGCGCAGGCAAATCTAGCTAGCGTAAAGGCACTCATAAATTCTTGTAGCTTTTTTAACAACAAGGCCGAAAATTTGATCAAAATGGCAAAGAGCGTGATGAGCGAATTTAGCGGCGAGATACCGACGACCGAAAAAGAACTGATGAGCCTAGCCGGAGTCGGACAAAAGACCGCTCACGTCGTGCTGATCGAGCATTTTGGATCAAATTTGATGGCCGTAGATACGCACGTTTTTCGCGTGGCGCACAGACTTGGTCTTAGTAGGGGTAAGACGCCCGAAGCCGTCGAGCTTGATCTAACCAAAGCCTTTAAAACGCAGCTAAACACGCTTCATCAAGCGATGGTGCTTTTTGGCCGCTACACCTGTAAAGCGATAAAGCCAAACTGCAAGGAGTGCTTTTTAAACGAGCTGTGCAGTAGCAAGGATAAGAATTTTCCGTAAAATTTAAGTCTATGTTCGCGAGTTAAATTTTACGGATTTAAATTTTATGAAATTTTACTTTTCGGGGCCTACTGCTTTGCCAGCCAAGCCCGGTATCCTTCACTTTTAATCACGTCCGCGATGCTTTTTGCCATCTCCTGCGACAAAAATTCGGACTTTTTATCGATGACGGACACTAGTACGTAAGCGTTATCGTAATCTTGCAGTTCTAAGCCCGCGTGCACCAGCGTTTCGTATAAAAACGGCTCGTCCTTTTCGATACTTACCGCATCATCGTTTAAAAATTCATAGATGAACGCAAGCTGCTTTTTATCGCCGATCTTTAAAAAATAATCGGCTAAATTCGTCGCGCTCTTAATGATGATTTTGCGTAGGTCATCTATCTGCCGCGCAGAGTAACGCTGGGTAATCAGCCGCCAATTTTCCGCCATCCTCGCCGCAATGATAGACAGCTTGAAAGCTCTGCCGCCATAAGTATATTTTTCGCTTTCATCGTCTATTTTTTCTATAGCCTCGAATTCGCTCACCATATACTCGTATAGCTCCTCATCGCTGCCGCTGAAATTTTCTAAATTTAATATCTCGGCGACGGTTTCGGAATTTTCAGGCAGATCGCTTGTATCTTCGGACTCCTGCTCTTCATTCTCTTCATCCATGGCAGCTTTTCTAGCTTCAAAAGTTTTAAAATCCACCAGCAGCGGATTAACGCCCTTTTTTACAAATTCAAAAAAGGCGGAAATATCGATCTGATGCTCATCTTCGCAAATTCCGTCCTTAAACATCAGCTCGCTATTTTCAAAAAACTCCCAACCATCAAGCGCACCCAGGTAGCTTCGACCGATCCGTCCGTCTAGGACATAGACGCATTCGCTAGTGCTATGATCAGGCATTGTGTGGTCGTTTGAGACGATATACGGCGCTTGCGTTTTTCCAAAAACCTGCAACATTCCGTCGTTGTATTCGCCGCTTATGCCCCAAAGCGCCGTTAGATTGCCGCCGATCGCGATAACGCCGTCCTGCGAATGCAGATAATTGCACGCCGTATTTTTGGCGACCTGTAAAAACAGATAATCATCATCGACGATATCGCCGCTGATAGATAAATTTCCGTTAACAAACATCACTCGTGCGTTATTTTTACCGCCCGCTTCGCTAAATTTATCCTCAAGCCAAGCGGAATTTATCGTGCCTCCCGACAGGCTAAGATCGCCATCAAACACCAGCACGTCAAAACTACCATCCAAATATAAATTTGAGCCGTATTTTTTCTCAAATTCATCATAAGGCAGTATAAAAACGGGTGGAATTTTCGTCGCAAAAGAGCTACGACTTTCGTATCGCTTTGCTTGTGATTTAACGATCTGCTCGCAATTTTGTAGAAAATTTTTGATCTGGCTTTTCATTTTTATATCCTTTTAAATTTACTATTTCGGTAAGTAGCCACGTCATATAGCCTGCGGAACGAAAATTTGCGTTCTGCTTGCAGTTGCGAGTGCAACGAAGCAAAAATCTCGGAAGAGCACTCGCGAGACAAGCCGCCGAAAATTTAAAGGCGCAGTATTTTGTTCTAGACGAGTAAAATTTAAATCATAGGACAAAAAACAAGTCTCAAAAATTTTAAGGTGCAGTATTTTTTCTTTAGACTAGGCGGAAACGACGGAGGCGAGGGAGCGTATATGTAATACGTGACCGAAGCCGACCGAGTTTCCAACGACGTATAAAGGAAAAAGACAAACTACCGCAAAAATTTTAAGGCGAAGTATTTTTGAGATGGATTTGAATGTTGTGCGGAAATTTTAAGTCAAGGCTAGACAAGTAGTCTGCCGCAGACTTAAAATTTCAAACTCATTCAAAACCAGCGTAGCGACGCCGCAGGCGGGGTTTCTGTAAAGACGCTCAAAAGACAAGCCGTCCTAGGCTACTGAAGCCTAGCGATTATATTTCTCACCACCTTCGCCATCATCTCCACCGACGCTATCTCGCAGTGCTCGTTCACGGAGTGAGGCGAGTGGATGTTTGGGCCTATGGAGCAGGCTTGCAGCTCGGGCTGTTTTGCGACCAGTACGCCGCACTCAAGGCCTGCGTGCACGGCGGCAAATTTGGCCTGCGGCTTTTGTTTTTGCAGTTCTTCGAGCACCAGATGCGCGAAGTCGCTGATGCACGGCGCCCAGTTCGCCGAGCGGTCGGCTACTCTGACCTCAAAACCCAGCACGCTAGCTAGTGTGCTAGTCTCAAAGCCCAGATTTTCGAGCCCCTCTCGCTTCATCGCGCGTCCGAAAAAGTCAAACTCGATCACTTCGCCCTTCTGCTTAACGGTCGATAGATTTATGCTTTCATTTACCATGCAAAGCTGCGTGTCGTAGCTGCGCACACCCTGGGCAAATGAGTTAATTAGCGCCAAAATTTTACCGCTATTTACCAGCACGTCCGCTTCGCCATCGCCCAGGCTCTTTACCCACGCGAGACCGCGCTGTTTTGGTTCATGCGCACATAGCGCCTTGCACACGGCGTTTGCGGGGATCGAGTTGCTCCTCTCGCCAAAGTCCAGGCTAATAAGCTCACAGCCCTCCTCGGCTAGGAATTTCGCCAGTAGCTTCGTCGCATTTGGGATATTTTTGTGTATTTCATTGCCAGAGTGTCCGCCGCTAAGCCCAGTGACGCCGATCTCGTAGATTTTACCGCTCTTTTTGACGGTCTGCGCGCCGATTTTTGCGCTCACGTTTATGCCGCCCGCGCAGCCCAGCGTCACGCGGTCATCCTCTTCGCTGTCTAAATTTAGTAGATTTGGCGATAAAATTTTACCCTTAAAGGCGTTTGCGCCCACGAGTCCGACCTCTTCGTCGTTGGTAAAGAGGCACTCTAAATTTGCAAACTCCCGCATCGCGCCCATCATCATCGCCACGCCGATGCCATCGTCAGCGCCCAGAGTCGAGTTTTTGGCTCTTAATATGCCGTCCTCTTCGATGAGCTCCAAATGCGGCGCCGCGCCCACGCAAACCATGTCGTAGTGGCTTTGCAGGCAGATTTTAGGCTCGCCCTTTACGGCGTGGATATTGCCCGCCTCGTCAACATTCACGCTAAAGCCCTGTGAGCGCGCAAAATCCGCCAAAAACTCCCTCATCTGCTCCGTTTCGCAGCTGCAGTGCGGTATCTCGCACAGCCTCTTAAAATCGTTCATAACCTCGTTTTTTTGCATGTTTGCTCCTTAAATTTACTTGACTATCTCGCCCGTGTAGCCCGTCGTCGCCACCGCATCTAGCAGCTGCTTCTCGCTCACGCCGTCTTTAGTCTCGACGCGGGCGGTTTTGTCGTGCAGGCTAGCCTTGGCGCTGATGACGCCATCAACGTTTAGCAGGGCTTTTCGCACCATCGCCGTACACAGCGGGCAGTGCATCCCCTCGACTTTGATAACAAAATTTTGATTTGCAAACGCCACGCTTGCAAGCAGTAAAATAGATAGAATTTTATTCATAAATTTTTCCTAAAACTTCGGGGTATGATAGCAGAATAATCACAAAAACAGCTAAAAAAACGTAGATGAAGATCCACTTTTTGCGGCGATTTGCAAGGTCGCAGGATTTTGGCTTTTTGAAAAAATAAAATGCGCTCGCCGCAAAGCAGATCGCGGCAAGTGCGGTAAAATAGGGCCTTAGCTCGGTTAAGCTCTCTATCGCCTCCGAGCTAAGCAGGCTAAATGAAGCGCCGAAAAGTAAAAACAAAAGCGCGGGCAGGCAGCAAAGAGTCGCCGCCAGCGCGCTCGCAACCGACGCCAGAGCTAGCCAAAAGCCCTTCATTTGACCTCTTGCGACTTGTAGTTGTAGCTAAAATCTTTTGGCGAATAGTAATTTAGCACATTGTCGTCAACTTCGCCGTAAGGATAGCCGAAGTTATTTAGCGGGAATTCCGCAGGCTTCGGTGATAGCACGAAGTCGCGCGCGTCGTTAAAGCCGATCCAGCACATCTCCCAGTTGCCGAATAAAAACTCGCGCACTTTTGCAAGCTTGCTGTCGTCGTTGCTTAGCTTCTCGCCTAGGCGCACCTTCGCAACATCCGCAGGATCGACCGGTATCCAGCCGTGGCCTTTTAGATAAAATTCCGCTCTGCAGTGCTGACCGCCGGAGATCGCTGCGAGGCCCTTTTCATCGGCCTTTCCCATCTCGTTTGAAAATCTACTCTGCCCTACTCTGATACCGAAAATCTCGCGCGCAGGGATACCTACGGCGCGGCAGAGTCCCACGAATACGGAGTTTATGTCGGTGCATTTGCCCACTAGTTTGCCGCTTTCAAGTATCGCTTTTACGTCGCCCGTGCCGCAGCCTAGGACGCTGTTATCGCGCTGCATGGTGTTTGCCACCCATGTGTAGATCGCTTTTGCGCGCTCCAGATCACCTTTTACGCCTTTAGTGATCTCCTCGGCTTTTTGCTTTACGATGCCGTCGTTTGGGATGTGCTGAGTAGGTTTTAGATAAAACTCCGTCTCAGGGCTCAGCTTTTCGTTCGGGTTAAATTTGACCTTGCTAAAGTCAGTGTTTCGCTCGAAGGTCTCGACTCTAAATTTAACGCTAAGCGTCGGCTTTGCCACCTCGGAGTAGTCGACGTAAAGCGTCGGGATCGCGTCGTAGTTTACCGATGGATTAGCGAAATTGCCGTCAAATTTGATATCGCTTACGCTTTGATACTCTCTGATGAACGGCAGCGGTATCCACAGCCTGGTTTTTTTGCCCGCCTCTAAAATTTCGTGATTTAAAGTGAGGTCGAAAACCCTCTTGTTACCCATAGCTTTGCCCTTGCCCAAAACGGTGCTTGGAGTTGCCATAACGGCACCTAAAATCGCAGTGTTTCTTAAAAAATCGCGTCTTTGCATGAAATGCCTTGTATAAATAATAGTTGCCCCGCAACTCTTGGGTGGTATTTTACTAACGAAAGGCTAAATTTGGCTTTAAATAGCGGTATTTTCGCGAGTCATTTGGGCGCCTTGCGATTTTAGAATTTGACTTGGCTAAATTTGGATAAATTTTTAAATTTTACGCACCGAGACCCGCACCTTTAAGATGCTAAATTTGGTTTAGTTAAATTTAGATGTTGTCAATTAAAGCTAATCTTTTTTAAAAAAAATGAGGGGGCTTAGATTACGCCCTATCCGTAGTCGCGAACACTAGTGAAGCAAAAGGCTCGCTTTTGTATCCACCTTTCTCTTTTTTCTTTGGAAGAGGAAGGGGTTTATACTTACGGTCTGCTTGCAGCTGCTAGTGCAGCGACGCACCCCCCCCACCTACCCCACTGCACGCTAGGGGTGGCGACACAGCTTTGCTGACGCAAAGCGTCGCAGGTTTAAATTTGGAGCTTTAAAGGTGTGGGTCTCGGTGGATAAAATTTAAAGCCGAAATTTGCAAATTTGACTTCAAATTTGAACGTAAAAGTTAAGGCGAAGTATTTTGTAGAAATATTTTGCTTCGCAAAAACGCTACGCTTGTTTTGAGATGGATTTGAATGTTGTGCAGAAATTTTAAGTCAAGGCTAGACAAGTAGTCTGCCGTAGACTTAAAATTTCAAACTCATTCAAAGACGCTCAAAAGACAAGCCTTAGTCAATAAATCTTTTTGTTAAATTTGCATACGCATCTATCCTTCGGTCTCTCAAAAACGGCCAAATCCTGCGCACTTCTTCGCTTCTAGTCATATCGATCTCGACGATACGGCACTGCTCGCTCTGGCTATCGGCACGGAAAAGCTCCTCGCCCTGCGCTCCGAAAACAAAGCTGTTGCCCCAAAATTTGATCCCGTCCATCACGCCGCTTTCGTCGCCTTCAAAGCCCACGCGGTTTACGGCGATCACGGGTAGGCCGTTTGCGACCGCATGTCCGCGCTGCACGGCGACCCACGCCTCTAGCTGACGCGATTTCTCAGCTTCCTCGTCGCCCTCAAACCAGCCGATCGCGGTCGGATAGATAAGCAACTTCGCGCCGCGCAGAGCCATGAGACGCGCAGCCTCGGGATACCACTGATCCCAGCACACCAAAAGTCCGAGCCTACCCACGCTCGTATCGATCGGCTCAAAACCGATGTCGCCCGGAGTGAAGTAAAATTTCTCGTAAAAGCCCGGATCGTCTGGGATGTGCATTTTGCGGTATTTGCCTGCGACGCTGCCGTCTTTTTCAAAGACGAACGCGGTGTTGTGATACAGCCCGTCCGCGCGCTTTTCAAAGAGCGAAGTAACGAGCACGACGCTGTTTTGTCGCGCTACCTCGCCCCAAAATTTGACGTCGTTTTCCCAGCCCTCGGCAAGGTCGAAAAACCTCGTCTCCTCACTCTGGCAAAAATACTGCGTCTGGTGCAACTCCTGAAGCACCACGAGCTCCGCTCCACCGCCGCTAGCTTCGCGCACGAGCTCGAGCGTCCTTTGCACGGTCGCGTTTTTGGTGCCGTGAAATTTTTGTTGGATTAGCGCTACTTTCATATTTTTCCTTACGATTTAAAATTTCAAAATTATATCAAAGCGGGGATAAATTAGGGCTTGAACGGCTGGCCGGCAATCTAAATTTTACCGCTCCCGCCGGCTTATAAAATTTGCTTCAGCCTTTCAAGCAAGCCCGCGCAAGAGCTAGAAACATCCTCGTAGCACCGCTCAAAATCGCGGGTGTAGTATGGATCGGCGATTATTTTACCGCTTGGCGCGTCGCTAAATTCGAGCAGAAATTTTACTTTTTCGTCAAATTTAGCCTCAGCGCCGAATTTGCGTTTCAAAGTCCTTAAATTTTCATCGTCCATTATCAAAATAAGATCGCTGCTATCAAAATCTTTTTGCGTTATCAAGGTTGCTTTATGGGGCGTCACGGGTACGCCGTTTTGCTTCAAAACCCGCACCGTCTCGTAATACGGCGGCTCGCCTATCTCATCCTCGTGCGTGGCGCGCGAATCGATGCTAAGACGCCCGGCCAGACCCGCATTCTCAGCTAAATTTTGCATAACCGACTGCGCCATAGTCGAGCGGCAGATATTTCCGTGGCAGACGAATAAAATTTTCATATTTTTCCTTTGATCTAGCATTCGCACGAGCCGTTTTGATCGTCGCACGGATCAAGGTGCGTCGTGATCTGCCATTCAAACTCGCCGTATTTAGCCCTGATAGCGGCTTCTATCTCGTCTGAAATTTTGTGCGCGTCGTAAAGCGAAATTTCGCGGCTAAAGACTAGATGAACCACGACGTAGCAGATGTTTGCGCTCCTTCTGGTAGCTAGGCCGTGATAGCTTGCTATCTGAGGGCGCGAGCGGATTATCTCTTCGATTTGCGCCGTTATCTCAGGCTCTAGCGCACGGTCTAGCAGCACGCCTACGCTTTCTTTCATCAAATTTATCGCGCTAACGGCGATGTAGCCGCTAATCACTATACCAAAAACGGCGTCTATCGCGGCAAATCCCGTAAATTCTACCAAGATAAGCGAGGCGATAACGGCTAGGTTGCTAAAAAGGTCGCTTTTATAGTGCAGAGCGTCGGCTCTAACGATCAAATTTCTCGTGCGGCGAGCAATGCGGGAGAGGTAGGCGACCAGCAGCCCCGTAACCGCGACCGATAGCGCCATCGCATAGAGCGAAAAAGCAGTATCTACGGGCGTTTGCTCCGTTTGTAGCTTACGCACGCTCTCGTAAAATATAAACGCGCCGGCACCCACGATCAAAACGCCCTCAAACATCGCCGCAAGCGCTTCTAGCTTGGTGTAGCCGAAGTTAAATTTAGCATTAGGCGCGGCCTGGGATTTACGGATGGCAAAGAAATTTAGCGCGGAAACTAGCAGGTCAAGCATCGAATCGATCGCCGAGCTAAGCACCGCCACCGAACCGCCGATCAAACCCGCGGCAAATTTAACCGCAGCTAGCGCAAACGCCGTCGCGCCCGCGACTATCACGGCTCTGCGGCCTAAAATTTCATTTTGCCTTTTTATGTCGGCATTGCTTAATTGCATTTAGATTTCGCTTTTGGCTTCGCTCGCAACGCTATACTTGTTTTCCGCTTCACTTCGTTCGCTAGAAACCTGCTTCGCTTCGCTCGCACCGCTATACTTGTTTTGACTCGAGCAGTGCAGCGAGCCGTTTTGACGCACGAAAACGAGCGAATTTACGCCGATTATCTTGTGATCAGGCAGCTCCCGTGCTAGTCGCTCAAGCACGATTTTATCGTTATCGTCGCCATACGTCGGCACGATGACGGCGCCATTTATAAAGATAAAATTCGCATATGTGCAGCCAAGCCTCTTGCCGCCGTAAAATTTAGCCTTCGGAAGCGGCAGCGGCAAGAGCTTAAAGCCCGTGCTTTCAAGCTCTTTTTTCATCGCGGCGAGTTCCTCGAAATGCTCGTCATTTGGATCGTCGCAAGAGGCATAAGCGATGGTATCAGGAGCGATGAAACGCGCCAAGGTATCGACGTGGCTGTCGGTATCGTCGCCTTTTATAAAGCCGTTTTTAAGCCATATCACGCGCCCAAGACCAAAAAGCTCCCTAAGCTGCGCCTCGATCTGCTCTTTGTTTAGATGGGCGTTGCGGTTGTCGTTTAGCAGGCACTTTTGCGTCGTTAGTAGCGTGCCGCGCCCGTTAAAATCGATACTTCCGCCCTCAAGTACTAGATCGATACTGCGCAAATCGCTTTTAAAACGTCTAGCTAGCTCCAAATTTACGGCATTATCTTTCGAGCTTTCAAATTTACCGCCCCAAGCGTTAAATTTAAAATCATAGCTGACGATCCTAGCGCCATCCTCTACGTCTATCATGCCGTAGTCGCGTATCCAAGTATCGTCAGTATCGATTTTTACGAACTCCACGTTGTCAAATTTAGCAAATCGCTCCGCAAAAATCCTCTCATTAGGGCAGATCAAAACGACCTTTTGAAACGGCACGATAGCTGCGACCAGACTCTCGTAAGCGTCTAAAATTTCATTTAGATACGGCTTCCAGTCGGTGTTTTCGTGCGGAAGCGATAAAAATATCAACTCTTGTTTTTCCCACTCTGCAAACGCTCTCAAATTCGTCCTTTATTTAAATAATTTCTATCAAAATTTAGGGGTTATGATACCTTTTGCAAGCTTAAATTTTAAAATAAATCATACAAAATTAGTTTTAAATTTAGTTTGCTTTCGCTACAATCTCGCGAAATTATCAAAAAGAAGCTAAAAAATTTATGGATTTTGAGTTTATAAAAGAATTTACGCCGATGTTCGTAAAAGCGGGCATTTTCACAGTCAAGCTCTCGCTTTACGGCATCTTGCTCTCGCTTATTATCGGCATATTTTGCACGCTGGTTAAATTTTACAAGGTCAAGGTCCTAACGCCCATCGTAAACGGCTACATCGAGGTTTCTAGAAACACGCCGCTGCTTATACAGCTTTTTTTCCTCTACTACGGACTTAGCAAATTCGGGTTAAATTTGAGCGCCTTTACCTGTGCGGTCGCGGGACTTGCGTTTCTAGGCGGCAGCTATATGGCTGAAAGCTTTAGGCTTGGCTTTGAGGCGGTAAAAAAGACGCAGATCGAGGCCGCGCTTAGCGTCGCGCTCACACAGGGGCAAATTTTACGCTACGTTATCTTGCCTCAGGCATTTAGCGTCTCGATCCCCGCGGTCGCGGCTAACGTCATCTTTCTCATCAAAGAAACCTCGGTCATCAGCATCATCGCCCTGCCCGACCTAGTTTACGCGACCAAGGACATCATCGGGCTTTACTACATGACCGATGAGGCGCTTTTTATGCTCGTCGTTAGCTATTTGATTATCATTTTGCCAATATCTTTGGTGTTATTTTGGCTTGAAAAAAGGATGAGAGTTGGACGGAGTTAGTATTTTATTCGACCCGCTGGTCTTAAAGCGACTTATTTTCGAGGGGCTGTGGATGAGCGTGCAGATTTCGGCCATCTCGATCGCCATCTCTCTTGTTTTGGGCACGTTTTTGGGCGTAGCCATGAGCTCGAAAAACAAATTTATCTTTTTAGTACTCAAAATTTGTCTTGAAATCGTGCGCATAATGCCTCAAATCGTCTGGCTATTTTTGTTTTACTATGGCGCAAGCAAGGCATTTGGGCTTGATATCTCTAAATTTAACGCCTCACTCATCGTATTTAGCTTGTGGGGCGTGTTCGAGATGATGGATATCGTGCGCGGCGCGATCGTATCGATACCGCGACATCAGTTTGAGAGCGCGGCGGCTCTAGCGCTTAGTAAGGCTCAAATTTATCTTTACGTCGTGATCCCGCTAGCCACGCGCCGCCTAGTGCCTGCCGGCGTAAATTTGCTAAGCCGTATCATCAAAACCACCCCGATCGTCGCTCTCATCGGCGTACCCGACCTCCTAAAAGTCGGCCAGCAAACGATCGAGGCGGCGAGCCTAACGGCAAACCCAACCGTGCCGTTTTGGATATACGGTTTTATATTTTTATTATATTTTCTCGTCTGCTATCCTATCTCAAAACTATCCAAGATACTTGAAAACAGATGAGCATAAGGAATCAAATGAGCGAAATTTTAAAACTCTCGAATTTAAGCAAATCTTACGGCGACTTGCAGGTGCTAAAAGGCATCGACCTTAGCGTCAAAAACGGCGAAGTGGTCGTGATCCTAGGACCTTCAGGATGCGGCAAAAGCACTACTCTGCGCTGCATAAACGGCCTTGAGCCATTTGACGGCGGACAGATAAAGATAGCCGGCGAAAAGATCGACAAAGACTACAAGGACTGGATAAAAATCCGCCAAAAAGTGGGTATGGTTTTTCAAAACTACGAGCTGTTTGACCATATGAACGTTATCGAAAACATCGTACTAGGCCCGGTAAAAGCGCAAAAAAGAGGCCGCGAAGAGGTCGAAAAAGAAGCCGAAGCGTGGCTGGAAAAAGTCGGTCTAAAACACAAAAAATACGCCTATCCAAAGGAGCTTAGCGGCGGGCAAAAGCAGCGTATCGCTATCGTACGCGCGCTTTGCATGAGGCCCGAGATTATGCTCTTTGATGAGATAACGGCCTCTCTAGATCCCGAGATCGTGCGCGAGGTGCTAGACGTCGTCATAAACCTCGCAAAAGACGGCATGACGATGCTAATCGTTACTCACGAGATGGGCTTTGCTCGCTCGGTAGCGAATCGTATCGTCTTTATGGATGAAGGCAAAATTGTCGAAGAGAGCGAGCCGGAGGCGTTTTTCACGCATCCAAAAAGCGAACGCGCGAAGAAGTTTTTAAATTTATTTTCGTTTTAGGGGTTTTAAATTTGACGTTTTTAGGCTAAATTTGAAAGCTTTTTCGTCAAATTTAACTATTAAGTCCTTGCGCTTTCGTTAAATTCAAATAACCTAGATTTAACATCCTGGTTTTAACCCAAATTTACTCAAAATAACTGGCCTCAATTTGATCCGCTAGCCATTTCTTAAATTTAAAATTAAATTTACAAATTTATATTGAGTAAATTTTACACTCCATTTTAAATCTAGCGTTACGTTTTTATACAAAATTTGATTATTCTCTGGGCTCGCCGTCTGAAAAACTACAAATTTAGTCGCATTTTAGCCAAGCTTTTGTATATTTTGCGCACTTTATTTTAAAGGAGAAAGAATGAGAAAACTTCTGTTTTCATTTTTGGCAACATTCGCCGCCGTCTTTCTAACGGGTCAGGCTAATTTGCAGGCTGCCGAAGCTGACGCTTTGGCTAAAATCAAAGAGCGCGGATACGTGCGCGTGGGCGTCTTTAGCGACAAACCGCCGTTTGGCTACGTCGATAAAGAGGGCAAAAACCAAGGCTACGACATATACTTCGCCAAACGAATCGCAAAGGATCTGCTGGGCGACGAGAGCAAGGTTAAATTTGAACTCGTAGAAGCAGCAGGCCGCGTAGAAGTGCTAGTAGCCGACAAAGTCGACATCACTTTGGCAAATTTTACAAAAACGCCGGAGCGTGCTAGAGTCGTTGATTTCGCACTTCCGTATATGAAAGTGTCGCTAGGCGTAGTTAGCCCGGACGGCGCGGTCATAAAAAGCGTGGACGAGCTAAAAGGTAAAAAGCTAATCGTCAATAAAGGTACGACCGCGGATGCGTATTTCACAAAAAATCACCCTGATATCGAGCTTATAAAATACGACCAAAACACCGAAACCTTCGCCGCTTTGGTAGATAAAAGAGGCGCGGCGCTAGCGCACGATAACGCGCTGCTTTTTGCGTGGGCTAAAGAAAATCCGGGCTTTACCGTCGGTATCGAAGCCCTAGGCGACGTAGACGTCATCGCACCTGCGGTTAAAAAGGGTAACAAAGCGCTGCTTGAGTGGCTAAATAACGAGATCATTGAGCTAGGCAAGGAAAATTTCTTCCACAAAGACTATGACGCTACGCTAAAACCGATCTACGGCGATAGCGTAAATCCGGAATCTCTTGTCGTCGAAGGCGGGAAGCTATAAAACCCAAAGTCGGAAGAAATTCCGGCTTTTTCATTCTATACATTTTAAAATTTAAAGCATTAGGTAAATTTACCACCCACACAACCCATCGTTTCGATATTTTAAATACGACTAAAATTTTACGCTTGCTTCTTATTAAAGCAAATTTGATCCGGAAAATACAATAAGTAAACCGTCAAATTTAAGCTCACATATCAAAGTTTGTAAATTTTAATCACTATAGAGTTCAAGGATATTTTTTAATTATTAGAAAGGATAGTTTTGTGGATTTTTTGTAAAATTTACAAAGAAAGTTTAAAATAAAACCTGCGGAAAGCCTGGGCCTTCCGCAGATAAAGGCGTATTACATCATTCCGCCCATGCCACCCATACCGCTCATATCAGGCATAGCAGGCATCGGTTTATCCTCTTTTAGCTCGCTTATGGTAGCTTCCGTGGTTAGAAGCAGGCTCGCCACGCTGACCGCGTTTTGAAGTGCCACGCGCTCAACCTTGACCGGGTCGATGATACCGGCTTTAAACATATCTACGTACTCGCCCGTAGCCGCATTAAAGCCGTAGTTGTCGTCTTTGCTCACGCTTACGGAGTTTGCCACTACGCCCGCGTCAAAGCCCGCGTTTTCAGCGATCTGGCGAAGCGGAGCGGTTAGCGCGCGTCTTACGATATCGGCGCCTATAGCTTCGTCGCCGCTTAGTTTTAGATCCACTTTCGCGCTTGCTTTGATAAACGCAGCGCCGCCGCCAATTACTATACCCTCTTCTACGGCCGCTTTAGTCGCGCTTAGAGCGTCGTCCACGCGGTCTTTTTTCTCTTTCATCTCGGTCTCGGTAGCAGCGCCGACCTTGATGACCGCTACGCCGCCGCTTAGCTTAGCTAGACGCTCTTGTAGTTTTTCTTTGTCGTAGTCGCTCGTAGTTTCAGCGATTTGAGCTTTTATCTGGATGATTCTAGCGTCGATTGCAGATTTCTCGCCTGCGCCGTTTACGATAGTAGTATTATCTTTGTCGATGATGACGCTTGAAGCTTGTCCTAGGTCGCTTAGAGTCGCACTCTCTAGCGTTCTGCCTAGCTCTTCGCTCACTACTTCGCCGCCAGTTAATATCGCGATATCCTCAAGCATCGCTTTTCTGCGATCGCCAAAGCCAGGAGCCTTAACCGCAGAGATGTTTAGCACGCCGCGAAGCTTGTTTACTACTAGCGTCGCAAGAGCCTCGCCCTCGATATCTTCAGCTATGATTAGTAGCGGTTTGCCTGTTTTTTGGATCTGCTCAAGCACTGGCAGCAAGTCTTTTAAATTTGTAATCTTCTTGTCAAATAGCAAGATAAACGGATTGCTCAGCTCGACCTGCATCTTTTCGGCGTTTGTGATGAAGTACGGGCTTAGATATCCGCGGTCAAACTGCATACCCTCGACCACGTTTAGCTCGTCGTGGATAGATTTTGCTTCCTCGACGGTAATGACGCCGTCTTTGCCGACTTTTTCCATCGCGTCAGCGATCAGTCCGCCGATAGCAGAGTCAGAATTTGCCGAGATAGTGGCTACTTGCGCGATCTCTTTTTTATCGGTTACTTTGCGCGATAGGCTTTTTAGCTCGGCGATTATAGCTGCGGCCTCTTTATCCATACCGCGTTTTACCTCGACCGGATTTGCGCCTGCGGTGATGTTTCTTAAGCCCTCTTTAAAGATAGAGTGCGCCAAAACCGTAGCTGTAGTCGTACCGTCGCCCGCCTCGTCGTTTGTTTTACTAGCGACTTCTTTTACTAGGCCTGCGCCCATGTTTTCTAGAGCGTCTTTTAGCTCTACTTCTTTAGCTACGCTCACGCCGTCTTTTGTGATCGCAGGAGCGCCGAAGCTCTTTTGCACTAGCACGTTTCTACCGCGAGGCCCCATCGTTACTTTTACTGCATCGTTTAGTTTTCTAACGCCTTCATATAGTCTATTTCTAGCCTCGTCTGAAAAAAATATCTCTTTTGCCATTTCTATTCCTTTAAATTTAGATTATTTTAAAACGCCCAAAACGTCTTCGATTTTTAGAACCAAATACGTCTTGCCGTCAAGCACGACCTCGGTGCCGCCGTATTTTGCGAAAACCACGCTATCGCCCACGCTCACGCCTTCTACCTCGCTTGATACCGCCAAAACCTTGCCGCTTAAAGGTTTTTCTTTTGCATTATCGGGTATAATGATGCCCGAAGCGGTCGTTTTGACGTCCTCGAGACGCTCGACTAAGACTCGTTTGCCTAACGGTTGAAAATTCATGATTCATCCTTTATGGTTTGATTTTACTTTTTTAGCACTCTTTTGTTTTGAGTGATGAAATTATAGTCAAATTTTTAGAATTTGTCAATAATTTAGCTAAAATTCTTAACAAGTCTTAGTATAATCGGCTCAAGTTTCATAATAAAATTAAACTAAATCTAAAAGGATAGACGATGAAAATTTTAGGCGCCCTGCTCGGACTGGTTTTTGCTTTGCTTATAGCGGCTTACGTCGCGGCCTTTACGGACTTTGGCAACGGTTTTGTTAAACCCTACGCTGAAAATATAATTAAAGAAAAAAGCGGATTTGACGTGAAATTCGACAAATTTCAGATCCGTCCGACGAGCGTAGATATCGTAGCTAACGTAAACGGCGAGATAGTAGCGAACGTAAACGGCGGGCTTTCGATTTTCTCGCAAAGCCTCGATCTAAAATACGACGTCGCCGTTAGCGATCTAAAAAGCCTGGGCGTCAAGCTAAGCGAAGCTATGAAAATCTCAGGCATCGCAAAGGGCAAATTTAGCGATTTCACCGCTAGCGGAGTAGGCCAAATGCTTGGCTCAAACGTTAGTTTCGACGCAAATTTAAAAGACTACAAGCCGCTTTCTTTAAAGCTCGACGCCAAAAATTTACAGGTCGAAAAAGCTCTAGCGCTAGCCGGCCAGCCTATCTACGCGCGCGGTAAAATCTCTGCCGTCGCAAACATCGTAGAAAGCGGCGGCAAACCAAACGGCACCGCAAACATCGATATCTTGGATGTCAAAACCGATAACGCGCTAATCACAAAGGATTTTAACGTCACTTTGCCGTCAAATTTCGCCGCAAACGGCAAAATCGTAGCCGACGTTAAAGACGGCATCGTAAACGCTAAAAGCGCGGTGATCACGCCGCTAGCAACGATCGGCAGCGACAAGACGATCTACGATCCAAACTCAAACACCCTAAGCAGCGACGTCAAGCTCATCGTGGACGATCTGGCTAAATTTGAGCCCGTCATCAAGCAAAAGCTTAGCGGCGCGTTTAAAGCAAACGGCAACGTCATAGCCACCGCCGGCGAGCTCAAAAACTTCGACGTAAAGATCGAGGGGTTCGGCGGTAACGTCGATGCGGTGCTAAACGGCGGCAAGCTAATCGCCAAAATCAGCTCGCTAAAACTTGACGAGCTGGTTAAAATCGCCGCTTTCCCGGCATTTGTCGGCGGAACGATCAGCGGCGAAGCAGTGCTAAACGACGTGCATAACACGCAAAATATCTCCGGTTCTGTTAAGCTTGCCACCAAAAACGCGCGGCTAAATCCGACCGAGCTAAAACAGGTCGCAAAGGAGATAAATTTGAGCAAACCTTTAGCCTTTGAACTAAACGCAAACGCCGATGTAGCAAGCTCGAAAGCCAAATTTAACGCCTCGCTAAACTCCGAGCTTCTAAAACTAAAGAGCCTAAGCGGCGTTTACGGACTGGACGACAAAAATGCGGACGTCAAATTTGACGCGGGCATCGATGATCTGGGCGAATTTGAAGAGCTTATCGGCAAAAAGCTATCGGGCAAAGTGGACGTTAAAGGCGCGGCAAAACTCGCAAAGGGCGCGCTTAGCGAGCTAGATCTAAACGCAAACGCGCTAGGCGGCAAGATAGATGCGATCCTCAAAAACGAAAAACTCACGGCAAATTTAAGCGCGCTTTCGCTCAAGGACGCATTTACGCTGGCTGCGCTGCCAAACTACGCCGACGCCGTGATCGACGGATCCATCAATCTAAGCGGGCTCGATCCAAAAAATCTCAGCGGTACGGCTAAATTTAACGTCAAAAACGGTATCGTAAACAGCGCCGTCGTAGCAAAAGAGCTAGATAAACGCTTCCCAAACGGCACGAAATTTGACGCTAACGCGGATGTCGCTATAAACGGCGGCAAGGCTAAATTTGACTCGGTAGCAAACCTCGTCTCAAACGCAAACAAAAACCTAATCGCGCTAAAAAATCTAAAAGGCGACTACGAGCTTGAAAGCGGCTCGGCAAAGGCGGATTTTGAGCTTAGCATAAGGGAGCTAAAAGAGATCGAGTTTTTGGTCGGACGACCTCTTTACGGGCCTTTGCTAGTTATCGGCGACGCGACGAAAACGGGCGAAAGGCTAAGCGCGAACGTAAATTCGCGGCTCTTTAACGGCGATCTTAAAGCAGTCTTAAAAGACGATATCCTAAACGCAAATTTAAAAAGCTTCACCGCCAAAGGCCTCACCGACTTTTTGGGTCTCTCGCACGTATACGACGGCACCGGCGATATGACGATGGATTATAATCTCGCCTCGCAAAAAGGTAAATTTGACGTCGCCGTAAATGACGGCAAGCTTGCAAAGACCGATTTTACCGAGCAGGTAAGGACCTTCACCGGACGCGACATAACAAGCGAAATCTACAAAAACAGCAAAATAAAAGGTACGATAAACAAAAACCTCATCGACTTTAACGCCGATATGAACGCGACTAGAAGCCGCGTCTGGGTAACTAGCGGCAAATACGATATGGCGACCAAGGCCGTAAACGTGCCGATCAAGATGAACTACGAAAAAACCGACATCGATATCACCGTCACGGGCACTAGCGACAACCCGAAATACACGATCGGCTCGGACTACCTAAAGGGTAAGGCGGTTAAGGAGCTCGATAGATTTTTGGATAAGAAATTCGGCAAAGACGACGAAAACGGCACCACGGGCGATGCGAAAAAAGACGCAAAAAAAGATGCGATAAAAGGGCTTCTCAAGGGGCTGTTTTAGGTAAATTTGAGCTAAGCGCGGTGGTAAATTTGACGCAGAATTTGAGCAAAATAAGTGCGGCAAGTGCGGCAAATTTGAGCCGGAGCTCGCTTGCTCGGCGCGTCAAATTTGGGCTACCGGGCTAAATTTGACCGCTCGGCTCTGCGGTAAAATTTACGATTTACCGGGCGGCAAATTTGAGTCTTTTTGATTAAAGTCAGCGGCGCGGCTCGGTACTAAAATCAAAGCTTTAAATTTAAGGCCTTGCGGGTAGCAAATTTAAACAGTCTTAGGACGCTAAATTAATGCTGAATTTAGATCGCTAAGCTAAATTTAAGTCCGCTTTGAGGATAGATTTGAGCGGGCAAAGCGGCGATGAATTGCCAGCAAGCCCCACAACCAGCAAAAAGCGATGAATTTTTGGGTTTTATGCGCTAAAACGATTGACAAAACGCTAAAGAAGCAATGATTTAAAGGAATAAAATTTGGACACAGCAAACAATCAGACGCAAAATTTAAACTACAATCCTCACAATCCAAATTTGACAAATCCCAGCTCAAAGAAATTTGCGAGGGATTACGATAAGGAGCCGCTGGTTATCAAAAGCTACGAGAGATTGTTTATCGTCACGCTTCCGGTCTCGTCTTTATTTTTTGCCGGCGTATTAGCATGTTTTGTTCGAGATTTTATTGACGGCTATACGAGCGATTATAAGGACCTTTATATAGTCCCTGTTATGTTTTTGTATACACTTGCTTGGTATTTATTCCTTATGATTTTTAATAAACACGAAATAAAATTTACAAATAAATACATAGACTTTATAGTAAACGGTAAAGTTAAAAGAAGGTGCTTGGTAAAAAGTGAAGATATGAGTAGGCCGTTTTTTCTGCATGATAATTTTAGTAAAGATAAAAAGATTGGAAATGAGATTTTTCTTTATATTATATTTATCGGATCCGTTATTTTTTCAGATGGCCTAGCCATAACTTTGTTTTTCTTTATGTATGTGTCAAATGTTTTTATAAAAATTTGCTTTTATGCAGTTATAAACTGTAGCTTGAAAGGCTTTAAAATATTTCCGTTTCTTAAGGTTGCAGAGCCTTCTTATCCTTACTATGTTCATAGAGTCAACTTTTTTTTTAGTAGATATTACTTGGTTTATCTGTATAAGGAGAAAATTTATATGGAAATCAAAGAATATTTTTTACAAAAAGATATAGACATCGATAATGTTAGAAAAAGTTATTATTTTATGTAGGAGAATACCATGACAAGAGAAGAGGTCGCAAAAGTTGAGCTCGATGAAGCTTATAAGAGATTATTAAAAAATGTTGGCTAGGAAAGCCAAAGATACAAAAAGGAACAATTTTTGAACGCAGCAGATAACCAGACTCAAAATTTAAACGGCAATCCTCAAAATCCAAATTTGACAAATCCCGGCTCGGGCAAATTTTTGAGGGATTACGACAAAGAGCCGATAATCATCAAGGATTATAAACAAAATTTGAGCCTATTTTCAGCCCTCTTAACCCTCGCGCTCGTTGCATCATTATCTTGATCTCCCTGATTTTTTCTTTGATGAGTTTGGATAGGATTTTATTTAACTCCATTATTACTATCATAGTTTTAAAGCCTACGTTTAAAGAAGCCTTAAATGCGCCTAAAAATGGCCATTTCAGCTTTGAAAACGGCGCCATAAAATAGCAAATCACAGACAAAACCACAAAAGAAATCGAGCTTGTCCAGATCGCGGACTTAAGAAAAACATTTGACATCACGGATGATTTGTATCAGATAGAAGCTAACAAATACATCGTTTTCATCGACCTAATTTTCTTGCTTTTAGCGCTTAAAAACTATTGTGACGTGATGGGCATAAATATTTTTGAGATTTTTGCGTTTTTTATTTTCTTATTTTTACCCGGCTTATTCCACAGACTATTTTTTATTTTAGATTGGGCGGGTTTAAATCCTGTACGGTTTATAATATGCTTGCTATTTTTTCCAAAAAAGACGGCATAATAATAAATCTTTTGGTCCCAACAAACAACGATTACAAGGAGCTAAAAGAGTATTTTTTGCGCAAAAAGGGGATAAATTTGGATAATGTAAGCAAGCAGTTTAAGCTGATAAAATTTAAATAAAATCTATAAAATAACCGTTCGTAAAGTAAAGTCGGTAAAATTTCAAGTAGCATCCGCCGGCAGCCGAATACGGCGCGGCAAATCCAGCCTCGCTCGAGGGCTGATTAGATAAGACCGAGCGAGGCTAAAATTTACTTTGATTTTTTAACAAGTTCCCTAAATTTCGCGCAGCCCATATGGTATCCATAGTCGCAAGAAAGGCCGTAAAGCTCCATCGCCTTTTTATCGTCTTTTGCGCCTTGGTCCGCCTTTTCATGTCCGCGGGCTAGAGCGTAACAACCCTGCGCGTCCTTGAAGTCGCAAGCTAGCCTGTAGTATTTGCGGGCTTTTTGCGGATCTTTTGTGCCGCCGTATTCGCCGTTACCGTGCGCGGCCGCTCTCACGCACGCCTCGCCGACTCCGCCCTCGCAGGCCTTTTCATATAGCGCCGCCGCCTTTTCGTAGTCTATCTGAGAGATTTGCCACAGTATGGTGCCCTCGTACACCGCAGCTACGGCCGTGCAGCCGTCCATGTCGCCCATATCGCAGGCCTTTTTGTATAGCGCAAAGGTCTTTTCGCCGCCGCCATCGTCGTCATGCGAGAGCCCCTGCTCGCCTAAAAACGCCGCCATATAGCAACCGGCGGCATTTTTATCGTCGTTACAAGATTTTTCAAACAGTCGCGCGCCGTTTTCGAAGTCTGATTTTTTTAGATATATTTTCGTAGCTTGTTCAAAGTTTCCGCCAAAAGCCGTCGCCGCTAAGATCGCAGCTAAAATAATCTTTCTCAACGCATCCTCCTATTTGCTAAATTTTTTAGATTTGGCGCAGCCGCGACCAAGGCCGTTTTCGCAAGCAAGACCGTAATATTTAGCCGCCTCTGCGCTATTTTTAGGCGTTCCGTCGCCTGACTCGTAGATATCGGCCGCGTTGTAGCAGCCCTCGGCCTCTCTTGCTTCGCAGGCTAGTTTATAGTATTTTAGCGCATCAGCGAATTTTGAGGCGCTATCGTGCTGTTTAGCTATCTTTAGGCAAGCTTCACCGTCTTTGCTCTCGCATGCTTTTTCGTAAAATTCAGCTGATTTTTCCGTGTCGTCTGGCTCTACGACAAAATTATCGTTTGACGGCGTAGAGTCATAAAAATCGCCCGCCGCCGAGCAAGCTTTAGCATAGCCAAGATCGCAAGCGCTTTTATAAAGCTCAAAAACTTCGCTGTTTATTCGCTCATACTCCTCATCGTCTTTTAGGTCGTATGTTTGATATGCTTTTAGCTGTGCGGCTATATAGCAACCTACGGCGTTTTTATCCTCGCGGCACGACTTTTCGTAGAGTTTGGACACGTTTTTATCGCCCATATCTTGTAGGTATTTTTTAGTAGCGATTTCAAAATTCGTCTGCGCGGCCGCCAA
Organism: uncultured Campylobacter sp.; assembly: GCA_963515555.1. Taxonomy (GTDB): domain Bacteria; phylum Campylobacterota; class Campylobacteria; order Campylobacterales; family Campylobacteraceae; genus Campylobacter_A. The sequence continues at coordinate 24,220 of CAUPXB010000009.1, read as the reverse complement.
TCCGGCTAAAATCAAAACAAGATAAATTTTCCTAAACATAGCGGCTCCTTATTTTTTGTTTTTATAAAGTTTTCTAAAATCGGCGCAAGCTCCTCTAGAGCCGTAGTCGCAAGCTAACCCGTAAAAATCCATCGCCTTTGTCTCGTCTTTTTTCACGCCCTCGCCCCTTTCGTACATATCGGCTAGCGCGTGGCAGCCGCTCGCGTCCTCGTACTTGCACGCGGTTTCGTAAAATTTAGACGCTTTGGCTAAATTTTGCTCGGTGCCCCCACTGTTGTAGTCGTAGTATCCGGCCACTCTCGCGCACGCGGCGCCTACTTTGCCCTCGCAAGCCTTTTCGTGAAATTTCATCGCTTTTTTATAGTCGGTTTCCTGTCCGGCCTGTCCGTTTTCGTAGATGTCGCCCAGAGATTTGCATCCGTCCATATCGCCCGCATCGCAAGCTTTTGAAAACTGTTCGAAGCCTTTTGCCTCGCTAGAGTTTTGCGAATAGGCGTTAATGTTTATAAAGCCCGCGGCATAGCAGCCTACGATGTTTTTCTCCTCGTAGCAAGACTTTTCAAAGAGCTTTAAGGCGTCGTCATAGTTGTTTTGAGCTAGCTCCGCACTCGCCTCCTCAAAAGCAGGCACGGCGGCAAAAGCCGCGGACGCCAAAAAAGCGGCGCAAACGATTTTCTTTAGCATTTGTTTTCCTTAAATTTGATTATTTTTAGCGAAATCTAAAATTTGGCGCAAACTATCTGCCCATTCTATCGAAAAACCACATAAAAGCAAACATCAGCCCCGTGGCCTTGGTTTTGGTTTCGTCGAACATAAACTCCCGCGCCCGCTCAAGCGGAACGTAAACTGGCTCGATATTTTCGCCGTCTATGCCGCCGCCCTCGCCGATTTTCATCGCGTCGTTTATCACGGCAAAAAACATCGTCTGCTTCGCTCCGCCAAAACCCAGCGCGCCGCGAGTGGATGTTATGCGCTCTACTTTACTCACGGCAAAGCCCGTCTCCTCGGCGATCTCCTCGATGACGGTCTGCTCCTCACTCTTGCCTTTATCCATCAGACCCGCGCAAAGCTCGTAGGTGTAGCCCTCGTCGCCCTTTTGCGTCAAATTTAGCTCGCGTCCTTCTTGTAGGTTAAACCAAACGGCGGGGCGAAACTGCTTAACCAGCAAAAACGCGTCCTTATCCTCGTGATAAAGCAGTACCGAGACGCTATCGTGAGCCTTGATGCACTCCCATCTGACGGACTTCTCGCACAGATCAAAGGAAATTTGATACGGCTTTACATAGCGCGGGGAGGTTAAATTTTCTATTTTGATATTTTTTACAGAAGTATCCATTTTGCCAGTCCTAAAAAGCTAAAAAAGCCGACCGTGTCGGTAACGGTGGTAAGCAGCACGGCCGAGCCGACGGCGGGATCGATGTCAAATTTCTTTAAGCTTAGCGGTATCAAAGTACCGAAAAATCCGGCAAAAAATAAATTTATCAACATCGAAGCGCCGATAACTACGCCTAGCATCGGGCGGTTAAACCACAGCGCAGCGATAATGCCCATCAAAAATGCAAAGGTTAGTCCGTTTATAAGCGCGATGCCGACCTCGCGTTTTAGCGCGTTTGCGGCGTTTTTAAACTCAATCTCTCCCAAAGTTAGTCGGCGCACGGTAACCGTAAGCGCCTGGGTGCCGGTGTTTCCGCCCATGGATGCGACGATAGGCATCAGTACCGCGAGTGCTACGTAGCTAGCTATCGTCTCGTCAAAAAGCCCGATGATCGAGGAGCTGATTAGCGCCGTAAATAAATTTATAAGTAGCCAAACGGCGCGCGCGCGAGTGGCCTTAACCAGGCTCGTATCCTCTTCCTCCGCCTCGTCGTCGACGCCAGCTAGGTTATAAATTTGCTCCGTGGCGCTCTCTTTTATAAAGTCGTGGATATCGTCGGTGGTGATACGTCCGAGCAAATAGCCCTTGCTATCTACGACCGCGATCGAGTTCATATCGTAGTTTTCGACCGTTTCTACGACCGTCTCGATAGGCTCGTTATCTACGGCTACGTTGGGCTTATACTTATCCTCTTCGCTCTTTGCGATGATCTCTCTTAAGGTTTGGTTAAAGTCAAATAGTATCAGATCCTCAAGCGGCACCGCATGAAGCAAAACGCCCTTTTTATCGGTGATAAAAAGCTGCGAGACGTTTTCTAGTTTGCCCTCTTCTTTCTCGCGCCTTAGCCGTTCGACCGCCGTTTTTAGCTGCTCGTCGATATGCGCACTAAAAAGCTCCGTCTGCATAAACGCGCCCGCCTCGCCCTCGTCGTAGCTGCGGATACGTAAAATCTCCTCCTGGTCGTCCTTATCCAGACCGTCAAAGAGCTCCTTGGCTTTTTGTTCGTCGATCTCCTCGATATACTCCAAAAGCTCGGCGGCGTCGTCGCTCTCTAGCTCCTCGATCGCCTCGATGATTTTGTCGCTGGGTATCTGCTCGATCACGTCCTTTAACATGTGATCGGGCATCTCCATCGCTACGTCGCCCAGGATCTCTGGGTCTAGCTTTTCGAGATACTCGCCAAAGAGCTCCTCGTCGTGCTTTTTGAGCGTTTTTAGGTGCTGGGCGAGGTCGGCGGGGCTTAGTTCCTTATCGATCGTCTCGTTTAGGTGCGAGTCTAGCAGTTCTTTGGCTTCGTTTAATTGCTCGTTTTCTTCCATCATTTACTTCTTTTTGTCGCTTGACTCGGCGGTTTTACCTTTTGATTTGGCCTTTTTGTCGGCAGCGTCTTTTTGCTTTCTAGACTTATCTTTGCTGGCGTTTACGTCCTTTTTCTTTTTAGACTCGGTTTTGGCTTCTTTATTTGTTTTATCCTTTTTCTTATCCGTCTGTTTTGGTTTGTCTTTATTTTTAGCGGACGAATTTGACTCTGACTTTTTCGCCTCTTTGCTTGATTTTTTTGGCTCGGCTTTGCTTGTCGCCTTGCTTGCGGCTTTTGCGGAGGTTAAATTTGACTCCGGTTTTGCAGATTTTGCCGCGGCTAAATTTGCCGTTTCGTTTGCGTCCGTTTTGGTTCCAGAGGAGTTGCTTTCGGCCGTTGGCTGCGCGGCCAAATTTGACTCTGTTTTAGTTAAATTTGAGTCCGTCAAATTTACATCGTCGCTACCGCTTGCAAGCTCGCTCGTCAAATTTGCTTCGGTTTTGGTCGCATTGTCTTCCTTGTTGTCACCTTTTGTCTCTTTTGTCAAATTTATATCGGTTTTTAAAGAGCCGATGTTAGTTAAATTTTCCTCTGCCCTTTTCGTCTCCGTAGTTAAATTTAAATCTCCGCTAGAAAAGGTAGAATTTACATCCGTCATCGTCAAATTTACGTCTGCTTTTGGCTCGGCTATAGGATGCTCCCAGTCCATCGCCGTATCAAATTTCTGCTCTTTTTCAGGGATTTCATCCTTGTTGGCATACTCTTTTATCTTGTTTTCAAACTGTTTTATATATTTTTGAAATTTAGCGCTTTCATTTAAGGCAAATACGCTTTTAGCTACCTTTATCTCGGTCTCCGGGTTTATAGCGTTACCGTTTTTATAAACGCCGAAATGCAGGTGCGAACCCGTACTCATGCCCGTGTTTCCTACATAAGCTATGAGCTGACCTTGTTTGACCTTAACGCCGCTTTTTATACCTTTAGCAAAGCCGCTAGTGTGCGCATATAGCGTCTCGTAACCGCTAGTGTGGCCTAGTATTACTACCTTGCCGTAGCCGCTTTTAGTACCGACGAATTTAACCATACCTTCACCCGCAGCCTTTATGGGAGTGCCTTTAGGAGCGCCGTAGTCAACGCCCAGATGCGCTTTGTAACGCTTTAGTATCGGATGATAGCGCTTGGGCGTAAAAGGCGAGGTAATACGTGCATTTGCGATCGGCCTAGTTAGCAAAAATTTATCGTTTTTCTTACCGCTTTTGTCGTAGTATTTGTTTTCGTATTTATAAACAGTGTATTTTTTACCGCTGATTTCGATCGTCGCCCAGTATATCTCAGGAGCGCCGAAAGTGCGTCCCAGCCTCATCTTCTGCGTATACTCCATCGCGAGCCTGTCGCCCTTTTTTAGCTTCGTAAACTCTTTAGCGCCTACTTCGCTTCTCATAGCTAGATAAAATCCATGCGCCAGCGCCGCACTACCCGTAGCTTCTAGTATATCTTGCGAAGGATTCGAGACGATCGGCATACTAAGTACGCGCCTATAAGTCTGATACGAAATCGATGAGAGCTGAAATTTAAATTTACCCTCTTCGTCTTTATAAATTTGCGCTTGAAGCTCTTCGTTTATGGGGATGAGAACTTGTTTTAATCCGCCGCTTTCGTCCCTTAAAATTTGATACGGAATACCTGCAGTTATCTCGCTCACAAACTCCTTATCGTCCGAATCCATATCGTAATAAAGAGAAAGCGGAATGGAATTTTTCTCCAAAAAAGTTAAAAACGTATCTCCGCTAGGCCAATTAAGCTCCTCGACGGTAGATTGTATAGGTGCGGCGGCGAATAAATTTACCGCCAGCAGTAAAGCTAATGAAAATTTCTTCATAAAATCCCTTGATTTAAAAGTCGTATTTTACTCGAAAATTACTTACATTTTGCAAAACTAAGGCGCTTTAAGCTATAATGAGCGGCAAAATTCTACATTTTTAGGAGATAGATTTTGAAAAAATTTCTTTTATTTTTAGCGGCGGCTTGCCTTGGCTTTGCGGCCGAGTTTTCGATGAGGGAGTATAAAACCCCGCTAATAAGCGTGGATGAGGGCGTAGGCACGATCATAGACGGCTCAGATATCGTCGTAGGCAGTAGCGGCGTCGTGATGCATAAATTTGAAGGCTCTCAAAGCTCAATCATCGCTCGCGCCGTAGTCACGCAAAAAAGCGGCGGCTTTGCGAAGGTGCGATTCGAGGTATTTGACACGCTAGCGCAAAAAGCCCTACCGATACCTGGCATAATGCCTAAAAGCGGCGACGAGATCATCCTAAACTACCTATACAATCGCTCGCTCATCGTCGTGCCGAATAAAGAAATTTACGCCGAAGTAACGAATGCGTTTAAAGACATCACATTTATCCACCCCGATATCGTGGGCTCTTATCTAAGCTACGAGTATAAACCAAACCCTAGCCGCGACGACTTTCGCAAAATGTGCTCGCAAAGCGCTGCCGGGCTAATATTTATCGCCATGAACAACGAAGCGCTTTTTGCCGACTGCCAGAGTTTTGAGCCGCTAAAACGCTTCCAAAGCGGCGCGGTCAAATACTACCAGCTGCCTTTCTACACTCGCGTCAAGGACATCGATACGGTATTTTGGAAATGGGGCTCGGAGCAGATCAGCGACTTTGATCGCCACTACAAAGCTCTTTTGAAAGAAAAATGATGCACGAAAAACACGCTAAATTTTTTGCAAATTTACTAGGCGCGGATAACGCCTACTTCGACGACGCGCACAGGATCGCATACTGCTACGACGCGACTAGAAAGCGCCATTTGCCTGACGGCGTGCTTTTCCCTAGAGACGAGAGCGACGTTAGCGAGATTTTAAAGTACTGCAACGAAAACGGAGTCAAAATCGTGCCTAGGGGTGCTGGCAGCGGCTTTACGGGCGGGGCGCTAGCGCACGAGGGCGGCGTGGTGCTTGCATTTGAAAAGCACATGAACAAAATCCTAGAAATCGACATGCAAAACATGGTCGCAGTCGTGCAACCTGGCTGTATAAATATAAATTTACAGCGCGAAGCCGAAAAACTAGGCCTTTTCTACCCGCCAGACCCCGCCAGTCAGGACTACTCGACGCTAGGCGGTAACGTCAGCGAAAACGCGGGCGGCATGCGCGCGGCAAAGTACGGCATCACCAAAGACTACGTCATGGCGCTACGAGCCGTGCTACCTAGCGGCGAAGTGATCCGTGCCGGCAAACGCACGATAAAAGACGTCGCGGGATACAATATCGCAGGCATCCTCATCGCTAGCGAGGGCACGCTAGCGGTAATAACCGAGATCACGCTAAAGCTCATCGCAAAACCTAAATTTAGAAAAACGGCGATGGGAATTTTCCCTAGCGTAAACGCTGCGATGAACGCCGTTTATAAGACGATGGCAGCAGGCGTAACGCCCGTAGCCATGGAGTTTTTAGACGCGCTTTGCATACGCGCGGTCGAGACTAAATTTAACAAAGGCCTACCGCAAGATGCGGGGGCCTTGCTGATAACGGACGTAGACGGCGACATTTTAGACGGGCTAGAGCAGGATCTAGCCACGATAGAGCGAGTGTTTAGAGAAAACGGCGCTAGCGAATTTAGACGCGCCAAAGACGAGGGCGAGCGAAACGACATCTGGTTTGCTCGCCGCAACTGCTCGCAGGCGATAAATATCTACGGAAATTTAAAGCTAAACGAGGATATCACGGTGCCGCGCTCAAAGCTACCAGAGCTACTGGGGCGCATCGGCGGCGTCGCTGAAAAATACGGCGTGCAGGTGCCGTGCTTCGGACACACGGGCGACGGTAACGTACACACTAACGTCATGGTCGTAGATAGAGCCGATCCGGTGCAGGTAGAGAGCGGCCACAAGGCGATCGAGGAAATTTTTAAGATCGCGGTGGAGCTTGGCGGCACGCTTAGCGGCGAGCACGGCATCGGCATCAGCAAGGCCGAGTTTATGCCGCTTGCCTTTACGGATGCCGAGATGGAGCTTTTTAGAAGTATCAAAAAGGCGTTTGACCCGAACAATATCCTAAACCCGTTTAAGATGGGGCTGTAAATTTGGCAAAAATTATAGCCGATCTTTCGATAACCATTTTTTTCTTTTTTCTAGCTGCCTTTTTAATTGTATCCATTTTTAGAGGCGGCTTTATAAACCACAAATCATCTTATAAAATTGTCGATCAAGGGGCGCTACTGATACGTCCGGATCTGTTTTTAAAATTTATGTCGTTTGCCATAATACTAAGTTTTGGCATTAATATTTTATCCGACGAACCAAACGTTGAGCGCTATAAAGGCATAGGAAAAGCAGAATGTTTTTACAAAGATGACTCAAATATTAAAATTAACAAGAAAGTAATTATATTAGACCCAAGTTTACGAAGCGAATCCAAATGTATAAATGGTTATTTGCAACGCAATCAACTAGAGCTAACTTGCGTTATTATTTTTGCAATCGGCTTAGTCCTCTTTTCTTTTTTGGTATTTGCCGAAAAAGGCATTAAGGTAAATAAGGATAGAGTCTCGAAAGAGTGGAACTTTTTATTTTTAAACTACAGCATTGAAATCAAATTTGACGAAATTTTATGCATCGCCAAAGAAAAGCGTAACACAAAAACGCTAACATTAAAAAGTAAACACAACAACAATAAATTTGGCGTAAATCTTTTGTATACGCAAAGAGATATAAATTTTATAGAAAACTTAATCAATAAAAGTATAAACAAAAGATTAAAAGCCAAAGACGCCGCCCACCCAGCTTAAATTTAAATTTATCGTTGTAAAATACCTCAAATTTAAGGATTTAAGATGACTGCGCAAAAATTTGAAAAGATAAAACAGACGCTTAAAATTTGGCTCACGGCGATGCTAAAGATCAAGGACAAGCAGCTACTGCACTACGCATCAAGCCTGAGCTTTCACACGATGCTTTCCATCATCCCCGTGCTGCTCATCTCGCTCTCGCTCTTTACACAGATGCCAAGCTTTAGCGTCTATTACGCAAAGATCAAGGAATTTATATTTGCCCAGCTGCTACCCTCAAACCAAGACGCGATCTCAAACTACATCGAGACCTTTTTGCAAAACAGCTCTAGCCTTGGCATCCTCGGCCTTGGCGCCATTATCTTTACTTCGATCATGTTTTTTGCCGATTACGAATACGTCATCAACCGCATCATGCACACGCAAAGCCGCAAATTTTGGAACTCGCTAAGCGCGTATTGGACGCTCATTACGCTAGCTCCCTTGGGGCTTGGGCTTAGTTTTTATCTCTCAAATTTATTTCAAGATATGCTAAACTCCAGCGCCTACACGAAGTGGATAAATTTCCTTAGCATTTTTCCCTACCTCATCATCTGGGCGATATTTTGCGTGACATATCTCATCTCGATAAACCGCCAAATCGCCCTAAAAAACGCGCTTTTTAGCTCATTTGTAGCCTCGCTCATCTGGTATCTTGGCAAAAACATCTTCGTCTTTTACGCCGCAAACAACAAAACCTATCTTAGCATCTACGGTTCGTTTTCGGTGGTGCTGCTATTTTTCGTGTGGATTTACGTGTCGTGGATCATATTTCTTTACGGCGTGAAGCTGTGCGCGTATCTGGAAAAAGCGGGCGAGAGCGACAAAGAAGCTTAAACAAGCGCGGCAAAGCAGAGTAAATTTAGCGGCACGATAACGGCGGCCAAAATTTTGCTTTTGACGCTTGCTAAGCTCAGCGCATTATAGAGTAAAAACAGCCAAAACGGCACGTTCAAATTTACCCCCTTTGCGCGCCACGAGAGAAATTCTAGCAGGTATTCATCAAGAGCGCCGCCAGCGCCAAACGAGTGCAAAAACGCACTAATCGGATAAAACAAGCTAAAAAGCGGCGTAAGCGGCAAGACGGCTAGCTGCTGGGCGCTAACGAGCGGAAAAAAGTAAACCACAGGCAAAATCATCGCCGAAAATACCCAAAAATTTAGCAAGATAGCGTTGCTTAAATTTGAAAATCGCCCGCCGAAGTGTCGCAAATATAGATAAATATAAAACACGCCCATGCAGGAAAAGTAAAATCCTACGCTAAAAAGCAGACTCGGCATCAGCGCTACGGCGACGCAAATCACCGTAAAAAGCAGCTCAAAGCTCACGATGCGCACGTTTCTAGCGAGCAAAAACAGAGCCAGCAAGCTCATCAAAAACGCCCGCAAAAATGACGGCACGAAGCCGATCAGCGCAAGATAGCAAAACAAAACCGCAAAGATCGCGGCCGAGAGGTCAAATTTGGCGTTTCGATACGGAAAATAGCGCGCCTGAAAATAGCGGTAAATCGGGCGCATGATAAAATATAAAAAGCCAAAAATAAGCCCCAGATGATAGCCCGAGATCGCGATGAGATGCGCTACGCCGTAAAAATTTACGTCCCCTCTAAGCTCCTTGCCCACGGGTGCGGCAAGAAACAGTGCTGTAAAAAGCTCGGTTATTTTTTCGCTTTCGTGCTGCGCGGCGATAAACTCAAAAATTCTATCGTAAATTCGTTCCTTGCTCGCGGCGTACCTAAGCTCAGCTACGCCGTAACTAGGCATATAAAACAAGCCGCTTAGGTACTCTTTAAATTTGACGTTTTTGTTTTCGGCGCCGATTAAAATTTGCTCGTTCGCCTGCGCACCAAAGTCCGCCTGAGTCGTCGTGTAAAAGCTAAAATCATTTGTTTTTAGCTTCAAAACGCGGTAAATTTTGCCTTTTGCGTTAGTTTTTTCGTAGTTTTGTAAAATTTTAGCTTGTAAGATAACGCCGTTTTGGGCTTTAAATTCGCAAAATTTATAGTAGCTAAAGCCCAAATTTAGCGCAAAAACAAGCGCGCACGCAAGGCAAAATACATAAACCTCGCGCGCGTTTTCAAAGATAGATTTACGCTGCGGCTTTTGCAAAATTTAAGCTTAAAGGCGCATTTTAGGCGTTTGGATTAAACTCCGCCACGTGCGCGGCGCCAAAGCTCTTATCGACAAAGCGCGTAAATTCCTTTTGAAATATCACTTCGACCGTGCCGACCGGGCCGTTTCGGTTCTTGCCCACGATGATTTCGGCGTCCTCTTCGATCTTGTTTGGGACAAATTTACGCACGTACTCCTTACCCTCGGCGTGCGCCTTTTTCTCGGCTTCTTTCTCCTCCTGCTCGCGGTAAACCTCGTCGCGGTACACGAAAAGTATCATGTCGGCGTCCTGCTCGATGGCGCCTGATTCGCGCAGGTCGCTTAGCATCGGGCGTTTGTTGGCGCGGGACTCTAGGCTGCGGTTTAGCTGACTAAGCGCGATGATAGGCATGTCTAGCTCGCGCGCTAGTAGCTTTAGTCCGCGCGAGATTTCGGCGATCTGTAGGTGGCGGTCGGAGAAATTTGACGTCGCCATCATGAGGCCGATGTAGTCGATGACGCACAGCGTGATCTCGGGGTGCGAGGACTTGAGCTTGCGCATCTGCGTGCGGATCTGATGGATGTTTACGTAGCCGCTGTCGTAGACGAAAAGCTTGCGACTAGCCATATCGTCGCACGCGTCGCTTAGGCGCGACCACTCCTCGTCGTCCATTTTGGCCGTCATTATGTTTTGCAGCGGGATCGAGGTTTTGGCGCTTAGCATACGCAGCATGATCTGCTCGGCGGGCATCTCAAGCGAGAAAAACACGACTCCACCGCCGCGCATCAGCACGTGGTTCATCAAATTTAAACAGATCGTCGTTTTTCCCATGCCGGGGCGCGCCGCGATGATGATGAGATCGCCGTGCTTAAAGCCCTTCGTCATCTCGTTTAGCTGGCGAAAGCCCGTGTCGATACCTACGATATCCTTATCTTCGAGCAGTTTTTGCTTTTCTAGGTGAGCGATGACGTCTGTGATGATGACAGCAGCGTCTTTTACGACGCCCGCGCTCTGCCCGTCCACTAGCGAATAAAAACTCTGACTCAGCTCGTCCACCATATCGCGGCTGGGCTTATCCTCACTCACTTTGCTAGGTATCTGGTGCGCGATTTTGACGAGGCTTCGTTTGATCGATTTTTCTTTGATTTCGTTAGCGTACTTTTTGACGTCCAGGATCGAGTTCGTGCCGATGATCTCGCTCATCACGTTCTCGTCAAATTTGCTCCCCAGCTTGGTTTTTAAAAACCCCGTTTCGACCGGCAAATTTTCATTCAGGCACTTTACCATCGCGTCGTAAACGTCGCCGTGAGCGCGCAGATAAAAGTCAAATGGGCTTATGATATCGAAAATTTCGCTTAGATTATCCGCGCTATAGATGATGGACGCGAGGATCGCGCGCTCCATATCCAGGTCGTAGAGATTGTGCATATCGATGTTTTCTTTTGCCATTTTCGTGTCCTTTTGTCTTGTTAAATTTGCCTGCGTTTGGGCGGATTTTATAAAATTTGGATTCAAATTTGACGCTTGCGCGTAAATTTGCTTTAGCTTTGAGCGGTCAAATTTGAGTTAGCGCCGTAAAGAGCGCAGTTTCGCAGGCTCGCGCCGATAAAATAGAGTTCAAATTTGACGAACAAATTTAAACCCGAGCCAGAGGCCAAATTTATCAGCTCAAATTTGACCGAGCCGAGCGCCGCCAAATCTCAAATTTGACGCCTGAAATTTACGCCCGCGACTTTATCTCGTCGTCGATCTCGAGTAAAAATCTATCTACCAGCTCGCTCTCGGGCAGCCTTGCGACCACCTCGCCTTTGCGCATTATCATGCCGTTTCCTTTGCCAAACGCTATCGCCACGTCAGCGCCCTTAGCTTCGCCGATCGCGTTTACGACGCAGCCCATCACCGAGACGTTTAGCGGCTCTTTGATGTGTTTGGTCTTTTCCTCGACGAGCTTTACCGCAGCCATCAGGTCAGCCTGCAAACGCCCGCAGGTTGGGCACGAGATGATGTTTAGCCCCTCCTTTTGGCGGCCGCTGTCTTTTAGGATCGCTTTTGCGACCTTGATCTCCTCTTCTAGCTCGCCCGTGATGCTCACTCGCATCGTGTCGCCGATGCCCTCTAGCAGCAGTCCGCCTAGCGCGATCGCGGACTTTATCGTCGCGTGAAAACTAGTGCCGGCCTCCGTCACGCCCAAGTGAAATGGATACGCCACAAGCGGCCTAAGCGCGCGGTAAGCGGCCATCGTACGCTCGACGTCGCTTGATTTTAGCGAAATTTTGATATCGGTAAAGTCAAAATCCTCAAGCAAATTTATGTTATAAAGCGCGCTTTGTACCATCGCTTCGACCGTGCGACCGTATTTGTCCTCAAACTGCTTTTCGAGCGAGCCGGAGTTTACGCCGATACGGATAGGCAGATTTCGCTGCTTGCACGCGTCCACGACGGCTTTGATGTTTTTTTTCGAGCCGATGTTGCCCGGATTTATACGGATAGCGTCGACGAACTCGCTAACTATCACGGCGTAGTTGTGGTTAAAGTGGATGTCGGCGACGACGGGCAGCGGGCTAGCCTTCACGACCTCGCGCAGCGCGGCGGTGTCCTCTTTGTCAAACACGGCGCAACGCACGATATCGCAGCCCGCAAAATAAAGCCGCCGTATCTGCTCTAGCGTGCCTTTTACGTCTTTTGTTTTGCTAAACGTCATCGACTGCACCGATATGGGCGCATCTCCGCCTATTTTTATGTCCCTGATTTTGATCTGTTTTGTGGGGTATCTTTGCAAATTTGGCCTTTAAATTTTATTGTGCGATTATATAAAATCTTGGCTTTTAAATAAATTTACCGCCCTAAAACCTACTCGCCCAAAACCTCGCGCCTATACTCCCGCGTATCTATAAATTTGGCTCTCAGGCTTTTTTGATTTTCTATGTGCGCGTCTATGTTTTTGCTAGTTATCTCTACGCCTAGCCCCGCATGCTCGCCCTGCCCCGACAAGAACTCCAGCATCATATCGCCGAGCCTTGCGTTATAGTGGCTAGCCTCCCAGTAGTACGGCGAGACTTGATCGGCGTTTTTAGGTAGCTCCTGAGTCGTTATCTCGTTATAAACGCCAAAATCCACTATCCTAAACGGTTTTTTTCCTAGACGCTTGGCAACCTCTTCATTTACGGCCGTTACCTGCTTTTTCCACTCGTACCACGCTACGTCAAGCCCGACTCTGTAGTCCATAGCTTCAAGCAGCCTCGCGTGCAGCGGACTTATAGCGATATCTAGGGTTACGTTATTTTCGTGAGCATCCGTTAAAATCTCGATAAAATTTTCATAAGGCAGCCTTGACACCTCGTCTCTTTTGCGCTCAGCCATATATCCGCCCTCTATCTTTTTTACGGAGTATTCGTAGTAGCCCCCGTTTCTTCGCACCTCTTCTAGCAGCGACGCCTCGGTCCGTCTACCATCAGGCTCAAAAAGCGGAGTTTTGCCGTATCTTATGACGGTCGCTACCGAGTCGCGAAACGATTGAGAGCTAAATAAAATTTTATAAGCGCTAGGATTTTTAAAATACTCCTCAAAATCATCCGCCTTGCTACCGCCGCCTAGCATCGTCTTATCGTCAAAAACGAGCAACGCCTGCTTTAAATTTCCCTGTTTTATCGCCCATTTTAGATAGGCTTTAGCTTCGTTTAGATTGCTTCCCGATACGGCCGCGTTAAAGGCCGGCTGCGTAAAGTATCTATGCGCAGGATTTAGTGCGGTTTGCGGTCGGGAGTTGCCTAAAAATATCGAGGCGGGCCTTATTTTTTGGATCTTTACAACCTTCATAAAACGCGACTGCAAATCCTCTCTAGGTTTATTTTTAAAAATATCCGTATCGTAAATCCTATATGGATCGACCAGGTAGTTAAAAACCGCTACGAGCGCGAAAATCAAAGCCGCCGCGGTCAAAAAGCTAAACGTCCATTTTTTAAATTTCACACGATTTTCCTAAAAGTTAAAATATAAAAATTGAGACATTTTGTGCAAATTTAAAACGCCCAGCGTAAAACAAAGCACGACAAGGGTCAAATTTAGCCCGCCGAGCTTAAAGCCTTGCAGTTTTTGCGCGGAGTTTTTAAACAGTAGCGAGACCGCAAAACCCGCGATCAAGTAGTAGAGCAAGGTGTTTGTGCTGTCTATTTGTATATTTGGATTCCACTCGCCAAATTTAACGCCGTACTCTCTCAAAAAACCGACCTTTCTCTCTAGCCGCGAATTTAGAGTTAGCCCGCCAGCCAGCCCGAACATCCCCTTTAGCATCTTTAGCGCGTCATCCCACTCCTTTGCTCTAAAAAACACCCAGGCGATATTTACGAAGTTAAAGGTTATAAACCAAGCTACGAATTTATTTAGCCTAAAGCCCAGCTCGCTCCAAATCCTTTGGACGACCAGAGCCGCACCGTGCAGACATCCCCAAAATATAAACGTCCAGCCCGCCCCGTGCCAGATGCCGCCTATCACAAAGGTCGCGGCCAAATTTACGTACGTACGCACCTTGCCACTACGGTTGCCTCCCAGCGGGATATAGACGTAATCTCTCAAAAAACGGCTTAGCGTGATATGCCATCTACGCCAAAAATCCTGAATATTTAAAGCCTTGTAAGGCGAGTTAAAATTTATCGGGAGTTTGATGTTAAAAAGCAGCGCCGCGCCGATCGCCATATCGCAGTATCCGCTAAAATCAAAATAAAGCTGAAACGTGTAGCTAAGGCTAGTGACCCAAGCTTCGATCAAATTTAAGCTCGCAGCCCTATCAAACCCCTCAGTCGCCCAAACGGCGAAAGTATCGGCGATAACGACCTTTTTAAAAAGCCCGATAGAAAATATAAAAAATCCAAGAGCTATATTTTTGTAATTAATTATTTTGTTTCTAGCTTTTGCAAACTGCGGCATCATCTCCTCGTGATGTACGATCGGGCCTGCGATTAGCTGCGGGAAAAACGTAACAAACAAGCAGTAGTTTAAAAAATCGTACCGCTTTGCGCCCTCTTCTGCCGCGCTATCTACGAGATACGCGATCTGCTGAAACGTAAAAAACGAAATCGCAAGCGGCAGGAGTAAATTTAGGTGCGATATCTGCGTACCGAAGGCGAAATTTACGTTGGCGATCAAAAAGTCTGAATATTTAAAATACCCAAGCAAGGCCAAATTTGCCGCGATACCCAGAGCAAGGAGGAGCTTTTTGGAAATTTTGGGATTATTTTTATTTAGCTCGAGTCCAAAGGAATAGTTAAATATCATGGATGCTACTATCAAAGGCAGATAAGCGATATTCCACCAGCTATAAAAAAATAGCGACGATGCGACTAAAAAGCCTTTCGCCGCTTCACTAAGGCGCTTTTTATTTAAGAAAAAATATACGAAAAAAGTTACGGGCAAAAATAAAAATATAAATTCGTAAGAGTTAAAAAGCATTATCCATCCATTGATTTTTAGCGCAATTATAATAAACATTATTTAATATTTAAACAAAATAAAAATTAATTAATTGCTACCGAGCAAAAACTAAACGCGCAAGCGGTCAAATTTGAAGCAAGGACGTAAAAATAGTCTGCCAAAGTTGCAACTTAAATTTGAGCGAAATGACGCAAGCGGCAGTACCGCGAAACTAGACTAGGTACGGATAAAATTTGCGTGCAGAGCGTATGCTTGATACGTAATAGAGCAAATTTTAAACGCAATGACGTATAGCAAAGAAAAACAACGCGGGAATTAAGGCGAAGTATTTTTCGCTTAAAAGAGGCGAAATTTAATTTCTAAGCGTAGGCTGGTTTAAAATTTGAGTTAAAGAATGCGAGAGCGGCAGTATCGCGAGATGGATTTAAATGTTGTGCAGAAATTTTAAGTCAAGATAAGGCATATAGCCTATTGCGGACTTAAAATTTCAAACTCATTTAAAGACGCTCGCGAGATAAGGCGCAGTATTTTTTCTTTAGACGAGGCGGAAATGAGCCGAATGAAGGAGCGTATATTATAATACGCGACTGAAATTCGGCGAAATTTCCAACGATGTATAAAGGAAAAAGAGGGGCCGCTAAGTATTCAGATCAGGATAATCCCACGCGTTATATTCATCCGTCAGATTATCGTTCTCCGCACCCTTGCAGCAGAGCCACTCTAGCCCGCCGCGTCTCTCCATTACGACTTCCTCATCGAGTCCAGCACTCTTGGTGCTGTGCACGCGGGCATTGACGCACGCCCAGTGGTAACGATAGACGAGATCGAGCGCCTGCAGGATTTCATCAGTACCCCGCATTTTCACGCGCGCCGAAAAATCGCCGCCGACAAAGGTATCTATCACAAATTTGCAGTCGCAGATCTCGTTTGGGAAATTTAGCTCCTCTACGAGACCCATGGCCCACATCAGCGCCCACAGCGACTCGTATTTCCAGCCCATATTTACGGCCTCGTTATAGCTCGCTTCGCCCTCTATGACGCGGCGCTCCATGCGCGTTAGCTTGTCTATGCACCCAAAGCGGTTATCTAGAAAATCCTTCGTGCCCTGCTTATCCTCGTCCGTTAGCTCGCCGTTATCTCTGATCGTGCAAGCACACATTATCGCGGCAAACGAGCAAATAGAGCGGGCGATAACCTCGTCCTTTTCGCGCGGAGTGATCTCGCTCGTCTCGTATCGTAGCGGCAAATGGTCTATAAAAGGCACGCCTTGCGATTTTAAAATTTCGATGCTTATATCCTTGCGCTTCTGCGCGGTTTTACCGATCTTTGCGGCGTTTGCGCTTCTTTTTTGCGCGCTATCAGCTCCCTTTTTAAAAAAGTCAAAAATACCCACGCATTCTCCTTAAAATTTGCATAAATTTACGCGGGGTATTTTAGTACAAAAATGCCAAATTTTCTCTTATGGCTACGCCTGGCTCGCTAAATTTGACGAACAAAAAGCAAAAGCAAATTTAAAATAAACGCTCGTCAATCCGCAGAATGTAGAAAATAAAATTTAGCAATTTTTCAGACCGGTGTGGTGTTTAGCGCAAAAATTAGTCTTGGGTAGAAAAAAAAGATAAATTTACAGCAAGACCGTAAATTTAAGGATAAGAAAAACGGCCGCGAGCGGCAAGTCGCCCAAAAATATAATTTTAGGCCTACCGCTCGCTAAAATCTGCAAATTTTACTTAGCCGAGCAGCTTTTGCAGCACTCCAAAAGCCTGCGAGCCGCATTTGAGGCTACGATTAGTCCAGCGGCAGACATTATTATATCTTTTAACACCAGTCGTCCCGCACCCGATAGATACGGGAAGCCGTGATTAGGACTTTCAGTGATGCCAAGTGCTGGGTTGCCTAGATTTGGCACCCAAGTCTCAGGCGTCGTTATCAAAAAGCTAAGCGTTACGATAGACATGCCAAACGTCAGCAGTCCGCCGATAAGCCCTAGTTTAGGAAACCAGATGCCAAGCAGCACAAGCGTACCGATAGTGCAGATCATCGCGCCGATCAGGTACGAAACCGCGTAAGTACCGTTTTGTTTGTGCCACTCGATGTTTTTAGGCACGACCAAGCCTTCCGGGTTTTTATGTAGGTTGTACTCGGCGACCATTTTGCCCTTGCCGTTATCTACGATATCTTTTTTGCTATACATGTAGCTAAAAAACGGGCTGTTGGTTACAAACGGCACGATGCCGTCGGCCTCGTATTGCACGACTTTGAGTCCGCCTATCCACGCCATCACGATGAAAATCGCGACGCTAACGTAGTTTACGAAATATTTTTGCGAGCCTGCTAGGGCTTGTAAAAATTTTTGCATTAAGTTCCTTTAGGGTGATTTTTATAATTTTAATTAGACTGTATATTTAAGGCTAGATAAAATTATAACGGGATTATATATAAATCATATAAAATTCGGCTTAAAAAGATAAGCATTATCATAAATGGAAACTTTAATTACATTTTAGTTTTGATTTAAGCAAGATTTTAAATTTGAAGTTTATAGAATACGGTAAAAGCTTAAGGCGTTATCTGATCATATAATGTCTATACTTGCGAGCGATAAAAACAAAAGAGCAAGCAAATACATCTTTTACACACAGTAAAAGCATAGACGACCCGAAGGACTAAAATATGCATAAACACTAAAGCACGCAAGGCTGGATTAAAAATCGCTCCTATAAAGATTGCAAGTATTTAATTAACCGTAGATTTAAGAGACTCGATCTAAATTTAACTACCCCCCCCCATGCGTCAAATTTAAGATTTTATAAACATCGTAAAAAGCGAGTAAATTTATACAAAAAACAAGCTCAACTTGCCGGACGGCAAATTTATCACAACTTAAATTTCAAGATCAAGCCAAATGCAAAATTTGATTTTACGAACTTTACAAGATATTTACAGCAACGTATCTAAGTAGCCATAAATAAAAATTAGACAAAAGCAAAATTTACGAGAAATTTATCGGATCCATATCGACGTCAAAGCCGTGCGCGGCGCAGATGCGAGCGGCTTTTATAAGCGGAGCGTGCGAGGCGCAGCGCAGCAAAATCTCAAAACGGTATTTTCCGCCCAGGATTTCGATCGCGCACTTGCCGTGCCCTACGATCTCTAGCGAAGATTCGGCCATGCGCAAATTTTCAAGCTCGGCTACGCAAATTTCAAGCCTTTGCTTTGCCGCCTGCTCGCTTTTTTCAGAAACGATAACTCGCAAAATCCTAGCAAACGGCGGATATATCGGCTCTCTAGCAAGAATCTCCTCAGCCAAAAACGCATCATAATCCGAGATAAAATTTTCAAAAAACTCCCGCTGCCTACTCTGCACGACCACGCGCCCCTCACCCGAGCGTCCTGCCCTGCCCGCCACCTGCATTGCCAGCGCCAATGTCCGCTCGCGAGCGCGAAAATCCGGGAAATTTAGCAGCTCGTCGACGCCCATAATGACGGCAAGATCCACATTGTGATAGTCATGTCCTTTGCTCAACATCTGCGTGCCGACGAGCGCGTCTATTTCGCCCGCGTTAAAGGCTTTTAGCGTCTTTTCGAGCTTATTTTGCGTCGTGATCTCGTCGCGGTCGAATTTCTCGATCCTTGCCGCCGGAAACGCCGAGCGCAAGGCCTCCGTTAGCTCGTCGGTGCCGATTTTTTTCGCCTCGATCATCTCGCTACCGCACTTCTCGCACGAGCACGTCGCAGCTGTCGTAAAGCCGCAGTACTGGCACTTTAGCACATTTCGTTTCTTATAAAAGCTCATCCCGACGCTACAAAATGGGCACTTTATCGTACTGCCGCACTCGCGGCACGACAGATAGCGGAAGTTTGCGCGCGTCGGTAAAAATACGACCGCCTGCTTACCGCCCGTAAAACTCGCCGCAAGTTCGCCTAAGATCACATCGCTTAGCCCCGTCTCACTCTCGTCGTAGATAAATTTTTTCTCGCTTTTAAAAAACGTTCCCCTTAGCCTAAAATGAGGCTGCTTTTTGAAGCTCACGACGCTCGGAGTAGCAGAGCCTAGCACGACTTTAACATCAAATTTGCTCGCTAAAAATAGCGCGAGGTCGCGGGCGTTATAGTGCGGATTTTGCGCGGATTTGTAGCTGTCGTCGTGCTCCTCGTCAACGATAATAAGCCCAAGCTTGGTAAACGGCAAAAATAGCGCCGAGCGCGCGCCTGCGATCAAATTTATCTCGCGACTCTGAAATTTTTGTAGGATCTCGCCGCGCTTTTTTGGAGTTATTTTAGAGTGCCACACGCCGAATTTTTCGCCAAAATAGCTCTTTAGCCGCTTCGTCATCTGAGGCGTTAGCGAGATTTCCGGCATCAAAAGCAAAACCTGTTTGCCCGCAAGTAGATATTCGCGGATAAGCGAAAAATAAATCTCGCTTTTACCGCTCCCCGTATCGCCGAAAATCAAACTCGTTTTATGGCTTTTAGCAAAATTTAGTGCCTCTTGTTGATCTTGGTTTAGGTTTGGGATTTTTGGGAAAAACTCCGTTAGAACCGATTGGTTGGAGTTTATTTCGGGTAACTGTGCAGGATTATTAAAATTTAATTTGGCAGCAACATTTTCATTTAACTTCAAATTTTCTTGCAAGCTATTATTATTTAAATTTTGGGGCAAATTTGACTCCGATGTTTCGTTTAATTCCGTAGTCAAATTTAACTCTTTGCTATCGTCAAATTTTGCATTTGTCTCGTTTTTATCGCTCAGAATTTGCGCTTGTGTCAAATTATGCAAGCAAGGCGCTTCGGTCTCTAGCGGAGTAAAAAGTCCGGCCGCGATAGATAAATTTACGACATAGTAATGCGAGATAAATTTTAAAAGAGAGATTTGTATCGGTGTAAGCGTGACGGGTAAAATTTCTAAAATTTCAAGCGTTTTAAAATTCGGCTCGGCCACACTTTGGAGGACGTAGCCGATAGTTTTTTTATTTTTTATATTAATTAAGACTTGGGTAAAATTGGGTATTTTAAAATCTGAACAATATGTAAGCGGCTTAAGATTTAAGCCGCTCGGAATTATTTGGTAGTAGAGCATTACTCCAATTCTTGACAAAATCGACCGGCATCGTTATCGGCACACAGGAAAGTTCCAGTATTTTGAGTGTACGTAAAAGTAGCCGCTCTACGACCCAATGTAAACGTATAAACGTTATCTGCGTCGCTAGTCCATCCATTTTGAGGATTGGGTCTTATTCCGGTTTGCAAAATGTTTTCAAAAAGTGCGTTATTATCGGCTCCCTCAAGAGCAGGATACTGAAAAGCGCCTCTTAGCATATTTGCGTTATAAGCATTAACTATAGCGCTTCTTATAGAAGCTAAATCGGTTCTGGCTCTTGCTATTATAGCGTCGTCTCTGGTAACAAACAGCCTAGGCATAGCTATACCGGCTAATATACCTATCACAACTATAACAAACACTAACTCAATCATCGTAAAACCGCGCCTCATGGAGTATCCTTCGTTCTTGATTTTCGTAATTTTATCTAAAACAAGTTTTTAAAATCATAAAAATATACTAGAATCAAACAAGCTGAATTTTCATCAAGAATAAAATTTAAAAAGCCCGAAACCTATCTCTAGGCTCGGGCTTTTATCGCATTATCTAAATCAATTAAGATTAGCGAACTACGCTCATACCGCCAACTTTAATCTTGCCTGTGGCTTTTCCTTGAGAGCTAGCTATGTAGTCTTTAACTTGAGCCATGCTTGGCAACGCCCAAACTTTAGCACAAAGACCGCCTGTTCCAACATCAGCTTTTATTTCTGTATCTGTAGTTTGAGCAGGTGCAGTAAATTTCAAGCAACTATCTGTTCTTATTTTTATATCATCTGCAACAGAAGTCATCTCACCCCATGTAGTAGATACAGCACCCTGTGAAGTATAGTAAGCATTAAGATCAGAGATAACCGTAGAAATGTTTGTCGCAGCAGCAGAAACCTCAGCATCATCACGAGTTGCGGTTAGTCTTGGGATAGCTACAGCAGCTAAAATACCTAAAATAACGATCACGAAGATCAACTCAATCATTGTAAAACCTTTTCTCATATGAGACTCCTTGTGTTTATTTCTGCATACACTTATGCAGTTGGCGGAATTATATAGATAATTAGCTTAAAAATATATTAAAATGAAATCTTTTTATATGGGTACGTGTAAAAAAGTAATCTAGGATAAAATTTAACTTATTTCTTTACTTACTTTTTGGGCTAAAGAGCGCAGATCGCGCTCCTGTTGGTAGTTTTCATAGCATTTTTGGACAAAGGCGCTTAGTAGCTCTTTGACGTCGAGATATTTTTTACCTCCGGTAAAGGTCTCCCACTCTTTTTCAAAATTTTGGGCAAAGTCGTCCTCGAGGCTGATGTTGTAGAATGTGGAAGCTATTTTTACCGTTATTTTTTTCATAGTTTATTTATTTTCCCAGTACCGCTTCGATCTTGCGGATAACGTCGTCGCTCTCGGTGTTTTTGGTTCTCAGGTCTTCTTCTAGGCGGGCGATTTGATTTGTTTTAGCTTCGTTTTGGGCTTTGACGCTGATTAGTTCGTTGCGTAGAGACTCGTTTTCTTCGCAGATTTCGTTATATCTAGCCAGCAGGTCGTTTACCTTGTCGGTTAGGGTATTTAACACTTTATCGTTATCAAACATCTTTTTCCTTAGTTTTGGTATAATTTTATGTAATTGTAACAAAAAAAGCTGATTTTTAAGGTAAAAAATGAAAAATTTTGAAATTTCGTCCAAATTTAGCCCGAGCGAGGATCAGGCCCGCGCAGTCGCTAATATCGTAGCCTCCGTAAGATCTGGCAACAAATACCAAACGCTTCTAGGCGTCACGGGCTCAGGCAAGACCTTTACGATGGCAAACGTTATACGCGAGCTAAATATGCCCACTCTAATCATGACGCACAACAAGTCCCTCGCCGCGCAGCTTTATAGCGAATTTAAGGGCTTTTTCCCTAAAAATCACGTGGAGTATTTTATTAGCTACTACGACTACTATCAGCCCGAAGCCTACATCCCGCGTCAAGACCTTTTCATCGAAAAGGACAGCTCCGTAAACGAGGAGCTCGAGCGTCTGCGCCTATCTGCGACGGCGAGCTTGCTTAGCTTTGACGACGTCGTGTGCGTGGCGTCGGTGTCGGCCAACTACGGCCTGGGTAATCCTAGCGAATACAAAGGCATGGTCGCATACCTAAACGTCGGCGATAAAATCAACCAGCGCTCGCTACTGCAAAAGCTAGTGGATATGGGATACAAGCGCAACGACGTTTATTTCGACCGCGGCGACTTTCGCGTAAACGGCGACGTGGTGGACGTATATCCCGCGTATTTTAACGACGAGGCGTTTAGGATCGAGTTTTTCGGCGACGAGATCGAGACGATGTATAGCCTGGACGTGCTGGAAAACAAAAAAAGACACGACCTGAAAAAATTTATCCTCTACCCGACCAGCCAGTTTATCGTGGGCGAAAACCGCCTAAAAATCGCCATCAAACAGATCGAGGAGGAATTGGCGGAGCGGCTAAAAGAATTTAACGAGCAAGGCAAGCTTGTCGAAGCCCAGCGCCTAAAACAGCGAGTGGAGTTTGACCTAGAGATGATGAGCAGTACGGGCATGTGCAAAGGCATCGAAAACTACGCGCGCCACCTCACGGGGCAAAAGCCCGGAGAGACGCCATACTCGATGTTTGATTATTTTGAGCTGGGCGGCAAGGACTATCTAGTCATCGTGGACGAGAGCCACGTGAGCCTGCCGCAGTTTCGCGGGATGTATGCAGGCGACCGCAGCCGCAAAGAAGTGCTGGTGGAGTACGGCTTTCGTTTGCCGTCCGCACTGGATAATCGTCCGCTAAAATTTGACGAGTTTATAAACAAACGCGCCAAATTTCTTTTCGTCTCGGCGACCCCAAACGAATACGAGATAAATTTAAGCTGCGGCCATGTATATGAGCAAATTTTACGTCCGACGGGGCTGCTCGATCCCCTAATCGAGATAAAAGATAGCGAAAATCAGGTGGAGATTTTATTTGACGAGGCTAAAAAAACGATCGAGAGAAACGAACGCGTGCTAGTCACCGTGCTCACTAAAAAGATGGCCGAGGAGCTCAGCCGCTACTACACCGAGCTAGGCATCAAGGTCAAATACATGCACTCCGATATCGACGCCGTCGAGCGAAACGAGATCATCCGCGGGCTAAGAGGAGGCGAGTTTGATATGCTCATCGGTATAAATTTGCTCAGAGAGGGGCTGGACCTGCCAGAGGTTAGCCTCATAGCCATCATGGACGCCGACAAGGAGGGCTTTTTGCGCTCGACGACGAGTCTCATCCAAACGATGGGGCGCGCGGCTAGAAACGTAAACGGACGGGTGCTGATGTTTGCCAAAAAGATCACCAAATCCATGCAAGAAGCGATGGATACGACGCTGGCACGCCGCAAGATGCAAGAGGAGTACAACCACGCTCACGGCATCACGCCGCGCTCGGCCAGCCGAAATATCGAGGAGAGTCTGCACGTCGAGGACGGCACGGAGATCTTAAGAAAAGGCGCAAATCTGGAAAAAATGCCTGCTGCCGAGCGAGCAAGCATAATCAAAGAGCTAAGAAAACAGATGCTGGAGGCGGCGGAGCAGCTGGAATTTGAGAAGGCGGCGGCATTGCGCGACGAGATCGCCAAAATCCGCAAACTTTAAATTTGACGGCTTGTCTTTTTCCGCCATACTTCGTTACCGGCTCAGTCGGCTTCGGTCACGGACGACCAGTCCGCTCCCTCGCCTCGCTCGCCGCTGCCTCGTCTGACGAAAAAACACTTCGCCTTATCGTTTTGCGTTCAAATTTGGGGTCCAATTTGGCTAAATTTGTAAATTTGGCTTCAAATTTTACTCACCGAGATCCGCATCTTGAGAATACTAAATTTGGCTTCAAAGAATTTTTAAATTTTATGAGCGAAAAGCTTTCGTCCCGAAAATTTGAGCTGAGTTTGTAACGAAGCCAAATTTTAGTGCCGCGATTTATCGCGGGCGTAAGCGACAACCGCTTTTAGCGAGTGAAATTTTAAAAATTTTGGCTCAACGGAACTTAAGCGGATTCTCTATTATCATCTTTAGTAAAATATGATAGAAAGTTTTTGTATCTTTACTATTATTGTA
>CAUPXB010000008.1:0-94280 GCA_963515555.1 uncultured Campylobacter sp. | reverse complement strand
AACTTTAAAGAATAAGCTTAAATGAAGGTGTAATTTGGAATTTATTTGTAATATTTAAAGATTTATTTAGCCTCAAAACGTGACTATATCGGGATAGGGATAGAACAAAAATAAATTTAAATTTAGTCTAATTAAGTTGATTTATTGTGCAAAATTTAAAGATAAAAAAATATATTTGATCAAATTTGGCGATAATATAAAATTTGAGGGCGGGGTAAATTTAGCAAATCGGCAAAATTTGTAGAAAAAGCGGCAAATTTGACCCTATTTGCCACCTAAAAATTAAATTTAGCCTAGTCTTTTGTTTAAAATTTGAGAAAATCCCCATAGGTGTCTAGCTTGCGCGAGTTCGGTTTTTTCGAGTTTTGCTACCATCATCTCTTCGTTTTTGCCTAGGCGCGAAACCACCTCGCCAAATGGACTAATCAGCATCGAATCGCCGTAAAAGCTCCACTGTTCGCCGCTAGCGGCCTTGTGGTTGCCGACGCGGTTTACGCGTAAAACATAGACGTTGTTCGTAAAGGCGCGGGTTTTTAGCAGCTCCTCCCAGCGCGACTCGCTAAAAAACGTACAAGCGGTGGGAACTACGACGGCATCGACTTTCTTGCGCGCCATATAAGCCCACGCCGCATCAAAGTGCGCCTCAAAACCAAACATCGCGCCGATTTTAAATTTTTCGTAGCTAAAAACGGGCAAATTTAGCTCGCCCTCATCTTTGTTGGCAAAAAATTTCGCCTCGTTCCAGTGCGGGTAGGGCATCAGGATCTGCTGCTCGTAAAAGCGCGACGACGCGGGGCTAAATCTCGCTACGACCTTGATAAAACCTTTGCCTTTTGGCAGCACGAGCGGGGCTAGGATTTCTAGATTGTATTTTTGCGCCATCGTGGCAAGCGCGTGCTTTTTGCGCTCGCTTTGTTCTTTGATGAGGCTTTTTGGCATGAGCTCAAGCTCTTTAAAAAAGCTGTTTAGCACGTACTCGCCGAGTACCACGAGCCTGGCTCCTTCGCCCGCGCAAATCCTAAAATAATAATCCAGCCTCGACTCGCTCATAGGCTGAGTGGGTAGCTGTAGGGCGCAAACGGCCGCGGTAGCGTTATTCATCGTCTGCATCCTTTACTACTAGCTTTGCGGTTTGCAGGATTTTGTCTGCCTCCTCAAGCAGCTTTTTGCCTTCTTTATGTAGCTTAACGCTTTGCTCTAGGCTTAAATTTTCATCGCCGAGCTGTTTTAAAATTTCATTTGCTTTGGCGAGTTTGCTTTCAAAATCCTCGCTTAAATTTTCACTCATCTAAAACCTTTTTTATGATTTTTTCAAATTTATCTACTTCGACCAAAAACGCGTCGTGGCCGTAGTCGCTGTCTATCTCGTGATAATCGCACGCCTTGCCGATCGCGCGCAGCGTCTCGTGCATCTCGCGCATGCAGCTTGGCGGAAATAGCATATCGCCGCTAAATGCGACTAGCGTAACCTTGGCGCAAATAGGCAAAAGGGCGTGCGCAAGATCGTCGTAGTGGCGCGTGCAGTCAAAGATATTCATCATCTTTACGATGTAAAGGTAGCTCAGCGGGTCAAAGCGCTTTGGAAAGCCGTGGCCGTTGTACTCCATATAGCGATCGACCTGAAACCGCCCCGTAAGCTCGTAAAGGCCGTCGGTTTCGACGTAGTTGCGGCCAAATTTGGAGTCCATGGAGCTAGGCGAGAGAAAGCTGATGTGTCCAGCCATGCGCCCTAGCGCCATGCCGGTTAGCCCCTGCGCGGCGATGTCGTTTTCGTCGTATTGGCCGTCTTTGAAGCCCGGATCGCGCAGTATGCCCTCGATCGCTATTTTGTTAAACGCGATCGCCCAGGCCTTGCTCTGATAGGTGCTGGCTAGGATGATGACGTTTTTGGCGAAATTTGGAAACTCGATCGCAAAACAAAGCGCCTGCATACCGCCTAGGCTACCGCCCACGACCGCATGCGCTCGCTCGATGCCTAGATGCTCAAAAAGCCTCATCTGCGCCTTTACGACGTCGCTGATGGTTAGCACCGGAAAGCGCAAACGATACTGCTTGCCCGTGCTTTTTTCGATACTGAGCGGATTTGTCGAGCCGAAATTTGAGCCGAGGATGTTTACGCAGATGACGAAAAATTTGCTCGTATCTATACCCTTGCCCTCGCCAACTAGTGCGTCCCACCAGCCGAATTTCTGCTCGTTTTCGTATCTGCCTGCGGCGTGGTGGCTACCGGTTAGCGCGTGACAGACGACTATGACGTTGCTTTTATCTTGGTTTAGCTCGCCGTATGTTTCGTAAGCGAGTTCAAATTCGGGTAAAATTCGGCCGCTCTCCAGATAGAGCGGCTCATTAAATTTTACTTTGCCGGTTTTTAAATTTAGCACTAATTGACTTTGTAGTTAGGGGCTTCTTGCGTGATGACGACGTCGTGGACGTGGCTCTCTTTTAGTCCGGCGCTAGTGATCTCGACGAACTGGGCTTTTTCCTGAAGCGTTTTGATATCTTTTGAGCCCATGTAGCCCATCGCGCTTCGTAGGCCGCCAACTAGCTGATGCACGACCTCTTTTATACTACCCGCAAACGGTACGCGGCCCTCGATACCTTCTGGTACGAGCTTGTCTTGCGCGGTGCCTTCTTGGAAATATCTATCGCTGCTGCCTTTCGTCATCGCGCCGATACTTCCCATACCGCGGTAGACTTTATACTGGCGTCCTTGGAATGTTATCACCTCGCCTGGAGTCTCCTCGCAGCCTGCTAGCAAGCTACCAGCCATCACGCAGCTAGCGCCTGCGGCTAGGGCTTTGGCTACGTCGCCCGAGTACTTTAGTCCGCCGTCTGCGATGACAGGGATACCGTATTTTGCAGCTTCGGCCGAGCAGCTATCTACGGCGAAAATTTGAGGTACGCCAACGCCGGCTACCACGCGAGTGGTGCAGATAGAGCCCGGTCCTATGCCTACCTTGATGCCGTCGGCGCCGGCTTCTGCTAGGTCTTTGACGGCAGCCGGGTTTGCGATATTTCCGGCGACGACGTCCACTTTTAGTTCGGCTTTAACCTGTCTTAGCGTGTCTAGTACGCCTTTTGAGTGGCCGTGAGCGGAGTCTATAACGATGACGTCTACGCCGGCTTCCGCTAGAGCTTTTGCTCTGTCCATTTGACCTACGCCGATGGCTGCTGCTACGCGGAGTCTGCCGTATGCGTCTTTGTTTGCGTTTGGATACTCTTTGCGTTTTTTTAGATCTTTTATGGTTATGAGGCCTTCTAGGTGGCCGTCTTTATCGACGATAGGCAGCTTTTCTACGCGGTTTTGAGAGAAAATTTTCTCCGCATCGTCTAGCGTGCAGCCCTTTGGAGCCGTGATTAGCGGAGCTTTAGTCATCCTATCTTTTACGAGGACGCTTCTATCGTTTTCAAATCTCAAATCGCGGTTGGTTAGAATTCCTATCAGTTTATTTTCCTCGTCTACAACGGGAACGCCTGAGATGTGTAGATCCGCCATCATATCAAGCGCGGAGCCTACGCTAGCGTTTGGCGAGATGGAGATAGGATCGATGATTACGCCGCTTTCGCTTTTTTTGACGCGGCGGACCTCTTTGACCTGGCTCTGTACGTCCATATTTTTATGTATGACGCCGATACCGCCCAGGCGCGCCATCATGATCGCCGCGCGGTGCTCGGTGACGGTGTCCATCGCAGCCGATACGATCGGGATGTTTAGCTCCACGTTTCTGCTAAAGCGCGTTTTTATATCGACTTGTTTAGGCAAAATTTCGGAGTACTGCGGGACGAGCAAAACGTCGTCAAAGGTGAGAGCCTTCGTAACTATCTTCATGCGTTTATCCTTTTATAGAGTTTTCTAAACTAAGCGCGCCTTCTAGCAGTGTTTTTTCGTCCCACGCCTTTGCGATGAGCTGGGCTGAGACGTTTAGGCCGTCAGCGTCCTTGGCTACCGGAACCGAGATGGCAGGCAGGCCGGCTAAATTTACGCTGATCGTATAGATGTCTGATAGATAGGAGTCTAGCGGGTTTTTTAGTTCGCCGAATTTATACGCCGTGCTAGGGGCGACCGGCATCAAAATGAGGTCGCATTCGCTCAAAATTCGCTCATACTTGGCTTTAGTGTAAGCGCGAGCTTTTTGCGCTTTGATGTAGTATGCGTCGTAGTATCCGCTGCTAAGTACGAAAGTACCGAGTAAAATTCGCTTTTTTACCTCTTCGCCAAATCCCTCCGAGCGGGAGTTGATGTATAGCTCTTTTAAATTTTTAGCCTCGGCTCTGCGTCCGTATCTTATACCGTCGAAGCGGCTAAGATTCGCGCTGGCTTCGGCCGTGGCGATGATGTAGTAGGTAGCGATGTCGCATTTTGAGTTTTCTAAATTTTTATAGATTATTTTGTGGCCTGCGACTTTTAAAATATCGACCGCCTTTAAAAGCGCTTTTTTGGTCTCTTCCGAGGCTTCGTTTATGTAGTTTTCGATGACGCAGATCGTGAGTTTTTTATCCGCGTTTAGCTTGTCTGCTACGCTTTCAAATTCTATATCCGCGCTCGTGCTGTCTTTGTCGTCGTGTCCTGCGATGATGTCGTACAGGATCGCGGCGTCCTCGACGTTTTGCGTTATTGGGCCGATCTGATCTAGCGAACTAGAGTATGAGCCCAGGCCGTAGCGGCTCACGCGTCCGTAGGTCGGCTTTAGTCCCACGCAGCCACAAAATGCAGCAGGCTGGCGTATCGAGCCGCCCGTATCGCTTCCTAGAGCAGCCACCGCTAGCCCAGCACTCACTGCGGCAGCAGAGCCGCCCGAGCTACCGCCTGCGACTCTTTCGCGGTTTAGCGGATTTAGCGTTTTGCCGTAGTAGCTGTTTTCGGTCGTATTACCCATGGCGAATTCGTCCATATTCGTACGGCCAAAAGGCGCTAAGCCCGCCGCTAGCAGCTTTTCTATAACCGTCGCGTTATAAGGCGCGATGTAGCCTTGTAAAATTTTAGACGCGCTCGTTACGCTCCAGCCTTTTACCTGGATGTTGTCTTTTATAGCGATCGGTACGCCCGCACCCAGTTTATCAAGCGGCAAATTTGCCAACTGCTCGACATAGGCGCCAAGCTCTCTATCTGCGAAAATTTTCTTTTCCAGCTCGTTTCTAAGCTCGGCTATTTTGTCGGCGCTTAGCTTTAGAGCCTCTTTTAAAGTTATCATTTTTTATCCTTAAATTTGTTTACCGCTACGATACCTGCGGCTGTGACCGCGAGGATGGCCGCGATGGTTGCCGCGACGAACCAAGCGGAGATGGGCTCAAACATTTTTTAGTACCTTTTCGCATCTCGGGCATGTTTCGCCGTCGTGCTTAGCGGTAAATTTCCAACATCTCGGGCATTTGTGACGCGTCGATAAAACGAGTTTAAATTTATCGTTGCCGACGTCAAATTCAGCCAGGCTGTCGCTGCTGTCTAGGCTCTGGACGTCGCTAACCATATACCAGTCGCTTATCTCGTTTATATCCTCGCTCAGGATCAAATTTGAGCTAGTTTGCAGCACTAGCTCGAGGGTTGATTTTATCTTTTTATCTTTTTTGAGTACGTCGATTAGCTCGAAAAACTTCTCGCGGCTAGCGACTAGCAGCTCGTCGTCTACGTTAAACTCAAAATCTAGCGACGCATACTCTAGATCAAATGCGTCCGCCGCGCCGTTTTTGATGATCTTAGGCGCATAGTCCATCGCCTCGTCCACGGTGTAGGTTAGCGTCGGAGCGATGAGAGGCAGTAGCGCTCTAGTGATTAGCGCCATCGCGCTTTGAGCCGAGCGGCGAGTGTCGCTGTCTTTGGCGTCGCAGTATAGGCGGTCTTTGCAGATATCAAGATATATACCGCTTAAATCCGCGCTTAGGAAGTTCATCAGCAGGCTAAAGCCCTTTGAAAAGTCGTAGTTTCTAAACGCCGTTTCAGCCTCGTCGAATGCTTTTTTCGCGCGGCTTAGTATCCAGCGGTCAAGGATGTTGAAATTTGACGTTTCGATATCTTCTAGGTCGTTTACGTTGGCTAGTAGAAATCTTATCGTATTGCGTATTTTTCGGTATTGTTCGCTTACTTGTTTTAGGATGTTTTCGCTGATTTTTAGGTCGCTGGAGTAGTCGCTAAGCGCAACCCAAAGGCGTAAAATTTCCACGCCGTAGGTTTTAGCCACGTCCGCCGGAGCTACGACGTTGCCCTTGCTTTTACTCATCTTTTGACCGTTTTCATCGACGGTAAAGCCGTGCGTGAGCACGCTTCTATACGGCGCTCGTCCTTGCGCGGCGCAGCTTAGCAGTAGCGAGCTTTGGAACCAGCCTCTGTGCTGATCGCTACCCTCTAGGTACATATCTGCAGGATAGCTACCTGCATCGTAGTCGCCGCTTTTTAGCACCGCAGCCCACGTCGAGCCGCTGTCAAACCAGACGTCTAGGATGTCCATCACTTTTTCTAAATTTTGCGGATCGTATTTGTAGTTTGCAGGCAAGAGATCTTTTATCTCGCTGTCCCACCACGCGTCAGCGCCTTTTTGTTCAAATATCGCTGCGACGTTATCTAAAATTTCATCGTCAAAAATCGGCTCTTTGGTGTCCTTATGCCTAAAAAAAGCTATCGGCACGCCCCAGTCGCGTTGGCGCGAGATGCACCAGTCGGGACGATTTTCTATCATCGAGCCTATCCTTTTTACGCCGCTTGACGGGTAAAATTTGACGCTTTCAAGCTCTTTTAGCGCGACTTCTCGTAGCGTTTTGCCCTCGATTTTCGGCTCATCCATGGCGATAAACCACTGCTTTGTAGCGCGGTAGATAACGGGCTTGTGCGTTCTCCAGCAAAATGGATATGAGTGGACAAATTTGCTAACTTTTAGCAAATTTGAGCCTAGAAGCTCTAAAATTTTCTCGTTTGCTTTAAAGATATGCATGCCGATTAGTTCGTCCGCTACGCCATCTGGAAATAACTTTTTGGCCTTTAGCGTCTCGTCATACAGACCGCCTTCATCAACAGGCATGATGACTTCGATGCCGTATTTTAGGCTCACGTGGTAGTCGTCTTCGCCGTGCCCCGGGGCAGTGTGAACTAGACCCGTACCGCCGTCCATCGTGACGTGATCGCCTAGGATAAATAGCGATTTTCTACCGTTTAGCGGATTTACCGCATGCAGGTTTTCTAGCTCTGCCGAGGCAAATTCTTTTAAAATTTCGCCCTTAGTTAGCCCTTCTTTTTCCAGCTCGCCAAGCATCTCTTTGGCAAATATCAAATTTTCAGCCGTTAAAACGTAAATTTCGCTCGGGTTTAGTGAGATGGCTTGGTTTGCCGGTAGCGTCCAAGGCGTTGTCGTCCAGATAACCGCGCTGGCGTCTTTTGCGCCTATTTTTGCAGCTGCTTCTTCGCCTAGCTTAAACGCGACGTAGATGCTGTAGTCTTCTTTGTCCTCGTACTCGACCTCGGCTTCGGCTAGAGCGCTTTTAGCCGCCCAGCTCCAGTACACCGGCTTGCTTCGCTCGATCAAAAGACCTCGTTTGGCGACCTTGCAAAGCGTTTTGTAAATTTCGGCTTCAAATTTAAATTTCATCGTTAGATACGGATCGTCCCAGTCGCTGGCGACGCCTAGCTGTTTAAAGCTCTCCTTTTGTACCTCGATAAATTCTCTGGCGTGCTCGCGGCAAAGCTCGCGGATTTGCGTTTTGCTTAGGCTTTTTTTCTTATCGCCCAGTTTTACCTCGACTTGCTGCTCGATCGGTAGTCCGTGGCAGTCCCAGCCCGGCGTAAATCTCACGTTTTCGCCGAAGAAATAGTGCGTTTTTGCGATGATGTCTTTTAGGGTTTTGTTTAGCGCGTGTCCGATGTGGATGTTACCGTTGGCGTAGGGAGGGCCGTCGTGCAGAGTGAAGCTTTTAGAAGCTTTTTGCCTTTTAGCTTTCATTTTTTCGTAGATTTTTCTATCGTTAAACCACGATTTTAAGCGTTTGGGTTCGTTTTCGGGCAGGTTGCCGCGCATGGGAAATTCGGTGTTTGGAAGCAATAATGTATCTTTGTAATCCATAGGTTCGCCTTGAAGTAAAAAATTGGTAGATTTTATCCAAACGGCGATTAAATGCTACTGAAAAAACGCTATTTTAAGCTAAATTTATGTAAGATGTTTTCGGCTTTTAAAGGAGAAAACAGTGAAAAACGCACTACTGATCATCGGCGAAGATATCGGCGTAAACGCGCCTTTTTTAGATTATATTTTTTGCGCTTACAAGTGGCATTTCGGCGAGCTCGGCGAGTTTAGATTCGTTAGTAAAAGCGACAAGGAGCTGCCGTTTATCATCGAGCACCTTTGCGCGCGCTCAGACAGCCTTTGCATCTACGCATCGAGTCAAAACTGCTCCGTCGCGGCTAAAATTTTAGCTACGTTAAGCGGCGATATTTTGGAACTAAAATCACCGCAAATGCTAGCTCCGAGTAGGGCTGAGAAATTTAGCGACGAGGGCTTTTTAATCAAACTAAATCAAACTTACGTAAATTTATTAAAGGCCGACACGAATCAAAAACTGCCTGCCATAGATATCAAAACGCAGCGAGATTTCGGGTATTTTCATCTAGTAGATATCGACGAGGAGAGCGCGAAAATCCTGCTCGAACCGCTGGCAAAAACCTATGAAGTGCAGATTTATTCGTCTCAAATTTTGTCAAATTTGGCGCTAATCAGAGTGGAGGCAAACAAATTTGGCCAGACCAGCGGCTTTATAAACGGCGCGAAAAATCTCTTTTCGGGCAAATTTTTTGAAGGCGGGGATGTTTTTCGCCACGTTGCAAGCACGCTTATAGCAAGCGGGCTAAAGCTTACATTTGCCGAGTCTTGCACGGCTGGGCTTGCCGCGGCTAAATTTGGCGCTTTTGCGGGGGTTTCTGCTGCGTTTAACGGCTCGCTAGTGACCTACGCGAACGAGATGAAACGCGACTGGCTGGGCGTTAGCGATGAAATTTTACAAACCTACGGCGCGGTGAGCGAACAGTGCGTGATGGCGATGCTAAAAGGCGCGCTAAAGGCGAGCGAATCGGACTTTTCGCTAGCCATAAGCGGCATCGCGGGACCTGACGGCGGTAGCGAGGCAAAGCCCGTGGGGACGGTATTTGTAGGAGCTTATGCAAAAGACGGCGAGCGTATCATCGAGAGACTAAATTTAAACGGAGATCGCAACTACATAAGAGAGCAAAGCGCGCTGGCGGCGTATGTTTGCCTGTTAAAGCTAAAGCCGAGGCTGTTTTTGGCGTAAATTTGGGTTAAATTTGATGAAATTTGTCAAATTTGTGCTTGCTAAAATTTAAAGTAGATGCGTTTTGTTCTATTAAATTTGTAAAAACGGCGCCAAATTTAAAATTTACCGCTATTTTTTACGGGAGTAGAGTGACAAATCAGCGTCGCCAAGCTTAAAATTTAGCGCAAATTTAAGCCTGACGGACGAAATTTTTAAAGCAAAATCGCGGATTATTTTTGATACGGTACCGTTTCATAGCCTTGATTTATGAGGCTACCCATGCCGCCGTCAAGATTTATTATATTTAGCTCCGGCGAATCTATCATCATCGCTGCCGCAGCGCTTCTGCGTCCGCTTCTGCATATTAGCGCGACGGGTTTTTTTAGATCGACATTGGCTTTTAGCTCGTTCAAAAACCCTTCTTTATCGGTTACGTTAAAAGTGATAGTCTTTGCGCCCTTTATCACGCCCGTTTCCATCCATTCAGCAGGCGTCCTGATATCAACGATTTGCTCGTAGTTTTTGATCGCCTCGGGACTAACTTGAATCGTAGAAATTTCCGCAAAAGCCATTGCAGCAGCCGCTCCTAAAAGTAAAATTTTTCTCATTTTCTCTCCTCAAATTTGACGGCGTGAATATTAGCACTCAATTTTAAATATTTTGTCATTCTAAAATCACTCCGGCATAAATTTTTCTTTTTTAATAATTAATATTACTTTCATAGGACAAACGCTATAATCGCAAATCCATATCAATACAAAGGATAAAAATGAAAAAAAAGTTTTTTCGCGCTTAGCTTGCTTTCAAGCTTTTTGTTTGCCGCGGAGGTAAATATCTACTCTGCGCGCCACTACGACGCCGACAGCGAGCTTTATAAGCTTTTTGAGCAAAAGACGGGCATAAAGGTAAACGCCACGCAGGCAAAAGCCGGCGAGCTAATCAAAAAGCTCGAAGTAGAAGGCGATAGCTCCGCGGCGGATATCTTTATCACCGCAGACGCGGGAAATTTCTACACCGCAAAGACTAAAGGCGTGCTACAATCCGTCAAATCTGAAACTCTGGAAAAAATCGTACCGGAGTAGTATAGAGACAACGACGGTCAGTGGTTTGCTATCTCAAAACGCGCCAGAGTCATCGTTTACGATAAAAGAGACTTCGATCCTAAAGGCATCAAGGACTACGAGGATTTGGCAAAACCGGAGCTAAAAGGCAAACTGCTAATCAGAAGCGCGACGGCTCCGTATAGCAAGTCGCTGCTAGCCGCTATCATCGAGGCCGACGGCAAAGACGCGGCTACTAAATGGGCGGAAGGCACGCTAAAAAATCTAGCCCGCGATCCAAAAGGCGGCGATAGGGATCAGGCTAAGGCAATATATGCCGGCGAGGGCGACGTAGCGGTTATGAACACCTACTACATAGGCCTCATGCTAACCTCTCCGAAAGCCGAAGACGTCGAGGCTGCGAAGAATCTGGGTATAATTTTCCCAAATCAGGACAACCGCGGCACGCACGTAAATATCAGCGGTATCGCGCTAACTAAAGTTGCTAAAAATAAAGAAAACGCCGTTAAATTTATGGAGTTTATGGTAAGTCCTGAGGCGCAAAAGATACTAGCGGGTATAAATTTCGAGTATCCGATCAACGCAGAGGTCGAGTCTAGCGACATCGTAAAAGGCTTTGGTAAATTTAAAGAAGACTCCACTCCGCTTTATAAAAGCGTGCAAAACACGAACGAGGCTATTAAAATTTACGACGTAGCCGGCTGGAAATAATGAAAGTAAAATTCGGGGCGATCTTTATCGCCCTTATCGTTTTGATCCCCATTTTTAGCATATTTTTCGAGATCGCTTTGGGCGACTACTCCTTGCTCGAGCACTTTTTTAAGTATCTTTTTATGAGGTATATCCAAGGTACTTTTGCGGTTGCGGCGGGCGTTTTGGCGCTTAGTCTGGTTATAGCCGTGGTTTCGGCGTGGCTGGTGGCGAACTACCGCTTCGCGCTATCAAATTTCTTTGAATATGCCCTCATACTTCCGTTTGCGATTCCTGCTTATATATTTAGCTTTTGCTACGTTGGGATTATGGATTACGGCGGATATTTTCATCAAATTTTCGGCTTTAGGCTGGAGTTTATGAACATTTACGGAGCTATTTTCGTGCTTTCGTTGTCGCTTTATCCATACATCTATATGTTTGCCAAAACCTCGTTTAAAACGCAGTCCGCAGCGATTTACGATGTTTGTAAAATTTATAAGCTCTCAGGCACGGCCGTGTTTTTTAGGGTTGCCATATTTCTGTCGCGTCCGGCGATCGTGGGCGGAGCGATGCTGGTGCTCATGGAGACGCTTAGCGACTACGGCACGGCGGCTTATTACGGCGTAGAGACTTTTAGCGCGGGCATTTTTAAACTATGGTTTGACATGGGCGACTCGTACTCGGCATCCGTGCTAGCGGGACTTTTGATGATGTTCGTGTTTGTTTTGATGATATTTGAGCACGTTAATAAAAACTCTAAAAAATACAGCTTCTCCACGCACGACACCTCTAAATTTACGCAAAAAAAGGAGCTTGGTAAATTCGGCTCGGCGGCGGCGTTTTTGTGGTGTGCGAGCGTGTTTTGTCTGGCATTTGTATTTCCTTTTGCCTGGCTTTTGTATTGGAGTATTCACGAGCTAGATAACTTTAAATTCGAGTTCGTGCAGATGGCGGCAAATTCGCTGCTGATGGCTGCAGGAGCGGCGATACTCATCACGGCGGTAAGCTTTTTTCTCGTTTTTGCGACGAGACTTATAAAAAACAAAGCGCTAAACGCCTTTTTGCTAAAATCAGTCTCACTAGGATACGCGCTGCCTGGCGCTAGTATCGGGCTTTGCGTGATGATAGTTTTTGGTTATATTGACCGAAATTTCGGCACGCATCTACTTTCGTCCAGCTTTGTGGTGCTGATTTTTGGATATGTCGTGAGGTTTTTGGCGACCTCGATATATGCCGTCGAGAGCGGATACGCCAAAATCCCGGCAAACATCGACGACGCCGCGCTTTTGCTAAACGGCTCGCGGTTAAATTTGTTTTTCAAAGTGCATTTTCCGCTGCTTCGCCACTTTTTCTTTCTCTCGCTCATCGTCGTTTTTATCGACATCATTAAGGAGCTGCCGCTTAGCCTCATTTTGCGGCCTTTAGGCTTTGAGACGCTTAGTATCAGGGCTTTTTTTTACGCCGCCGACGAGAGGCTTTATGCTGCGGCTCTACCGTCGTTTCTCATTGTTTTAATGTCGCTAGTCGCCGTCCTTTGGCTCGAGATAATCTCCAGAAAAAAACAAGAAAGATAAAAATATGGTTGAAATTTTAAAAATCGTAAATTTAAACAAGAAATTCGGAAATTTAGAGGTTTTAAAAGACGTAAATTTTAGCCTTAACGAGGGCGAAATTTTAAGCATTTTAGGCGATAGCGGCTGCGGTAAAAGCACGCTTTTGCGCATTATCGCGGGACTTGAGACGCCAAGTGGAGGGCAAATTTGCGTCAAAGAGGGCTGCGGTACAGCGATGATGTTTCAGAGCTACGCGCTTTTTCCGCATTTAAGCGTTTGCAAAAACGTAGAATTTGCGCTGTGGCAGCTGCCTAGCGCCGAGCGAACCGCAAGGAGCGCGCAACTGCTGGAAAAATTTAAAATCTCCGAGCTAAAAGACAAAACTCCAGATCAAATTTCGGGCGGTCAAGCGCAGAAGACGGCCTTTGCCAGAGCTGTAGCAAACCGCGAAAAGCTGCTTTTGCTCGACGAGCCCTTCGCAAACCTCGATCGCAACCTAAAAAGCGCGCTAAGAGGCGAGCTAAAACAGATGATAAAGGCAAACGGCATCAGCGCAGTCATGGTGACGCACGACAAGGAAGATGCCTTTTTGCTAAGCGATAAAATCGCGCTGATAAAAGGCGGCAAGGTTTTGGCTTTTGGCACGCCCAGGGAGCTATATTTTCAGCCTGCATCTTACGAAATCGCCTGCTTTTTGGGCGATATGAATTTGATTGACGAGCGGGATGCTCAGAATTTACCGGCCGAATTTAGAACGTGGCTGGAGCAAAGAAACTTTATGTTTCGCCCAGAGCTTGTCATAAGCGGCGAAAAATACGAAGCAGACGTGATGGAAGCGAAATTTTTAGGCGCATTTTACGAGTTAAATTTGGACTTTTACGGGGTTAAATTTAAAGCCGTAGTTAGCTCAAATTTACAGATTTGCGATAAATTTAAATTTGACCTGGCTTAAATTTGGACGTTAGTATAGTCGCGCGAATTTTTTATCGTCTAAATTTGCTTGAAACGCAAATTTGACGAATTTGGCTTAGTCTTGATTGCGATTTTCGACGTAATCGACCCTCGACCAAGCAAGTACGTAGATAAACCCTAGCGCTAGGTAGATGCCAAGCACCGCAAGCTCGATGGGGTAGGGGTCGCGCAGGGCTTTGGTGAGTAAAAGCTTTAGCGCCGCAGCGATAAAAGTGCCGATCGCGCAAAGCACCGCGTAGCCTGAAAATAGGGCGTTTTGCGTTACGGCGCCGAGTTTAAAATTTATCTTTATCCAAAGCAAAAACGCAAGCACCGCCGTGGTGCAAATCACAAAAAATAGGACCTTGTGGGTGCTAGCGGGAGCGTAGTTTGCGCTAAAGCTTAGCAAAATCATCGCGCTACAGACGGCGATAAAAATGCGGTAAAGCTTAAACACGCCTCCGCCTGCAAGTTTGTTTACCTTTGATATCGCGCCGTAAAGGCAGATGACGGAGACGAACAACATCGCTACGCGCGCGCTCGTTGCGATATCAAAGAGGCTTTTAGGTAAAACCATCTCTTGCGAGAGCAAATTTAAAATAACCAAAATCCCGGACGCCATACCAAGCGCTCTTGCCGTACTTATGCGCCTTATGAAGTTTTCTTGCACATTTTGCCTTTTATTAATTTAATAAAAATTTTACACAAACAAACTTAAAATTTTTATTAAATTTGGTCCAATTGAGGCTTTAAAGGCAGCTTAAATTTAATCCAAGCGAGCAGATATATGAAAATCGGCGCAAAGTATAAAATCAGCGACGCAGCGAAGCTGTATCTGTGGGCGATGAACGCAAACTCGAAGCTAAACATCATCAGCGCGTTAAAGGCCGCTAGTGTAAGCACGCAAATGATTTGCGCTACGACGTAAAGTATAAAATATAAATTTTTACCCAAACGGCTTAATTTAACGTTTATGACGATCCAAAAAATAAACGCCGCAAGCGCGCAAATGCCGAATTTTACGGCTAAAGCTCTATCTACGTTGACTTCGGGCAATCTAGCGTAAAACGCCATCAAAATCAAGATAACGACGCACGCTAAAAAAGCCAAAGAAAATTTAAAAACATTGCTTTCAAAGATCGCTCCTATGCCTTTGATCGCGATCCAGCCGCAGACGAAAGAGGCAATCTGGATGCAAACTAGCAGCACCAAAAACGCTGTCGCAAGGCTATCCATAATGCTTGAAGCGGAGTTTAAAGCTACGGTTAAAATAGAAACCGCAAGCCAAAGCGCGCTTGAGACGATACCGTAAAATTTGATGCGAGCTGGGTCATAAAATTTGACGCGATCGACGCTTTCTTGCGCTAACTCTTGCGAGCTAATATCACCAAGTTTATAAAAAGCGGCCGCTAAAAACGCATAACCGATGCATTTAAAATTGTCCCAATATAAAACATAGTAATAATCCAACACATCTTTATAGTCTTTAAAATCAAACCTTTCAAGTATCAATATTGCTGCTTGGAGGGCAAATATGGTGCAGTATCCCCAAAATAGATTATTCGCTACCTTTGTAAATTTAAACATAGCTAAAATTAGAAATATGGCGGGAATGCAAAGCGTCCAGCTCGTGAAACTAGATATCAATAAAACCAGAGAAAATAAAAACTCTGTAAATTTGCCGACTCTTGCATCAAAATCATCCGCAAATATCGTCACTATAAAGAGCGCAAAGAAGTTTAAAAGCAAAATGATGCCGTAAGTCGCGGCAAATAGCGTAAAACGTTCACATATTTTGACGCCGCCCGCATACAAAGTAATACATCTGAAAGCCGCGTATATCGGGGCTAGCGAGGCTATCTCGCAGATCACTTTAAGGACTCTAATATCAAAGTAAGAATGCAAAAAGGAGATTTCCGTCCTACCGAAAAGAATAATAGATATCACCGTTAGCGCAGAAGCCCAAATACCGAGCCTTCTGGCCCCTGCGGGCGTTGCGGCCATTTTTGAAAAGGCGCTTGAAACCGAGTTTAAAATTTTCAAATTTTCCCTTTTAAATTTTTGATTTGTTTGAGTCGAATTCGGCTGATTTTTGTGGTTAAATTTGCTTATTGTTAAATTATTATTTTAACTTTTTAGCAAGAAATTTGAGCTTAAATTTAGGACGAATTTACGAGGTTTGGCGGCTTAAATTTAAAATCAGACAATGTTTGGAGTTAAATTTGCGGTAAATTTGGTTACCCAAAATTTAGTGTCAAATTTTGGGTAATCGTAGTTTTTGTAAATTTGTCGTAGTATCTATCGTCAGTGGTTAAATTTAAAACCAAAAGAGCGCGGGCATTTATCTCACCTGTGCGCTAAAAATTTGCGTGATGCTGGGGATTTGCTCGCCCGCAACGTCAAATTTCGCTGTTTTCATCCGCACGCGGTAAAGCGCGTTTAAATTTTCCTCATTTAAAACCTCGGCGCTAAGCCCGTAAACGTAGCTAAGATCGTCTTTTAAAATGAGCGTGCGATCGGCGGCCGCAAGGGCGTGGTTTGGCTGATGCGTGGTAAAAACGATGCTGGCGCTACTTTTTTGCTTTAAATTTACGATGAGGCTTAGCACGCGGTCTTGGTTTTTGATATCAAGCGCGCTGGCAGGCTCGTCCAAAAATAAAATTTCGCTCTTGCTCGCGATCGCTCTAGCAAAGAGCACGAGCTGCTTCTGACCGCCTAAAAGCGAGTTAAAGCGCTTGTTTTTCAGATGCGAAATTTCAAGGC
Source organism: uncultured Campylobacter sp. (assembly GCA_963515555.1). Classification (GTDB taxonomy): domain Bacteria; phylum Campylobacterota; class Campylobacteria; order Campylobacterales; family Campylobacteraceae; genus Campylobacter_A. The sequence continues at coordinate 78,013 of CAUPXB010000008.1, read as the reverse complement.
TCTCAAGCGCGTCCAGGCAGATCTGCACGTCGCGTTTGCTCGGCTTTGAAAATAGCGAAATATCGCGCACGCGCCCCATCGCCACGATGTCTTGCACGCTGTAATCAAACGCCACGCTAAAGCTTTGCGGCAAAAAGCCAAATTTCGCCTGAGTGCAAAGCTGCCCCTCTCTGAGGCCTAAAATGCCCATCATGCACGACATCAGCGTGCTTTTGCCCTGGCCGTTAAGTCCTAAAATCGCTAAAATTTGACCCCGCTCAATCTCAAAGCTCAAATTTCTAAAAAGAAATTTGCCCTCTTCGTAGAAAAATCCTGTGTCTTTGATCGAGAGCAAACTACCTTCTGTTCGCATCGGCGCTCCTTTTTAGGAGGATGGCGAATATCGGGCTGCCGATGAGCGCGGAGATGATGCTAAGCGGCACTTCGCTAGAGCTTATCGAGCGCGATACGTCGTCGATGGCGAGCATAAAAACGGCTCCTGCGACGAAGCAAGCGGGCATAGAGCGCAAGTGGTCGCTGCCAAATATCATCCTAGCAACGTGCGGCACCACTAGGCCGATCCAGCCGATGTTTCCGCTGACGCTGACCTGCGCGGCGACTAGCAGGGTGCAGATGATGAGGATGACCGAGCGCAGCCGCACGATGTTTACGCCGAGCACCTTTAGATCGCCGTCTTCGAGGCTAAGTAAGTTAAATCTCCACCGCATCGCGAAGAGCGCCGCGACGCAGGGCGCCGAAACGGCGGCGAGCATGACGAGCTTGTCGTAGTCTGCGCGCACGAAGCTGCCAAGCAGCCAGTAGATGATGTTTGGTAGCACGTCTTCGTTGTCGGCTAGATATTGCACGAGGCTCGTTAGCGCGGCAAAAACGCCGTTTATGACGATGCCTGCTAGTATGAGCGAAAAGATGTCGCTGCGCGAGACAAATTTGGCGATAAAATAGAGCATAAAAAGCGCTGCGAGCCCGAAGAAGAAGGCAAAGCCCACGATAAAGTAGGAGCCAAAGCCTAGCAATATGCAAAGCGCACCGCCAAATGCCGCCGCGGTGCTCACGCCCACGATGTGCGGGCCTACGAGCTGGTTTTTAAACACCGCCTGAAGCGCGAGGCCGCTAAGCGCCAGTATCCCGCCGCAAAGGCTCGAAAGTATGGCGCGCGGGATGCGGATATCTAGCACGACGCTTTTTGCCGTTTCATCGGCGGAGGAGCCGAGTAAAATTTTACCCGTCTCCTCTAGGCTCACGGGATACTGACCGATGCCCAGCGATACCGCAAATTGCAGGATCCAGAGCAGCAGTAGGGCGGAAAATTTCATTTATAGCTCGTGCGGTAGAATTTTTGATAAAATTCCTCCACTTTTTTGTTAAACTCCGCCTCGTCAAAGTGCGTCGGATAGAGCTTCATCGCTAGCCACCACTCGCCAAGCGCCATGGCTTCGGCAGTCGGATAGCCCCACGCTTTGGCGTATTCGGGCATCATGTAAATTTTATCCTCTTTAACGGCGCTTAAATTTGCAAGCTGCGGGTTGGATTTGAGCTCGGCGGGCACCTGAGGGTAGCGATCCTGCACGAAGATCATCTGCGGCGCCCACGCCAAAACTTGCTCTGCAGATACCTGCTTGTAGCCCTTAATGCTCTCTGCTGCGACATTTTGCGCTCCCGCTCGCATAAACATTATGCCCGTGTATTTACCGCTGCCGTAGGTCGTGAGGTCTGGGTTTGCCATATAAATTTTAGGCCTTTTATCCATGATAAAGTCGCTAAATTTAGCCTTTAGCTGCTCTTGCGAGGTTTTTACGAAGCTTATTAGCTCGGCGGCTTCCTTCTCGCGGTTTGCGACCTTGCCGAGTAACTCGATCCCGTCGTAAAAGCCCTCGGTGTAGGCGGCCTCGTCGTCTTTGAAGGTCGGATTTAGCTTACCTTTATCGGCGGCGTCGCTACGCTGAAAGCTAACGGCGACGACGGGGATTTTGAGCTCCGTCATTTTGTCGATGTATTCTTGCGGGATGTAGTTCGTGACGATCACGACGTCGGGCTTTAGCTTAAGCACCGCCTCGTAGTTGATGACCTTTAGATCGCCCGGCGTCGGCATGTCCTTTAGGCTCGGCGCTAGGCGGATGTAGTTTTTGCCGAGCGACTTCTCCCACGACTCCTGCACGAGGGCAACCTTATCCAGCGCGTTTAGCTCGTTGAGCGCGTTTAGGCTTTGGTGCTGAAGCACGACTATGCGCTTAACCTCATCCGGTAGCGTGACATCGCGACCTAGTTGATTGGTTATAACGCGGTCTGCAAAAAGCGAACTCGCATACAGCGCAAGAGCTAGCGCGAAAGAGTGAGGCTTACTCATGTTTTTTCTTTAAGTTTTTAAATTATATTTATTTATTGGCTTAAAATTGGTATTTTTAACCCATAAATAAATAGTAGTATATTACAAAAACGGTGATGAATTTATTATAAATTTGCAGGTTTTGTTTTGCGGGTAAATTTGAGGGGCGGCATTGGTGTAGTTTTTGATAAATTTAGCGAAACGGCAAGCGTGGTAGCTGCGATGAAATTTGAAATTTATAAATTTTAAGACTACGCAAGAGCGATGTTTTTGATTTTAGTCCAAGTCGCTAGTTCGCAAAGTTGGATCAAGATCGCTATCGTAAGCAGTGCATATGGAGTTACTGAACCTTTAAGTGGCGAAATATCGATAAGCTGAAGCGCTGTGCGTATAAAGGCTAAGCCGGCGCAGAAGTAGAAAAATTTACTTTGCATATATTTGCCGAGTAGGTAATACGACGTGCCAAGCATAAACCAAAAGTAGATAGTTAGAATAGAGTCTATAGTAAGAAATATCGTAAAGGCGTGCCTTGCGTATTTAAAAAATTATTTGCGACTGCTCCGATTATGGCATAAGCATTGTCAACAAAAGAGCCTCAAATCTGTGCCGCGGCATACTCTATCGCACCAAATCCGACTTGACTTACCGAATACAATGCCATAGATAGCCATAAAATCGATAGTAGCGCCGCCGTGACTAACGCGGAGAAGGTTTTGGTAAAAAGTTTGCTTGCGGAGAGTTTGGAGACTTCTCTAGCGGCAAGAAGCCTAAAAATCATCGATGCAAGAAAAGTAAGGCAAATAAAAAATACGGCAGTCAAGAAACCAGCCAGCGAGACACGGATGCAAAATTCGCACAAAATCAAATAGACATATAGCCGCCGATTAGTAAAACATTAGAAGCTATGCCGCGGAATTTTATCTCGGTCAGAGGTTGCTGATCCATCTTTGCGCCTTTGGATTTTCTTTAAATTTGGTAGTTGATTTTATTTGCCGATCGGCTATAAAAGGGAGGGCTAAATTTAGCCCTCGATGTAGTTTTTGAGTTTTCTACCGACTTTTGGGTGTTTTAGCTTTTTGATCGCAGAGCTTTCGATCTGGCGGACGCGCTCGCGAGTTACGTTTAGCTCCTTGCCTATCTCTTCTAACGTGCGGTCGCTCTCGTCGTCGAGCAAGCCAAATCTCATCCTGATGACGGCCTTTTCGCGCTCGTTTAGCTGATCTAGGACCTCGTCGATCTGCTCTTTGAGATCGTTTTTTAGGATGTGATCCATAGGGCTTAGAGAGCTTCTATCCTCGACGAAGTCTCCAAATTTACCGTCGTCTTCGTTGCCGATAGGGGCTTCTAGACTGATAGGCTCTTTTGTGATTTTGATGACTTGTTTTATCTTGTCCGCGCTTAGTCCGACCTCGGCTGCGATTACGTTTATATCCGGCTCTTTGCCTTCTTCTTGTAGGTATTTTCGGTTGATTTTATTGATACGGTTTATCGTTTCTATCATATGGATAGGGATACGTATCGTGCGAGCTTGATCGGCGATGGCGCGGCTGATAGCCTGACGTATCCACCACGTCGCATAGGTAGAAAATTTATACCCTTTTTTATATTCAAATTTATCGACCGCTTTCATGAGCCCTATATTGCCCTCTTGGATGAGGTCTAAAAACGGTAAACCGCGGTTCGTGTAGCGCTTGGCGATGCTCACGACTAGGCGTAAATTTGATTTTGCCATCCTGGCTTTTGCTTCGTCGGATATCTTTTTGCCGCGTTTGATCTGCTCTAAAATTTCCTTTAAAAGTATCGGATCGAGGTTAAATCCGCTCTTGCTCGCTTCCTTGGTCGCAAATAGCTTTTTGATCTCCACGTAGGTTGATACCATCGTAGCCTCGGGCACTCGCGCGATTATATCTTCTTTGCTGAGCTTGATGATATCTTTTAGGATCGACTTGTGATTTTTCTTTAGCTCGTCGCTAAACATAGGTAGCTTATACTCGAGTCTTTTTAGCTCTCTGTCAAATTCATCATCGCTCTTTAGCGCCGTTTCCATCGACTTTACGATCTCGGTTATGAGCTTGCTGGTAGGCCCTAGATCCATTAGCTTGTCTTTTAAAATTTTCTTTTTAAACGCAAGCGTTATCTTTGCTAAAAACTCATCCTCAGTCTCTACTTCATTTTGTTTATTTGCAGTTTTTAGCCACTCTTTTTTGGCCTTTTCGAGCGCTTTAAAACTCTCGATTACTTTTTCGGCTCGTTTGTCGTCTTTTTTATTGTGTTTTTTTGGCTTGGCTTCTTTCTCTTCGCCTTCCTCGACATCATCCTCGACATCTTCGTTTTCTTCCTCTTCTTCGACCTCTTCGCTACCTTCCTCGCCTTCGTCGTCAAAGCTTCTAAAAAGCTCTTTTACGCGGCGTTCGCGGTTTATAAGCGGCTCTTTGTAGTCAAGAATAAAATCGATAAGGTATGGCACCGAGCAAAATGCGTCGATGATGATATCTTCGCCAAGCTCGATTTTTTTGCTGATTTCTACTTCTTCTTCTTTGGTTAGTAGTGCGATTTGACCCATTTCGCGTAGGTACATACGCACAGGGCTATCCGAGCGCGACCACTCGAGCAGATCGGTTTCACTGGCGAGGTCAAATTCTTCTTCCAGATTGTCGTCGGCTAGTTTTGCTAGCTCCTCGCGGCGCTTTTTAGCATCTTCGATGTTGCGCATTTTTGCGATTTCAGCCGAGGTTATGAGCTGGACTTTATTTTCTTTTGCCAGCGATTCTAGTTTTTTTGCTATCGCTGCCGTCGGCGCTTTGTCTAGAAATTTAACAAGTTTTTCGTAAGTGATATAGCCTTTGGCATTTTCTTTGAAAAGCTCTTCTATGAGCGACAATGCCTCTTTTTTTGCAGTACTCATTCGGGATTCCTTCTTTTTGTAGAAAACGAGGATTATACCCAAATTTCTTTAAATATTAATAAAAATACGAATATTCGGGCGCTTTAAGGTTGGATAAATTTGCTGAAAAATTTATTAAATTTAAGTTGGAACAGAAGTTGCTATTAAATACCCGATAAAGCGAGCGGAAGTAGCTTGAGACGCAGACGAGGCGGGTTTTTGCGAGGCGAGGGCGCATATATATGATACGTAACCGAAGCTGAGCAAAAAACCAACGAAATATGCGTTTAAGATACGACGCGTAAGATAAGGAAAAATAAATGAACAACGGCTACTACCAAGCAACCGGCGCCATGGTGACGCAGTTTAACCGCCTGGACGTCATCGCAAACAACCTTGCCAACATAAACACGATCGGCTTTAAACGCGACGACGTCGTAGTGGGGGATTTTGAGAGAATTTTTAAAGAGTACCGCGACGAGTTACCGATAGAAAATCACACCAAAGACGCGGCGAAATTTCTAAACAGAACTATCGATAGAGTGCCGCAAATCTCGGAGCAATACGTGGATTTTAGCCAGGGCGGGCTTAAATTTTCAAACAACGACCTTGACTTTGCGATGAAGCGCGAGGATCTGTTTTTCCTAGTCGAGGTAAAGCCCGGCGACGTGCGCCTAACCAAAAACGGCTCGTTTAATCTCGACGAGGACGGATTTTTGGTAACAAAAGAGGGCTATAAAGTGCTGCCGAGCGATTATTTTACGAATAATTTTCAAGGCATCCAAATCCCGCAGGGCGAGCGCTTTTCCGCTGATAAAAACGGCAATCTCTACTCAAACGAGGAGCCGCTAGCTAGGCTTTATATCGCGCAGCCAAAAGAGATACGAAATCTAACAAAAGAGGGCGATAATCTCTATGTTTTGCCGAATTTAAAGGAGCTTGAGGACGTGGGTGGCGAGATAGACGCGGTCGCGTGGAAATACACTCAAATCTCCAACGTAAACGCCGTGACCGAGATGGTTGGACTGATCGAAACACAACGCTTTGTCGAGATGTATCAAAAGGTGATGACGTCGCATATGGATGATCTAAATCAGGAAGCTATAAGTAAGCTTGCTAATACGAAAGTCTAAATTTAGCGTTATCTCTTTGACGTATTTGCGAGAGATTTAATTTTTACTCGCGGCGACAGGCTACGTGCCTAGTCTTGCTCGTAAAAATTTGCACGACTCGCAAATCCGCTCAAAGATATTTCCGCTAAGGTTTTTAAATTTTAATAAACATAAATTGCTATGCATTAAAACCCCTGCTGCTAATATAAATTAAAAATACTTCCGCCAAAATATTTTAAAATTTTCCCAAATTTACAAATTTGGAACGCCTTTTGCTAATTAGTTAAGAAATGCGAGAAATCGCGTCAAATTTGTAAAATTTAGCCGCTTGCCCGACATAAAAACAGTCGGCGACGGTTTTATGCAAAAGCGTAAAATTTAAGACTGCAAATTTGGAATATATTTTGCAATGGTAAAAAGCGATGAGCTGCTTATTAGATACATAAAGATAAGCGGCAGTAGCTTGAGATGGAGACTAGGCGGTTTTTTGCGAGGCGAGGGCGCGTATATGCGATACGTAACCAAAGCCGAGGAAAAAATCAACGAAGTATACGCTCAAGATACAACGCGCTAAGAAAGGAAAACACGAAAAATGATGAGGTCTATTTATTCTGCCGCCACCGGCATGATCGCCCAACAAACCCAGATCGACGTTACGTCGCACAATATCGCAAACGTAAACACTATCGGCTATAAGAAAAACCGCGCCGAGTTTGCCGATCTGATGTATCAGGTCATGGAGTATGCAGGCACGGCAACTAGTGCCACGACGAAAAGCCCGACGGGTATCGAGGTGGGTCTGGGCGCGCGTCCGACGGCGATAACGAAGATATTTTCGCAAGGTTATTTTAAAGAAACGAGCAACAATCTCGATATGGTTATCGCGGGTAACGGCTTTTTCCAGGTTCAGCTTCCAGACGGTACGACGGCGTACACTAGAAACGGTGCCTTTAAGCTAGATAGCGAAGGTACGATCGTAAACTCCGACGGCTACGTGCTTCAGCCTCAGATGACTATCCCTGCCGACGCCACGCAGGTTTCAGTCGGCACCGACGGCACCGTCTCCGTGCTGCAACCTGGCAACACTGAGATGACGCAGGTAGGTCGCATCGAGCTAGCAAATTTTATCAACCCGGCAGGCCTGCACTCTATGGGCGACAACCTCTATCTGCCTACGGGTTCTAGCGGCGAGGTCGTGGTCGGCACGGCAGGTCTTGACGGTCTGGGTACGATCAGACAGGGATTTGTCGAGATGAGTAACGTCCAGCTGGTAGAAGAGATGACCGACCTCATCACTGGTCAGCGCGCATACGAAGCCAACTCAAAGGCTATCACGACGAGCGACGATATGCTCTCTATCGTAAATAGCCTAAAGAGATAGCCTAAAATAGGCTAAATTTGAGCCGCCTAATCCGAGATTTGTTTTGCAAATTTGACGGAGTGGGCGGCTTTTTAAATTTAATTTATTAAAACGGCCAAATTTGAGTTAAATTTTAGCCGTTTTGTAATGGCTCTTTATTTGCTTAGGATTTTGTAATTATCGCAACCTTGTTTTAAGCCCATATCGCAAGCTTTAGCGTATAGCTCGCTAGCTTTTTTATAGTCTAGCTCCACGCCGTCTTGCCCGTTTGCGTACGAAACGCCCAGATTGTAGCAGCTTCTTGCATAGTTCGCCTCGCAAGCTTTCAAAAATAGTTCGTTAGCTTTTTTGTAGTCTTTTTTTACGCCTTGACCTTTTTCGTATAAAAGCCCGAGATTGCCGCAGCCTAGAGCTTCTCCAGCCTCTCAAGCTTTAGAGTATAGCTCGCTAGCCTTTTTATAGTCTTGTTTTATGCCTTCACCGCTTGCGTACGAAAAGCCAAGATTGTAGCAGCTTCTTGTATCTCCACCGTCGCAAGCGTCTTGCAGCCTTTTTGCGTCATCGCCCGCTCCAAACAAAACCGCCGCGCATGCTACCGCTATGACTATTTTTTTCATGCTTTTGCTCCTATAAAAAGATTAGCGCCATTTTATAAGATTTATTATTAAAATCTGGATAATTTTTATATTAAACGCTAAATTTGGTTTGGTTAAATTTGCCCAGCGCGCCATCGGCTCAAAATTTACTCAAATCTCCCTCCTTTATCCGAATTTTTTAAAATTTTAGATATTATCGCGCTTTTATTAAGGAAAATTTTTGCATTTTAGTTACGTTTTTAAGCTTAGCGTTCCGATATTTATGGGCTATTTCCCCCTCGGCGTCGCCTTTGGGATACTGGCTAAAAGCATGGGCGTTAGCGCATTTATCGCCATCGCTCTTAGCACGCTAGCATACGGCGGCGCAGCGCAGTTTATGATGCTCTCGCTTTTTAGCGCGGGTACGGGGCTAGTTGAGGTTTTTATCGTCTCGTATCTGGTAAATTTACGCCATACTTTTTACGGGCTGGCGCTTTTAAAAGAGTACAAAGACCTAAAATACCGCCTTTTTAATATCGCGACTCTTACGGACGAAACCTTTGCGATATTTAAGGCGCTTAAGATCACGGACGCAGCGGAGCGCAGTTATGTTTTTACGCGTTTAAATTTGATCTCGTGGCTCTACTGGGCGGCGGGAACGGCGGTCGGATGCCTAGCCGGCGGGCTGATAAAGGTCGATACGAGCGGGCTTGAGTTTAGCTTGACGGCGCTTTTTATCGTGATCGTGATGGAGATGTTTAAAAACGATAAAAACTATAAGGTGCTAGGCGCGGCGTGCTTTTTCGGAGTCGCCGGCGTAGCGCTGATGCCCGCTAAAGCGATGCTGGTAGGCTCGATGGCGCTTTGCTTTATTTTTATTTTAGTTTTTAAGGATAAGCTTTGATAAGCGTGAGTTCTAGCGAGTGGGCGATATTCGCCGCCGTTTTGCTAAGTGCGTTTGCGACCTTTTTGACGCGTGCCGCGCCGTTTTACGTCATCAAAAACTATAAGCCTCGTCCGTGGCTTAGCGCCGTGGAGCGACACATGGGGCTGATGATAATGGTTATCTTGGTGTGCTACGGGCTAAAGGACGTCAAATTTGACGTTTATCCATACGGACTAAACGAAGTAGCAGCCGTTTTTACCGCGGTTTTGATTCATCTGAAATTTAAAAATACCTTGCTTAGTATCGCGGCTTCGATGGCGATATATATGACGCTTATTAGGATTATTTAACTGAAAATAAAAATTAATAGTTAATAATAAATTTAAGCAATAAACGCTAAAATCCTCGTAACATCTCAATACAAGGAGCAAACATGCGTTTTGCAGTAAAGGCGGTGATTTTCATGCTTTTAGGAGCGACTTTGGCTTTTGCGAAGCCTACTATTTACATTTTGGCAACTGGCGGCACGATAGCCGGCAGCGGCTCAGGTGCTCTTGATACGAGCTATACGTCTGGAACCGTTACGGTCGATAAACTGATCGCCGCGGTACCCGATATCAACAAGATAGCAACCATCAAAGGCGAGCAGATCTCAAACATCGGCTCTCAAGAGATGAACAACGAAGTTTGGTTTAAGCTAGCAAACAGAGTAAACGAGCTGCTAACTAGTGGCAAGGCCGACGGCGTCGTCATCACGCACGGAACCGACACCATGGAGGAGACTGCGTATTTTCTAAATTTAGTCGTAAAAAGCGATAAACCTATCGTTATGGTGGGCGCTATGAGAAACAGCGGCTCGCTAAGCGCGGACGGCCCCCTAAATATCTTTAACGCCGTAAACGTCGCGATGAATAAAGAAGCGGCAGGCAAGGGCGTAATGGTAGTGATGAACGACGAGATCCACGCGGCTAGAGAGGTGACTAAAACCAACACTACCGCTGTCGATACATTTAAATCTCCAAACAGCGGCAAGATCGGTACCGTGTTTTACGGCAACGTCAAATTTTACATGAATCCTACACGCAAACACACCGTAAATTCAGCATTTGACATCACAAAGATCAAAGAGCTTCCAAGAGTAGATATCATCTACAGCCACTCAAACGACAACCCGGACTTTGTAAATTTAGCCGTCAAAAACGGAGCTAAAGGCATCATAAATGCAGGCATGGGTAACGGAAATCCATTCCCAAGCGCGCTCGAGGCTCTAGGCGAAGCGGTTAAAGCCGGCGTAGTAGTCGTGCGCGACTCCCGCGTAGGTAGCGGCGAGACCACGCTAAACGGCGAGGTAGACGACGGCAAATACGGCTTTTTGGCTAGCGACAACCTAAACGCGCAAAAAGCTAGAGTGCTTTTGATGCTTGCGCTTACGCAAACAACCGATAAGGCAAAGATCCAGGAGCTATTTTTAACTCACTAAAATTTGAGTTTGAGCAGATATCTCGTGAGCGCTTTTAAATGAGCTTTAATTTTTCTCAATCGACAGCCTACACGGCTAGTCTCAATCGAAAAATTATGCGCAACATTTAAAATCACCTCACGATATATCCGCCTTATTTTATATTGAGGCAAGGTTGTTCAAAGCGGGCAACTTGCCATCTTATTCGCAAAGCAAAATCCACCTCGCTTAGTCGCGATACTTTCGCTTTGTTTGCTATCGCGGCGTATTTGCTAAATTTGCGATCCGCCGTTGATGACTTTTTAGGCTGTCGTTAGCGGCAAATTTGCGTTAAATTTGAGATTTTTTAAGGAGCAAAAGATGGGAATGAGCGCGCACTACCACGCCTATGCGCAAGACGTTATAGAGGCGATCAAAAACGACGGCGACGGCGAGGCACTGGGCGAATACGACCTGGATAAAATGTGGGACGCGATGCACAAAACTCTAACTGGCAAAAATATGTTTGAGGCGATGAGCGAAGGCGAGATTTTCGCGACGCCAAACCCGCTTAGTTGGGCGATATTTGGACGCGGCACGGTGGGCGAGGAGGGGAGCGAGGCTTTATCTTACGTGGACGCAGACGACGTAAAAGCCGTAGCTAAAGCGATGCAGAGTACCGACATTGGCGCGCTTTTGGCAAACGTAAATTTTACGGGCTTCGGCGAGGCTGGCACATACCCCAAGATATGGGAGTACGAGAGCGAATTTAAAGATATCAAAGCCGAGCTAAAAGAGCGTTTTAACGGGCTTTTGAACTTTTATCAAAATGCCGCCGACAAGGGGCTTGGCACGCTAATCGTAATAGCGTAAATTTTGCGGCAAAACCCGCTAAACTGTCGGTTAGCCTTGGAGCCGTTTTGCGGGACAAATTTAAGCCCGCACAGATAAAGTCAAATTTGCGGATTTAAATTTACGAGGCTATTTGCTAAATTTGCATTCCGCCGTTCTAAAAAATGCAAACAAAAGCCGCGGCCAAATCCGCTAAATTTACGTACCCGCGCATAACAAATCAAATTTCCGCCTCGATCCAAAAACAAAAACGACTACTGAAGTAAATTTTGCTAAATTTCCGCCGCCCGCGCGCCGTTTTTATTTTAAATTTATCAAATTTGATTTACTATTTCTTCAAAATTTAAGGCCCTTTATGAACTACCTGCTTTTTATCGTTACATTTTTTCCGATTAGCCTGATGCCCGGTATCAACATGACCTACGCGATGAGTATCGGCATGAGCCTAGGCTACTTGCGCGCGCTGCCGATGATGTCGGGGCAGCTGGCGTCTCTGGCCTTCGTGGGTATTTGCTGTATGCTGGGAGTGGGCGCTGTTTTGGCACATTATAGTTTCGCGTTTAAGGTTTTAAACGTCATCGCGGGGCTTTATCTGCTGTATCTGGGCGCTATGCTGTTTTTTAGCAAGGGGCAGCTTAGCATCACGAAGGTTTCGCAGCTGCCGAGCAAAAAGCAGATGTTTTTAAACGGCGCCGTGGTCTGCATCTCAAATCCTAAGGCGTGGATTTTCCTCTCGGCTTTGCTGCCGACTTTTTTGGATGAGAACGATCCTTTTAGCCTGCCGCGCATACTTTCTATCACCGTTATGCTCGTTTTTATCGAGTTTTGCTCGCTTAGCGTCTATGCTCTTGGCGGAGCGATACTAAAGAAATTTTTGCAAACCCACCTGCAACTTTTGGAAATTTTTACGGCCGTTATCATCTGCGCTATCGGCGTTTTGATGATGCTTCGCTAAATTTACCCGCCCATTTCTCGTTAAATTTGATAAAATAGGACAAAATTTATCGCCTTGCCCGTTAAATTTGGGGCAAATTTAAGGAAAGTAAATGTTTAAAATTTTAGTCACCGAGGATGACGAAAATTTAAATAAAATAATCTGCCTAAAGCTCGCTCAGGAGGGCTTTTCTCCGCTTGCGGCTTTTGACGGAGAGCAGGCTATAAAGCTACTAGAGAGCGAGCGTGCCGACCTTGTCGTCACCGATATCATGATGCCAGGGCTTAGCGGATACGAGCTAACCAAACAAATCAAGCTGCTAGACGAGTCGCTGCCTGTGCTGATGATAACGGCAAAAAGCGGCATGGAGGGCATGGAGAAGGGATTTGTCACGGGGGCGGACGACTATATGAGTAAGCCTTTAAATTTAAAGGAGTTGATTTTACGCATAAACGCGCTTTTGCGCCGAGCCAAGATCGCTAGCGGCAAGCGGCTGAGGTTTAAAAACTCCGAGCTTGACTATACGGCTCTTAGTTTAAAAATCGGCGGCGAGGCCGTAGAGCTCGCGCCAAAGGAGTTTTATCTACTCTTTTTACTACTCTCAAACCCGGGTAAAATTTTCACTCGCCTAGAAATCATGCAAGAAATCTGGGGCTACGACACGGACAGCGACGAGCGCGCGGTCGATACGCACGTAAAAAAGCTACGCCGCAAGATAGAAAACTGCACGGATTTTGAGATAGCTACGGTGCGCGGCATCGGCTATAAGGGCGAAATTTACGAGTGAGGGGCGGGGGGATAAAGTGAAAATTTTAAAAGCTATTTTCGCGGCGGCATCGGCGGTTTACTATCTAAACTCGGCCGTTTTACCCGAAAGCGACTGGAGCAAAAAGGATCTAAAAGGCGAGGTCAAAAGCATGACAGCTACGGAGTACGAATACTCTACGGACGGCTCCGGCACGCTAGAAAATACGCGCGTGAAGCGGACGGAGTTTAACGAAAACGGCTATATACTGCAAGAAACCGAGCATATAAACGGCGTGCCAAACAGCTCGGTTTTGTTTGAGTACGGCAAAGACGGGCTAATACGCAAAAAATATCAAGATAGCGCCGTTTATCTCTACGAATACGAATTTGACGGCGAAAATTTAGTCGCAACGGCTAAAGAACGGCATGTTGAGGATAAATTTTACCCCCGCACGGAGAAAATTACCTACGGCAAGGACGGCAAAATGATCGCTCGGGCTGTGTATTCCGGCGGGACGCTAGTGACGGACGATAGCTACGTCTACGACGAAAAGGGCGTTTTAGCGCGGATAGAAAATAATCTGGAGCCGCGGCACGGCATAGAGATAAGCTTTGAGCGCAAGCCAAACGGCGAATACGAAAAAATCACGCAAGCCCCGGGCTTAAAATGGGTTTACTACTACGCCGCAAACGGCGACGAGAAGGAGTATACGTCGGTAAATTACTTCGGCTCCGAGGCAAAAATCGGGCAAATCTTGCAGTTTAAGGATATAAGCAGGGACGAGCGGGGAAATTTGACGCGTAAAACCTCGGTCAAATTTAAGCCCGCGGACAAATACTACGAAAACGGCGACATAAAAGAGATCGGTCTATACAAAAAAACGGAAATAAAATATGAATACTACGCAAAATAAGAAAAAATACCTAATCAGTCTAAAAACCTACACGGCGGCGATGTTTATCTTCGTCTTTTGCGTGCTTTGCGTCGCGGCGTCGGCGGCGATCCTGGCTTACGAGCGGATATTTGAGATGAAGCTGGGCATGTTTTGGGGCATTATCAGCTTTTGCGCGATCGTGATGGGCGCGGGCGGAGCGATATTTTACGCGGTATCGGCTTATTTTTTGCGGTACGTAGAGAGCTTTAGGCTAGCAGCCGGAAAGATCGCTAGAGGCGACTTTGCCGTTAGGGTCGCGCGCAAAAACTGCAAACGCGGCGCAGATAGCGAGTACCTGCACGAGCTAGACGAGCTGGCGGCAAATATAAATTTAACCGCGGCGGCGCTGGAAAAAATGGACTACATGCAAAAGGACTTCGTCTCAAACGTCTCGCACGAGCTAAAAACACCCCTAAGCGTCATCAGCGGCTACAGCGAGATCGCGCAGGACGAGACGGACGAGGCGCGCAGAAACGAGTATCTGGGGCTCATAAAAGAGCAGGCAAACTCGCTAAGCAGGCTGTGCGAGGATATGCTCCTGCTCTCGCGGCTAGATAGCCAGGCGGGCGTAAATTTGGACAAAAACGTGCGCGTAGACGAACAGCTGCGAAAGGCTGCGGCGATGCTAATGCAAAAGTACGACGGGCGGGAGTTTGATCTAGATCTAGCCGCCGTAAGCGTACGTAGCAACGCCTCGATGCTAGCACAAATTTGGGTAAATTTGATGGATAACGCGCTGAAATACTCAGCCGCCGATATCGGCGTGAGCTGCCGCGAGGAGGGCGGGCGGCTTATAGTGCGCATCAGCGACGAAGGGGCGGGCATAGAGGCTAAAAAGCTAGAAAAAATCTACGATAAGTTTTATCAATGCGAGGAGTCGCACAAGGGCAAAGGTAGCGGCCTGGGGCTATCTATCGTGCGGCGTATCGTTCATCTTTTAGGCGGGGAGATAAGTTATGAAAGCGAGCCTGGACGCGGCACGACCGTGAGCGTAATGATCCCAAACGCGCGTAAAATTTGAGGCAAAATGCGGCTAAATTTGATTAAATTTATGTTTTTGCGGCGGGCGAATTTGGTTTTTTTATTGGCTGATTGCGCGCAAATTTGACTTACTGGCGCGAAATTTGACGAAATAAGCGTAAATTTAACTCGAAATTTTAAAAAGTCATACAAAGGACACATTGAGGACACAAAAGGTCATTATAATTCTCCAAAAATAAAGGAGAAAAAGATGAAAGATTCTGCAGTAACTCACGTAACTATGGCTATCGGAGCCGTGCTTTGGGGCTGTCTAACCGCAGCGGTGGTTTTGTTTTAACGGGTAACAAAACGTAAAAACAAAAATCTACGGACGAGTTATCCAGGCGATAGCTCGTCCAACCTCTAAATCAAATTTAACCACGATCCCGCACCGCTCTGACAACTCCGCTTTTATAGCTGCTCAAATTTGCTCGGTTTATTAAATTTCCCTCTCGGTGCGCCTGTCTTTATATAAAATTTAAAATTTGACCCGCGAGCCGAACCGTTTAAATTTAACCTCAAATTTACCCGCACCGGCCGCTACCTATCGCGCTTTGATTGTTTATTTAGCTTCTTTTGGATAAAATCGCCCAAATTTAATCTTAAGGCGAATCATGAAACAAGCAAAAGTCTGGAAATTCGGCGACAATATCGACACCGACATCATCATAGCCGCGCGCTATCTCAACACCTCGGACGAAAAAATCTTGGCCACTCACATCATGGAGGATGCCGATCCTGAATTTAGCAAAAAAATCTCCGCGGGCGACGTCATCGTAGCTGGCGAAAATTTTGGTTGCGGCAGCTCGCGCGAGCACGCTCCTTTGGCGCTTAAGGCCGCAGGCATCGGCGCGGTGATAGCTAAAAGTTTTGCTAGGATTTTTTATAGAAACAGCTTTAACACAGGGCTTTTGATACTTGAAATCAAAGAAACAGACGAGATAAATGCAGGCGACGAGCTAAAAATCGACGTGGATAACGGCGCGGTCGTAAATTTAACGAGCGGCAAAGAGTATAAATTTAGCCCGATACCACCGTTTATGCAAGAGCTTTTAAAAAGCGGCGGACTCATAGAATACGCGAAAACAAGGATATAAAATGGCTAAAATTTATAATATCGCAGTGATAAAGGGCGACGGCATAGGCCCTGAGATAGTGGACGAGGCGATAAAGGCGCTGGACGCGGTTAGCGCGGAGTTTGGTTTCGAGCTTAGCTATAACTACTACCTGATGGGCGGCGCTGCGATCGACGTATTTGGGGAGCCTTTGCCTAGCGAGACGCTAAGCGGCGCGCTAAACTCGGACGCGGTGCTTTTCGGGGCCATAGGCGGGCCTAAATGGGACGGCTTGCCGCGCCATCTACGCCCTGAAAGCGGGCTTTTGAAGCTACGAAAAGAGCTTGGTGCGTATGCGAATTTGCGCCCTGCGATGATATTTGACGAACTGGTGGACGCTAGCACGCTAAAGCCCTCTGTCCTTCAGGGCGTCGATTTTATCGTGGTTCGCGAGCTAACCGGCGGGATATATTTCGGTCAGCCGCGCGAGAAAAAAGAAAACAGCGCCTACAACACTATGACCTACACGAGCGAGGAGATCGAGCGCATCGCAAAGGTCGGATTTGAAACCGCGATGAAGCGCAAAAAACGCGTCTGCATGGTCGATAAGGCAAACGTGCTAGAGACTAGTCAGCTCTGGCGCGAGGTCACGAGCGAGGTCGCAAAGGACTATCCGGAGGTAAATTTGGAGTTTATGTACGTCGATAATGCGGCTATGCAGCTAGTGCGCGCGCCTAGTAAATTTGACGTGATTTTGACGGAAAATCTCTTCGGCGATATCCTAAGCGACGAAGCTAGCATGGTGTGCGGCTCGATAGGGCTCCTGCCAAGCGCCAGCATCGGGGGCAAGGTAGGCATCTACGAGCCTATCCACGGCAGCGCGCCCGATATCGCGGGGCAGGGCATAGCAAACCCGGTCGCTACGATACTAAGCGCTGCGATGATGCTTAGGTATTCATTCGGCGAAAATGCGGCTGCAAAAGCTATCGAAAATGCCGTAAAAGCCGCGCTCGCGCAAGGATATAGGACGAAGGATATAGCGGAGTTTGGCGCTAAAGAGATTTGCTCTACGAGCGAGATGGGCGGCATCATCGCCTCGCTAATAAAAAAATGAAAAATACTATCACAGAAGCCCTAATCTACGAGGCTCAGGGGCTAAAAGACGATGCGCTGATAGTTTATAAAAACATCCTAAAGCGCGAGCCGACAAACGCCGCTGCGATCGCCGCGATAAGGCGTCTAAGCGGCCTTAGCAGGAAAAAAACGGGCGTAAACGAGCAGATGAAAGACTTTTTCGTCAAAATGAAAACCGACGAAGAAATAACCGAATTTAAAAGGTGGCTGATAAAACTATGAAACTAGAAGAAATAGCGAAAATGGCGATAGACGAGGTGGCGATGGAGCTAGAGCGAATGAGCGCCACACAGGAAAACTTGGGCGCTAGCGAGGCTGAAAACGGGTCAAATTTAACGAGCTCTCCAGTCTCAAGCGGCGACGTAAATTTGACTAACGCCGCGGGTCTTACAAATTTAGTTAGCGAGATAAGTGTGGACGAGGCTAGCGAGTTTGAAGCTGTTTTAGAAAGCGCGGCAAACTCGCAAAACGTCGCTCCTAAATTTGACGGCGTAGAGGAGGTCGCCGCGACTGCCGTCCCGCAAAAATCCTTTGAAGTCGAGGTTGCAAATTTCACGGGCGAGGAGATATTTCTAAAAAACCTAAAAGAGCGCATTTTGGTGCTTTTTGAAGGGCTAAACGCGACTAGCGAGGAAAATCTAAAAGACAGACTCTCGCTCACGCTTAAATTTTTAGAATTCGTGCTGGCAAATGTCGAAAATCGGCTCGAAAATTTGCAAAAATAAAAATCTAAAATGGCTGCGAGATTTTCTAGCACCCCACACTAAGCGCGCATATATCGTCGGCGGCTGCGTTCGCGACGCGATGCTCGGTAAAAAAATCTCCGACTTTGACGTTGAAATTTACGGTATCGACCCGGCTAAATTTGACGCTCTGATGGCGCAAATCGGCGCTTGCGGCGTGGGCAAAAACTACTTCGTTTATAAATTTAAAAATTTCGACCTTTCTTTACCGCGAACCGAAAACAAAACGGGCGAGGGGCACAAGGCATTTGAGGTCGCATACTCCGATGACGAGCGCGCGGCGTCTTTGCGCCGAGACTTTACCGTAAATGCGATGATGATAAATATCTTTGACGGATCGTTTTTGGACTTTTACGGCGGAGAGCGCGACCTAAGGCGCGGTATCTTGCGCCATATCGACGATGAAAAATTCGCCGAAGATAGCCTGCGGGTGCTACGGGCGGTTCAGTTTAGCGCACGGCTAAATTTTCTTATCGCGCGCGCGAGTTTGGGGCTGATGAAGCGCCTAAGTATCAGAGATCTTAGCAGCGAGCGTATAAACGGCGAGCTGATGAAGCTTTTTGGCGCCAAATTTCAAGAGGTCGGCTTTTGGTATCTTTATAAACTAGGTCTTCTGGGTAAAATTTTCGGATTAAATTTGAGACGCGCCGAGGCGAAAAAATTTGCCGAAAAACTCAAAAGCGCGGTCAAATTTCTGCCCAAACAAAACGGCAAAAAAGACGAGCGCGAGTTTTTGTATCTTTTAAACGGCTACTTCGGCGTTAAAAATTTTTACGATTTAGGACTACCAAAAAGCTTTGAAGCCTGCGTTAAAGAGCCGTTTTTTTCGCGGCGCCCAAGCGACGGCGAGCTGCTTAAAATTGCGCTAGATAAACCGCTAAAAAGCTGGCTCGGGCTAAACTCGCCCAGCCTCATAAAAAGAGCCAAAAATTTAGGCGTTTATGAGGCTAAATTTGAGCCCGCTATCGACACGGCCGAGATTTTAAAGCAAGGCTTTAAAGGCGCGCAGATCGGTGCCGAAATAAGGCGTAGGCAGGACTTGGCGATAGATAATTTTTTAAACGAAAAGTCAAGCCGCGCTTAAAAATTAACCTAGTTAAAAGCGCAAATTGGCTAAAATCAAGCCCTATTTTAAAGAGGCGAAAGTGAAAAAAAACTCAATTATAAATTTTCAAAATAAAAAAAAGCCGTCGCGATGCGATTGCGACGATATTTTTAAACACTACTTAAAAAATAATTTTTTAAAATTTACAAGTCTTGCAAAAAGCTCAAATTTACGCGGCCCTGCAAGCGCTTTTGCGCCTTTTAAAATGTGTGCTAAGGCGGCTATTTAAATGTTTAACATCGTCCTCGTTCATCCTCAAATCCCACAAAATACGGGCTCGATCGGCCGCATGTGCGTAAATGCAAACCTTAAGCTACATATAATAAAACCGACCGTTTTTGACATCAGCGAAAAGGCCGTTAGGCGTGCGGGGCTTGATTATTGGGCGCTGCTAAATCCGGTGATTTGGGAGAGTTTGGACGAGTTTTTGCACGCAAACGCTCAGTTCGAGGATAGATTTTTTTATGCAACGACGAAGGCTCATAAATTTTATTTTGAAGCGGAGTTTAAAAAGGGCGATTTTCTGTTTTTTGGCGGCGAAAGTACGGGCCTGCCTATGGAGCTGATGGAACGAAATTTCGCAAACGCGATCAAAATCCCGATGGGCGAGCACGGCAGGAGCTTAAATTTAGCCACGAGCGCAGGTATCATCGCGTATGAGGCTATCAGGCAAAATTTCGCCCAGTCAGGCTTTGGAAGCGCGCTATGAAATTTGCGGCAAATAGGCTCTTTGCGCTCTTTTTTGCAGCGCTATTTTTCGCCGTTTTTGCGGCGGGCGCCGAGCTAAAGATCGCTACGTTTAACGTTCAAAATTTATTTGACGCTAAAAACGACGGCAGCGAGTATAAGGATTTCGTCGTCGGCAAATCAGAGTGGAGCGAGAAAAAAGCGAGCGCCAAATTTAAAGCCGTAAGCGCAAAGATAAAAGAGCTAAATGCCGATATCATCGCACTTCAAGAGATCGAAAACGAGGGGATTTTAAAAGAACTGATGAGGGATGCCGGCTATAAATATTTTGCCTTTTCAAAAGGTAAAAACGGTCCCGTAGGCTTAGCCGTGCTGTCTCGCATAAAGCCTGAAAAAACGCAGATCTTTAGCGTTCCAAACGTAAAAACAAGAGACATTTTAAGGCTTGATTTTGAAGTGGAGGGGCAAAAATTTAGCCTTTTAAATTTGCATTTCCCCGCTAGGAAAAATCCTTTAAAACAGCGAAAAACTGCCTTTATCACGCTAAAATCAGCTTTAACGGATACCCAAAATGTCGTGATTTTGGGCGATTTTAATACGCCTTACGGAGATAAGGAGCTGCTGGGCGATCTTGAGATTAGTAAAAATTTAGCCAATCTCTGGGCGTTTTTGCCAAAGCACGAGCGCTACTCGCATACGAGTCTAAACGCGCTTGATCATGTCCTGCTCTCAAAAGACGCGCTTGGTCAAAACTACGTTTTAAACAGCTTTAAGGTCGAGCAGAGCGGGGCGCAAATTTCGGATCATTTCGCTCTGGTTTTTAGGCTAAATTTTGATAAAAATGCCAAAAATACGCTGCAAAATATCGCCGAAGCGCGGGTCGGCGAGCTATCAAAAAAGTCAAATTTGCCCGTTTTGTTAAAGCGCGCTACGGTCGTGCAAAAAGACAAAAAGGGCTTTACGCTAGCGCAAGATAAGCGCGGCATCTACGTATACGAGCCAAAAAACGACGCAAAGCCCGGCCAGGTCATGGACGTGGCGGTAAACCGCCTAGACGAGTTTAAGGGAAATCTTGAGATCAGCTCGCATTACGCTGTGAAAATTTATGAGGAAACGCAAGATCCGCAAGGGCAGATGTTGGAGGCTAAAAACCTAAAACAAGCGCGTGCGGGCGATGTGTTTGGTCGTATCGGCGGCGAAGTGCGAAACGGCAAGCTCTATACGCCGTACGGCGATATCAAAATTTACGGCGCAAAGGGCAAACCGCGCAACGAAAAAGAGGCGATTTTCGCCTCCGTTCGCGTCGTGAGTCACAAAAACGAACCTCAAATTTGGATAGAAAATGAAGATAATTGACGCGTTGGTGCTGGGCGCATTCGTGCTTTTCGTGATATTTTTGATGCGCGGATTCGTCACGCAGACGCTTGAGAGAAGCAAAAGAAGACAAAATTTAAAAAAGGATAAAAAATGAGCGAAACAAAAGAACTGATCGTGGAGATCGGCGTCGAGGAGCTGCCGGCGATCCCGTTTTTAAAAGAGTGCGGCAACGTCGCGGCGAAATGGCGCGAGACGCTAGCGCTAAACGGCCTAGATAGCGAGTGCGAGTTTTATTACACGCCGCGCAGGATCGCGTTTTATCACCCGAAATTTGCGGTGCGTCAGGAGGACGGATTTAGCGAGTTTATCGGTGCGCCCAGGCAAGTCGCGCAAAAAGACGGCGTCTGGACGCCGGCTGCGCTGAGTTTTGCTAAAAAATGCGGTATCGAGGAGTCTGAGCTAAAATTTGAAACCGTCGGTGGCAAAGAGGTGCTCTACTACAAAAAGCCGGTCGCGGGCAAGCCTAGCTCCGAGCTTCTGGGCGATATGATCGAGAAGTTTTTGCTCGGCTTAAATTTTGGCAAATCTATGCGCTGGGGCGAGGGTAAATTTGAGTTTATCCGTCCGGTACGCTCGTTTTTGTGCTTGCTAGGAGACGAGGTTGTTAAATTTAACAAATTTGACGTTGAAAGCGGCGATACGATTTACATGCACAGAAGCGTCGGTTACGATAAATTTGCCGTCAAAAACGCGAAAGATTATTTTGCCGCGATGCCTAAAATCGGCGTAATCCTCGATCAAAACGCGCGCAGAGAGAAAATTTTGAGCGAATTTAAACAAATCGAAGCCAAAAACGGCGTAACCGTCGAGGTGGACGAGGCGCTGCTAGACGAAGTCGTAGCGATCACCGAGCATCCGACCGCGCTGCTAGGCGGCTTTGAGCGGGAATTTTTGGAGGTGCCTAGCGAGGTCATCATCACCTCGATGAAGGAAAATCAGAGGTATTTTCCTGTTTTTGAGGGCGGCAAGCTCGCCAATCGCTTCGTAGTCGTTAGTAACGCCATCTCGCCAGAGCCCGCGCTCATCGTGAAAGGCAACGAAAAGGTACTGCGCGCGAGACTTAGCGACGCGATGTTTTTCTGGCGCAGCGACCTGGCGCATGAGTTTGGCCCCGAAAAGCTAAAAAACATCACCTATCTAAAGGAGCTTGGCAGCACATACGATAAAAGCGTGCGCGAGCTAGGCGTCGCAAAACGGCTGGCTAAAATCTGCGCCGATAGGCTAAAAGAGTGTGCGGGAGAGGGCTATGAGGCGCTGCTGGAGCGCGCCGTGATGCTGAGCAAGGCTGATCTAACCACGCAGATGGTGTATGAGTTTACCGAGCTACAGGGCGTGATGGGCGGCTACTACGCGGCGGCTAAGGGCGAAAACGAAAACGTCGTAACCGCGATCAAGGAGCAGTATTTGCCGAGCGGCGAGGCCAGCGCGCTACCTAGCACCATCTTTAGCTCCGTCGTCGCGCTCGCGATCAAGCTCGAGACGCTAATCGGGCTCTTTAGCGCGGGTAAAATCCCAAGCGGCAACAAAGACCCGTATGCGCTGCGCCGCGCTGCTAACGGCGTCATAAAGATCATCCAAAACGAAAATCTAAACCTTGACATCGCGGCGTTTTTGCGCGAGACGGCGGAGGGATATGCTAAATTTGACGTCGAGGCACTCATAAATTTCATTTTCGATAGACTTTATACATTTTTTGACGTGAACCCGTCCGTCGTAAAGGCCTGCCTAGCTAGCAAAAAAGGCGACGTGCTCGCGCAGTGCGAGGCGATCGAGGCTCTGGGCGCGATCTGTGCAGCAGAGGACTTTAGGCAAAATTTCAGTACGTTTAAGCGCCTGGCAAACATCATCAAAGATGAAAATTTCGGCGCGGTAGATGAGTCGAAATTTGAAAACCAGAGCGAGAAAAAGCTAAACGACGCCTTTAAGACTGCGGTAAAAGCCGGCGGCTCATACAGCGAACGCCTAAAAAATCTTTTCGGTTTAAAAGCTGCGATAGACGAGTTTTTCGACAACGTAATGATAAATGCCCAGGACGAGCTCGTGCGTAAAAACCGCCTTGCGCTAGTGGGGCAAATTTACGCGGAATTCCTCAAAATCGCTGATATAAAAGAGATAAGCTTATAAAAATTTAGAAGCGGTGCTGCCGCTTCTAAACTCGGTTGGCATCGGAGCTAGCGGTCTAGGATACTTTTTATGGAACAAAGGCGCATGCGAGGTAGATAGCGGCACTCTAGCCATCATGAATAACGCCCTAATACCTGCAGCCATCATCGTAAATTTAGTATTTTGGCATAAAGATGCGGATATACTAAGACTCTGCCTTGGCGGCGCGGTGATTTATATTTCGCTACTGATTCATAATAAGATCATCGCACACTACGAGCGAGCAAGCGTAGCAGCAAAATAACCTAAATTTGAAGCCAAATTTGGCTAAAATTTAAAACTAGCAGCGACGGTTTCATACTCGCGGCTGTAATATTTTTAGCAGTATTTAGCAGATATAATTCGCGTAGTGTCTTATAAAATAGCCTTAAAGCTTGCAAAAGAGTTCTAAGGCTCTAAAACTCTAGCCTCAAATTTTCTCTCTTTTCTGAAATATTTAAAATACACGTAAATACAAAATAGCGGGATAGAAATATACCAAAAAGCGCAAATAGCAAGAAAAAGAAGTCCAAAAAACATAAAAGCAAAATAGAATACGACGCCGATAAATAGATCGTTTATTTGAGCGTCTCCGTTGTATAAATTTGCATCTCAATTTTAATAATATAAAGATAAAAAAAGGCTGAAAAATGATTAAAAACTGCACTATACGCGGAGGCCGGCGCGCCGACATGTGCTTTAGATGGGTCGAGGGGGTGTGAAGTCATTCGTCGCAAGGGCGGGGCTTCACTCGTCCGCGAAGTTAAAAGGAGCGTAGCGGGATGGCAAAATCAGCAGGGCGTTTTTCGCGTAGCGAAAAGATTTCTAAAGGAGCGTAGCGGGATGGCAAAAAAATGCAACTATAACCTTTGGAATAAACATAGAGTTATGTAAACAATTTTGACAGCAATCAAACATACCTAAAATGATTTTACGGTAGTTAAAATAAAATAGCATATGTGTTATGCTTTACTAAAAGCACAAAAATTACACTTTACCAGCTGGTAGTTGGTTTGGAATATTCTATTTTATTTTTTAAAGATACTTTTTAAACATTTTATATGTCAAGAATAGTGTATTTTTGGATATTTGTGATTTTATATGGTGCCCGAGGTCGGATTAATATTTATGCATATAGCCACCTAAAATACGCTTTTATATTCTTAATCTTTACTTTACTCCGTTTTAACTCCGTAAAAAATATTATTGTTTTTTTTGTAAAATAGTGTATCAAACCGTAACAAAAACCGCTAAATTTAAAAGAATTCAATATCGCTAATCCATGCTTTATTTATAGTGTGGGTGATTTTTTTGATGATGGCTCGTTTCGTCTCGCCGTTAATTTGTAAATTTAAATATCCGCCGGCGAAAAACGGCACGCCCATACATCTCACATTGCCTTTAAACGAGCTATTTTGTTTATTTTGTAGATAGCTTTGGGCGATTTTTAGCGCTTCCGCTTCGCTATCTGCTGAGAAAATTTGCCTTTTTAATACCGGCGCTCCGCTACCGGCTACGGTTACTTTATCCTGCCCCGCCTTTGTATCGCGCCATGTAACCTCGCATGAGGCGTAATTTGTTACTTCGGTTTGCTCGAAATTTAGCTCTAAATAATCATCCTCGCTAAGATCATACTCTACGCGATCGGTTACTTTATCCCTATCGATAAAAATCATCGTTTTGTTTTTGATACTAAATGTTAAGTCGAGATCGTTTGCTATCTTTTCACAAAACGCCGCATCGCTCATATCGTGCTGCTCCAGCTCGACAACTTCGTTTGAGCGCTCAAAGTTGATTTTTACGTTTAGCCCGTGCTCTTTGGCGATGTTTTCGATAATTTGCCTATAGCTTAGCTTAACGTGCGATCTGCTTTTGCGATCCTTTAGCGAGCTCATGAAGTCGGCTGCTATCGCCTCTATATCGTAGCTTCTTTTGTATTTTGTTTTGACTGTGGCGATGATAAAATGACCTAAAAAGAAGCTATCCACATAAATATCGATGGTATCTTTGAAACGAGGCGCCGGGCTACCGTATCCTAGCGTAATGTTGAGCTTGTCGGTGTCTTTACCTTCGTTGTCGGTTATGCTGATACTGATCCAATCCATCGATGATGTTTTATCTACGCCGTTATAAAAAATCTGAACCTTCGGCGAGAGGTATTTTGACGTTAATCCCATAGATACGTAACCTTTACGGCTGCTTTTACTTCAATATCGGGCAAATTTACTATGTCGCCGCCAGATAGTTTTTCTTTGCCTAAAAGATGCTCGTTTGCTCTCAAAAACTGCGAGTAAACGCTATCGTTTAGGCTCTTGTAGTGTTTGTAACAGATCATGTCTAACGTGTCGCCGTCTTTGGCTGGGTATTTCACTTTTCCAACTCCTGATTAAAGATTTCTTGGGCTTTTTCTAGAAGCGCATCTACGTCTTTGAGCGCAAATTCGGATAAGTCGTCGTTTAGCCGTTTGGCTATAAAAGCATCCCTTGGGCGTGATAGCCTGCGCTCGCCCGACGTCAAATAGCTTGATCGCAATAGGTGGCGCGAGACACTGAAGGCGCCGGCGCTTGAATTTTTAGAACTTATTAAAAATTTACCGTCGCCGCGCCTTGGCGTTTGCTGTGCGAAGCCTCTTAAAAATATGCTTTTTTGCTTGCTTATCGTGACGGTTACGCCGCTACTTGCTACATTTCGCGGCAGCATGGCGGGCGTGATGTATTTTTTAACGGTAAAAAGGCTAATGCTCATATCGTCCGGGCGCGCGCGTTTTGGCGTCGTAAAAAAGTTAATTTTCTTTTTGGCGAGCGCGATATGATTTGTAATAAAATTTGATTGCTCTTTTTTTACTTTAGTGAGCGTTCTATTTAGCGCGTTTTGAACGTCTTTGCGCAGTCTATCGAGCTCTTTGTCGTTTTTGCTGCTCATTGCGCCTCGTTTGGCCTCTCTACCAAATATCCCGAAATTTGCAGTTTTTTCGTATAGTAGGTTACGCCGTTTAGCTGGGTTTTGACAAAATTTGCGACGCTTTGGGTTAGCTTGGTAATAAAAATTCGTCTATCGTCTGCGAGGTCAAACGTCGATATATCAAGCGGCCTGCCGAGCTTGACGAGCTCCTCGAATCCGAGGAAGTCCGCCATATCCTCAAGTAGTATCACAGCCTCAAAGCTGATCTCGTCCTCATATCCGCCAAGGTGAGTATAAACGGGTTTTGTGATGGTGTTTTGTTTGTCGAAGTTTATATTTGTAGATTTGGCTATGCTTAGAATATTATGCTTTACTTCAAAGATATAGCGGTCAATGACGATTAACATTTATTGCCTTTTTTTGTGTAGGAGTGTAGCAAATCAGGCAGCTAAATTTATACACGGGGCGGCGCGTTCGGCAGCTTAATTTCCGATAAATTCCCGATATACGCTCGCTTAAAGTCCGCTTAACTCGCGGGGTATCTACTAGCTTAAAGTCCGCTTAACTATAAGGATGCGGAAAATCGCCAGTAGCGACGGTGTGGGCGATGGTTGAGCGGCTTATTTTAAAACGTTAATGCGCAGGCTATCCAAAAGTATAACTTGCAAGCCTCTCTTAATAGCGGTGCAAATAAGCTCAAATAAATTTAGGTTCTTCCCGAGAAATATTTTAAACTGCGGTGGGCAACCGCGAAAAGTTGAGAGATATAATAAAACTTAAGGGGGTTCGTTTTCGTTTTTTAGGGCTTTTTGTTGGTAAATTTAAATAAAAAAAGAGGTAAAAACTTAAAAAGTATAATTTCATCTAAAAAAATTATAAAAACATTGTTAAAAGCCGTATTTTAGGGCTTTTTTATTTGAATTTTTATCCAAAAAACGCTAAAATAAAGACATCAACAGAGCCACTGACTACAAACCAACTTTTTAAAAAATCATAAAATCAAAAACACAATGGGTAAAATTATAGATATTTTCGCAAATGCAATTTTTATCAAACCGAGGCTAAATTTAACGCAGTGGGCTGAGAAGTTTAGAATTCTAAGTCGTGAGAGCTCAAGCAACTACGGAAGATTTAAAGCATTTTCGTATCAAGTTGAGCCGATGAATGAAATTTCAAATCCTAAGCGCCGCAAAATAGTTCTGCTTTGGGGATCACAAGTCGGCAAAAGCGAAACGATTAATAATGCTATCGGTTATTTTATTCATCAAGAGCCTAGCACTATTTTATTTTTACTCCCAAACGATACGGACGCCGAGGACTATTCAAAACGCCGTTTAGCTCCGATGTTTCGAGATTGCAGGGTTTTAGACGAGCTCATAAACTCAAACGAGGCAAACAATACGATTCTAATCAAAAACTTTAAAGGCGGCAACCTTGCGCTGGTGGGCTCAAATAGCCCAAGCAAACTAGCAAGTAAGCCGATTAAGATTTTGCTAGTAGATGAGGCTGATCGATGCGAGCCTACCAAAGAGGGCGATAGTATCGAGCTAGCCGAAAAGCGCACAAAAACGTTTTTTGACCGCAAAATCATTATAAGCTCGACGCCGACGGTCAAGGGCAGCTCAACGATAGAGGGTGAATACGAGCTCAGCGATCAGCGCAAATTTTATATCAAATGCCCGGAGTGCGGTTTTGCTCAAACGATGAAATTTGAGTTTTTGGCATGGGATAAAGACGAGAGCGACGAGCCGATCTTTGAGAGCGCGCGCTATCAGTGCTGCGAATGCGGCGCGCTTTTGACCGAGCAGCAAAAAAACGAGGCGGTAAAGGGCGGCGAGTGGATCGCAGGTAATCCGCGCTCGGACGTCGCAGGATTTTTCCTTAATGCGCTTTATAGCCCTTTTTACACGATGGAGGACGTGGTAAAGGACTGGTATCGTTCAAAAGACAATCACCTTAAACTCCAAACCTTTATCAATACTATCAAATGCGAGAGCTTCGAGCCGCCGGCGATCAAGATTGACGAAAACGAGTTCCTAAACAGAATTGAGAGCTACAACGATCAAAACCTACCGGCTGAGGTTAAATTTATCACCGCCGGCGTAGATATTCAAGACAACCGCACCGAGATAAACTTCATCGGCTGGGGCAGAGGGTTAGAGGCATATTGTATCGAGCACGTTCAAATTTGGGGTAATACCGACCAGGATAAAGTTTGGGCGGATACGTATAAATATCTTTGTAAGAAATTTAAAAAAGAGGACGGCAGGAGTCTTGTTATCTCGCTCGCCCTGATCGATAGCGGCTTTAATACCGAGCAGGTTTATCGCCTGGTTAGTTTAAATAAAAACTTCATCGCCACAAAAGGCCTGAGTGAGCAAAGCGGCAAAGCAGCCTTTTTAAATAAGATCAAAATCATCCAAAGAGGCGTTAAATTTATGCCGATTGGAACGTATGCGGGTAAAAGCGAACTCTACCGATTGCTACGTATCGACGAGGCGGGGCCGGGTTATTTTCACTTTAGCGAGAGCTATAAAGAGGAGTTTTTTAAGCAGCTTACGTCTGAAAAAATAGAAAAAACCAAGGATAAAAACGGATATTTAAAACTGCGATGGGTAAAAACCAGGGATCGAAACGAGGCGCTAGACATTACGCTTTTAGCTTATGCCGGCGCAAAGATGCTAAATTTGGCGTTAAAGGGCAAGAGATGATAAAAATTCATGACAATCTAAAAATCAAAAAAACGCGATACGATTTTACGATCAGCATCGACAACGCATCTACTTTTGAGCTACTTTGTGAAGCTTACGAGATGAAAAAGAGCGACATGATAGATCTCATCATAGAGAATTTCGCCAGAGGTAACCTCAAGTTAAAGCACCACATCCAAAGCATCGCAGAGCAAAAACGTGCGCTAAAAGCAAAATGCGAAAGCGAACTATCGCTTTTTACAAAATCGGAAGATGCATGCTAATGACATTTATGTCGCTACCATGCGCTAAGGAGTTAAAATGGACGTGACGACTAAAGAGCTAAGCGATATTTTATCTCTCACGCAGCGCCGCATCCAAGACTTAGAAAACGAGGGCGTGATAACTAAGATCGGGCGCAATAGGTGGGATCTAAAAGAGTGCGTCCAAAGCTATATCGAATATAAAATAGCAAACGCTACGAGCACCTATGGGCTAACCGAAGCTAGAGCGCAGAAGGAATTTGCCGACGCTGAGATAAAAAAGCTGATTTTGGCCGAAAAAAAGGGCGAAGTAGTGCCGATTTTTAAGCTCGAAAAGGATCTGAGCGACATAGCCTCGACGCTATCAAATAGGCTTTATAATCTCCCTAATAAAATAAAAATGCGCGTAAATTTGAGCGATGAAACGCAAAGCGCGCTAAACTACGAAATAGAAGAAACGCTAAAAGAGCTCAAAGAGTCTAAAATTTACAAACAATACGCTTAAAAAGTTAAATTTAAAGCCCTGCTAGTTTTAAATTCGCTGCATCGGTTAGAAATTTAGAGCGATTTGAGCTTACCTTATCGATCGCCTCAAGTAGCGATTTGGGCAAATTTACGTTTACGCGCACGCGCTTTTCCTCGCTTATCGGTTCTGGGATCATCGCACCGCTCTCGATCAAAGTCTCTAAGGCAGCCCTAAATGCTACGTCAAGCTCATCCAAGGCTTCATTTTTACTCTCTCCGTCGCCGTAGAAAAATGCCGTGCCGTTAAATTCAGGCATAAATGCACCCCATCCCCCGCCTTCGCTTTGTGGGATTTTTTTTAACTCTATTTTATATGGTAAATTTAAGTAATAATCTAGATCTTTTTTCATTTTACTCTCCTTTAGTGGCTTTTAAAACCGCTTTTACGTAAAAAATTTTCATAGGTTTATGATACGGTAGAGTGATTAGCAACTTGCCGTTTGAAAAACTATGATGAGATCCTTTGATGCTTTTTAACTCAAATCCGCTATCCAGCAAAAGTTTTTCTAGTATCTCAAATCTTACGTTTGTCGGATTATTTTCAAGCTCTTTTAATAATTTATCTTTTTTGCTCATTTTTTAAACCTTATATTGTGTATTATACACAAATATTATTAAAAATCCCTTGTATAAAGCAAAAAGGCATTTTGATAATATGGCGCTTATGCAAATGCCTAGCCGTGTTTTAAGTGCTTTTGGCTCGGCGGGCTTTGCAACCAACAAGGAGCACGCCATAAAACCGAGAGAAAAAATCGTAAAAATAAACGAAGCAATCGACGCGGTCATATTAAATTTAAGCAACGGCGTTGAAATCAAAGAATACGAAATCGACAACGTAAGAATAGTAAAACGCTCGCCTCTTGAGCTAATAGACGAGTTAAGGCGCATAAAGTCGCTTTTAATAAAAGATATGAGAGCAAACAAGACAAGCGTCCAATACGTTTTTGGCGGTAAATATTGATGAAATTTTTTAACCTTTTTTCCAAAAAACAACCCAAAAGTAAAAGCGGATTTTTTAAGCCGCAGGTTAAAGTGCAGATGTTTAGATACCCTAGCATGGAAGCCCCTGAGATTAACCAGGGCGAGCTTAGCCGACTAGTTAGAAACATCGAGCCTGATCGCGCTAATAAAATTTTACGCCACCAAGCACGCAGTATCAGCACCGCCGTAAGTCTTGCTAGCGGTTTTTTTGACATGATAGATAGCGAGGTTTTGGGCGAGCAGGGCTTTATTCTCGACATTGCAACTAAAAGCAAAGATCTAAATACCAAAATTCAAAACGCATTTTGGAAATGGCAGGAGGATTGCTGCATTTACGGCGTTTATGATTTTGAGGACTACGAAGAGCTTACGCTAAATGCGCTTTACAGAGACGGCGAGGCTTTTATTAGGCTCGTGCGCGGCGACACGCTCAAAATGGAGCTAATAAGCGCCGAGAGTATCGATAGTGACTACACCGACGAGAGCAAATTTATATTTTATGGCATAGAAAAACAGAGTAAATTTAGCCTTACGCCGGTGAGGTATTTTGTAAAAAGAGATCATAACGAGCGTTTGGGTATCGAAGCAAAAGACATAATCCACATAAGAAAACCGATGATCGCCGAACAAACGCGCGGCAACTCAAAGCTAGCCACGGCGATTTTTGACATACACCAAAAAGATAAATTTAAAAAAGCCGAGCTAAACCGTGCGCGCCTTGCTAGCGAAATGACGGGATTTTATACGCAAAAAGACGAGGGCGGCATAGGCGGGATAGCTCCGGAATTTGACGAAGACACGGGCGAGCTAACGAACGAAAGCGCCAAAATAGACCTGCCCGAAAACGTAGAAACGGGCACGATGAGGTATTTAGAGGCCGGCATCGAGCCGAAATTTATCGATCCGCACAATCCGACAAATATCGAGTTTTTCCTAAAAAGCACCAACCAAGAAGTGGCGCGATCGCTAGGTATCAGCTACGCGACGCTTACGGGCGATTTGCGCGAGGTAAATTATAGCTCGATCCGTCAAGGCACGACGAGCGAGCGAAGGGGCTTTAAGCGCGTGCAAAATTTTCTCCGTCGCAAAATGCACAACGCCATTTTTAAAGAGTGGCTAAAAATAGAGCTTTTGATGAACAGAATATCGCCCAAAGAATACGGCGAAATTTTAGATCATTTTAGCTTTAAACCTCAAGGCTGGGAATACATCGACCCAAACAAGGAAGTGAGCGCTAACGCCAAAGCGATCGAGTGCGGATTTAAAACGCGCATCGAGGTTTTGAGAGAAAAAGGGATCGAATACGACACCTATCTCGACGAGCTGGAAAAGGAGAAGCAAATCGTGCAAAAACTGCAAGAAATAGAAAAAATCAAGAAAGGAAATAGCGGCCGTGAATGAGAATATTTTAAAAGACGCGCGCAATTTTAGCGTAAATTTAGGCAAAAATGCGGCGTTTGACGACGAAGCAAAAACTATTAGCTTTATCGCGCTCTCAAAAAACAATCTACATAAAAGAGTTGGATTTTGGGGCGACGAATATTACCTGAGCGTAGATACTAGCGGGGTTAAATTTAATGCCAAAACGCTTTATTTGGATCATGATCCGACGTTTGCAAATGCAATCGGGGCAATAATCGAGACTAAATTTGAAAACGGAGATTTTAAAGCCAAGGTTAAATTTAGCGATGAGGTAGCTAGCTCAAAAGAAGCTTACGCGAAATACAAAGCCGGGCTTAGCGACAGCGTGAGCGTTGGATTTGGAAACTACAAAGTAAAAGAGATGGATAAAATCGAAGGGATCGAGCATTATCAAATTTATGAGGGCGAGATCGTCGAGCTCTCGGCCGTTTGGCAAGGAGCTGACCCTAATGCAAAAATATCAAAATTTAATCAACCAAAAGGAGAAAAAATGCCAATGAACGAACAAGCAGCGCCGCAAGAGAGCGCAAAACTAGCCGCAACGCCAAGCGCCGGCGAGCTTGCTAAACTAAACGAGCAAGTAAGATCAAGCGAGGAGACTAGAGCAAACATTATCGAGCTAGCTCACATTTTAGGGCGCGAAAAAGAGGCACTCGCTGCGATAAGCGCAGGCAAGAGCTACGCTGAATTTAGCAAAGAAATGGCCGAGCTAAATGCCAAAAGCGAGATAAAAACCGTAAATATCCTCTCAAAAAGAGATAATAGCGCGTGCTTTAGCCTCGCAAACGTCATCAAATCGGCCGTAGATAGAAACGTCGATTTATCTCGCGAGATGGAATACAGAGGTAAAGAGATCGGACGTTTTGCACTGCCGGACGAGTTTATAGCAAATTTCGCCGACGGAGTAACAAGCACGACGACGGCAGCCGACGCCGTAAATAGAGAATACCGGGGCGATCTACTTATCGAGCAACTAAAACAAGATAGCAAACTGCTAAATTTTTGCACATGGCTACCGAACCTAAGCGCAAATTTGACTATCCCGCGCGATACGTCTAGCATCACCGCAGACTTCGTCGAGGAAGGCAAAAGACGCGACGCTGAAAAGATGACGTTTGACAACATCTCGCTAAGCCCTCACACCCTAAACGCAAAT
The DNA here is from genome assembly GCA_963515555.1 of uncultured Campylobacter sp. GTDB lineage: Bacteria > Campylobacterota > Campylobacteria > Campylobacterales > Campylobacteraceae > Campylobacter_A. The sequence continues at coordinate 44,766 of CAUPXB010000008.1, read as the reverse complement.
ATCATCATCACTAGAACGATGCTAAACATGAACGCGTTTGAGCTTGAGAGCTTTGCGTTTAAAAAGCTAAAAGACGCGATCCGTAAAAAGATAGAGCAGACGCTACTTTACGGCAACGGAGTCGTAAAAGGACTATTTGCCACAAGCGGAGTGCCGACCGTCACCGGATACATGACTGCGCCTACTTTGGAGCTTACCTTGGCCTTTGGCGACAAGCTAGACGCGGCCGGGCTTGATACCGAGCACTCAAAGTTTTTTATCAACGGAACGGACATCAGCAAGCTACGAAGCACGAAGCGCGGCAACAGCACCGAGCGCATGCTAATCGACGTCGGAGACAATGACCTTCAAGGATACGCCTACTACAAAAACAACAACCTAAAAGCCGGCGACGTGATCTTTGGAAACTTTGAGGATATTTGGATCGGCGCATTTGGACCGCTTGAAATCCTGCCGCTAATGCAAGAGGGCGGAAACGTATTGCTTCAAGCATTTTACGACATCGACGCAAAGCTAGCGCGCGAGAAGAGCTTTGCCATCTCAAAAACATCTGTTTAAATTTAGCGTAAAGGCGGGCTTGGCTCGCCTGTGAAATAAAAAAAGAAAGGTAAAAAATGAGCAAATATATAGTTTTATACGCCACGTTAATCGGCGTTGATTTTTGTGAAGAGGGCGACATCATCGAGCTACCGGATGGAACGGATAGAAATTTTATCGCACGCATGCAAACTATCGGAGCGATCGCGCCTTACGACGGTAAAAACGATGCGGCAACAAGCAAAAAAGACGAGAAAAAAGATGCTAAAGATGATAAGAAATCATCAGCTGACAAGGGCAAGGATACTAAAAAAGACGACAAAAAACCGCCCGAGGACGACAAGGGCGCTAATACCAAAGGTTTTGACGAAAACGGCAATATAAATGATTGATCTAGATATGGTGAGAAACGACGTCAAGGGCATCTTAAATCAAAGCTTTAGCACAAATTTGAAATGCACGAGAACGGATAAGCTCATCAAATGCCATTTTAACGCAAACTCTAAGGTGATTTACGAAAACGGGGCGGTAGGCACGGAAATAACCGCCCTTATTACGCTTGAAGATGCGAAAAATCTAAGGCTAAAAGACGAGATCGAGATACTGGGCGCTAGATACGAGATCACAAAAAGCGTGCTCGAAAGTCAAGTGCTAAAAAGATTATTTTTGAGAGAAATTTGATGTCAAAAAAATATTTTATAGAAGAGCTACAAGTTCCAACGCAGAGCAACACGCCCCCGTCTCCTCAAAACATCCGGGCGCAAATCGTAGACGCGCTAAAGAAGCACCTGGAGAGCTTAAATTTTAGCGTTGAGGTTTTTGAAATCTACGTATTTGACAAAGACAATCTGCCGCTAATCATCATAAAAGACACCGACGACGCAGTGGAAGCGGTGAGCTTTGAGCGAATAAAACACGAGCTAAGCGTGAGTATAAATTTGATCGATTCATCATATAGCAAAAATGACGAGCTACTTTTAAAGGTGCTGGATAAGCTAAAAAGCTTTGAGGGCAAATTTAACTTTATGGAACTTAACGCCGTAAATCGCTCAAATATCGAGGTTTTGGATAAGGATTACGTTATGACAGAGCTAAGGCTAAAAATCGTTTATCATACGCAGCTTTGGAGCGTTTAAAATGCAATTTATCGGCACGATCTGCGAAGTGAGCGAAAACAAAAGCCTGGTAAGAGTCGAATACTTAGGCACAAAAACAAAGCTCATCCCCTACGTCCAAAATGCGAACTCATTTAAACGCACGTTTTCGCCGCCGCGAGTCGGAGAGCAGGCGATCGTCCATCAGTTAAGAGATGGCGGGATCAAATACGCCGTGGGCGCGATCTTTAATCAAGCCTGCCGTGAGCCTGATGGAAGCTCACAAACTAAAGAGATAACACAATATGAAGACGGCACTATAATCAGCTACGACACGGCAAGCTCAACTCTTGAAATTTTATCTCCAAAACTCATCAATATAATCGCCGATCGCATTACGATAAAGGCCGACGTGACATTAAACGGAAATTTGAACGTTAAAGGCAACATTCACGCTACCGGAACGATCATCGACGACGGCGGAAATACTCCTCACCACTCGCACTAATCCCCTAAAACCCCCTTGTATAAAAGAAAACGATATTTTTATATTATGTCCTCGTTAAAGCCGCAAGGCGGCGTTTTGTCCTTTTCGCCGCCTGATTTTTTAGGATAAATGATGTATCAAATAAACGAAATTGAGAATATTCGGCGCATTTGCAAAACTTCAAAGCTCACAAAAACACTGCGCCCGACGTTTGGACTAGATAGGTATATCGATAAAAAGATGACGCTAAGCGAGCTCCTGGCGCTAAAGCGCGATATAAAATCTCAAATTTTAACCTTCGAGCCTCGCGCGGAAAATCTTAAAATCGAACTCACGCCGCGAGCGGATAATATTTTAGACGTCAAAATCGGATACACGAGAAAGGGCGAATTTAATGAAAATGAAGTGAGGCTAAGTTTATGAAACCTTTAAGAGTGCCGCAGTTTATCAAGCCTTTAGATATAGAAAAAGAGCGCGCAAGCATAATCGAGGAGTTTAAGAAAAAGAGCGGCAAGCTTGATTATATCCCGCTAATCGGCGACGACTACATAACGCTCATAGACATATTTTTATATCGGCTCAATAACTTTTTTGAGCTGATTAACGTCAAGGTGGCGAATAACTATCTAAATTTTAGCACCGGCGAATATCTCGACGAGCTAGTGGCGCTAATCGGCATCAAACGAAATGAGGAGGTAAGGCCGATCGCCGAGCTTGAAATAAGCGTAAATTCGGCTACTTTTCTACCAAAAGGCAGCAAATTTACTGATGGCAAGGGGCACTTTGCATTTTTGCTTGAAGACGCAAATATCGCAGACGAGGCGACGGTCAAGATCGAGGCGGGCGGGTATTTTAAGGAAAACTACGAAACGACGACGCTGGAGATCCCGAATATCTACATTAAAACAATCAAAATGACAAAACCATTTAGCGGATTTAAGGCGCGCGAAAACGACGACGAGTTAAGAAATAGATTTTTACTCGCAATGCATCGCTTTAGCACCGCAGGAAGCCAAAAAAGCTATCTTTTTTACATCTTAAGCATCGAAGGCATCACGAAGGCAAACGTTTATCGGCTAAGTCCTGGCGTAGTGCAAATCGTGTATTTTTCAAAATATGAGAAAAACATCGCAGAAGCGAAAATAACCGAAGCGCTAAAGGATAGAGTGCCTCTTACCGACAATATCCTAATGAAAGAGGCGACGCAGATCAAATTTGACCTCATTATCGAAGTCAGGCTAAAGCAGGACTATATGTTTGCCGAGGTGCTCAAAAATGCCGACGAGAAACTGCGGGATTATTTTGCGAACCTAGACATCGGATTTACGCCGCATTTTTCGCAGCTTATTGAGATAGCGTTTGACGAAAACACTCACGCGGTGGAGATCAAAACGCCGGTCCCAAACTCAGACCGAGATAGTCTCATAGTCCTAAATAGCTTGCAAATTTTGAAGGCTGATTGATGATAGATTTAAGAACTTACGACGATACTTTATTTCGAGTCGATGAGGTTTTGGGCGAAAAAATGCGCGAATGGCTTAAATTCGATAAGCGCTTTTTTTACGAGCAAGACGATTTTAACCGCGCTTTTTTGGCGCAGACCTTTGATGTCGAGCCGGCATCTCAGAGCCTAGAGGAAACAAAGAAGCTCCTAGACGAGCCGTTAAAAACCTACTTTTTTGAGGGAACGTCTTATATTTTCGGGAAGGCATTGCAGGCGTTTTTTAGCGGCGCGCGCCTTAAAGAGTGGCATGAATACGGCGGCGAGCCTTATCACTTTAAGGTCGAAATAGATCTCAAAGATGACGGCACGGACGAGACGAGATACAAAAAGCTCGATACCGTCGTGCAACGCTATAAAAACGTCCGCAGCGTTTTTAAAGGATTTAACCTTATTAGGAACGCAAGAAGCGAAGTTTATCTTGGGGCAAATGCCGCAGATATGGAAAAAATGGAGATTTTCCCGGTCCAATCGCCGGGAATGGCGTCAAGCGCGCCGGTTAATACGAGCGCGGCTTATGCTCAAAGCGAGCAAATTAACATTTATCCATATAAAGTTAGAGATATTAGCTTAAATTTAGAGCGTTTCGGCGCTGTAATTTGCGAATTTATCGAGGACGTAAATTTACCGCCGATGCAAAGCAAGAACCTAAGCACGCAATCAACCTCCGCAAGATTTAGCGGCGGCGCGGTAACGATAGACGAAGTAATCAAAATTTAGACAAAGGAGAAAAAGTGTCATACGCAACAATAATCACGAAACTAGGCAAAGCGGCGATCTCAAAGGCTATCGCCGATAGAGAGCAAATCAGCCTCACGAAAATGGGCGTAGGTCAAAGCAAAGACGTCATAAGCGATGAGTGGGAGACATTGCCCGAGGAGGCACATAAATTTAACATTAGCGACATCAGGATTAAAGAAGATGATGCCAATATCGTAATAGTTCAGGGTATACTTGAGGCTAGCGTGGGCGGTTTTGTTATCAGGCAGGTAGGCATTTACGGAGCGGACGATAAGCTTTTTGCCGTCGCAAACGTGCCTGAGACGATCAAGCCGCGTTTAAGCGAGGGTGCGGCGAAAGACCTAACGATAAACTTTTATATTGCCCTAAGCGATACCGGCGTTATAAATTTGACCGTCGAGGAGAGTTCGAAATTTGCGTCTCACCAATACGTAGATACTAAATTTGACGCCGCTTTGGTGGAGACTAAGGCAAACGAGCTTTATGCGCCAAAGACGCACAATCACGATGAGGTTTATCTAAAAATAGAGGATTTTGAAAAATACAAAAATCAAAAAAGCGCCGAGGAGGGAGAATTTTTAAATAAATTTATCAAAGATCCGATGAATGAAAAATGGACTCGCAAATTTTTCTATACCGCCAATAAAGCCGATTACCCTATTATGGGCGGGCTCGTTTTGATAAACGGTAAATATGCCATAACAAAGGCACAATCAAGCAAACAAACGCTTAATCCGGTTTTTACCGATTTTACGCCGTATTTCGGCGCTTACGAACCTATGGCGAAGATAAATACAACTAATAGCTCGCAAGGGGAGTTTAAGTATCTTTTTTGCATAGGAGACGAGCATTATTTTGGGCGTAAAATGGATTCGGCGTTTGATCAGGATATATATGTATATAACTCAGCGAATGGCGAATGGAAAAGAGCTGGAGGTACGATACTGAGTAATGACGCATATACGAGCTATATTGCCCCGAAATACCCTCTATGGCGTAGCCGTAGCTACAGTGGGAAAATTTATACGACCGACGATCAAGAGGTTTTAGATTTTGGCTCATATAGCCATCCTTGCTTCGTTATAGACGATTACGTCATCAGAACTAAGATAAATAACGAGAATCCGCAAAAAGTCTTTAAAATAAGCAAAAGCGGGAAAAAACTAGTATCGCAAGAGGTTGCGCTTTCAGATACGCCCTTTGACGGATTTGATATTTATGGATCCGATCTTAGGGGGTTTAATATCGTCTCAGAGTGTGGCGAATATTTTAGAAACGGAGATGATTTTTACTATATTAGATATTTTAGCACCTCGTCTACGAATTTTAAAGACAGATATAAGATATATAAAAATAAAGAGCTTTTATCTTGCCCTATCCCGCCTATAGCCGAGCTTGGCGAAGAGATACTGATCCTAAGAAGCACTAGGTATTTAGCTCGAAGGACAAGTAGGGGATGGAATTTTATGAATAATAACATCTCTTCAGATAAGCCGCAAAACGTTTATACAGATCTTTTTGACCTAGTAAACGGTCAAAATCCGGTTAGATTACCCGTGCATGTTCTTTGTGCGCAAGAGAGTGCCAAAGGCCTCAAAATAGCGTTTTTACCTAATGTTTCAGATGCCGATAAGGGGTATTTCTACGAAACAATCATCCCTTACGAAGAGCTAAAGGGGCTAAAATGAAACCGACACCAAAACAATGGCTTCAAGTAGTCAAAAATTTCATCATCGAGTTCCCGCTTGAGATACTCGCTTTTTTCATCGTGCCGATCGCGCTACTTTTTTGCGGTAAAGAGAGCGAAAAGCTGCCCAGATGGGCGGCGTGGTTCGATGACCCCGATTACGGCATCAACGGCGATGACGGCTGGAGAAACGAACACTATCCAAACGGCAAGAATAGGACGTACTTCGCGCGCCTTTGCTGGCTATGCCGCAACCGCATAGGCGTATTCAGCGCGAAGTATCTAGGCGTCAAAGTCGAGGACATCGACGCTAACAGCGTGCGCACTCAAGGCGACGTATTTGTAACATACAACAAAGGGCAAAAGAACACAGAGTGCATGGTGACCTGCAAGATGAAAGACGGACGCGAGCGTTTCGGGTATTACCGCGAGATCAGATACGGCAAATCAAAATGGTACTGCCGTATCTATCTAGGGTGGAAGCTGATGGACGTCGTCGGTATGCGCGAGGATAACAAGCATACGTATATGGACGAGAACGACAAAAAAGTCCTGCAAACGGTTTGGGCTATCAATCCCGTAAAGAGGATAAAACAATGAGCGCATCAATGAAATTTGCGGTTATCGCGACGGTTATTTTGGTCGTAATCATCGTATTAAATTTGCTAAAAGGATAAAAATGTGGTTTCTAAATGTTAAATTTCTAGCTTCCGTCGGCGTCGCTTTGCTGATAGCCCTCGGCGGCGCAGGGCTTGAGATATGGCGGCTAAACGGCGCAGTTTCGAGCGCAAAAGCCGAAACGCAAGACGTCAAAGACGAATTAAAAAAAACCGAAAAAGAATTAGCCCTCAAAGAGGCGGAAAGCCAAATTTATGCGGCGAACGTGAGCGAGTGCAATATGCGTATAGATTTGCAAAACGCTAAATTTGAAGCGCTGGAGGCAAAAAAGCAAGACGCTATCAAAGAAGCCAAACAAGCAAAAGCGAGATTTGAAAAACTAGCCGCGCCGGCTAAAGACGCACAGTGTCAAGAAAAACTGAAATTTTACGAGGACGCGGCGAGCGTAGCGGCTAAGGCATTTAAGGGGCTAAGATGAGAAACGCTCAAACCTTATGCGTGCTAGCTTGCGCACTAATGCTTGCCGGGTGCGCGGGCAAAGAGCCGCAAATCATCGCCCGCACCCAGTATCAAGAGGCAAAAACGCCCGTAGCCTGCATAGAGCGCAAGGATTTGCCTACGCCGCCCGAATACGACCCAAACGATCCGCAGACGTTTAAGGAGCTTATGGAATACGCCGTAGCGGCGGATAGGCTTTTAAAGGGGTGTGCAAAATGAGCAAATTAATTTTGATACGTTGTATAAATAAAATGCCAAATAAGCCAAAATACGATCATGAAAATATGCAAACCGCGCGCGAGTTGATGCAATACTATAAAACTTGCGAGGAGCTTTTAAAGGGCTGCGTGTCGCAAGATAACGAAAAGAGCAAGGAAATAGGCGATGAGTGAGCTGGTAATTCGAAAAATCATGGGCTTTAGGATCGGCAAAAAAAGAGTGCTAGAGGTGGCTTTAGCGATCTTGCTCGCTTTGATTTTCGGGGCGGCTATAGGATGAGCCCTCTCTGTAAAGAATACCTATATCTGCTCTGGGTATTGCTAGTCGGCGCGATAGGCGGCATTTTAGGACTACTCAATGAAGACGGAGAACCTAGAAAACATCGCACCAAGTGGGCTTTTACCGCCGCTACTTTTACGGCTATGTTTCTTTGTTGGGCTACATTTGCGATCGTGAAATTTTTTATACACGACGTTGAGTTTGCGCTAGCTATCGGCGGGATTATCGCCTTTATGGGCGCAGAATGGGTCAGGCGAAAAATCAACAAAGCCGCAGATAAAAAGATAGACGCAATCGCCTCAAAAGACTACGGCAATGAAATGAGCGACTATGAAAGGAATTTAAAATGAAGCTAAAAATCACGAGGTTTAAAAATATCAAAGACGGCACGCTCGGCAAATTTGAGCTGCTTTTTAACGGCAAGATCTTTTTAGAGGGCTACACGCTAGAGCCTGTGGGGCCCGATACTACCGCACGCGGCAAAGATAGGCGCATACCTGAGGGCATTTATGACGTGTTTTGGCATCATTCGGCCAGATTTAACCGTGTTCTGCCGGTGCTTTACAACGAAAAAGTGACTAAAGACCGTTATATAGAGATCCATTCGGGCAACTACCCTAAACACACCGAGGGCTGCATACTTTTGGGCTCTACGTTTAGCGACGATGGCGTTTTAAATAGTCTTAGCACGCTAAAAAGCTTTTTGGCTCTAACGTTAAACAAAGAGCTTCAAGTGGAAATAATCAATAAATTTTAGAAAGTGAGGTAAAAAATGCCAAGTAAATACGGCGTCAATGTCGAGCTTTATAACGGCTCGCTAAACCCATACGAGATCAACAATCGCCGCCCGATAGCAATAGTCGGCGACGATAGCAAACTAACCGCGGGGCTTTATGTTTATAGCACCGTCGAGGATGCACTTAAGGCAGTAGAAGGCGGCACGATTAAAAACGCGCTTGAAGACCTAAAGGCATGCGGAATTCATACGCAAGTAGTATTAAGCTCGTTTAAGCAAAGCACAAATAGCGACGCGAGCGCAAAAAAGCAGGAGAATTTAACATCTTGCCTAAACGCTATCGACGCGCTCAAAAAAGCCGAAAACGTGGTAATGGCAAAGCCTAAATTTATCGCCGCGCCGGAATACAACGACGCAGGCGTTTATGAAAAGCTTAAGCAGCTGGGCGAGTATCTAAGAGCCGTTTATGCTATCGAAGTCGATGCGACAAACGAGCAAACCGCAAAGGCCGCAGTCCAAACGTTAGCCACGAAAACGGCGATCATAACGTTTCAAAAAGTAAAAAGAGTAGATAAGGTCATTCGCCCGCTTAGCATGTTTCTGATCGCTCTTTACGCCAAAGTCATGAGCGAGACGGAATACGGATTCTCGCAAACTTATTCAAACAGGGTAATTCCGGGCATTACAGCGATCGTGGATAATGTGGAGTTTATCCAGGGCGTGGATTGCGAAGCCGATAGGCTAAGAAGCGACGGCATCACGATAGCTTACGTTGATGACGGTATCAGAGCATGGGGCGGCGAAACGCGCGACGAGGATTTTACCAGCATGCACACCTACGTTATATTTTACACGGCGATCGAGACGATATTTGAAGCGCAAAAGCGCGCGATCGATAAGAGGATGCGCGACGTGCTCAAAAACGTAGTCGATAGCCTTGAGGCATTTTATCGCCGCTTGGTGGCAAACAACGTGGCCGTTGGGTTTGAAGTGACCGTGCCGCTTGATTTAAACACGAACGAGACGATCAGCGAGGGCAAAATTTACATCAAACACAGAGTGCAGGAGATGCCGCTAATCAAAAATATCACGAATAGAATTTACCGGGTCACGGACTATTCGCAAGTTTTAATCGAGGAGTTATAAGATGAAAGCACAAGCAATCACGGGCGGGAATTTCTTTATCGACGGGATCGGACTTTTTGGCGAGCTTGTAGATTTTGAGCCGCCTAAATTTGAACACGAGACGATAGAGGCCGCATCGGAGATCGGAAAATACGAGCTAGTTTTGCCGACCCTCAAACCGCTATCGGCAAAATTTACAGTTAATAACGTCAGCGAGACTTATTTCGGGCTTTTAAACACAAAGACCAAGCAAAAAGTTTATATTAAAGCCAATCACAGCGGAAGCGAGGGCAAACACGTGGCTATCGTGGCGACGTTTGAGGGCAACGTCAAAGTGCTCGAAGCGCCTAAATTTGAGATGAACAAAGAGGCTAATATGAGCATTGAGATGAGCTGCTTGGTCGTTAAATACGAAGTCGAAAAAAAGACCACGCTATCATACGACGTAGAAAACAAAATTTATGCCGTAAACGGCGAGGATCTTTATGAGACCATCAGAAAAAATATATCTTAAGGAGAAAAAATGGCACTTAAAAAAATAGAAATACCAAGAACTGAATTTGTCTTTGGCGACGGTCAGACGGTAGAGCTCAAAGCTCCGACGCTAGCGCTCATCCAAAGCGTCCAAAACAAGACCAAAGACGAGATCGAGCAGGCTAAATTGATGTTAATTGAAATGAGCGACGGAGAAATGGATAAAGAGTTTTTAAATTCCCTGCCGATGAACGAATGGAGCGTGCTATCAAAAAGAGTTAGCGCGTTTATGGGTATCGACGTAAAAAACTAACTGAGGGGATTGCTCTAATAGGGCACTCCCTGCACTTTACCCTAAAAGACATCATGAGCTTAGAATTTAACGAGTTTGTGGATTATTATGAAATAGCCTTGAAGCTTGCAAAAGAGTTTTAAGGCTCTAAAACTCTAGCCTCAATTTTTCTCTCTTTTCTGAAATATTTAAAATACACGTAAATACAAAACAGCGGGATAGAAATATACCAAAAAGCTAAAACTAAGACATAAAAAACCGCAAACCCCATCAACCCTATACCTATCACTAGGGCAAGCAGCAAATCGTCCATCTTTAGCGCCTCCATTGTATAAATTTGCATCTTAATTGTAATAATATCAGGATAAAAAAAGGCTGAAAATGGCGAAAAATGCAACTCTGACATTCGGGATGGACTTAAGCGACTTCGACAAGGCGATGAAGTCGATCAATAAACAAGCCACTAGCCTAAGCGATCAGATAAATAAAGCTACCCAGGGCGCGATGCAAGCCTATAAAAACGGCCTAAGCGAGCTTAAAGCAAATCCTCTCCAAGGAGCTAAGATCAATGCAGACCTAGCAAATCTCAAAGAAAACATCAAAAAAGCCGTAACGCACAAGCTAAATTTAGACATCGAAGACGCTAAAAAAAATCTCGAAGGGTTAAAAACCCAAGCTATCGCCGCCGTCGGTAGTATCATGATGATCTCAAAACCCATAAGCGCAGCGATAGATTTTGAGAGCTCCATGGCCGACGTCAAAAAAGTAGTGGATTTTAGCGGCGCGGATGACGTCAAGCAGTTTGCAGACGGCATAATGAAGATGAGCCGCGAGATCCCTCTAAGCGTCAATGAGCTAGCCCAAATCACGGCAAGCGGCGGACAGCTGGGCATCGCTAAAGAAAATTTGATGGACTTCACGACTACCGCGGCAAAGATGGGCGTCGCCTTTGATATGAGCGCAAAAGAAGCGGGCGATAATATGGCCACGATGATGAATATATTTGGCATGGACGTCAAACGAGTGGGCGAGCTGGGCGACACGATAAATCATATCTCAAACAACTCCGCGGCCACCGCAAATAAAATAGTAAATGCTCTAGGGCGTATCGCGGGTAATGCTAAAGACTTTGGGCTTAGCGCAGATGCCGCGAGCGGACTAGCTAGTAGCTTTATAGCATTAGGCAAAGCCCCCGAAGTAGCCGCGACCGCGATCAACTCCATGCTAACTACACTAAACAATGCCGACAACGCAAGCGACTCGGTTAAAGCCGCATTTGAGCAGATCGGCATCGACGGCAAAGAGCTAAAACAAGCGATCATCAAAAACCCTCAAAAAGCTTTAACCGACTTTTTACATGCGCTCTCAAATATCCCAAAAGAGAGCAAAACGGGTGTTTTGACGGCGATATTCGGTAAAAACTTCGGCGATGATCTCTCGCTAGTAACGGGTGCGATCGAGAATTACGATAAGGCGATGAAGCTAAGCGCGGATAAGGCAAAAGCCGGATCGATGGATAGAGAATTTAAGTCGCGAAGCGAAACGACGGCAAATAATATCCAGCTAATGAAAAGCGCCTTTAACGAGATCGCGATAAATGTCGGCAACATATTTTTGCCGGCTTTAAATTTAGTTATTGACGGTATTAAAAAGATCAGTTATGCCTTTTCGTGGTTTGCCGACGCATTCCCGGGCGTGATAAAATACTCGTTTGGCGCAGTTATTGCTTTAACGGCCGTTAGAACTGCGCTTATCGCAAAACAAGCCGCGTTAAGCATTGCTACGCTAATGCTCGGAAATTATCGTAAGGTATTGCAACTTTTGCCGTTTGATTGCTTGCAGTTGGGCGGCTCGCTAAAAGATTGCGGTATCGCGGCGAGGTTTAAAGCAATGTGGCTAAATGCAGCCACGAGAGCATCTACTCTTTGGAGCGCTAGCACCGCAGCCGCTAGCTCAAAATCAGCTCTTTTCGTCGGAGCTCTCAAAAATATCGGGGTAGCTTTTAGAGCGCTTAGCGCGGCATTTTTGAGCAATCCTATCGGACTTGCTTTGACGGCGCTCGCGGCCGTCGCTTTTGCGGCTTATAAATACTGGGATGAGTTAAAGGCATTTTTTAGCGGATTCTTTGAGGGCGTTATGAGCGGTATAAAGCCGCTAATAGATAGCTTTAGCAGAGCATGGGATGCCATAAAAACGGCTTTTGCTCCAATCATTGATCTCTTTGGGGCGCTATTTGGAGTAACTAAAGCTAGCGAGGGGGAGCTTGGAGAACTAAAGGATGCGGGCGCTAGTTTCGGCCAGGTTTTCGGTGCGTCGCTAAGCGTGGCACTATATCCTTTTGAAGCCTTGGCAAATATCATAACAGCCGTCGGCCTAATAATCGACATCGTCAAAATCAAGGGCACGCAGTGGATAGAAGCTTTTGGTGAGGAGCTTAATTGGTGGCGCGATCTTTTCGGCAATATAGGCGAGTGGATATTGCAGAAATTTAGCTCCGTCGTGGATGGGATAAAAGGCTTTTTTGCAGGATTTTTTGATTGGCTAGCGGAGAAATTTGCATTTGTAACCGATAGCATAAAAGCGGTTACGGACTTTGCAGGATCTGCCACGCAAGGGGCGAAGAATATACTAGGCATCGGCGACGGCAAGGAAACTAACTGGTATAATCCTTTTAGCTGGTTTAATGACGAAGCGCCTCAAACTACGGCGGGATCTGTGGATAAAATCATGCAAGATCGCGGCGAGATAAGGGCGCAAACAAGCCAAAATCAAATAACCGATAATAAAAAGATCGACATAAATTTATACGGCTCGCAAGCTACTCCGCAAGCCGTAGCGCAGGCCGTGGCCGATAACGGGTATAGTTTTGGGGATTAGGGTTAAATTTGTATATAACTAGTAGATGACTAATTGGCAAGATTTTTCCTAAAATTATTTTGCTGAATATTTATTGAGTTATTGTTGGAATTATTTATATTTATTATATTATTGTTTATTTTATCGTTATAATTTTCTATACTCGGCTTGGATGCTGGATTAACAAGATATACAAGAACAAACATGGCTATCGCACCAGATGTTTTGATTTTTGTATTTGCAATTTCTGTCTTTAATGATAATTTATCGCCTCGGCTACAATATAACAACGAACATCCAAAAGCAACGAATATCCTAAATATTAAATATTTATTTCCGTTATCAACTAATCCATAATATTCAAGCATAATAGCAGCAAGTAAAATAGAAATACCTGCAATAAATAATTTACAATCAAAAAATTTCTGAGTTAAAAAATACTTATCCTTAGAAATAAAACCATCTATCGGTAAGTTGTGTTTTTTAAAATTATTTTTCATATTATTAGCAGATTTTTTATTATATGTTCTCAAAATAGATTGTGCAGTTTTTAAAAAGTTTTTTGGCGGACTATGCTTCACGTGAGTATATTTATTTGATATTTGCCCTATAATATCCCAATAGCTGATAGAAAATCTTAAGACATTTTCTATGCTTGTCAGAATGTCTTTTAGCTGCGCATCGGTTAAATTCCTATCTTTTGAAAAAGATATTAAATTATTTTCAAAATTAGTGTAGAAGCTTGAAGCGCTCTTTATAATAGATTGTATATCACTGAGATTAGGCTTATTGCCGTTATTCAAAATATCTACTATAGATGATAACTCTAGAGATAATTTATTACGTGCTTCTTTGAAATACTTATCAAAATCTTTTTTATCCATTTTTATCCATTAAGGCTTTGATTAGTTTTAGTTTATATTCTAAATCACTTAAATCCTCCGATTCGTTGCACACAAATAATTTATTTGAAACATTTTTTAAAACAATCTGCTGAAACTCTTGAACTGTAGTATAAGCAGATATATCTTTTATAATATTTCTAACTTCGCTCTCGCTTGGGCTTTTTATAAATTTGAAGCCCTCTTGTATGATTTTAGATATTTCTTGGATTTTCATCATCTCTCCTTGTTTATAGTTTTGAAATATTTTTTCTCATTTTTTTATATAGTGCATTATTAACTTTGCTAAAAGTTTTCATGAATTTCTCTTAAAAAATTTCTTATCTCGGCTAGCTTGATTTTGCCTATGCCCTTTAAGGCCAACAATTCTTTATCGCTAGCGTTTTTTATCTCATCTAGCGTTTTATACCCTGCGAGATACAAAGTCATTCCGCTTGGTATATCTTTTAAAATGCCTTCAACATATAGTCTCGCTAGCGTTCCGTCGTCTAAATTTTTAAATATATACTCTACTAAGTCCTGACCTTTGACTTCATTACCGTTCCTCATATCGACAGCTTTTATTATCCTCTTTAGCAAATATTTTACGCCGTCCGCCATAAAAGCGCCGTCGCTATAAAAATCAAATACGACGTCTTTTTCGATAACGCCTAGATTACTATGATTATACGTTATCTTAAATTGGATATTAAAACTAAAGCGGTTTTGATCCAAAGTAACGCCGTAGTATGTCCTATCAGCCTCAGGTATATCTTTTTGCCTAAAACTATCTACTTCTCCGACAATCACATCTCTTTCAATAGTCGAATTTTCCACGTTCCTTACTATGCCGTTATCATTTATAAATTTTATAAAGTGATTTTCGCTTATTATAGATATATTGACTCCATGCTTTTTTAACTCGATGGCCTCGTCTATTTTGGTTCCGTAATTTCCATGACTGTATGCGCTGCTGGCAACCTCGCCGAGCACCACGTAGTCTACACTGCGAGTTACGCGTTTTGCGGTCATTCCGCCGCGCTCCAGTATCATTTTAGCTACTTTGTTACGCTCGCCTATCGTAAAAATTCCGGTTAAGACAAAGGTTCTATCTTTAAAAATAACCTCCGGAGCCGGATCGTCAAGAAAACCATACTCTGTTTTTATAACTTCGTCATAAAGCGATTTTGGCTTAGTCTCGAGATATTTTAAGATAACTTTCTTGGCTTCGTTAAGTTCTTTGTCGGTTACGGTTTTGCTAGAGCCGTTAATTATTTTCGCTAAATTTTCTACAAGCTCATAAAACGGCTCTGCGTGTATATTTTCCGCATTTTCTTCCATGTAATGAATTATCCGGGTGAGTTCAAAAACATCTAAATCATCATCGATTAGGCCTTTTTCGCAAAGCTCCATTAGCTCCGCCATCTTTTTTCTGGTCGCTTCATCGTATATAAAAGCAGGTCTTTGATATGAGTTTTCCATATTTTTGCCTTTTTTGTTCAAAATTTATGATACTTGATTTTGGTTCCCTGCAATAACTATATTTTGCGAGCCATCAACGTTTATATCTATTTTAATATAAGCTCCGTTTCTTAAAGCCTGCAAAAATTCTTCATTCGTAAAAACCGCAAGTATACCGCCCGCTACTCCGTCGCTTATTCTACTTACTTCCTCTTTTCTTTGGGCTAAGTAAATTCTGCGGTTTGCTTCCCTGGTTTCTATGATATTTCCAATAACAACAACTACTACAAAAGCTAAAATGCCAATAGCCATCCAGTATTTAGCGATAAAATCTATCATTTTTTATTCCTCTGACAATTCTTTTATTTTCTTTAGCTTTTCGATAAAGCCTTTTAGTAATGTTTCATTGCCATAATCGTCATAGAGCTTTTCAAACTCTATGTATAACGGAGTATTGCGCTTTTGGCTTCGCGTGCCACCTATTTGATTACCATTGCCTCTTATAGCTACATTTCCGTCTCCTGCTACTACTACTCCAGTTAATTGACTCATGTCTACTCCTAGTTTTTTTGAAATTTCTAGCAATTTCTTATAGTCAATCCCATCTCCGTCAAGTTCATAACGTTGATAGGTTCTAAGCGATACTCCGAGTTTGTCTGCTGTTTCTTTTTGTGTTAAACCTATTTTATCCCTGACTTCTTTTAAATTTATGCCATTTTCTTTCATAATATGCCTTTTTATGACGTATTTAAGCTAAATTTAATTGACATACGACAAAAAATGTCATATAATTCAAACATCAATTAAGCAATTATACCAAAAAGGACGAAAAATGAAACTTCAAAACGCGGTTAAGCTTCTTAGCAAATACGGCAAAGATGTCAGGGTGGACGAGTGGGGCGCTAGCTTTAAGGCAAACGGTTACGTCATAGGCGCTCACGTGAGCTGCGGACAGCAAGACGTTAGCCACTTCTACGTCGATGAGGACAAGATCGGCTTTGACCAGGTGCGCCACTATTTTAAAAAGTCTAAAGATTTTCAAATCTTTTTAGAGCATTTTTTACAAAAAAGGGCGGCCTAAGCTACCCCCAAGAAAGGATAAAAGATGAAAAAAAACGAGTTAAAACAAGAGGCATATCTGAATATCGCGGTAAATGAAGAGATGGCCGCCGAGTGTATGAGGCGCAAAGCGATATGCCAAAAAATGATCAAACTAATAAACAGCGATTTGGGTGAGGAGTTTTTGCAAGATTGCGAGGATTTTAAAGCCGCGATGCAGAAATTTGAGCTCAAATACGGCTTTTTGATTTGAAATTTAAAGGAAGAGGCGAGTTAATGAAAACTCTAGCGCAGTTAATTTACGAAAAAACGAGATGGACGCTAAAAGATTACTGTGAAATGCGCGGGATAGGCTCGATCATGGGGCTTCGCGGCGGATACGTGAGTAAGGCAAACGCAAAGATACTAGAGAGCGACGGGATCGAGTGGCGCACGGCAAAAAACGTCAAAATAGGCGACGGCACTTGCGCGGGATTTGTCTATCTAAACAAAAACAAGAAAGCGAGTTAAAAAAAATGCTGAATAAAAAAGCGGTTGATTTTGCGATATTTCAAGCAAAAATGGCGATGGCGGGGTTTGAAACGAAACTAACTCCAAAGGGTGAGATCCGCGGGATTAAACGCGGCGCAAAGCTAGGCAAAGCGGAGGCAAAAAGTGCGAATAATCCAAATTATAAAACAAATTCTCTCGCATCGCTCAGTTGAGCCGTGCCGGACAAAAGATAGGAAAATCAAGGGCGCGAGCGGCGCGATCTTTAGCAGCGCGCATTACTATGTAAATGCGGACGGTTTTATCGCGTGCAGGCTAGGCGGCGCGATCGTAGATATAAAGGATAAATCATGACGGCGTTAATACGAAATTTAAAAAGATTTTTTGAGGTCAAGGCGGGGATCGAGAGGATAGAGGAGCAGATAAAAGAGCTCAAAGAGGATAAAAAAAGCTACCTTGAAACTCTCGAAAACCTAGAGCGCGAGCTAAAGCGAGAGCTAAACACGGACGACTTATCGGACGTCCAAATTTCGCACGGGATCAAGATGTCCGTCGAGGTTGTCAAAAAAGAGGACAAAGACAAAGAGGCGGGCGATGAGTAAAAAAATAAGCGATGCGTTAAAAAACGCCAAAGACGAGATCAAAGAGCTAATCGCCTCATTTTTTGAGGAGATTGAAGCCGATCTCGATGAGCTTGCCGAGCTCGTAGAACAAAACGAAACAGAGCAAGCGGACGACCTTATCACTGAAATCAAACAAAAAATGGATAGTTGGCTTGCGGTGCAGTAGATGAAGCCCAAAATGCCTAAATTTAGCGCAGAGGACATTGTCGATTGCGGGATAGATAGCATCCGTTTTGTGATGCCAAAGGCCACGCTTAACGGCTTTTTGAAAAAGATTGAGCTTTTGGGAAAGCTGCGGCTAATAAGCCGAAATAAAACGGTCAAGGATTATGCGGAGTATAAATTTAAGGGCGCAAATAAGCCGCTTTTTGATGCGGACGAAAAGCATCCCTTTAAAATCCGCTACGTCAGTTTTAAGCGCGGCACGAAAAGCTTAAGTAACACGATGCTGGTGGTCGAAAACTCTAGCGAGTTAAACGATCTTTGCAAGAAGCGTAAAAAGCCCTTTGGCTATTACGTTTGCGTTGTCTTTGCGGGGCTGTTTCAGCCAAGCAGGGATATTTTTAAAGAGACTTACCGAATTTTGGGCAAGTTTTTACGGCGCTTTAAGCCTTACAGCTTTGATCTCGCGGTGGATTTTAAAGATCGGGGCGAAATAAATCATAAAGCCAAAGGCAAATTTAAAGAGCACGTAAAAGAGTGCGCCGATGATGTGGTCAGCTTTAAAACTAGCATTTACGCAAATCACGGACTAAAAAGCGGGAAGTTTTATGCGGTAGATAAGATTTGTTTTTATGACAAATTCGAAAAGCAAACGAACTACCACAAGCAAAAAATAGATGAGAAATTTAAGGACTGGAAGCGCCTTGAAGTTACGTTTCGGCTCAAGGGTAAATTTATGGATTTTATCGAAAACGAAAACTTTAAGGAGTGCGTTGAGGTGATGGACGAGATCGCGGATAAGCTCACGGGCGAGTTTCCTTTTGGCGTCTATCTTGGCAAATTTAACGAGCAAATCGCATATTTCAGGGATATGCGCAAGCGATTAAATTTAAGCAAAACTATTT
The DNA here is from genome assembly GCA_963515555.1 of uncultured Campylobacter sp. Taxonomy (GTDB): domain Bacteria; phylum Campylobacterota; class Campylobacteria; order Campylobacterales; family Campylobacteraceae; genus Campylobacter_A. Next base: position 26,042 of record CAUPXB010000008.1, on the reverse strand, counting down.
TTTAAAGGGTAAAAAGTGGGAAAATTTAACGTAGATGAGCACATAAAGGCGCTTAAGGTTTGTAAATACTTCACGATCGAAGGTATAGAAAATTTAATCAAAAGGTATCCGAACGAGGAGCATATAAAAATCGCCATGCAGATCAAGGCGAAAAACGAAAAGCCGATCGAGGGCGCGGCAAACGAGGAGTGACAATGCATCAAAATCAAATAAATTTTATCAGCTACGCGCAGGCGGCAAAAATGCTAGGCGTTGCGGTAGTGACGATCAAGAAGTGGGCGCAAAAAGGGATTATCAAGCGCTACGCCGTAACTGGCCGCAGCGTGTTTGTCGATAAAGACGAGATTTTAGAGATGATTAGAGGTAAAGAGGCATGAACGTGATAAATCAAGTCGTAGCGGACGATTATGCCATTTATAACGGCGACAGCTGCGAAGTAGTTAAGGCTCTAAATGATGAGAGCGTAGGCTATATCATTTACTCGCCGCCGTTTGATAGCCTTTATACCTATTCAAATTCCGATCGAGATATGGGTAACTCCGAAAAGGGCGAATTTATGGAGCATTTTGCGTTTTTAGCAAAAGAGCTATTTCGCATCCTAAAAAGCGGGCGGCTTATGAGTTTTCACTGCATGAATTTGCCGACTTCAAAGGTTAGAGACGGATTTATCGGAATTCGCGATTTTAGGGGCGAGCTGATACGCCTTTTTGAGAGCGTGGGCTTTATTTTTCACTCTGAAGTTTGTATTTGGAAAGATCCCGTAATCGCTCAGCAACGCACGAAGGCGCTCGGCCTACTTCATAAGCAGCTCGTAAAAGATAGCGCGATGAGCCGCCAAGGGATACCCGACTACCTCGTCACGATGAGAAAACCGGGCATAAACGCCGAGCCGATCGAGGGCGGACTAAAATACTACTGCGGCGACGGTGCGCCGATCGCATCTAAATTTGACGAAGAAAAAGACAACCTAAACCGCGGGAGTATCGAAGTATGGCAAAGATACGCGAGCCCGGTTTGGATGGACATCAATCCAAGCAATACGCTAAGCCTAAAAGGTAGCCGCGACGACGAGGACGAGAAGCATATTTGTCCGCTCCAGCTTGACGTTATAGAGCGCGCGCTTCAGCTATGGACGAACGAGGGTGACGTCGTATTTACTCCGTTTTTGGGTATCGGCAGCGAGGTTTATCAATCACTAAAAATGAACCGCAAGGGAATAGGCATTGAGCTAAAGAGCTCTTATTTTAACGTCGCAGCAAAAAACTGCGAGCTAGCCTTGCGAGAACGCGCCCAAGGGTCGCTTTTTTAAAGGCCGGCAGTGGATAAGGCAAAAGAAATCCAAGACTTCTACGCAAGCAAAGTTAAAGCCGAGTGTAAGCCTGAGATTAGGCGATACAGCGCGCTTCAAATGGCATTTTTCAAAGCAAAGAGATCGGGCGAGGATATAAGCGTCCTAAAACAAGAGCTAGAAAACGCAAGGCGCGAAGCGATGAGAAAAGCGATCGGATGTTTGGACGAGCATGAGCATTTTGAGATTATCGCCACATTAAACGATAACGGCAAAATCCGCTCAATGCCCGATTTTTTCAAGAATTGTATTATTTGACAAAGGAAAATTTATGCAATATGAGGACTTTTTAAAGACGAAACAAAAACGCGCAAGCTTTAAAAGCATCGAAATATCGCGAGACGAGCTAAACGGCGCGCTGTTTGATTATCAAAAGGATCTCGTTTATCTTGCGCTTAAAAAGGGGCATTTTGCGATATTTGCGATGACGGGTAGCGGCAAAACGGCGATGCAAGGCGAGTGGGCTTATCAAATTTGGCAAAAAGAGCGCGCGCCCGTGCTGATCGTGACGCCTCTTGCCGTTGCATTTCAAAGTATCGAGGAGATAAAACATATCCTAGGCTACGACGTTAAATTTTGCGAAAGCGCGGACGACGTGATAAACGGGATAAACATTACTAATTATGAAAAGTTGGATAAATTTGACCCGGACGCGTTTGTCGCGCTAGTCCTGGACGAGAGCTCAAGGCTAAAAAGCTATACCTCGGCCACGCGAAATTTAATCATCGAAAACTACAAACACACGCCCTATAAGCTCGCTTGCTCGGCCACTCCAAGCCCGAACGACTACACGGAGCTAGGCAATCACACGGAGTTTTTAAACGTGATGAGCTTATCCGAAATGCTCTCGATGTATTTCGTGCATGACGGCGGCGATACGTCTGAATGGATGCTAAAAGGCCACGCAGTTAAGCCGTTTTGGAAATTTATCAGCTCGTGGGCGGTGTTTTTTACCAAGCCCTCCGATCTAGGGTATAGCGCGGAAGAGGACGCTAAATTTAAGCTCCCGCCGTTAAAAATGCAGCACGTCGAAGTCGAGAGCCAAAGTCGAGACTCACTTTTTGCAATAGCCGCACAAACCTTGCAAGAGCGCAGACAAGCCAAAAAAGACAGCCTGGAGCAAAGATGCGAAAAAGTGGCCGAGATCTGCAATGCGTCAAACGATAATTTTTTGATTTGGTGCGAGCTAAACGACGAGGGTGCGATGCTCAAAAAGCTAGTGGCGGATAGCGTGGAGATCAAAGGAAGCGATAGCGACGAGTTTAAGGCGCGCGCGATGAGCGATTTTGCAAACGGCAAAATAAAATGCCTCATCACAAAACCTAAGATCGCGGGCTTTGGCATGAACTGGCAAAAGCACTGCGCAAACGTGATCTACGCCTCGCTATCGGATAGCTTTGAGGGCTTTTTCCAAAGCTTGCGCCGCGTTTATCGTTACGGCCAAACGCGTGAAGTAACTTGCTATATCATCACGAGCGAAGCCGAGGCAAACGTGCTAGCAAATATCCGCCGCAAAGAGGCTGAATTTTATAAGATGATCGAGGGGTGCTTGGAGCAAACGCGCGAGCTGGTGCTAAGCGAGATCAAGCGCGTAAGCCGAGAAAAAAGCGAATATAATCCGAGCGTAGCGATGAGCTTGCCGGAGTTTCTGAGGGTGGGATAAATGACCCTCGCCACTCTCTTTTCTGGCATCGGCGCGCCCGAGTTTGCCGCTCGCGAAGTATTTGACGAGGTAAAGACGGTATTTGCCTGCGAGATAGACAAATATGCGCGTCAAAGCTATCTAGCTAATCACGAGATAGACGAGACGAAATTTTACCGCGACGTTACGGAGCTTGACGCAAGGCCTTACGCCGGCAAGATAGATATTTTGATCGGCGGTAGCCCTTGCCAAGACTTCTCAACCGCAGGGCAACGCGCGGGCGAGAACGGCGAGAGAGGCAACCTGATATGGCAATTTTACCGCGTGGTTAGCGAAGCTCGCCCTAGCGCTTTTGTCTACGAAAACGTCAAAGGGTTTTTGTCAATCGACGGTGGCAAAAGCTATCAGAGGTTTTTGGGCGCTTTGCGCGGGCTAGGCTATCACTGCCACGCCGAAATTTTAAACACCAAAGACTACGGCATCCCGCAAAATAGAGAGCGATTGTATATCGTGGGGTTTTTGAACGCAGACGAATATCACGCTTTTTCGCTCGCTCCTAAAGCCGGCTGCGGACGGTTGGCGGATTATCTTGACCGAGACGTTGATGAAAAATATTTTCTCAGCGACAAAGCCTTTGCGTATTTCCACAGCAAACATCCAAAATTTAACGGCAAATTTGAACCTAAAGACGTAAATAACGAAAGTGTCGCGACCACTATAACAACGAATCCAGGCCATCGCAGGACCGACACTTTTATCAAGGTCGTCGGAGAGCTTGACGCAAAAGGAAACGAGAGCATAAGGCGCATATATGATACCTGCGGAATAGCTCCGACGCTGATTACCGCAACGGGCGGGGGGCATACGCCGAAGATTTTACAGCGCGCGCGCATACGCAAGTTAACCCCTAGAGAGTGTTTACGCTTGCAAGGATTTCCCGAGAGCTTCAAAATCGTAGTGAGCGATACGCAAACCTACAGACAAGCCGGTAACGCAATGAGCGTAAATGTCGTAAAAATGATTTTAGAGCAGATAAAGCTCGCGAAAAATAAAGATTTTAGGCTAGGAGCGTGAGATGACTTATAATTTAGGAGCAACTATGGAAGATTTAGAGGCGAAGCTAAAAGCGGCGCAAGAGGAGATCATGATGCTAAGGCGCAAAAAAGTAGTGATGCCCTCCCGCGCAGCCCAATTACTGGGCGAGATTAAAAGGATGGCCCAAAAAGGGCTAGACGCCAAAACGATGACTACAAAAGACGAAAAACTAAGAGGAATAATCAAGAAGATTAAGGATTAATGACATGAGAGAGATTAAATTTAAAGCTTATTATAAAGCAGATAAAAGGATATACGAAGTTTTATATCTTGACTTTGCAAACAATGAATTAGGGCTATGGGATGAGGAGACAGAGATTGATTTCGAGTGCTCTTTTGAAGATGTCGAGCTTATGCAATACACAGGGCTAAAGGATCAAAATAATGCGGAAATTTACGAGAGCTACATCGTCAAATTTGACCCGCAGTCTCCTTGCGGCGATGAATTTTATAATCCGCGAGACGGCGAGATAGGCGAGGTGATTCTTGATTTCGGAAGTTTCGTCGTTAGGCCGATTGATAAAAAGCGGGAGGATTTGCGATTTTCTCTCAGTGAGCTCGGCGATTGGGTAGTCGTCGGCAATATTTTCGAAAATAAAATTTAATAGGGGGCAAAAATGAACCTAGAAATTTTTAAAAACGATAACTTTGAGATCAGGGTTGCAGTCGGCGAGTCGGGCGATCCGCTGTTTTGCTTGGCTGATGTTTGTAAAATTTTAGAGCTTACCAATGCAAGCGTTGTTAAAAATGCGATCGCTTCGGAGTTTGACGATGGCCTAAGTTTAACTTACCCCATCTTTGATAGTCTAGGCAGGGAGCAAAACGCGACTTTTATTACCGAGCCGCAGCTTTATTTCGTGCTAATGCGAAGCGACAAGCCAAACGTGAGGAGCTTTAGAAAATGGGTCAATGTTGAGGTTTTGCCGTCTATCCGCAAGCACGGCGGCTACCTCACGCAAAAAAAGATCGATGAGGTGCTAAGCGATCCCGATACGATCATAAAACTAGCCCTTGATCTAAAAGCCCAAAGAGCTAAAACTCAGGAGCTAGAGCGCGAAAAAACGGCAAATTTGCCTTATATCACCTTTGCAAAAGCAGTCGAGGCAAGCGCGACGAGCATCAATATCGGCGACTACGCAAAAGCCCTATGCGACGACAAGCGCATCAGGGTGGGGCAAAAACGGCTCTTTAGTTGGCTGCGAGATAGCGGATATTTGCAAAAAGACAATAAACCCTATCAGAAATACGTCGATAACGGATACTTTGAGCTCGTGATGAACGTAATAGCCACCACAAAAGGCAACCTGCAAACATTTACGACGAAAATCACGAGCAAAGGGCAAGTGGCACTCGCACCTAAAATAGAGCAATTTTTCTCAAAGAGCGCGTAAATTTATAAATTATCTAGCCAATCCGCCCACCACTGCATCATCGCGCGCATTTGGGCTAAATTTTGGGCGCGGTTGTAAGCGGCGCGGATCTTGTCCGTGCCTTTGTGCGCGAGGCATTTTTCTATTATGTCGAAATTTAGCCCGTGAGTGTCGATGTTTTCATTGCAAACGGTGCTAAACATTGCACGAAAACCGTGCGACACGATCTCGTCTTTGCTAAATCCCATCCGGCGAAGTGCGACGTTTAAGGTATTTTCGCTCATATACCGCGCCGCGCCGTAAAGTGAGCCGAAAAGATAAATTTGATCTAGATTGTAGCCTTTGTATTCTTTTAGTAGCTCCAGGGCTTGGCGCGACAAGGGCAGGGTAAAAGCCTCTCGCATTTTCATATCGCCCGCGGGGATGCTTATGACGCCCTCATCAAAATCGATATACTCCCATTTTGCGCTTCTAACGTTAAAAGGGCGCAGTGCGGTGAGGACTGCAAATTTAAGGGCGTATTTGGTGCGAACGTCGCCGCTGTATTCGTCTATACTTTGCCAAAGTGCCTTAATATCGGTGTTTTTGGTAAGCGTCGCGTAATTTTTCTCTTTTACTTTTTTAAACGTGAAGCGGTAGTTAATGCTAGCGATCACGTTATTTGGCGCGATATAGTAGGCTGATTGCCAAATTTGATTTAAAAGCGAATAGAGCCGCTTCATCATCTCAAGGCTACCTTTATCCTCTATCTTTTTTAAAATTTCGATGACGTCGGTTACGGTGATGTCCGTGATGCTTCTGTTTTCAAAAAACGGATAGGCATACATCTCAAGCAGCCTTTTATCTCTATGTAGGGTATTTGGCTCTACGCTGGGGGCTTTTATTTCGAGCCATCTTTGCGCGAGTTTTTTAAAATTTGCCTGCTCGTTTATCTCGCTCTCGCGTTTGACGTCGATGCCGTCTCTTACCTTTTGCTCTAGTTTAAACCTCTCCTCGCGCGCCATTGCCAAACTAAACTCGGGAAAATCGCCCAAATTTAGCCTTTTGATTTTGTTATCGGCCGGGCTTTTGTATTCGAGAGCAAAATATTTACGACCGCTAGGATCTACGAAAATATATAAACCTCTGCCGTCGCATTTCTTATAAATTTTATCCTTCGGCTTTAGTGCCCTGATCTCTCTATCTGTTAGCGGGGTGGGTATCTTTGGCATTTTTTACGGAGTCCTTTTTGTGCTTTTTTGTTTTGCTCCGTTATTATTCCGTAAAAAATGGATATTTGCAAATATATTTTTATATCTGTTAGTATTTTTAAATATACGCAAAAATATCTTTAAAATCCGTCTATATCGGGGCTTTTTTATGCTTTTGGAAGTTTTGGGAAGTTTTAAGAAGTAGTATAATGGTGCCCGAGGTCGGACTCGAACCGACACAAGGTTGCCCTTACCAGATTTTGAGTCTGGCGCGTCTACCAGTTTCACCACTCGGGCTAATTAAAGAAGTGAGATTTTACCTTGAAAGATATAAAAAAGAGATTAAAAAACATGAAAGCCCAATCTTGAGCTTTCATGAAAGGGTGATTATTTCTTTTTGCCTTTTTTGCCTGCGCCTGCTACTACTGCTTCTTTTAATTTTTTGCCTACTTTAAATTTAACCGCTTTGCTAGCAGGAACATCTATAACTTTTGTAGTTCCCGGTACTCTTGCTTTTCTAGCGGCTCTTTCGGCAGTAGCGAATGTACCAAAGCCTATAAAGCTAATGCTATCGCCGTTTTTAAGAACCTCTTCAATAGTCTCTAGTGCGGCATCAACTACCTTTAGAGAATCTTTTTTAGAAAGACCGGCCTTGTCGGCAACAGCTTGAATAAAATCAGCTTTTTTCATAGAACCATCCTTAATAAGAAGTGATATGCGGGCATTTTACAACGTTTTTATAAAAAATACAATAGTTTTTAGCCGAAAATTTAACGATTTTTACGCGAATTTGACGAAAAAGCTCGAATTTTAGACTATTTGCACCAAAAACTCGCTTTTTAGTCCAGTTTTTTTGACGTCTATAAGGCGCAAATTTTCTATATCGGTTTTGCAAAGTTCGCTGAAGTTTTTTACCCCGTTTTGCGCTACTTGCCTCAAAACTATCCCGCGGTATGCTTTGGCATAGTGACTGACGACTTTACCGTTTTTTAGAAATTTAAATGTCGCAAACGGTTTTTGTATGCGGTAAAATTTCTCGTAAAACTCGGCTCTAAGGTCTAAAATGTCGTCATCACCCAGCCACTCATCTATCTCGTCGCTAAAATTTTGCCTATAAAATTCCTCCAAATTTAACCCGTTTATGCGTTCACCTTGCTTTAGTTTGTATTCGGGTAGCGCATCCGCCGCCGTCACGGGACCGAATAAATTTGAAAAAATCAGCGTATTTTTATCTATAAACTCCTGTGCCGTGCTATCAAGGCTACGGTAGTCAAGGTGCTTGTAGGCTACTCCGTCATATCGCAGGACAGCTTTTACTGCGCCTTTTTTAAAAAGGCTTTCGCGCAAACTCGGCTCATCGGTCAAATTTTTAACGCCGAAAAGTTTTGAGATTTTTTCAACGGTAGCTGTTTGTAAAAAATCATCGTAAATTTTTAAAATTTCGCACCGCTTTTCATATAAATCAGGAAAAATAAAGTCGTTTCTATCTATAAATTTGTTTGGACTCACGGCGGTTTTTGCTTCGCTCGGCGAAAAGAGTATTTTCATTTGTTCTCCTTAAATTTAGCAAAATCATATCTAAAACTAAATAAATTTTGAAATTTGACGATATAACGAGTGGAACTTTATTTGCTTGCAAGAGCTCAATTAAATTTAAGGAAAAATGCGATGAGAATGACAAATCAGCTGATGAAATTTACGAATAACTACGACTATCAGACCAATATGAAAGCGCTTTACAAGCTAAATACTCAATTATCAAGCGGTCTAAAAATCCAAAATTCTTTCGAGGATAGCAGTGTTTATAACGACGGCATGAGGCTTGATTACGAGGTTGCGACGCTTGAGCAGGTGCAAACGGCGACGTCAAAGGCGCAACACTTTTCAAAAAATACAGATAAGGCTTTGGGTGAATTTAAGCAGCAGCTTGAGACTTTTAAAACGAAGCTAGTTCAGGGTGCTAACGAAATCCACTCGCAAACATCTCGCGAGGCTATCGCAAACGACCTTCAAGGCATCAAAAATCACCTAGTAAATATCGCAAACACCTCGATAAACGGACAGTTTTTATTTTCTGGAAGCGCGATAAATACAAAACCTATAAACGGCGATACGAATGAGTATTTCGGCAATGCGCAAACGATGAAAGCTGTAGGCGGAGCTCAGGTAAATTTGACTTACAACCAAAACGGGCAGGAGCTATTTTTGGGCAAGGACGGCGACTATAATAAAAAAGTCACCTCCAATACGATGTTAAAAGCGCAAAATTTGGACGATAAAAATAAAACCGTTTATATCGATAGCGAGCATAAAATGCGCGATCTAATCGGTTTTAAATATGTAAAAGACGAAAAAACTTTGACTAATCAAGACTTTACCGGAACCGGCGTTAGGCAGTTTCAGGATACGACGTTTTTCTTGCAGGGTAAAAAGCCAAACGGCACGAGCTTTACGAGTAAATTTAAGATGACGTCGGACGCTTCGATAAACGACCTGCTAGAAAAAATCGGCACCGAATACGGCAACACTCCGACCAATAAAGTCGTCGAAGTAACGATAAATAACCAAGGTCAAATCAACGTAAAAGACCTAAGCAAGGGCAATCAGGTTATTGATTTTCACATGATAGCGGCGACGAAAAAAGTGGCAAATGCAGATGCTCTAGCTGGCGGTATAGCCGGAGCCTCAAGCGCGTTTGACACTGTAGATAGCCTAACTAGCGGCGCAAATCCGCTTGAAGCCATGGTGCAGGCAAACCCAGACGACTATGAAATCACGGAATTTGTTAAAAGTAAATACGAAGACCTAGGCGGTGCCACTACAAATGCCTACGACTATGACAAGATAAACTTTAAACAAGAGGGCAGAAACCTAATAGGCACTGTATCGCAAGTAGAGCGCGGTAGCGGTAAATTTGCCGACGATAACACGACGCTAAGCCAAGTGGTCGGCTCAAAAGAGCTATATCCCGGCGAAAGAGACAAATACGACATGAATGATCAAGCCTTAAAAATGCAGATCAAATCTAAAAGCGGCGGAGATTATAAAGTGGACGTGATTTTCGGTAGCGCCGTACCGCCTGCAACATCAGGTAATGCTCAGGTAAGCATAACAAGACCGGATGGCACCACATACACTACCGAGGTTTGGGATAGTTTTTACAACGACACCACAAACCCGCCGACCACCGAGGGTAGAGAAACGCAGTCAAAAAATATGACTTTTAGGCAACTAAATGACATTATCGGTATGGTAGCTAGTGACAATGTTCCTGCGGGCGCCGGCGGTAATACGCAAGCTGATTATGTCGCCTACAAACAAGCTATAGCAAAATCGCAAGGTAGCGTAGAGGCAAACATGGATCACCGCGGCCGCATAAAAGTAACCGACAAGCAAAACGCCGTCACGCCGATAAAAGTCGGAATTTACGACGAGGTAAATTCCGATCAGTTTTACGGAGATAGTACCGGCACCACGCCTGCAACCACGCAAGGAGACGGTTCACTATGGAACTTTTCGGCAAACAACGGTATCGAAATAGATAGCCCGAGCGTGGATATTTTTGATGACCTGGATAGGATGATAGAGGCTGTAAGAAGCGGTCAATACCGCGCCGATAGCGAGAGCGAGCATCCGCGAAACTCCGGTATCCAGGGCGCGATCGAGAGACTAGATCACATCGCCGATCACGTAAACAAAATCCATACTAAAGTAGGTAATCAAACCAATACGTTAATACAGACCAACACGCACGCTAGCGTCATGGAGGTAAACGTAAAAACCGTCAAGGCCGATATCACAAACGCCGACTACGGCGAGACCTATATGAATCTCATGCAAAAAATGATGTCGTATCAGGCGATGCTGCAGTCTGTGGCTAAGATAAACCAGCTTTCTTTATTAAACTATATGTAAAAACTCGCTATAATCTACGGTTTTATTAAAGTGGGTGGAGCGAATTTGGGTCAAATTTTGATAAATTCGGCGCAAATTTCGCACTCTCGCAAATTTAAATTTACTAAATTTAGAAGGACGCGCCATTTTAAGAGAATCGGTTTTAGTCGTAGTCGTTTGTTTTTTGATATTTTTTGGGATCGCTACCATCGCGCCCGCGGCAAATTTTGTCGGTAGCTTTGGCAACGCGATAGGACTTTGGAACTTCAAACTTTTCGGCTTTATAGCTTACGTTTACCCTTTTGTTTTTATATTTTTCGCGTATTATATTTACAAATATTTTAACGGCTTTAATGCCGAATTTGCCCAGACGACACTTGGAGCGACGCTGCTATTTTTAGCGTTTTTGATGTTTCAATCAGGTGCGGACGCTAGCTACGGCGGACTGGTCGCAAACAGCATAAATGATGCGCTAAAAGACGTCGCCGGCGTGATAGGCATGTGGGTTTTTATCTTGATGCTTTTTGTGCTAAGCTTTGGTCTCATCGCACAGGATAACATCATAGCTATCCTAAAAAAGGCTTTCGTCGAGCCCAGCTCCAATGAGGATAAATTTGAAAATATGGGCGATGTTAAACCAAAATCGCAAAAAAAACCTAGACAAATCAAAAAGCCTAAAGCTCAAAGCGAGTCAAATTTGAGCGAGGAAAACAGCGAAAAGCTAGAGGATGAAGACGAGCCGGACGATGAAGACGATGCGCAGGATGAAAGCGAGTCAAATTTAGAAGAAAAAAGTACTACTATAAATGGCGTCGAAATTTTAAACGAAGTCGCCGAAAATAAAAAACTGCTCGAACAAATGGAAAAAGGCAAGGTCGAAAAACCTAAGGATTTTGCGTTGCCGCCGCTTAAATTTTTAGCCGATCCGCCTAAGAGATCAAATAGCGTAAACGAAGCCGAAATCGATCAAAAGATCTCCGATCTACTCGATAAACTGCGCAAATTTAAAATAGACGGCGACGTCGTGCGCACCTACACGGGGCCGATCGTTACGACGTTTGAGTTTCGTCAGGCGCCGCATATCAAGGTGAGTAAAATTTTAACCCTGCAAGACGACCTCGCGATGGCTCTACGCGCGCAGACTATCCGTATCCAGGCTCCAATCCCTGGCAAAGACGTCGTGGGTATCGAGGTGCCTAATAAAAACATCGAAACCGTCTATCTAAAGGAAATTTTAGATAGCGAAGTTTTCAAAAACTCGAGCAGTCCGCTAACTATCGCGCTGGGCAAGGATATCGTCGGTGCGCCCTTTGTCACCGATCTAAAAAAGCTGCCTCACCTGCTAATCGCGGGCACGACGGGATCTGGCAAGAGCGTAGGTATAAATGCAATGCTGCTAAGCTTGCTATATCGCAACAGCCCGCAGACGCTGCGCCTGATGATGATAGATCCTAAGATGCTGGAGTTTAGTATCTATAACGACATCCCACACCTACTCACGCCCGTCATCACGCAGGCTAAGCAGGCCATAACCGTACTATCAAACATGGTCGCCGAGATGGAGCGCCGCTACAAGATCATGAGCCACACGCGCACCAAAAATATCGAAAGCTACAACGAAAAGATGAAAGAGGAGGGCGGCGAGCAGTTCCCGTATATCGTCGTGATCATCGACGAGCTGGCCGATCTCATGATGACTAGCGGCAAGGACGTGGAGCTATACATCGGGCGCCTGGCGCAGATGGCCAGAGCTAGCGGCATACATCTCATCGTAGCCACCCAGCGCCCGAGCGTGGACGTCGTGACGGGGCTCATAAAGGCAAATTTGCCTAGCCGCATCAGCTACCGCGTCGGCCAGCGTATAGATAGCAAGGTGATACTAGATCAAATGGGTGCGGAGAGCTTGCTTGGACGCGGCGATATGCTATTTACGCCTCCTGGAAGCCCAGGCGTCATCAGACTGCATGCGCCGTTTGCTAGCGAAAAGGAGATCGACACGATCGTAAATTTCCTAAAAGCGCAGCAAGAGGTGGTCTATGACGAGAGATTTTTAGCCGAGGAGGGCGCTAGCGGCGGTGCGGGCACAGGCTCCGGCGCCGTAGCTGGCGAGCTAGACGAGCTATATGAAGAGGCTAAAGAGATCGTGCTAAGCGAGCAAAAAACCTCAATCAGTTATCTACAACGCCGCCTAAAAATCGGCTATAACCGCGCTGCCACAATCATCGAACAGATGGAGCAAATGGGCGTGCTAAGCCCAATGAACGCAAAAGGGCAGAGGGATATTTTATAATTTGCTCAAATTTACAGGCGAGTGTCGGCTGTATTTATTTTTAGATTAGCGCCGTTAAATTTGAAAATAGGCGTCCGTTGCGGGCGATCGGCTTTGTGCGGTGCTGTGAAGTTTTGCGCGTTTAGCTAAATAAAAACTATGTTTAAATTTACCGACTGAATTTATGGTTAAATTTTAAGCCCATAGTTAGCTAAATTTACTGCCCGAAAGCAAAATCATTTATTTATAAACGTCAAGGCTCAAATTTAGCTCGTCGATTATGCGCAGCAGTTGCGAGATCTCATCTTTTATGGCCTGCGCATCAGAAAGGCTTAGCGGTGGGTCTAATAGTGAACTTTCAAAACGGTTTTTTGCACCGTTTAAAAAGAGATAGAATTTATTGTCCATAAACGCCGCGCTTAGCGATACGGCACTGTCAAAACCCTGCTTAACCTCGCGTAGGCGTTGCATAAAACCGGGGCTTAAAAGATAGCGCGCTTCTATTTTGTCGTCGGTAAATACGCGAAATTCGTTGCTAAACTCCGTATCGTCCAGTATCTCTTTTTCGCCAGATATTTTCGTATTTAGCACCTTTTTGTCGGCTAGTATCGTTTGTCCTTTGAAATTTTTATAAAACTCGCAGACTAGTACTGTACCGTTAAAGTCCATGTATTCGTCGTATATGACTTTGCTTACTCTTAAAAGCGCCAGATAAGGGTTTTTTGAGCCGTTTGAGTCATATGTTTTTTCTACTTTTATAGCCTCGCTTAATTGAAATTTGACATTAGCGTAAGTACCGCTTATTTGGTCTTCGCCGTAAAAATTTACGCGCCTGTATATTCCGCTTTTATAAAATTCGTTTGCGGTGATGCCTTTTTGAGGCTCGTATGTAAAATTGCTATCTATATCGGCAATTACCGTGCTAACAAAAACATTTTTGTAGAAGCTTCTATACTCTTCCAGCGTTTTTTCTACTTTTGGAATCCTCGGCGTGACGTATATTGGGATGACTGCAAATAAAAGAAAGAATATTTCAAAGCGTCGCTCCATAATAATAAAAATTAGTATTGGTGCGACAAATGTCGTTATAGTCATAAATGTAGCGTATTTTTTGACTATTTTTTTACACTCATTTTGCTTTTGCGTTACGGCGGCGATGGCTTCTTTGATTTTTGGACTTTTCATTCGTAAAAAACTCGGTTTAGATAAAGGCCGTTTGGCGGCGCGGGGATACGAGTGAGCGGCTTTTGCTCGTAGATAGCTCGGCGTAAAAGCTCTTTTGCTTTGAGAAAATTTGCATCATGGCATCCGCTCGAGTTTTTATTGCCGATTTTTGCGTGAATTTTTTCGGTATCTATGCTTGCGGCTTTGTTTAAATTTGAGTTTTCGGTATCAAATTTTGAGATGACGCAAACCGCTTGCTCGGCGGCCAAATTTGTGCTTTCGTCGCTTGTAGTTAAGATTTTTTCGCGGCTGTTTTGGTTTAAATTTGCGTCCAAATTTGCCGCCTCTGTGCACTCAAATTTAAACTCCTGCACCTGCGTTTGTCTAAATTTACCGCTTTTGGCAAGATCAAGCGCCTTTAAAACGCTAGCGACCATGAGGCGAACCTGAGCGCGCAGAAAGCCGTTTGCTTTAAAAACGATGATCGTTCGTTCGCCGCGCTCGTAGCAAAAGGCCTTTGAAACGCGCCGCACGGGACTTTTGACGTCGCTGCCAAGCTTCATAAACGCGCTAAAATCGTGCTCGCCGACAAAAAGCGCGAGCAGCTCGTTTGCTAAATTTGGGTCAAATTTTGGCAAAAAGGTCTCGTAAGGCGACAAAAAAGGCGAAAACTCGCCGTGATTGATGACGTATCGATATGCACGTGCCGTAGCGTCGTATCGCGGATGAAAGTCGTCTTTAACGCGGCTTATAAATTTGACGTGAATAGCCGGGTGAGCGTGGCGGTTGATGAGAGCTCTAAGACGCGCAAAGTCCCTAAAATGCTCGCCGCACTCCACGCAGGTGACTTGATTGTTTGCGTGCACGCCCTTATCGGTGCGCGAGCTGGAGATTATTTTGCTAAAGATCCCTACGTGCGCTAGGGCTACGCCCAGAGCGTCCTCGACGCCATTTTCGTGCGGCTGGGTCTGCGAGCCCTGAAATTTTGACCCGTCGTAGCTTAAAACGAGTTTAAGCCGCACTTAGTATCTTTTTAAAATTTTAGCCCTAAAGCTAAAAATCGAGGCAATGAAAAATAGTAAAAATATCGCCGCAATCGCGATAAAAACGCGCGAGCTAAAGAGCATAATGAGCGTAAAATACCCGAATAGCACGCCAAATATCCCAAAATACACAAAGCCTTTTTCGTAGCGGTAAGTCACGATACCTAGGCTCAAAGCAAAAAGCGTCGTCGCTAGCGGAAAAAGCGCGATGAGAACGTAGGTTGCGAAGTCTTTGGCGCGCTTTTTATCCTCGCTCATTGCTTGCCAATACTGCACAAACGACTTTGTCTGCGCGACGCTGTCCTCTTGGGCGGTGCTGATTTTCATCGTGCCAAAGTCGGTTTTATGCCACGAGGCGTCTCTCATATCGTAAATTTTACCCTCTGATAGCGTAAACTCAAGCACGGCGTTGTTGTTGGTTAGGCGAGCGTTTTTAGCAAGGACGAATCGGTGCGCGCCTTCTTTTGGTGAATAAAGCGTCACGCCCTCGTAAAGAGTGCCGTTTTCGTCACTCTTTTCGTTTTGGATAAAGACCATCCAGTCGGAAAATTTTTGTCCGAATTCGGTTGTTTTCAAATTTAGCTTGGCGACGGTTTTTTTGTACGAGACGAAATTTGAGTTTAGCTCCGCAGCCGTGGGGATCAGCACTATCGCAGTGACGATGAGAAAGATTGAGACCGCGCCGCTAACGATGAGGAAAAATTTAGCGATCTTAACTGGTGAATATCCGAGCGTAAAAAGCACGATGCTCTCGTTTTCGCGCGAAAGTCTGAAAAACATGAGCGCAAGCGATGCGAAAAACGCGATAGGCACGGTAAAAAGCAACACTCTAGGTAGCATAAACATATAGAGTTTAAAAAGCTCTATAAAGGTAATCTCGATGTATGATGTGATACGCGCGATCTGGATAAAAAACACGATCGACATGATGAGAAAAAGCGTCGCAAATAGCGATGCGAACGTGCTTAGAAAGTTTGAGAAAAGATAACGCGCCGTCCTATCCATAAATCAGTCCCAAGATGTAGATAAACTGCTCCTTAAATGCGTAAATGATGAGTGTAGCAAGGCTCAAAAACGGCACGAAAGGCAGCTCGTATCCGCGCTTTCGCACGATGACGTAGGCTGGTAGCGTCAGTAGCGCCGAGACATAGATCGCCATGAGGCCGAGCTTTATACCTAAAATCGCACCCATAACGCCTGCTATAAAGATGTCAGCAGAGCCCATAGCTTCGCGCTTGAGGGCTAGACTGACGACCGCGCGCAGCAGCCAAAAGGCAAACACAAAAATCGCAGCATTTATAAACGAATCAAAGGCGCGTAAAAGCTCATCAGAGTCAAAAGAGACGGGTAGATTAAAACCGTAAAGCAGCGAAAATGCGACGCTAGCAAAAAGCAGCGGATCGGGAACAGCCTTGTAACGAAAGTCGATCAGGCTAAGCGCTAGCAGCAAGATAAAGCAGATGCCAAGCATCACCGCCTTAAAAATCGCGGCGTAAAAGCCGTCCGTAAGAGGCTCTAGTCCGTGCGTCTCAATGCAATACGCAAGCACGCAAAGCAGGCCGCTAGCAAGCTCAATCAAAGGATACTGAAAGCTGATTTTTTCTCCGCAAAACGCGCACTTGCCGCGTAAAAACAGCCACGCAAAAATCGGGATGTTATGATACGGCTTTAGCGGTGTTTTGCAGCTTTGGCAGTGCGAGGCGGGGAAATTTATGCTCTCGCCGCTCGGCATGCGGTAGATTAAAACGTTGCTAAAGCTGCCGACTGCGGCGCCTAAAATAAAAAATAAAACGGCAAAAATCATAACTCTCCTATTTAAATTTATTCCGTTTTTTTGCGGGTTTATGTAAAATTTTCGGCTTTTTAAACCAAATCGCGACTTTTCAAAAGATAATCTTTGCGTAAAATTGCTGATTTATCGCGTTAATTTAATCTAAAATTTGCCTCGTCATTTGCGCCGCAAAAATATAAAAATGCAAAAATTTAAAGGCGATTTTAGCGAAATATTGCCTTAAATGCTTTTAAATTTAAAGATTTCGGTTCAAAATTTATACAAAACTGCGCTGCGGCAAGGCTTTTGGTTTGTAAAATTTAACAATCTTTTGCCCTGAGCGGATAAAATAAAACGACGTAAATTTAAAAAACGGCGGTAGCTAAAAGCTCAATTAAAGTCCGCCAAACCTTCTATCTTTTTTCTTAAACTTAGCCGTTATGAGGGCTAGCTCCTCGCGCGTAAAATCAGGCCAAAGCGTGGATGTAAAAGCAAACTCGGCGTATGAAGCTTGCCAAAGCATAAAATTTGACAGCCTCTGCTCGCCGCCGGTGCGCACGAGAAGGTCGATGGGCGTGGGCTCATCGAGGCAAGCTTGCAGGCTGTCTTCGCTTAAATTTAGAGTTAGGTTTTGGGCGTCAAATTCGCCGCCGTTTTTTTCGCAAAACCTCCTAAAAGCTCTTAAAATTTCATCTTTTGCGCCGTAGTTTAGGGCCAAATTTAGCTTTAGCCGCGAGTTTTGAGCAGTTGCGTTTTTGATATCAGCTATCTCGTTTTTTAGCTTATCGCTTAGCGGACTTTCGTCGCCGATAACGTTAAATTTGATGCCGTTTTTGATAAAACTCTCGCGTTTTGAGAGCAAAAACTTATGCAAAAGCTCCATCAAAAAGGCCACTTCGCTCTTTGGGCGCTTCCAGTTTTCGGTGCTAAATGCGTATAGGCTCAGCACCGCCACGCCCTCGTCGATGCAAAACTCGCACATCTGCTCCACGACGTTTGCGCCCGTTTCATGCCCTTTGGTGCGTAGCAAACCGCGGCTTTTGGCCCATCTACCGTTGCCGTCCATTATGATCGCGAGGTGATTTAGCTCGTTCATTTTAGCCCTTAAAATCAATTATTTTGCCGCTTGGATCAAAAAAAGCGGCGATGTTTTGCGTCGTTTGCGCCTCGCAGTCAAACTCGCCTCGCAAAAGCCTAGCGACCTTTTCAAACGGCGTTTGTGCGCTGATTATCCTGGCGCCTTTTAGCGTAAAAATAATCGGAGCGAAATTTGAAAAAACGAGGTAAATTTGACTCGTGCGGGCGCCGTCAAATTTCATCTGAAAAACGCCTTTTGCGCCGTTATAAACAAACGAAATATTAACAATATTTTTTTGCAGCGCAAGCAGCATTTGAGCTAGATTTTCAAAGGTTTCTCGCGAGTCTGCCGCGCTAAGGCCGTTAAATATATATTCATAAAACCAGTTTAGATCGGGCTCGCTTATCAGCCTTTCTATTAGCGCGAGTCCCTCAGGCGCGGCGTAGGATAAGCTCGGCTTTTTAAAGAGATTTCTTATCACGATATTTTCGGTGCCGCTTGCGATCTCGCCCCAGTATTCGCCGTCCACGTCGAGGCTTTTCATGCTTTTTGTGCTTAGGATTTTGTTGCCCATTTTGAGATTGTAGCGATTGTAGCCCGTCTTTTCGGCGACTTTGATGCTTATTGGCAGGCTCGCGTTTAGAGCCGTGCCAGCGCCGCCGCTTGCGATTTTTTGCACTCGTGAGACGGGATTTATCATAGCTTGCTTGCTAAATTTACGATTTGTCGCGCCGCGTCCTCTTTGGATGTTAGCGCGATATTTTGCGCGTCATGGCGCGTGATAAAGGTTATTTGCGTGCTATCCGAGCCGAAATTTATATCGCCGCCAAGCACGTTTAGGCAAACGGCGTCAAGGCTCTTTTTCTCAAGCATATTTTTTGCGTTTTGTATAGCGTTTGCGGCGTCCATTTCCATTTTAAAGCCGATTTTTTTTACGTTTTTAAAATCCGCCAAAGAGGCCAAAACGTCATCGTTTTGAGCGAGCTCCAGCGTCCAAATTTCGCCTAAGTTTTGCTTTTTTAGCTTGCCTTCAAATTTGGTTTTAGGAGTATAGTCGCTAACCGCAGCCGCCATCGCAAGCAAATTTGCATCCGTTAAATTTGCGCGTAGCAGCTCTTTTAGCTCCGCCGAGCTTTGAAATTTTAGCGTTTTATAGGGCGCGTTTGTCGTATCAAAGCTAGCTATCAGCGTCACGTCCGCGCCCGCGTAGTAAAAGGCGCCCGCCAGCGCTTTTGCCATCTTTCCGCTAGATAGATTCGTCACGGCTCTTACGTCGTCGATCTTTTCGCTCGTAGCGCCGCCCGTGACGATCACTTTTTGCCCTTTAAATTTTGGCTCAGTAAGCATCCTTTTGGTTTCGTAGATGATCGTAGAAACGTCTGCTAGCGCGCCTTTGCCCGTGTCGCCGCATGCTAGGGTTTTTTCTACAGGCTCGATAAATCTCGCGCCGTTTGCCGCTAAAAACTCGAAATTTTTGCGCGTGGCGAAGTGATTTATCATTTTGTCGTTGGCTGCGGGCGCGATGAGTAGGGGAGCCGGGCTCGCGATCAGAGTCTGCATAAATACGTTGTCGCAAATGCCGCTTGCAAGCTTGTTTATCGTATTTACGCTAGCAGGTGCGATCAAGATAAGATCTGTTTTTGCATAGGCGATGTGATTTAGTCCGTCCTGCCAACTCTCCGTGCGAGAGGTTAAAATTTTATGCTCGCACAGTGCCTCAAAGCCCGCTTCCGAGCAAAATTTAAGCGCCCCTTCGCTAAGCATAACGCGCACGTCCGCGCCCTCTTTTTTTAGCGCGGATAAAATTTCATAAGCTTTATAAAACGCGATACTGCCGCAAACCGCGAGCAAAATTTTTTTATTTTTTAGCATTTTCTTCGCTTTTCACGTCATTAAAAAATTTATAAAAAAAGCCTTCTTTATTTACCTGTTTCGTGCGGCTGATGGCTAGCGCGCCGCTTGGTACGTCGCTAGTTACGGTGCTTCCCGCGGCGATTAACACGTCGTCGCCGACTTTTACGGGAGCTATGAGCTGCGTGTCCGAGCCGATAAAGACGTTTTTGCCGATAATCGTTTTATGCTTGGCTTTGCCGTCGTAGTTGCACGTGATCGTGCCGCAGCCTACGTTTGAGCCAGGGCCTATCTCGCAGTCGCCCAGATAGCTTAGGTGGCCCGCCTTGACGCCGTTTAGCCTTGCCGCCTTTAGCTCGACGAAATTTCCGATGTGAGTGTTTTTGATTTCGCATTTTGGGCGCAGGTGCGCTAGAGGGCCGACGTCCGAATCCTCGACGACGGAGTTTTCTACGACCGAGCCGCTTTTGATGACGGAGTTTTTGATGACGCATTCGCCGATGACGCTTACGTTTTCTTCGATGACGCATTCGCCTTCAAATTTTGCTCTAGAGTCGATGTAAATGCTATTTGGTAGCCGCATTAGCACGCCGCTTTTCATCAAATTTTTCTTGATTTCGTCCTGCATCAAATTTTGGGCGATACTTAGCTGAAATTTATCGTTTATACCCATGAAATTTTGCTCTTCTACACTGATAGCCCAGCACTTTAGACCGCGCTCGTTTGCGATTTTTATCGCGTCGGTTAGGTAAAATTCTTTCTGCGAGTTTTCGTTGCCGATGAGAGGCAAAATCTCGCGTAAAACTTCGCTTTTAAAGCAGTAGCAGCCGGCGTTTGCGCTTTTTATCATTTTTTGCGTCTCGGTTGCGTCTTTTTGCTCGACGATGGCCTCTACTTTGCCGTTATTTATGATCACGCGGCCGTAGCCGTAGGGGTCTGCCGCCTCAAAAACGCTTAGCGCAACGTCTGAGTTTCCCGCGCTTAGGCGGATTAGGTCGTTTGTTTTGATAAGCGGCATATCTCCGCACAAAATCAGCGTTTTTTCGCTATTTAACGGTATGTTTTTTAGCGCGCCCGCAGTGCCCGGGAACTCTTTTAAATTTTGTTCGTAAATTTTAGTTTGAGGGAAAATTTCTTTGATTTTAGCTTCCACTAGCTCTTTTTGATAGCTCAAAACCACGCTCACGTCGCTACTGATCTCATAAGCCTTGCGCAAAATATGGATAATCATCGGCTCTCCGCAAAGCTCGAAAAGCACCTTTGGCCTGCTTGATTTCATCCTCGTACCAAGCCCCGCGGCAAGCACCACTACGCCGATATCGCTCATCTTTTTTCCTTGTTTAAATTTGAGCGATTTTATCTCAAATTTGCTAAATGCGGGATTAATGCTTTTTGGACTTAACGATTTCTTAAGTATTAATCAATATAATCACGAGTTTTAAAAATAATCAAAATCAAAATTTAAAGGATGCGGCTTGCTTTTGTTTGTTAGAAAACTCTTAAGAAGAAATCAGTTTTTGTTTAATCTCCACCTTATTTTATCGATTATTTTTGCTATTCCGCTGCTTGTTGTCGGCGTTACTGGCGCGATTTTATCGTATCAGCACGAACTTGAGGGGCTTATAAATTTAAACGCTCCCAAGGTGGAAAAAACGGGCGAAATGCTAAGCGTAGAAAAAATCCTGCAAAGCTTTAGCGAGCAAACGGGCGTTAAACAGCCGGCAAGGCTCGTGCTACCCAAAAACGAAAACGAAGCGGTCAAAATTTATGCTAGCGGTAGCGATGCCTATCTGGTCGATCCGTATACCGCGCAGATCATCGGCAAGGACTACGGAGTCGCCTTCGTACGCACCGTAATGTCGCTGCACCGAAATTTGGGCCTTGCGCTAACTGACAATAAAACCGCGGGCGAGGTCGGCAAGCAGATCGTAGGCGCTAGTACGGTCGTGATGATAGTGCTCGTGATAAGCGGCGTTTGGCTGCATTTCCCAAGGATAAAACGCAAATTTGCCGAGGCGATAAAGCCGAATTTTAAACTCAAAAAATACGCCCTTTTTCACAACCTGCACACGAGCCTAGGCGCCTTAAGCGCGGTGATCTATCTTGTCATCTGTCTAACCGGACTCATGTGGTCCTATCGCTGGTATAACGGCGCTGTGATGGAGCTTTTTGTTAGTGAGCAAAATTTACCCAAAGAGACCGCGCAAAAAGATGGCGCGCCCGCAAAAACAGAGGGCAAAAAGAACGCCGAGTATAAATTTAGCGATGCGCAGAAGGCTTATGAGATATTTAGATCAAGCGGCATAGAGTATAAAGAATTTAGCCTGATGCTTGCGGCCGGAGATAAGATAAACGTCAGATACTACGAGCCGGACGCGCCAAATACCGCTCGTCCAAAAATGACTGCCGTAAATGTAAAAGATGGCAAGATGGCGGAGCAAAAGCAGACCGAGGGCATAACCGTAGGCATGGTAAAAAGCACGAACTACCAGCTGCATACGGGGTATTTTTTCGGGCTTGCGGGTAAAATTTTGTGGTCGGTCGTTTCGCTTTTGATGGCGCTTTTTATCTTTAGCGGCTTTTATATGACGGCAAAAAGGGCGTTTAAGCCAAAAAAGGCTTAGTTAAATTTGCCTTTTACGCGTGCGAGCGATAAATTTGCTAAATTTGCGCTCGCTGCAAGACGCTACTTTTGGTTTTTGTTTAAAATTTCGCTTCGTTTTTTAAATCAAATTTTAGTAAAAGCAAGCATTCAAATTTGGTCAAGAAAAGAGCCAAAAAACGAAATTTGAACAAAAATACAAAATTTGAAAAAATTTATGCCGATTTGGAACGCCTTTTGCAAAAAGCTAATCTAAGTTTAACTGTTTTTTCAACTAAAAAAAACTAAAATACAAACTAAAATTTTTAAATAGAAAGTTGCAAGATGGATTTAGGTAGCCTCGTCGGTTGGATAGTTATTATGGTGCTTTTGCTAGGTTCCATGCAGATGGGCGTCGGAATCGGAGCTTACATCGATATTCCCTCTGTTTTGATCGTTTTTGGCGGCACGATTTGCGCGCTGATGATCGGCTTTAAGATGGAGCAGATAAAAAAGCTAGGCACGTTTTACGGCATCGCGGTAAAGCCAAAAACCTACAATCTCCCCGAAATCGTAAAAAAAATGGTCGAATACTCCACAAAAGCTCGCCGCGACGGCATACTGGCTCTTGAGAGCGATGCAAATAACGAAACAGATCCGTTTTTAAAAAAGGGTCTATCTATGGCGGTTGACGGCAACGAACCAGACGCCATCAGAACGCTGCTTGAGATAGATATGGAGCAGTCTAGCTCCAGACACGGTGATAATATCAAAATTTTCGAACAAATCGCGGGCTTTGCGGGCTCGATGGGTATGATCGGTACGCTCATCGGTCTGGTTGCGATGCTCATGAACATGTCCGATCCTTCGGCTATCGGTCCTTCGATGGCGGTCGCGCTCATTACTACGCTTTACGGTGCGATGATAGGAAACATCCTTGGTTCGCCCGTGGCAAATATCCTAAGTATCCGCGACAAAGACGAAGGCACGGCAAAAGTGCTGATGTTAGAGGGCATAATGGCGATCCAAGCCGGCGACAACCCTAGGACGCTCGAGATGAAGCTACTATCGTTTTTGCCGCCTAAAGACCGCGTCAGTCAGTTTGATAAGTAGAAAAAATGGCTAAAAAATTAATCGATCCGGGCGACTGCCCCAAATGCTTACCCGAGTGGCTCGCGGCATTTGGCGACTTAATGTCGCTTCTGCTTTGCTTTTTCGTACTGCTTCTTTCTATGAGTACGATGGACGCAAAGAAGCTAGAAGCTGCGATCGGCTCGCTAAGTGGGGCTTTGGGCGTGCTTGAGGGCGGCGCGAAGCCAGACGTCAGCGCTGAGCAAAACCAAGACGACCACGCCACCTCAAACAAAGAGCGCACGGGCGTGAAATCAAATTTCGAGCAAACACTTCGCTCTATCAACGAGCTTTTGCACGCTAGCGGCTCGCCCGAGGTTACGTTTGAGGAGAGCGAGAGCGGCTTCGTGATCAGGCTACCTGCAAATTTACTCTTTGCAAAAGATAGCGCCCAGCTGCAAAACGACGACGCGCTGCTATTTTTAAAACGTATCGCGATGGTGATAGCAAAGCTGCCTCCGGACGTCGTAGCAAACGTGATCGGGCATACCGACAGCGAGCAGCCCGGATCTGCCGAGTTTAAAGATAACTGGCAGCTATCATCGGCCCGTGCTATCAGCGTGGTTAGCGAGCTTATCAAAGACGGAGTCGATCCTAAAAAGCTAACCGCATCCGCAAAGGCTGAATTTGAGCCGTTTGCGACAAATTTTACCGAGCAGGGCAGGGAGAAAAACCGCAGGGTCGAGATCCACTTCGTTTCGTTAAATTTAGACGATAAAGCCAAAACGCAAAAAAGCATACTGGACGCGCAGGAGTAAATTTGAAAAAACTGACGTTTTTGCTGTTTTTTATCTTTGCGGCGGTCGCTATCGGCGAGGATAACGTCACGATCCCGACCGTAAATCTCAGTCTAAGCGCGCCAACTACGCCAACCCAGCTAGTTAGCTCGCTAAACGTCCTACTGGTCCTTACAGTCCTCACACTCGCTCCTTCGCTAGTTTTTATGATGACGAGCTTTTTACGGCTCATTATCGTTTTTTCGTTCTTACGTCAAGCGATGGGCACGCAGCAGATGCCGCCATCTACGGTGCTTATTAGCCTTGCGATGGTGCTTACGTTTTTTATCATGGAGCCTGTTGGCAAGCAAGCCTACGAAGCGGGCGTGCAGCCGTATCTCGGCGAACAAATCGGCTACCAAGAAGCCTTTGAGCGCGGCGTGAAGCCGTTTCGCGAGTTTATGATAAAAAATACGCGCGAAAAGGATCTGGCGCTGTTTTTACGTATCAGAAATATGCCAAACCCGCAAAGCTTCGACGATATCCCGCTCACGGTCGTGATGAGCGCATTTATGATCAGCGAGATGAAAACGGCGTTTGAGATAGCATTTTTGCTCTATCTGCCGTTTTTGGTCATAGATATGGTCGTTAGCTCCGTGCTCATGGCGATGGGTATGATGATGTTGCCGCCGACGATGATTTCACTGCCGTTTAAGCTGCTTATTTTCGTGCTCGTGGACGGGTGGAATTTGCTCGTCATGAACCTCGTTAAAAGCTTTCATTAGGTTTTTTATCGCTATAATCTTAAAAATGCTCCGCGCGCCGCTTAAATTTTCATTTTATTTTACCTACGGCGCCAGACTTCAGACGGCGCAACCCGCTCAGATTTAGCCCGCGCCGCCCAGAGCTAATAGGGAAGGGTTTAGATGAAAAAAATTTATATATTTTTGAGTTTTTGCGTTTTTTTAGGCGGTTCGGAGGTTAAATTTGAAGGGAATTTGCCCGAGCTGATTTTGGCCGCGCAGAGCTCAAATTTAGCTCAAATTTCAAACTACGAACCGCAAAAAGCGCAGCTACAAAAGGACGCAGTAAAAAGTGCGTATATGCCAAGCCTCACGGTTGAGGGCGGATACAGCTTTTTAAGCGGCGACATAAACGTCCTGCGCCCGCAAAGAGCCGCCACGGCAAGAGTGATTTTGGAGCTTGCCGTTTATGACGGCGGCAAGCGCGAGGCTCTGCTAAGTTCGCTTTCGCACCTTAGCGCGGCTGAAATTTTAAAAAACGAGGAGTACCAAAACCTGCTTGCGTTTAACGCGACTAAGCTTTATTTTGGCTTTTTGTCGCTGGGCGAGCTCGCGCTAGCAAAAGAGGGCGAGATAAACTACCTAAAAAACGCGCTAAATAGGCTGGAAAAATACTACCGCGCAGGGCTTAGCGACGAGGGCGAGTATGAAGCGGTAAACGCTAGATACGCCATGGCGCTCGCCGAACGCCTCGAGATCTCGCAAAATCAAAACGAGATAAAAAATCAAATTTACGCGCTAACGGGCAGAGATATCGAGCCCGTGGCGGGCTCTAGGATCGCGCTTGCTGACGATAACTTCACGCCGCAAAAAGGCGAAAAGCCTGAGCTCGAGGCGCTTAGGCTAAATTTCGCCGCGGCTTTGGAGGATGAAAAGATAACCGCGTCCGAGACGAACCCGCAAATTTTCATCAAAAATACCTACACTTTTATGCGCACTCATTACGATAGAAATTTGCTGCCCGCACAATATAGAAGCGCGCTGGAGCCCTATTTTGACAACTTTTTTAAGCCAAATTTAAATACAAACGAGCTAATTTTGGGCTTTAGCTGGAAGGCGTTTGATTTTGGCGCAAACAAAAAGCAGCGCGAGATAA
>CAUPXB010000007.1:0-101213 GCA_963515555.1 uncultured Campylobacter sp. | reverse complement strand
CAAATTTCGGATCGCTAAACGCCGTTAGCTCAGGCGCCTTACCCGTAAATTTCTCGATATTTACAAGCGCGGTGTGGCTGATGTTGCCGTTGGCTAGCTTGCTAGTAGGGATATCGATAGTTAGCACGTTTGGCGAGCCGTTTTTGCAAAGACCAGCGTCAAATCCGTCGTACCATACGCCCTCAGCAAGCTTAACGACGCCCTCTTTGATATCTTGCGTCACGTATGCGCCCGCTAGTACTTCGCCGCGCGCGTTAAATACCCTAACCAAATCGCCCGTTTTGATACCTTTTTTCGCGGCGTCTTTAGGGTGTATCCAGATCGGCTCGCGGTTTGCGATCGCGTAGTTTTCGCGCAGAGAGGTTTGGTTTAGCTGCGAGTGGAGGCGATCGGTCGGATGCGGGCTTAGCATGTGTAGCTCGGCAGGTTTATCTTTCATGCCTAGCCACTCGATCGGCTCAAACCACATCGGATGCGCGCCGCAGTCGTCATAGCCCATTTTCTCGATGGTTTCGGAGTAAATTTCGATTAGGCCGCTTGGCGTTCCTAGAGGATTTAGCACCGGATCCTCTCTAAACTCGCCAAATCTCACCCACGTATCGCTCTCAGGCGTCGAGGCAAAAGTTACCGGCTTATTTTCATTCCAAAACTCCTCAAACGGCTTCATATCGGTTTCAAAATCAGGTATAACCTTGACCTGCTCGTACGCCGCGCCGTAGTACTCTTTGATCCAGTCAAATTCGTCCTTGCCGTTGTCGGTGTAGGCTACGACTAAATTTTTAGCGTACGCCTTGCAAAGATCGGTGAAAATTTGATAATCATCGCGAGCTTCGGCGTATTTTTCCACGACTTGCTTCATCGGCACGATGTTCATGTTTGAGTAGTCGCCCGTCATCGTGACGTCGTTGCGCTCGTATGCCGTAGTAGTCGGGAATACGATATCGGCCATCTTAGCAGTCGGCGTCCAATAAGCTTCGTTTACGACTATCGTACGAGGTTTGCGCCACGCTTCTAGCAGGCGGTTCGTCTCTTGATGATGAGCCAAAGGATTGCCGCCGACCCAGTAGATAAAGTCGATATCGGGATACGTGATTTTCTTGCCGTCGTGATCGATCACTTTGCCCGGATTTAGCAGAGCGTCTGCTATACGAGCGACCGGGAATGCATAGTTTGTCGCCTTTTGCAGCCAGCTTTGACCAGTGCCAGCTACTGCCGCAGCTTTAGCGACGAAGCGGCCGTTTGCGTCAAATTCTCCGCTATCGGTGCCGATAAACTCGCCCTCGTTGTTAAATTTACCCACGCTTGCGCTATTTACGCCGCCGATTACGGCACCCTTGCAAGTCGGAGCGCCGCCGTTTGAGTAGTGGTAGCTAAGGCCAAAACCTCCGCCCGGAAGCCCGATCTGTCCTAGCATCGCCGCTAATGTCACCATCGCCCAGTGCGGCTGCTCGCCGTGATGCGCGCGCTGCATACCCCAACCGCTCATTATCATCGTGCGGTTAGCTACGAAGGTATCGGCAAGCTCTTTTATGAGGCTTGCTTGAAGGCCGCAAATTTTGCTCGCCCACTCTAAATTTTTAGGCGTGCCGTCGGTTTTACCGAGCAGATACGGCAGGAATTTATCAAAGCCGCTCGTATAGGTCTCGATGAAGTTTTTATCGTATTTGCCGCTCTCGTATAGGTAGTGCATCATGCCTAGCATCATCGCAGTGTCGGTGTTTGGCACCGGAGCTATCCACTCGGCCTTATCAAAGTACTGCGCCGTTTCGCTTCTTATAGGGTCGATTATTATGACTTTTATGTCGCTGCGTTTTTTTAGTTCTTCAAAGTACTTAAAGCCCTGCTCGTCGGTGCTAGTCCACGCTATGCGAAGGGTTGCCACCGGGTTTGCGCCCCAGATGACGACTACTTTTGAGTTTTCTAGTACTACAGGCCAGCTGGTTTGCTGCTCGTAGACCTCGATACTACCCACGACGTGAGGCATGATGATCTGGCTAGCGCCCGTAGAATAATCGCCAAGAGACCCCACGAATCCGCCGCTAAGGTTCATAAATCTATGAAGTAAAATTCGCGAGTTATGCACGTTGCCGCTTGATTTCCAGCCGTAGCTACCGGCAAATACGCCCTCTAGCCCCTTTTGTTTTCTCGTCTTTTTTAGCTCTCTGGCCACTAGCTTTATCGCGTCCTCGTAGCGTACGCGGACCCATCCGTCTTTACCTCTTAGTTCGGGTTTTGGCGAGTCCGGATTTTCTAGGTAGCTTTTGCGCACCATCGGGTATTTTATACGTGATTTATAGACCATATCGGCGGTGTAGTGCTGCAACGGATTATACACTTCGCTCGTTTTTTGAAACGGCTCTGATTTTACGATCTTGCCGTCTTTGACGCTAACTTTTAGCATACCCCAGTGAGCGGCCGTTAGCACCTCGCCGTTACGTACGTTTGCCGTATTTAGCTCGGCGCCGAGTAAATTTGACGCCGTTACGCTGGAAAACAAAGGAGCCGCCGCAAGCGCCGCTCCGCCTTTTAATATATTTCGTCTTTGTAGGTTCATTTTCCTCTCCTGTTTTTACTTCTCGGTCGAACAAAGTCCGACCTCCGAGCGGAAGCGCAAGCGCTCCCTGCACCCACCTAAAGTCCCTACTGCGTAGGGTACCCTGTTTTTACTTCTCGGTCGAACAAAGTCCGACCTCCGAGCGGAAGCGCAAGCGCTCCCTGCACCCCTCTGCTTGCAGTTGCGAAGTCACAGACGCAAGCAAAGCTAAAGCACACCGCTTCTTTTAAAAGCGATTTTAATTCGGCTTTTTATCAGTCAACGAGCTGCACCTCCGCACGGACTCAAATTTAACCGCCCTCTCGTCAGGCGAATCAAATTTGACGGCTAAAGCCTCATTCGCGCAGTCTAGCTCGCAAAGCTGCCGCTCAAATTTAGCGCATATCTCGTCTTGTGCGCTAAATTTACCATCCGCCGAGCCTTCAAATTCGGCGTTTAAAAAACAGCCGCTTCGCCGCGACTTTTATAATTTAGCTCCCGCAAATCTCGTCCGTTTGTGGGCGCATTTAGGCGTAAATTCTCGTCAAATTTACGCACCGCCTACTTTTTATCTACGTTCACATCGGCAGAGTGCTTTTGCAAGTACTGTATCACCAGCCACTCGTCGTCTTTGCCGATCGCCGTTCGCGCGATCATCGATTTTAGCAGGTTAGGCCACTGATTTGCCTTGTAATGCGTGGTTTGATGTAGCGAATGGCACACTCCGCAGCTCTCTTTATAAATCTCGCCGCCCTTAGCAAAAAGCCCGCCTAGATCGCTCGTGAAGCCGTCTTTTTGCGCATAGACCACGGTCTCGACCTCGTCCCATTTACCGTTAGCGCCCTTTTTTACGACCTTGATCTCAGGCGTCGCGGTTTTGGCAAACGCTACGGCGATGACGCGCTCGGAGTCGCTAAAGTAAACGACATTGCTAACGGCCGGATTTTGATAACCTTTAACGGAGATTTTCACGCGGTCGCCCTGCGTGGCTAAAATTTTAACGCCGTTAGTCGGCAAGAGTCTGCCTATGCTTTTTTGCGACGTAGCGTCGGCGTAAACGTCTTTTACCGATGGGCTATACACCTCGCCCGCTGCAAAGAGCGAACAGGCGAGCAAGCTTGATAGTAGGATTTTTTTCATTTCTCTCCCTTAAATTTAAGATGTAAAAGGATTATATAAGAAAAGTATGATGAAAGTATGATTTTATGAAATTAAGATTTTATATTTACGCGGTTCATGCCGTAAATTTACGAGCAAAATTTGCAAATTTAGCGGTAAAAGCTTACGAAAAAATACTAGTCTCGATTTTAAATTTTAAAAGCGAATTCGGCGAGGTTATTGAAAGCAAATTTTAAAGCGGTAGCCCGCAAAACACCCGAAATTTAGGACGATTCGCGAGCTAAAAACTAGTCCTACTCCGCGCTATAGCTTGATAGCATATCAAAAGTAGGAGCGAAAAATAGCGCTCCGGTGATCGGCGTGCTAAAATCAAGTAGTCTATCCGAGTTGCCGCGCGGCTCGCCGATAAACATCTTATTTAGCATCGCTTCAACTGTCGAAAACGTGCTAGCATACGCGATAAAGTACGTCCCCGTCAAGCTTCCCTCGACAAAAGGCATATTTCCGCGAACGACTTTTTTATCATCTCCTACGTTTGCCGCGGCGGAGTGCGAGTTGCTAGGCTTTTCATCCTCGCTCATCTCGATGTCGTCTGCCTTAGTGCGGCCGATGACCTTTTCTTGCTCGCTCACGCTAGTTGCATTCCACTCTCTCATTTTGTGTTTATATTTTTGCACGAATACGTAGCTTCCACCCTTAAATTTCGCGTCCTCGTCGCCGACTTTGGCAAAATAATCTCTATCCTCGCCGTTTGGATTTTCCGTACCGTCTACAAAGCCGATGATCGCCCTGCCGTCGTGATACTTAAATCCCTGAGTTTCGTCTGCGAGCTTGGCAAATTTAAAAAGTTCGGCCTTTATATTTTGCGCCATATCAAAGCAGTCCGCAGCGTCTAACGCCCTAATATGCACGTGGATATCGCCCGCGGTGCTCACGGCTTCGTGCTTATCGCCTTTTATCGATTTAAAATTTACAAGCTCTTTTGGTAGCGGTTGCGGGAGTCCTAGTTTTAGCCACGCGTCGTGTCCGATGCCGATTACACAGTTTACGTTCGCCTCCGCACCAAACCTTACTTTTGCCGTTTTATTTAAATTTACCACCAAAGCGCAAAGCCTCTCAAAGCCTTTTTTACAGGCGTTTTCGTCGCCGCTTAACAGCCAAGTTTGAAAGACGGTGTTATTTCCAGGCGCCTGCGTTACTTCTTGCGAATTTATTTGCATATTTTCTCCTTAAAGTTGATTTTAAAATTAGCAATTCGCATTTTACGACTTAAATTTTAATTTATGCTAAATTTACGCTTTTAAGAAACGTAAAATTTAAACGGATTAAAATCACCGAGTCTTGGCTCAAATTTATCGTTGCGGTCTTTTGCAGACGCCAAATTTAAAAGCACCGCATTTTGTATTTAAACCATGATTTTGATTAAGCCGTATTGCCTCAGATATAGCTCGTTTGACTCACGGTTCGTTGATTTTGCTCGGCTAGGACAAGCGCATATCCGCTGCCCTGCGCATTTTGGATGAGTTCGGGGTAGAGTTTTTTGCGTAGTTTATACACAAAGCTTCGTATCGCGTCGGCGGTGCAGCTGCCCTCCTGCCAGACGCACGTCTCGATCATCTCAAAGCTCACGACGCGGCCCTGATTTTTTAGAAAAAGATGTAGTAAATTTTGCTCTTTTTTCGTTAACGCCACGGGCTCGCCGCCCTTTGTTAGCTGCCTACTAAAGGCGTTAAATTTAAAGCCGTTTTTTAGATCGACCTCCGCAAAATCGTTTTTAAATTTATTCGCCGCAAAGCTCATTTCCATGATGAGTTCGCGCTTTTCAAAGGGCTTTTTTAGTACGCCAAAGCTGCCTAACTCTATCGCGCTAAGCACGTTTTCGTCGCTATCGTATGCGGTGAGAAAAATAATGGGCACGTCCTTATCCAGCTGCCTGATGCGAGCCGCCATCTCAAGCCCGTTCATGTGCGGCATGTTGATATCAGAAAGCACCAAATTTACGCCCTTTGCCTCAAAAACCTCCAGCGCTTCTTTGGCATTTGCGCAGGCGTAAACCTCGCTCACGTAGTTTTCGACCGATATTTTGATGCTTTCGCGCAGGCTCTCGTCATCCTCGACGATGAGCAAATTTACGCCGTTTAAGATATTTTTTATTTTGCTATACACGCTAGCCTCGTTTCTTGCTTGTGTTTCTTAAGTTTGCAAACTAATTTTCAAATTTACAGCTTCGTCTAAATTTCGCCTAAAAATAGCGTAAATTTAGTCGGATTTACGGCACTTTCAAGCTCCAGCGAGCCGCCTAGCTTTTTTACGGCGAGTTCCCTAGCTACGTTTAGCCCCGTGCCCGTACCTATATTTTTCGTCGTAAAAAACGGTTCGAAAATCTCATCTCTATCCGCCTTAACCCCGCCGCCGTTATCGCTCACGCTCACGCAAAATAGCCCGCCCTCTCTCTTTAGCTCGATTAAAATTTGCGGCGTATCACGTCCGCTTTCAACTAGCGCGTCCTTGGCGTTTGAGAGTAAGGATAGCAAGATCTGCCTCACGTAGCTAGCGACGCTTTTTAGCTCGTATTTTCCGCTCTCGTGAGCAAATTTTAGCTCGATACCGTGAGAGTTTAGCTCGGGCCGCACTATCAAAATAAGCTCGTTTATGATATTAACGAGATCAAATTTCGCCGCCCCCTCGCCGCTGGCGTAAAAATTTCTAAACGCCTTTATCGTTTCATCCATGAGCCTTAGGCTCTTTTTGCAGGCTGCGATTTGAGCCGGTATGCGCTCAAATTCGCCCTCGCGCGCGCACTCCTCGATATTATCCAGATACAGCCCCATCGCGCTTAGAGGCTGGCGCTGCTGATGCGAGATGGAGTTTATCATCTCGCCTACTAGCGCGGTTTTGGCGTGAGCTAGCACCGAGCGCCTATACTCAAGCTCCTTTTTTTCTAGCTCCTTTTCGTGCGTGACGTCGGTGACCGCGAGGATAAATCCGTCAAATTTCACCCCGCCCTCAAGCACGTTTGAAACGTTTAGCCTGAAGCATTTTTTGCCCTTTTTTACTACAAAATCGCTCGAGTTTATCGGGCTGTTTTTGAGGTTTTCAAAGCTTTTTAGCTCGCCAAGCCCCTGTGCCGCAGCGATCATCTCGTCAAATTTCGCTCCGTAAAAAAACTTGGGCGCTAGAGCGAAAATCCGCTCGAATTTTTTATTTATAAATTTTATGACGCCCTTTTTGTCCGCGTACAAAAGCCCCAAATTTAGCGTCTTGGCAAAGGCCCGCGCAACCTCGCTAGGCCCGCTTGCGTTACTCTTTGTAGCCCGCGATGTCAAGCCCAAAGCCTTTTAACGCGACGAAATCTTTGTTCTTATTCGCGCTTAAAAGCTCGATTCGGCTGACGCCTAGCTTGTGTAAAATTTGCGCGCCGATGCCGTAGTCCTTGACCTGTCCGCCGCACTTCTCCTCGCCTTGTAAAAATACCGCGACGCCGCCGTTTTTGGATAGATACTCAAGCGACTCCAGCAGCTCGGCGAATTTATCGGAGCCAAGCAGCTCCACGTCGCTTGAAATTTGATGAAATTTGACCGCGGTTTTATCCTTTATCTCGCCGAAAACAAAGGCATAGTGGCGCTCGCCTTTGTGATCTAGGATCTCGCATTTTAGGGCGTCAAAGCCAGCTATCTTAGCCGCGCTTTTTTCTTTTATCTCGATTAGGCTTTCGTGTTTTAGACGGTACTGCACGAGCTCGGAAACCGAAACCATATTTAGCCCGAATTTCTCGCAAAACGCCTCTAGATCGGGTCTGCGAGCCATATTTCCGTCCTCTTTTACGATCTCGCAGATGACGGCTGCTTGCGTTAGGCCGGCAAGCTTACATAGATCCACCGAGCCTTCGGTGTGTCCCGTGCGGCTTAGCACGCCGCCTTTTTTAGCGATGAGCGGGAAGATATGCCCAGGGCGTACAAAGTCCTCGGGCTTTGACATCGGATCGGCGGCTAGGCGGATCGTGACGTCGCGCTCATAGGCGCTCACGCCCGTCGTCGTGTTTTTGGCGTCTATGGTGACGGTAAACGCCGTCTCGTGGCAGGACGTGTTTTTATCCACCATCAAATTTAGATCGAGGCGACGCGCGATCTCCTCGTTTAGCGCGAGACACAGCACGCCTTTTGCGTGAGTTATGGCGAAATTTACCTTTTGCGTGTCGCTAAAGGTCGCCGAAAATACCAGATCGCCCTCGTTTTCGCGATCCTCATCATCGACCATGACGACCATTTTGCCGTTTTTTATATCGTTTATGGCCTGCTCTACTCTATCCATCGTTATTCCTTGTTTAAAAATTTAGGGTAATTATACATTTTTAGCTTTGAATTTAGGCTTTTGCACGGGCTTTGCTTGAGATTTTACGGACTTTTAGACGTAGCCAGATCCGGCGCAAACGAACTCTGGTTAAATTTAAACGAAGCGGCCATGCTTGTAAGTTTTTGTTTAATTTTTACGGATTTATCAAATTTGACCGATTTTGAGCATAACCCGCACTTTAAAAATGCTAAAAGTTAATTTTTGCGATACTGCAATATGAGCGAGGCAAATTTATGAGAATCGTTATTTTGGTTAAATTTGTTAAGCCTTAAAATGGTGCGTGATACGATTTGGGTTGTTTTCATGAAGGCGACCGAATTTGATCAAACTCGCCGCCGACCGCGTACCGTTTTGGAGCAAATTTGCCGACATCAAAAACACAGATGCCTGCCTGACGCTATACGGGTAGCAGATTATTTTGACGCAATACCTCGCGCCTTTCCCGCACAGTTTTATCACCCGCGCTCAGACCGGCAACTATGGTCACGATGCCGGCACTTAAATCTATTTTTTAAACAACCGCAAACGTTTTTAAATAGCCGGTTTTCTAATTTGGTAAATTTTGTATCCGCCGAATTTAAGCCGTTTTCTTGCGTTTTGTATTGTATTTGTATACAAATTTGCGACAAAGATGGGAATGTTTAAATTTGACAAATTTTACTGTTTTGGTTTGATCTGATATTTCATGCCGAGCCTCGCAAATTCTTTAGCGAAAAATACGTTTAGATCGCGCAGGCTATCGTCGTTCATTTGGATGAGTTTTAGGCGGTTTTTCTTATAAATTTTGATTTTTTTACTTTTTCTTTTTAGATACTGCGGCGTCTCAAGTCCCCAAAATTCGATATAAATTTCGCTTTGCGTCAAATAAAAATCGCTGATAACGCGCTCTTTGGTCGGCACCTTTTTCTCGTAGATAAACTCTATACCGCGGTAAAATAGCCAATTTGCCACGATGAGCTCGGCACGGCTTTTTACCGTATCGCCGCTATCGCTTTTGTATCTAGTTTGTTTGATTTTTTGCTTTTTAAATAGCTTTAAAGCCAGCAAAATAATTACAATCAGTAGCAAAACGATTAAAATTTTAGATACGTCAAAGCTCATAAACAATTTTCTTTAGTGCAAAATTTGATTTTTTGGAGTAAATGAAGGAAAAATTAGATTTGGTTGCGGAGGACGGACTTGAACCGCCGACCTTCGGGTTATGAGGATTATGTGCTGCAAATTTGCCTTTCAAATGCCCTATTTTTCAAGTAATGAGTTTATTTTCATTGTATCTTTAAATTTTCCTTGTTCTATGTATTTTAAAAATAATTTTTGAATTTCTGCTTTTGCAATATCTATTTCCGCCTGGTCTTTTGATATTTCTATTTCTATTCTTAAATTTTCTTTTTTTATATTCTTTTTATGTTTTTCCCAAATTTCTTTTGCTTCTTTTGAGAAGTTTGCCACTTCTACGTTGTATTCTTTATCTCCATTTTTATATATTTTTACCGGTGATGGTTCCCAGTTTTGATCTGCTGTTAAATTTATTGTTATGATCAGAAATATTATAAAAAATCTCATTTTTTTTCCTTATTTTTTTAAATAGTATTTTAAAAATGCTGTTATTATGCCGAATGCAATTATTATACATGCCGCTATTATTCCTATTTGTTGAACGTTGTTGTTGAAATCTTGTTCTGTCATTTTTTACCTTTCTTAAAAATTTATTTATCTAATTCCTTTTTTAGAATTCTTGTTTTTATGTCTGATATATAGTATTCTATTTCTTGTTTTGATAGCTTTTCTAGTAGTTCTATGAGTTCTTTATATGTATTATTTACATATAAATTATCTTGCATTTCTTTTAAATTTAGTCCGTTTTCTATTATTTCAAAAAGTTCTTTTCTGTTTTTTTTCCAATTATATATTGTTTTTTCGGCTATTTTTAGTTTTTTGGCTATTTCTGAATTTGTCATTTTTCACCTGTAATATTTACATTTTTAAACTATTTCTAAGTTTATTTTATGTAATATTTACTTGTTGAAATCTTGTAAATGTTACATATTTTTGATTTTATCAAATTTATGTAAATTCCGCCCTGAACATGGCGTGAAACTGTTTCCGCCGCGTCTAGGCATAGAGCACCTTCGCGGCGGTGTTTATGCTCTAAATCCATTTTAAAAGGTGCATTATGGAATTAGTTGACAAAGGTTACGAAGTAACTTACACAATTTTTAAGGGACTTATTAGAAGTTCTGCTTCTGGTAAATTTGAGGGTAATGATTATTCTTCATCTGTCCGAATATCTACTGTAAACGTTTATGATGTCGAAAATAAAAAGACCGGCATTATTGATAGCGTTCAGCAACCCGTAGTATTTAAAATCGTTTGCCCTGATGATACTACAGCCGGGCTCGTTGGGAATGCTGTTCGCGAAAAGCTTAAAAAAGGCCCTATTGTTTTACACGGCGGTTTCCCTGCCGGTGATCAACGCATTATAGCTGTAGCTGAGCCTTATGAATACTTCTTATTTGACTCAAAGCCAATCGAAAAAGCTTCTAAGGGGGCTTAATATGAGCTTTTCTCTTAATTATGAGGTTTTTCGTGGTGAAGTTTTAGCTGTTGGTGGCGGCAAGGATTCCGAGCCTGCCGTTCTTATAAAATGTTCAAATTCTTTCGAAAAACTTAAAGATGGAAATTTGTTTGAACAAAATATGACTTTTAAAATTCCTTGTTGTAGTTATGCTTTTGCGCTCAAAGTTGCCAAATTTATTAGTAATAGATTTGATGATGGTAATAGTGTCTTTTTCTCCGGCACTATTCCTAGAGACGGTTTTGTCATTGTTACCACTCCTTGCAATATTTTATTGTCTGATGATTCTTAATTCGTTTTCTTGATTTTAGCCGAATTTATTTCGGCTACTTATTTAAGCGTTAATTCTTTAGCTCTTAAATAAGTAGCTCAAAAACTACTAAATTTACATCAAGGAGGCTATTATGCCTAAGTTTCTTTCTACTGCTAAAGGTAAGGCTACCGCTCTTGTTATTGCTTCAGCCGGTGCAATAAATGCTACTGCCGCTGACTTAACGATGGGCACAGATGGAACCGTTACAGGAACTATCAACCTAGCCAACGTTTACGCCGTTGGTGCTGCCGTATTCGGTGCGCTTGCTGCTATCGCTGTTGTTTCAATAGCGTTCAGAATGATCCGCAAAGTCGGTTAATCTGAATATTCCAAAGGCTCTAGTATGTTTGAATTTATAGAGTTGGCTAAATTTTATAAGTTTATGTTTTCTCTATATGTTCCTATGTTTGGAGCCTTTGTCGCTTATTTCGTGGTATCTCTTGCGATTGATTTTTTCAGGAGATCGGCTAATGATTGATCTCGGTCTTTCTCAAGAACAATATAACTTTATGATGGCTCTATCGG
The DNA here is from genome assembly GCA_963515555.1 of uncultured Campylobacter sp. Taxonomy (GTDB): domain Bacteria; phylum Campylobacterota; class Campylobacteria; order Campylobacterales; family Campylobacteraceae; genus Campylobacter_A. The sequence goes on along the minus strand of CAUPXB010000007.1, from coordinate 89,795 downwards.
GTATTTTATTCGGCTTCCTTGTAAATTTGCTGTTTATTTTACTCGTTCATAAATTTAGCTAAGGTGCTTAAAATGTTTACTATAACTGGCGTTGCTTCATTCGATTACTTTGCTAGCATATTTATTTATTTCTTATTTATATCATTTCCATTTTCACTTTGTATAAGCATCTTAGCTAAGAAATTGATTAAGTAGGCTTCCCCATGCGAGGTTTATTTAAATTTATCCTCTTAGCTTCTGCCCTTTGTTTAAATTTGTTTTCTTTTGAATTTCGCGATCCTAATCAATATTCCCTTTTTATGAATTTGAATTATTTTCCCGGTATGCGTCAAATAGATGCCGAGCTTATATCTGATGAATATTTTAGTTATCGCAATGATGTTTTTAAGATTATTGCTTCTTCTGATTATTTTGTTTTAGCACCTTCTAAATTTAATGATTTTGCCATTTACGGTAGCAACTTTTATTATTTTAACCCTAGCCCTAAAACCGCATACTGCGAGGGAGCTAATACCGATCAAACAACGTATAGCAGAAACTGCTCTGTTGAAAAAATTGGTGTTCGTCAAAAAATCGAATATCAAAACGTTAAGAGATTCTCCGCTACAAAGGTTGCCACATGCGAGCCCAATCAAAGCTTTGACCCATATACTCAAAAATGTTATAGAGATTGCTCAAAAGATGGCGGCATAAATAAAATCGGTTTGCCTAATGGTGGTTGCATTGATTGTAGTTCTGCCAAAGACCCTATGGCTGCTTTAAAATGTTTGTGTGTTGGTTCTGGTTTTGGTTTTGGTGGCGCTTCTAGTCTTTGGGGTAAAAATGGCGGTTCTCCTGATTCTTGTGATCTCCAGGGTTCTTGTTTAGATGGCTCTCAAATTTCTTTTACAAATCCAAAGTGCAATGACAAGCCCGACCCAAAACCCGACGACAACAAAACAAAACCCGACGATCCAAAACCCGATAATCCTGATAATCCTGATCCAGATAATAAGGATAAAGATAAAGATAAAGATAAAGACAAGGATAAAGATAAAGATAAAGATGAATTTTGTAAAAAAAACCCAGACGATCCAAAATGTAAACCTGATGATTTCTGCAAGAAAAATCCTAGCGATCCTAAATGTAAACCCGATGATAACAATACAAAACCGGGTGGCGGTGGTGGCGGCGGCTTCGGCGGTGATGGCGTTGAATTCAAAGAGAGTGATTTTAATTACGATGAATTGAAAAAAAGCATAAATGATTTTAAAGGCAAATATGAAAATGCCGTTAATGATACTATGCGAGGATTTGACAACTTTAGGCAAGGCTTAGATCAATTTATCGAAAATGTTAAAGGTAATGGCCTTAATGATATTTCAAAAAAAGATATTCCTAAGACATGTTCACACAAAGAAACTATTGATTTTTTTGGCTATAACGTTGAATTGGATTTTGATTTTTGTAAAATCGTTGCTCCTGCGTCTGGAGCTTTTTATTATCTTTTTTACGTATTTTTCTTTGGCTGTTTTTTAGTATTAATTATTAAATTATTGATATTTTCTTTTTAGTGAGGCTAAATTATGACTGTTTTATATAGAATTTTGTCTTTGATTTTTGGCGCTGATATTCTTGAAAAAATAGCAAATTGGTTTTTAAAGGGCGTAAATTTTGCCAGTATGTTTTTGCTTAATGGATTTATAGTTGCTGCTGTTTTGGCATATTGTTGGGCTATTTTAAAACTTTTTATGTTTGTTTATGAAAAAATCAATCAATTTATATCTTTTTTAAGCGATATTACTTCTGGCGGTAGTAATGAAATTTTGGCTTGGGCTATGGATATTCTTAGGGCTCTTGGCGTTTGGAATGCCTTTGTTGATGTTTATAATGTTTTTTCTGCTCCTATTCTTTCTATAATCACTATTTATCTTTATAAGCTCGGTATAAAATTTTTGCGATCCGTTCAGTTAAATTTAACTACTCTTAACATCGCTAGGCTCTAACCCATGATAACCTATATAGTCGGCAATCCAGGCTCCGGAAAATCTTATTTTGCGGTTTATAAGCTTTGGTATATGTTTATTTATAAACCAAAGCCTACTAAAGGTATCTTAGGTAAAATTTTTAAGCCTAAACTTCCTGAAAACAAATATCTTTACGCCTATACTAATATCAATGAATTTAAGTTTGAGCTTGATGAGCGATTATTAAAATTTGACTATGATGAAGTATATGCTAATCTTGCAAAGCTTTATAATGCTTACAAGATAGAAAAAAAGACTGATAAAGAGCTTATCGAGCTAGCTAAAGAAATGAGGCTTTATAAGGTCCTCTTTGTCGTTGACGAGATCCATAACTACTTTAAGGCCAAAGAAGATCCGGTTCTCGTTTGGTGGGTTACTTACCATCGACACCTTTATCAAGACCTTTTATTTATCACCCAGGATTTAAGCCTTGTAAACAACGAATATAAGCGCGTAGCCGAGAAGTTTTACCGCGCGATAGATAGTTCTAAGCGTCTATTTTCTAAACGCTTTAAATACGCTTATTTTACCTCTTATAAGATGTATCAATCTGACCGGGTCAATAACTTTAATATAAATTTGCCCTTTAACCAGGAAGTTTTTAATCTTTACCATTCTGGCCAGGATAGTAAGAGTAAATCCGTAGTTAAATTTTTTATGGTCGCTGGTCTTATTATCTCTCTTTTAAGCGTGTTCGCGTTTATTTATGTATTTAATACCTTTTTCGCCGTTCCTGACGAATATGCGACTACTCCGTCTGAAAATTTAACCCCGCAAGCTTCCCCGGTTTCTGCTGCTTCGTCTAGTGCTTCTTTACCGTCTAATGCTTCTAAACCTGACGATCCTATCGAGGCTGCTTATATTTACGAGATCGTTTGCGTTGCCGATAGCTGCCGTTTTAAAGGCGGTTCGGGTTCTTTCCCTTATACCTATGTTTCTTTTGTTATTTCAATCCATAAACCCGCTTATTTTTATTCTACTACGAAAAATAAGCATTATGTTGAATATTACCTCGTTTTTAAATCCCCGGTGCTTGATACTATCAAGCTTGCTTCATTTCAAAAATCTAATAAAGGTGCTCTAAATGAAAACTTTCAAAAAAATCCTGATCCTAACTCTTTGCGTAATTAGTTTTTCTAAAGCTGAAATGATTTACACCGATCTTGTAAATTTCGCTCAGCTTGCAAGTATATCCAACAATATAGCCATTGTAACAGATGATAGTATCGACGGCAATTATTATTACTTTATCTATCAGCACGATACAAATTTAACCCTTTCTATGTTTAGAAAAATGCTTGAATCTAAGGGCTTATTTCTTTATAAAAAGGACAATTTTTACTATATTACGGATAAAAAGCTGCCTGATTACGATCTAAGGCGTATTGATCTTAGCAATTACGTTGTTGAGGACGTTCGTCGCATAATGGCAAATTTTGAGCTAAATGCGACGTATTCCACTACTTCAAACTCCGTATTCTTTCGCGCCGATGATGTAGCATACGATCAAATAAAGCAAGCCGTGGCCTCTATCGATAAGCCCCTCGAGCAGGTTGAATTTAAGCTCACTATAACCGAGACAAATTTAAAAGATATCAAAGATCGCGGCGCAAAGCTTCAAAGCCTGCTTAAGCCGCTAAATCACGGCGATTTAGCCTATTACATTAATCTTATTACTTCGCCTTATACTACTAATTCAAACGTTGTAAGAAACGATAGCGAGGGTTTTTTCGGCGTCTTAAATTTCCTCGATACCAACGGCTTAACCAAGATCATATCTAGCCCTTTTTTGACTGCTAAAAATCACACTGAAGTTAATTTCTCTGCCGTTCAAAACATTCCTTATTTAGTTCAAAATAGCCAGACTTCGGCTACCCAGACGACAACTCAAAATTCATATGAATATAAAGACGTTGGATTAAAAATTACTCTTAAACCGGTTATTTTAAAAGATCACGTTGATTTTGATCTACACCTTATCCTAGAGGACCTTTTATCATCAAGCAATACCCTAACCCCTACCACATCAAAAAAGGAGCTTAAGAGCTCGTATTCTCTTAAACGCGGTGATATTTTAGTTTTATCAGGCATTAACAAAACCACTACACAAAAACAGCGTAACGGCATCCCCATTTTAAAAGACATTTATATTCTTAAATATCTCTTTTCCGTCGAACAAGACCAGGACATCAATTCCGTAGTTACTTTGACTATTCAAGTTATCTAATCTAAAAATGTGTGTCGTGCGGCGCGTAGCGTGGGAGCAAGGGTTCCCACGCCGCCGCACATAACCAGGGTGCGGGGGAGCCGCTTGCGGGTTCGCTCCCCCGCCAAAATGAGCGAAGCGTTGGTTTTGGCGGCAAAGGCCGACTTTGCGAGCGACGCGCGCCGTGCGCGCGGAGCAAGCAAAGAAGGCCGCCTTGTCAATCTAATAAAAAACTGTTACCTTTAAGGTTGGGCGTGTTTGGAATATCTGAATTTGACCGGATTCAATGTCAAGAAAAGCTAGAAAAGCAAAAAGCCTATATGCGAAGTTTTAGCTTTGTTAATGACTTTGGAGAAGTCAGAAGCTTGCTTGATTTTTCTATGGCCGCAAATTTTAGTCGTAAGTATTATGCCGAGGTTGCCAATCGTGTAAATACGTTCGGTTCTTTTGCGATAGATTACGCCCAACGCCCGGTATTTCTTACAATCACTCTAAACGGCTGCTTTCGCGGCGCATTGAACGGCGATTACTCCAAATTTAAGGATAAAGATATGAAGTTTTTACCTACTGAAATTAAATATAAAATCAAGAATGGTGCACCCCTTACTATTAGCGATTTGTGCGCCGTTTTAAATCATCAATGGCATTTACTTATTATGCGCTTTAGCCGCCATTTTAAGGGCGTTACGCGCTCTTATATAAGGTGTTTTGAGCCTCATAAAAAGGACGGAGTGCCGCATATACACGCTCTTTTCTTTGTTCCTAGCTATACGATAGATTTTCTTAGGCGTTCTTACAAGGATATATTTTACGCGCCTCAAAATTTACGTGTGGACGCTATTTCACGCGAGCAAATAGCAAACGGCGAAACAAACGGCTTTCAGACTTCTATTCACAATCCGGCTGGCTATGTAATGAAATATATTCAAAAAACCTTTCTAAATTTAGACAAAACCCAGGAGCTTGATGATCTTGCCACCTGGTATGTAAAGCATAAAGTAAGACGTTTTTTAACCTCTCAAAATAACGTTCCTTTGTGGGTTTATAGGAAAATCAATTTTATAGCTACAATGCGAGATTTCTATCACTTAAACAACTTTAAAAACGATGATAATAACGTGCTTGAGTGGGATAAACAAAGCGATTATATATATATTAATATCCCTGAGCGTAAGGAAGTTATTATTTATGATAACGGCAAGCTGGAGCATTACGTTTGCGATAGGCTTATAAATAGTTATGATCGTAAAAAACCGCCTAAAAACGTAACTTTCCAAACCATTAAACCCGATCTTGACGCCTGGGTTGATGCCTGGTATGTACGAGAGGGGGAAAAAATCAAGCGCGAAGCAATGAAAAATCGAAAAGAATTTAAAAAACCGCCTTTATGGATGAAAAATTACGAGCTATACAATTACTATTCTAAGCTCGATAAAGCTAACTGTAATATTCAACACCTCGCTTATGTTGAAAATATTATGCTAGATCGTGGTCTAAATTCATTCACAAAAAGAAACAAAAAGCACGATCTAAATAATCCGGACCTAGAGGATTTTATCGAGCGCGGTCTAAGGGAGTATCAATTCTAATGACCCTTAACGAGCTTTTTAAAAACTATCTCGAGTATTATGAATTAATTTTAAGCCCCTCTACGCTTAGAAGCGATATATCTACGTATCAAAAACACTTTAAAGACGGCTTAGGGTTAAAAAACGTAAATGAGATAAATTTCATCGACGTGCAGAAATTTTGCAACGATCTCATCAAAAAAGACTACAAAATCAAGACCGTAAAAAATATCCTTGCAAAGCTCAAGGTTATTTTTAAGCTCGCGTTGAAACTAGAAATAATAAATAAAAACCCTTGCGACTTTATCGAATTGCCTAAATTTGACAATAAAAGATACTTTGATTACAGCGTATCGATCCAAAAGAAATTTATTAAAGCCATTTCGGAAAATAAAGAGCCTAGTGCCGATATATTCTTTTTTCTCTTGCACGGAAGAAGAAAAAATGAAGTATTGAGCCTTAAATTTAGCGATATAAACTTTAAAACCAGGACTTACACGATCCCTTTTAAAATCAATAAGGCTAAGCGCGACATGGTCTATAAAATGAGTGATGATCTATACGATCGCCTTTATCGCCGATACGTTGAAGCAAAGAAACAAAACAAGCTAAACGGTTATTTATTTGTAAACCCTATGACAAACGACAAATATCAGGATTTGCGCAAGAGTTGGAACTCACTACTAAAACGCAATAATCTACCTAGAATAAGATTGCACGATATAAGGCACTTAATCGGCACGTATTCGATCAATTATCTTAAAATTCCGATCGAGCAAGTTTCGTTTACGCTTGGCCATACTAATATTATTACAACTCAAAAATATATCACTGCAAACGTAAGAAAATCTAAAGAAACTATTGAAAATTTACTCAAATCAATTTCAGAATAAATTAAGCGTTTTAAAAAATGCTTTCAAATGCCGATAAAATGGGAGTTTGGTTGCGGAGGACGGACTTGAACCGCCGACCTTCGGGTTATGAGCCCGACGAGCTACCACTGCTCTACTCCGCGATGAAATTTGAATGGATGGGGTAAGAGGATTCGAACCTCTGGATGATTGGACCAAAACCAATTGCCTTACCGCTTGGCGATACCCCAGTCTGTAAAAAGAAAGGTGATTATATATATTTTTACCTTATTTGTCAAGCTTTTTGGCAAATTTTCGCCGTTTTTTCAAAGTTTTTCCATAAAAGCCGTGCTATATGAACCGTTTAAGCGCTTATTTATATCATCTTGCCAGCTAGCAGGCAGCGCCTCAAGAGCCCTAAATTTAGGTAATAAATCCAAATTTTCGCTCGGATTAAAAAACAGTTTATTTATCTGCATCACGCTTAGAGCATTTTCATTTTTTTGCAGGATTTCCACCTCGCAGCCAGCCTTACACGAGCCGTTTTCTAGTACTTTATAGTACCAGCCGGTTAACCCCGTGGCAAAAATTTCTTTAGCCAAATTTGCATTTCCCCACCGCTTTGCGAGCTTAAAGCACGGTTTTCGCGGCTGGGTTACTTGTAGCACCAATGAGCCGATTTTATGCACGTCGCCCACGTTTACGCTGTTTTCATCTAGTCCGCTAACGGTCAAATTTTCACCCATCGCGCCCAGCGGCAAATTTTTAAGCCCCAGATAAGCTTCCCACGCGGGATAGTTTTCGAGAGAATTTGCGAACACGGCTTTATTTACGCCACCGTGATGCTTCGTGTCAGCCACCTCGTCGCCCTCAAATCCAAGCTCGCCCGCATAAATTTCACCCGTCTGTGCATTTTTAAATATCGCCGAGCGCCAAGCCTTGCCTAGCTCGTCCGTAGCCGCCGCGTTGCCGTACTGCCTGGCTTTACCTATCAAAAGCGCTTTTAGAAATGCCATCTTGCCCTCACGCCACGTTTTGCAGATTTAGCTGAACTTGCTCGCCCTCGTCGTTAAACTCAAACTTCACCGCCCTAGCCCCAAAGCTCTTTGCGATCGCCTCCAGCGTGTCGCGTGCGGACTTGTGGATCTTGGACTGGAGCTGATTTATCAGGCGCACGGACATCTTTTCGACCTCGGCGCGCGCCTCCTCGATGAGCCTGTTTTTATCCTCCTCACTAAAGCTGCTACCGAAAAATCCGTTTAGCGAATCAGGTAGCAAAAACGGGATAAATTTGCCGTTTTTCTCGTCGTAAAATTTCATATTCGCGATCGAAAATTTGTATTTGCAAGGTGGCATCTTGATGAGATACTCCTCACTCGCGACGTTTACGATCTCTAGGCGCGGGCTCGTTAGGTCGTAGATGAAATTTATCTCAAACTCAAATATCATCGAGAGCTTTTTCTCGCTTACTAGCCAGCGCAGATACTCCTTGCCGAAGTTGCCGAATGCATGGTCGGTCTTAGTCACGATCTCTTTGCTATAGACCTGAAAAACGGATAGCTCGCCGATGGATTTTAGTTGCGATATCTCGGTGCTAATCTGCGTAGTTGCGGGCTTTTGTGCGGTTTTTAAGGCTTTATAAAATCTAAAAATCATAAATACGCAAATCGCTAGCAAAATCGCTAAAATAAGGCTTGTAACATCTATCATCTTTACTCCTTTAAAAGGCGATTTTAGCGAAATTCGTTAAAATAATCGTTAAATTTGAGCTTTTGGTTGTTTTATATCGGTATAAATTTGGATCGTAAATTTAAATTTAGCAAGCTTTTAGAGTCGGTGCGGCTTGGCAAAACCCGTACCTTTAAGATACGGGTTTAAATTTGGCTCAAATTTACCCCGCCTAAAACACCTGAACGAATTTAAAATCATGCTCTCTGAGCACTTTTTTGATGAGCTCTTGATGATCTTTGCCCTTGGTTTCAAGGGTGATCGTGATATTAGCGTCGCCGTATTCCAGGCTCGTGGAGAAGCGGTCGTAGTCGATTTTTACGATGTTGGCATTAGCGATCTTTAGGCTATCGGTTAGGCTCATGAGCGCGCCGGGTTTATCTATCAACGTGATTTGCAGCGCCATTTTGCGGTGCGACTTTATGAGACCTTTTTCGATGATGACGTTTAGCATCTGCACGTCGATGTTTCCGCCGCTTAGCACGATGCCGATACGCTCGCCGGCTTTAAATTTGACCTTATTGTGCAGGATGCTAGCTACGCCGACCGCGCCCGCACCCTCGACCACGATCTTTTGCGTCTCAAGCAAAAACAAAATCGCGTTCGCGATCTCTTCGTCATCGACCTGCACAAACTCGTCCACGCACTCTAGGATATTTGCCAGCGTCGTCTCGCTCGCGTCGCGAACCGCGATACCGTCGGCGATCGTGCGAACTGTTTTTGAGTTTATGCTTTTTTTAGCACTAAAGCTGTTAAACATAGCAGGCGCGCCCTTTGCGCTCACGGCGACCACGCGGATATCTGGATTTACCTGTTTTACGCAGCTTGATATGCCGCTGATTAGCCCGCCGCCGCCAACCGGCACGATGATAGTCTCAAGCTCAGCCAGATCGTCAAGCATCTCAAGTCCCACCGTGCCCTGCCCGGCCATCACGTACTCGTCGTCAAACGGATGGATAAAGCTCATGCCCTGCTGCTTGGCGTACTCGACGGCGTAGGCGTAGGCCTCGTCGAAGTTGTCGCCCTTTAGGATGACCTCGGCGCCTAGATCTTTTGTGCCTAGCACCTTTAAAAGCGGCGTGGACTCAGGCATCACGATGGTGGCGGGCGTCTTAAACTCGCGCGCCGAGATAGCCACGCCTTGGGCGTGATTGCCGGCACTTGCTGCGACGACGCCTTTTTTACGCTCCTGCGCGCTTAAATTTGCGATTTTATTATACGCGCCGCGGATCTTATACGCGCCCGTGCGCTGAAGGTTTTCTTCTTTTAGGTAGATGAGCGCGCCACTTGCGAGGCTTAGTTTTGCGCTGTAGGCAAACGGCGTCTTGTACACAAAGCCGCTTATCGTGCGCTTGGCTTGGATTATTTTATTTAGGGAGATCATTTTAGCCTTTCGTTTTATTTAAATTTTACTTTTCGTCGCTTTTGCTTGCGCGTTTATTTACCGTATTTTTGCTTACGTTTTCTTTATTTTCGTTTTTACATTTACTTTTTGCCGCGGACTGCTAAATTTACAGTGCAAGCTTCGCCGTCAAATTTGGCCTAATCAAGCCTTTGTAGCTCGATTTTTATGCACTTATCTTGCACGAAATTTATCTCGTTTTCGCACGCGACTGCTCCCGCTTCGTCATTTGTTATACCAAGCTGCAGCCACAGCGTTTTTACGCCTTTTTTGACGGCATCCTTTACTAGCTCGCTAGCAAACTCACCTTTTCTAAACATCACGGCGATGTCGATATTTTCGTCTATTTGGGTCAAATTTCGATAAACCTTGCGTCCTAAAATTTCATCAAATTTGGGGTAAATCGGAAATATATTAAAACCGCGCTCGATGAGAAATTTCGCAACCTCGTTGCTAGGCTTGCTCTCATCAGGACTAAGGCCCACGACCGCGATATTTTTAGCGGTGGATAAAATTTGTCTAAGGTTGTTAGGCATTTTTACTCTTTAAAAGCACGCCGCACTCGATGTGAGCAGTGTTTGCAAACTGATCAAATACGGCAAATTTGACTGCCTCATGAGTCGCGGATAGCTGCGTTAGATCGCGCTTTAGGCTCTGCGGCGAACAGGAGATGTAGATGATATTTTCGTAGTTTTTGATGAAATTTATCACGCTCTCATCGAGTCCCGCGCGCGGCGGATCGACCAAAACGTGCGAGAAATCGTAGCTAAAGATATCAAGCTCTCTTAGGCGGTTAAACTCGCGCTCGCGCCTAAACGCACTCGTCAGCTCCTCAGCGCTCATTCGCAAAAATTTGATGTTATTTACGCCGTTAAGTTCGCAGTTTTTAAGGGCATTTGCGATCGAGCTTTTGGATATCTCGGTTGCCAAAACGCGCTTAAATTTTTCAGCTAGCGGGACGGTAAAGTTGCCGTGTCCGCAGTAAAGCTCAAGCATATCCGCGCCGTGCTCTACACAGCTCTTCGCCCATGCGATCATCTTTTCGTTTACGGCGGTGTTTGGCTGGATGAAAGCCCCGTCGCCGAATGTAAATTTGTAAATTTTACCGCCGATATTTAGGCTGTCCTCTAAATTTAGTTCATTACTTAGCAGCTTTTGCCCTTTTGCTCTCGCCGCGATCGTCACGCGGTGACCGGCAAGCTCACGCGCTAAGCTTTCTATCTCGCTCTGCTCGGCTTCGCCTAGACGCTTATGATAGAGCAGCGTCGCCAGTATCCCGCTCGCACACGAGATAAACTCGGCGCCAAAGAGTCTCTCTTTTAAAATTTGATTTTTCGCAAGCACCTCAAGCAAACGCGGCATCAAATTTGTGATAGGATCGGCTACTTTTGGGCATTCGTCTATAAAAATGCGCTTAGTTCTAGTGCCGTGCATCGTAAATCTAAGCTCCTCGCCGTCGCGCCAGACTCCAAACTCCGCCCTAGTGCGGTAAGCGGCACTCTGCGAGGCGAAAAACTCAAATTCGCCGCTATAAAACGGCTCAAATTCGCGCCTTATAAGCTCGGTTTTAAATTTAACCTGCTCCTCATAAGGCATATCAAGGGTGCAGCTACCACACTCTCCTAAAAATTTGCAAAATTTATCGGGCAAATTTAAACCCTCTGCCCGACGAATCTAACAACCAAAGCCGTCACCAAAAGCCCCAAAGGAAGCACTATCCAGATGCTTAGGCCAAGCGCAGTCGGGAAGTATCCCGCAAAAATACTGATCGCGCAAACCGCAAGGGCATAAGGCATCTGCGTCTGGACGTGATCGATGTGGTTACACCCGGCACCCATAGACGAAAGTATCGTCGTATCCGAGATCGGAGAGCAGTGGTCGCCAAATATCGCGCCCGTTAAAACGGCTGAGATATTTACTATCATATACGCGTGCAAGGCGTCGCCCTCTAGTCCGCTGTGTATGCCCACCGCGCTAGCTAGCGGTATCGCAAGCGGCATCAAGATACCCATAGTGCCGTAGCTGGTGCCGGTAGAAAAGCTGATAAATGATCCAAGCATAAAAATCGCCGCCGGAAGGACGATCTTTGGCGTAGACTGCGAAAGCAGATCGACTAGGTAGCGAGATGTGCCAAGCTCCTTAATAACCGAGCTAAGCGACCAAGCAAGAAGCAGGATGATGATCGTAGTTATCATGGTTTTCCAACCCTTGCCCCATGTTTCTATCGCCTCGCGAACGGTCAAAATTTTTCTATAAACAGCCATAAATATCGCCACAACCGTAGCTAGCAAAGCCGACTGAAATAGCGCCACGGACGCATCTGCCGCGCCGAATGTAGCTTGAAATGTTTGGAAAGTAAGCGGATGAGCCTTCGCGCTCTCAAGAGCCTCGCCCTCAAGCGCGCCCAGACCGCTAAAGTAAAAGCTAACGAACGCGCCCAAAATAAGCACCAAAAGCGGAATAACGGCGTTTGAGCTTTGTAGTTTGATATTTTCTTTAGGCTCTAGCGTCTTATCCTCGACATCCTCGATCATAGCTCCGCCCCGTCTTGGGTGCAGTTCGCCCGCTCTAGCTCTGCGCTCGGCTTTTAGCATGCCTGCAAATTCGCGCCCCATAAATGCGGTGCAAACGATGAAAAATAGCATGAAAAGATTGTAAAATCTATAAGGCATCGTCTCGACGAAGATACTAAATGCATTTACGTTCGTTATGCCGATGAGCTCGTAGCCTTGTTTAATGAGCGAGATCTCAAGTCCGACCCAAGTCGAGATGACGGCTAGACCTGCGATCGGAGCAGCGGTAGCGTCGATGATAAAGGCTAGCTTTTCGCGAGAGACTTTAAATTTGTCCGTTATCGGGCGCATGATCGGGCCTACGATGAGAGAGTTTGCGTAGTCGTCGAAAAAGACGAAAAGTCCCATCACCCAGGTTGAAATTTGAGCCGAAACGCCTGTTTTAGCTTTTTTGCTTAGCCATATCGCCACAGCCTTGGTTCCGCCCATTTTGGTGATAAGCGCGACAACGCCGCCGATACAAAGCACCTGAAGCACGATGCCCGCGTTCCAGCTATCAGCCAGCGAGCCCACGACCCTTTTTACGATGTCAGTAAAGCCCTTTACGAAGGTCATCGGGATGCTTGAGTCGATGACGTTTATGAGAAACGTACCGCTAAAAACGCCGATAAACAGCGACAAAACGACGTCTTTGGTGATAAACGCCAAAACTATCGCCACCACAGGCGGGATAAGCGTCCAAAAGCCGAATATTTCGGCATTTTTTTTCGCTACTTCGGGATCTACGGCTAGCGCCAAGATCGGCAAGAGCGACAAAAATAAAATCTTTTTCATCAAAAACTCCTTTTTGTTTTTCGTCGGTTTAATCAAATTTTCCGCCCGTGCCTTGGGTCGGTATTTAAAGCGTAAATTTAGCTAAATGCGGCTTAAATTTTTGTTTTAAATTCGCTTAAAAGTCAAAAATTTTAGCTCTTTATTAAAATTTTATGTTAAAAATAGGGCTTTTGGGGAAAATTCGATCGAAGCGGTGCTCGGCGACAAATTTTAAATTTGCTCGTAATTTAGTTTTTTTATACGGATTTTACGGGGAATTTTAACTTTGATTTGCTAACCGAATTTGTATTTAATATACAATAATACTATTGATATGCTTTTCAATATCAGCGACTTGTTTAGAATCCAAGCTCATTATCGTAAATGTTTTTAACCGCCGCACTTGCTTCGCTTTTTTACCGATTGTTATTTTTTTTGGGATAAAAGGGCGATCAAATACCGAGCATGAAAAAATATCAATATTTTTAATCAGCGCATCACCAAGTATAAATCTATTTATAATAATCCTATCTTCATAGATTTCAATATAATTAAACAAAATAATTTCAAACATAGGCACGATAAATAATAAAGAAACTAAAAAGCCAAGCGCTAAAAATATGCCCGTCAAATAAGCTATCGTCGATGAAATTATCATTAGAAACAAAAAACCAAAACCTATCAAATCGATCAATACTAAAATCGATTTTCTTTTATCCAGTTTATAAAGCAATTTTGCATTTTCATCGCAATCTTTTTGCATTCGCTTCTCCAAATTTATTCTCCGCTCGCAGCGGCTTTTCACCGCCAAAAATCACCACAGTGCCGCACGGTTTGCTACCAGACCCGACCCGCATAAATCTCATCTCCGTTATGTGCCCGCGTAAAACGCGCGCTGCAAGCACTCAATCGGCAGCTCGCAACCGGGCGCGAAATGAGCGCGATCTCTTTTATTTGCTCCTATAGCCCTCGGTTCGTCTCATAAAACAAAAAGCGTCTTTTGCGCGTTCATAGATATTTGAAGCGATATTTTACGCTAAGATAAAAGATTTTTCATCCAAATTCGGCGCGCCCCGCCCAAGGATATAAAACAAAATGAAATTTTGCCGAAATTTCGGCTATTTATGCCCAAAAGCCAAAAATAGCCGTCTTTTATCTAAGTTTTTACGGTTTGAGAAATTTACGGGCTATTTTTTGGCGTTTTTACCTTGCTTGCAAAAACGGCGACGAAATTTTAAGAACATCAAATTTAGCGTTAAATTTGACACAGTCTCGACGCTCGAGCTCAACGTCAAATTTAAATAAATTTCAGCACGTTTTGCCATTTCCAGTCAAGAGCGCAAATTTATAAATTCGACTTCAAATTTACACGGGTCAAATGCCGCAAAAAGTAAAATTTAAACGACGCTCCAAAAATAGATAAAAACCGCGCGCCGAATTTTAAACCCGAATTTAAACGGCCAAACTTCAAATTTAAACTCAAATTTACGCGGCAAAAGCGGCCGAATTTAACTCAAAATCCGGCCGACAAAACCCGTAAATTTAAAAACAAAGCGCCTACTTTTTCTCGATAAAAAGCCCGGCCCAAGTCTGCTGCGTCGCCATCGCTTCGACGACGTTGATATTGACGCGGTGAGGCATATTTAGGCAGTTTAGCACGATTTGCGCGATATCCTCGGCGGTGATATACTCCACGTCCTCGTAAACCGCATCGGCCTTAGCCTTATCGCCACCGAAGCGAACCTCGCTAAACTCGGTCTTGCAGATGCCAGGAGCTATCTCAGTTACGCGTATGCCGGTGCCGCGGATGTCGTTACGCAGATTTCTACTAAACTGCTTTACAAAGGCCTTACTGGCGCCGTAAACGTGACTGCCCGGATACGGCCATGCGCCAGCGGTCGAGCCTAGATTAAAGATATAGCCGCTCTTTCGCGCGATCATAAGAGGCAAAACGGCCTTGGTCGAGTATAAAAAGCCTTTGATATTTGTATCGACCATCGTCTCAAAGTCCTCGATGCTAGTCTCCGCCACGCCTTCAAGCCCCAGCGCCAGGCCTGCGTTATTTACGAGCACTTCGATATCGCGAAACTCTTGCGGCAAATTTGCCACGCCGTCAAAAACCGCCTTTCTATCGCGGATGTCGGCGACGATGATATGGGTGTTTCCAAGTTCCTTTACCAGAGCTTCGAGCCTTTCCTTGCGGCGAGCAAGCGCTACGATCTTGTAGCCTTCGCGGCTAAGTGCCCTAGCTATCGCTTCGCCAAAACCCGACGTAGCTCCCGTGATAAAAGCCGTTCCTTTCATATTTTCTCCTTATTCGGTGATCAAATTTGACTCAAGCCCCATCGCCCTTAGGTACTGTGCGTTGATCTCTTTTTTGCCGATGATGGCGTAGTCTAGGGCGTTTAGTCCGTTATCATCCACTGCCTGCACATCCGCGCCGTTATCTATCAAAAGCTGCAAAATTTCCACGTCAGCCGCTCCCGCCGCGCTCATCAGCACGCTTTTTGACGACTCGTCAAAGTCGCAGAGCTTCACGAAGCTTGGTAGTTGAACGCTCAAATTTGCGCTATAGGCAAGCTTGGTGCTCACGTCTATCAACCTTTTGTTTACTAGCGCTCCGTTTCCTAGTAGAAATTTGACTAAATTTATATCGTTTAGCTGCACGGCCTTAAAAAGCGGAGTGACGCCAAGCAGATTTGCATAGTTTACGTCCGCGCCGCTAGAAACCAGAAGCTTTACGTTGTTTAAATTTTTAAGCGCGAAAAATAGCGAACTCTCAAATCCGTAGTTTAAATTTACTCCCGCGCGCAAGAATTCCTTTATCACATCCTCGCTTTTTTCGTAAAGAAGCGCGGCATTAAATGCGTTTTGTAGCGAGGCTTGCGAAACGGAGCCCGAATATATCGCCTCATTTATGCCATATTTTGTAAAGGTCGGGTCGCTAACCTTTCTCGCAAACTCGTCCATATCGCCGTTTTGCAGAGTAGCGGTGGCAAATTTTAAAAACTCGTTTGCAACCTTTGAAGCGTAATAAATCGCGCTGCCTTCGTCTATTTTGAAATTTGATTTGTAGTAGTTTACGAGCGGCTCAAGCGCGGCGTTGTAGTCTTTGTTAAAGTCCTTAAAAACGGTGAAGTTACTTAAGCTTTGATGTCCCCAGAAACGAAGTCTAGCTCTATTTTGCGCTACGAGTTTTTCGTATTCGTCGGGACTTTCTAGCTCTTTAGCGTAAATTTCAGGTGCATAGGAGGCTTTTAAGATCTTAAATTTAAACTCGTTTAAATTTTTAGTCGCCAAATTTCCGACGCAAGCAAGGCTTTCGGCGCGAATCTTTTGAGCGGCCGAGAGTAAAATTTGAGCCTCTTTTATCCCCAGGATAGAGTCCTTGCAGTTTGGCTCAAATTCTCCCGAAAATGTTAAATTTTGAGAGAAAAATCGCTGCTTCTCAGCCAAAGCGTCATCGCAGCCAAAATCTGCAAAAACAAAAGAAAACGATAAAAATATCGGCAAAATAAATCTCATCGCATGCCTTAATATCTTTTAATTTTGATAATTCTACCAAAAAATAATTTGGTAAAAATAAATTTACCGCTCGTTAAAGCAAACGTCCGCAAACGCGGCTTTTAGTTTCTCGTAAAGCGGAGTAAAAGGCACGCCGTTTACGCGCACCTCGGCGATGGAGGTGATAAAGTTCGTATCGCCGCTCCAGCGCGGCACTAGGTGATAGTGCACGTGCTCTGCGATGCCCGCACCCCCTGCTTTGCCCAGATTCATCCCGATATTTACGCCAGCCGCATTTAGCTCGCGTTTTAAAATTTTCACGCCCTCGCGCACGTAGGCGCTCATCTCCGACCATGTCTGCTCGTCTAGGCTTTCGATATTATCGGTATGCACGTACGGTATCACCATAAAGTGCCCAGGCGTATACGGGTAGAGATTCATAATCCCAAAACACCGCTTTGCGCGAAATAAAACGCCCGTCTGCGCGTCTTTTTCGGGATGATTTACGACATTGCAAAAGACGCAGCCCTGCTCCTTTTTACTAAAATATTCGCTCCTCCACGGCGCGCAAATGTGCTCCATATCAGCCCTCCTTTACGGTTTTTACGGCTTTTGCCAAGTCCTCTTGCCTCATAAAATGCTCGCCTATCAAAAACGCGTCGGCTCCTTGCGCGTGTAGCTCTTTTAGCTGCGAGTGCTCGTAGATGCCGCTTTCAGCGACGATGACGCTTGCGTTTTTGATTTTAGAAAACAGCTTCTCGCAAAGACTCATATCCATCTCAAACGTACTTAAATTTCGGTGATTTACCCCAACTATCTTTGCGCGCGCGAAATTTGACTTTTCTACATCCTCCTCGTCGTGCGTCTCGACCAAGGCCTCAAGCCCCAAAGAGCGCGCGTAATCAAGTAGCCGCTTTAGCTCATCGGCACCAAGAGCCTTCGCTATAAGTAGGATAAAATCGGCTCCGTAAATGAGCGCCTCTAAAATTTGATACTCGTCTACGATAAAATCCTTGCGAAGTAGTGGCAGCGAGCTTTCGCGTCTTATGGCCGCCAGATACTCCAAATCTCCTTTAAAAAAATGCGGCTCGGTTAGAACCGAGATAGCGTTTGCACCGCCTTTTTCATACTCTTTGGCTATCTCTACGGGCACAAAATTTGGCCTTATCAGCCCTTTGCTAGGGCTTGCCTTTTTGACCTCGGCGATGATGCGATACGGCTCGTCTGCGCTGCTTTTTAGCGCTTTTACCGCGTCTTTTATCTCGCGCGGATTTTTCGCCGCGAGCTCTTGTAGCTTTTCAAAAGGCGTTTGCGATTTTCGCAGCGCCAAGTCCTCTTTGGTTCGCTCAATTATCTGATCTAGTATCATTTTTTACCCTTTTTTAGGCACTCTTTGATAGAGTTTATATGCTCTTTGCCCTCGGGCGAATTTACAAATTCCTCGTCATGCAGGACTTGCTGCATTATCTCGTCAGCCTTTTTGCACTCGCCTAGCTTATAGTATCCCCACGCTAGCGAGTCTAGATAAAACACCGAGCCAGGCTCTAGCTCGAGGGCTCTATTTACTAGCTCTATGCCCTTTTTCGCGTCTATATCGTGATCGATGAGCAGGTAGCCGTAGTAGTTTAGATATAGCGCGTTATTTAGCTTTACGGCCGATTTTTCAAAGTTGGCGATCACTTGTTTGAGGCTATCTTTATCTATCTTTTTGGTTTGTTTATCCGTATCTCTTTCGTACTGATATATCGCCATTTTAGCTTGATATTCAAGATTAAAGCTCTTATCAAATGCCTCCTGCGCCTTTTTATACGCCTTGGCAAAATCCCCCGTCGCAGCGTAAATATCCATCAGCGCATCGTCGTTGTATGAGTATTTTTGTAAAAATTTGATCGCTGCGTCGTAATTTTTTTGATAGACGTAAACGCCGAGCGCTTTTTCGAGATAGATTTTTTCTTTCGTCGCTTCAAAAAGACTCTCGTAAACATCGATCATATCAGAGTAACGGCCGTCCTGCGCGTAGATATCTACTAGCGCCGTGCAGGTCTCTACCTCGCAGCCATCTATACGGCGCGAGCTCTCCAGGTGCCTGATCGCCTCTTTTTTGTCGTTCATTTTGTTATATAAAAGATCGACAATGCGTAGCAAATTTTCCACGCTCCTATCTAGCTCGTATGCACGCTCTAGCTCGCCTAGAGCGGCTTTGTTATCGTTTTGCATAGAGTAGACGGCAGAGAGCATGACGTGATTTTTAGAGACGTCCTCTTTTTGGACGAGCTCTTTCATGACCTTTGCGGCTTCGTCGAGTTTGTTTTCGCTCATCAAATTTGCGCCCTGTATGCGAAGCACGTCCACATCGTCTTTTAGTACCTTTTGGCTGAGCGCTAAAATGCTTTTAAAATTTACGTTTTTAGAAAAAAACGCGAGCCTGAGCGCCTCTTTTAGATAGTCCGTGTTTTTAGTTTTTTCGTAAAGCTGCTCGTAAAGCTCGGTCGCCTCGTCGTGTCTGGCATTTTCCACCGCCAGAAGCGCTTTGATAACGTATAAATTCTCGTCAAAACCGTCTTTGGCGGTGGCAAAACAAACAAGCAAGGCCGCCAATATAAATTTTAAAATCGCCTTATTCCCGCGCATTCTTTCTCCAATTCATTGATTTTATCTTTAAAATAGTCCCAAAACGGAAAGGTGCGACACTGGCTCGGGCGAAAGTCGTAAACCGAGCAGTTTTTTGCCGTTTCGTCAAAAAATACGCACGCAAATCCGCCCTCGTAGGGTTTTTCTTTGAGGCTAAATTTGTATCCGAATTTATCTAAAAATCGCGATCTAAACTCATCCTCGCTTATTTTTAAATATTCAGCCAGCGCTGAAATTTCCGCCGAGCTTATCCATATATAGCCGCTTTCTCCCGTGCAGCATTTGCCGCCGCACTGCTCGCACACGCGGGCGTCAAATTCATAACCAAAGCCGCTTCGTCTTAGCAAACTCACTCCGCCGCGTCCTTGCTTTGCGTATTTGCAGTAGCGAAAATTTCAACCGCCTTTTTACTATAAACGCCGCCTTCAAAAACGAAAATCGGAGGCAAAATTTGAGCTAAGGATTTTGAGCTTTTTTTAGCCTCGATTAGCGCTAAATTTGCCGTGCCGTCAGCTTTTGGATGCACGAAGCAAAGCCTAGTAAGCGTAAATTTAAACTCGCTCAAACAAAGCAAAATTTCAGCTAGGCGCTTAGCGTCGTAGCAAAAACTAAAAACTCCGCGCGGCTTTAGGAGCGAATTTGCCCTACCTACAAGCTCTCTAAGGGGTAAATTTTCGCTATATCTGGCGGTGCGAAGGCGCTCGTTCTCGCTTTTTTTCGCACCGTCGTGGTAAAAAGGCGGGTTTGAGACGATGAGATCATATCTTTTTTCGCTCTTAAATTTAGCAAAATCAGCCGTTATAAACTCGGCTTCAATGCCGTTTTGACTAGCGTTTGCGGCGGCTAAATTTACGTTAGCTTCTAAAATATCAAGCAAGCTAAGCCAAATTTTGGGAAAATCGCGCTTTAAAAGCAGCCCCAAAACCCCGCTACCGCAGCCGACCTCTAGCACCTCGCCGCGCGCTCCGCCCTCGCGGATAAAGTCGTACAAAAACATTGTGTCGCTGTTGTAGCGGTAGCCGTTTTTGGGCTGAGTGATTATCATCTATATACCTTGATGATAAATCCTTGCTTATCTTGAGAGGTGATTATGTCATTGCTGTACGATATGCGCGAAAAGTCGCCGAATTCATCTTTTATCATCTCGCCGGCAACCTTGGCGCGCTCTTTACCGATACCGAAATTTGCGTATGAATCGATCTTTTCAAGCTCTTCTTGCGGTATCACTTTTGCTGCTTTTGACGTGGCGATAAAGTTACCGCGGCTAACTATCGGCGTGATCTCGAAATAATAATTTGAATTATAACTCTGCAAAAAGTCGCTTACTTTGTTTTTACAAACTTGCGTCGGCCTGTCTGAGCCCGCGCTCATATCAGAGCACTCGACCGAGGCGATGAAAACAACTTTTTTAGGCACTTCGGCTCTAAAATTTAGCTGGATTATCTTTTTTAGATTTTCATTTTCGCTCATCAGCTCTTCGTTTTTGGTTAGTATCTGTGCCACTTCGCCCTTTGCGATGTTTTTTTGCGTACTCGTTTTAGCTAAATTTTCCTTCGTGTCGCTTAGATCTTTAGCTCCGTCTTGTATCTGTTTTCTTAGAGTCGCGAGCTCTGCGTCTTTTTGCGTCAAAAGCTCATTTAGAGCGTCTAGTTGCTCTTTATTTTCCTTGGCTGTTTTGATGTCGTTTTCAACTAAAGTCGTGATTTTGTTATTTAAAATTTTATAGTTTTGGATATTTTTTTTACCAGCGGCGATCTCGTCCGCTAGCAGTTCTTTTTGGATATTTAGCGACTCGTTTAGCTCTGCAACCTTAGCTTCCGCACTTTGCAGTGAGCTATCTTTTTGCGAAATTTGATTTTCTAACTCATAAATTTTACTCTTTAGTTCCGCCACGTTTTGCTCGGTTTCTTGGCGCTCGTTTTCAATCTGATTTTTTAGCTTTTCAAGCTCGGTTTTATATATAGCCTCGTTTTGTTCAATCTCTTTTTCAAATCCTTGTTTTTCTTTCTCGAGCTTTGCGACTAACTCTTTATTCGTCGCGTTTAGCTCATCATTTATCGCTTTTAGTTTAGCTTTTGACTCGGCTTTTTTGTTTGCGTTTTCAAGGCTCGCTTCAAGCTCGCTTATTTTTTTCTTGTCCGCGTCTTGTTCTTTTTCTAGGGCGGCGATCCTATTTTTGGATAAATTTTGAGCATTTAGAGCCTGAGCGTTATACTCGCTAGCGATCCTTTTTATCTCGCTATCTTTTAGGCCTAGCTCGTTTGCGAGCCTAGCATTTTCGCTCTTTAGTTTTGCGGTCTCTTCGTTTGCTGTTCTTAGTTCGCTTTCAAATTTAGCCTTACTAGATAGCGCTTCGCTTTTTAGCTCGTCGTTTTGGGTCTCGAGCCGTTTTAGAGCATTTTGGCTCTCGTTTTGCGTTTTAGCGCTTGATTTGTCAAATTCGCTCTGCTTTTTCTCGAGCTCAGCTTTTAAGGTCTTGATCTCGCTGCGAAGAGAAGTCAAATTTTGCTCTAAATTTTTATTTTTCTCATTTTCCTCCTGTGCTTTTGCTAGCTTTTTATTTAGCTCGTCGATCGCGCTTAAACGCTGTTTGTCGTTAGCGCTGGCGGCTTGTTTTCGCCTGGTTTCCAGCTCGGCTTTTTGATCGCTTAAGATATTTGAGATTTCTAGATTTTTGCTCACTAGATCGACGTTATCGTCATAGAGTAGCTTATTTTGAGCGCGCAGGACGCGGATTTGCTCTTTTAGCTCGTCCTCGTCGCCTAAAATGGGCGCGTCCGTATAGTTTGCGTCCAAGTTTTTAGTATACTTTTCCTGTGGCAAAGCTTGACTTAGGATAGCCGAATTTGTCTCATTCGTAGTACTTGCGCCCTCATTTTTAGGCGCTTCTTCGACGTTCATTATTTGCACGGCGAGTTCCGTAGACTTTGCAGACGGTTTTGTAAACTCGAAATACAAATAGTACCCGCCCAGTGTGAGCAAACAACCGCAGATAAAAAATAAGACTAAATTTAACGCTCTCAACTCTATTTTTCCTTGATGTCTTGGACTACCTTATGCGCGTGGTTCAGCGCGAGCACGATCGAGCCGCCGTTTTTTAGTACGATATCGCCGCCGATATATAGGCCAGGAACGCTGCTTTCATAGTGCTCGTTTACGACCGGGTCTTTATCCGCGTCGAGCTCAACTCCGCATTTTTGTAGAAAATCCACCGGAGTCGAGCCGCCGATAGCGTAGACGACCCTGTCGTAGACTCTGATTTTTCCGTTTGAAAAGTGCACCCTCACGCGCCCTGATTCGTTTTCGATCTCGGTGATGTCGTGGTTTAGTCGCACTTTTAGCTTATTTGCTTTTTCTAGTTCCCACAGCGCCGTTACGTTTACGTCATTTACGCGACTAAATTTATCCTTACGGTAAGCCAGCGTCGTTTTGTTGTATTGGCATAGCTCGATAGCGTACTCCACGGCCGAGTTTCCGCCACCTACCACGAGCACTTTTTCGCCGCTAGAACAGGAGTTTAGGTTAAAATTTATAACGTTATTTAGCGAAGGCGGGATTTTGTAGTCGGGTTTGTTAGGACGCCCCATTTTACCAATACTTATCATCACGTTTTTGGCCTGATAGTCGCCCTTTGCGGTGTGCACGAAAAACAAACCGTCTTTTTTCTTGACGCTTTCGACCTCGGAGTTAAACACGGCCTCGATCTTTTCCTCGTCTAGCAGCTTATCAAAATAATCAAGCGTGCTCTCCTTCGTGCCGTCCTCAAAGGACACGATGCCGTGAATGGTGCTATCCTGACCTTTATACTCCTTATCCACGCGTTTATTATCTTTGTAAAATTTTCTTATAGTTTGGCTGTGGTTGTCGCCCTTTTCGAGAAGCAAAACTTTTTTTAATCCATTGGCTCTTGCCTCTACGACGGTCGCGATGCCGCAAGGGCCGCCGCCTATCACGATAATGTCGTAAACATCGCTCATTGTTTCTCTCCGATTTGATAATTTTTCATTAATGTAGCGAAAATTGTATTAAATTTTAAGAAATTCGCGAAATTTGGGGTAAATTTAATTTAAAAGCGGCAAAAGCGGTCAAATTTGAAAGGAAAAAGGCGAGCAGGAGCAAATTTGGCTTGTTTAAATTCGGTAAATTTGAGAGCCAAATTTGAAGCGCGTCAAATTTAAGGGCGCAAATTTCATCAAATTTACGCCCGATAAAGCCAAATTTTCTTTAAAAACTCGGCGATTAAAAACGATAGTTCTAGCGACTGGTCGGCGTTTAGGCGCGGATCGCACTGCGTCTCGTATCTGTGCGCCAGATCATCCTCGTTTAGCTTAAACGACCCACCCGTGCACTCGGTCACGTCCTGGCCCGTCATCTCTAGATGCACGCCACCAGCATGCGTACCTTCTGCTCTATGTATCTCAAAAAAGCTCTGCACTTCGGCTAGGATTTTATCAAATTCTCGCGTTTTGTAGCCGTTTGCCGCCTTTATCGTGTTACCGTGCATCGGGTCGATGCTGTAGACGATGTTTAGGCCTTCGCGTTTTACTTCGCGTAGGATTTTAGGCAGTCGCTCGCCGATTTTGTCAGCGCCCATTCTAATTATTACGTTTAGTCTGCCAGCTTCGTTTTGAGGATTTAGTGCATTTGCGAGTGCGATGACGTCCTGTGCGGTAGCGTTTGGCCCGATCTTGACGCCAAGAGGATTGTGCACGCCGCTTAAAAAATGCACGTGAGCGTCGTTTATGCCGCGAGTACGCTCGCCGATCCAGAGCATATGCGCCGAGCAGTCGTACCAGTCGCCGGTGAGGCTATCCTCTCTAGTGAGCGCCTCCTCGTACGGCAGCAAAAGCGCCTCGTGCGAGGTGTAGACCTTAGTTTCGCTAAGCGCGGGAGTATTTGAGGCGTTTATGCCGCAAGCCCCCATAAACGCTAGAGTTTGGCTTAGCTGCCTGGCTAGCTCGCCGTATTTGGCGTCAAGCTCAGGCTTTTTGATAAAGCCTAAGTTCCAGCGATTTACCTCGTGAAGATCGGCTAGACCGCCGCGAGAAAAGGCGCGAAGCAGGTTCATCGTGGATGCGCTTTGATAATAAGCCTCGATCATGCGGTTTGGATCGGGCACGCGGGCATCTGGGTTAAATTCAAAGCCGTTTATGATGTCGCCGCGGTAGCTGGGTAGCTTTACGCCGCCTTGCTCCTCGTAGTCCGAGCTTCTAGGCTTGGCAAACTGACCCGCCACGCGCCCTACTTTTACGACGGGGCAGCGTCCGGCAAACGTCAAAACGATCGCCATTTGTAGCATCACTTTAAACATATCGCGGATATTTACGGCGTTAAAATTTGAAAAACTCTCCGCACAGTCGCCCCCTTGGAGCAAAAACGCCTCGCCGCTACAAACTTTTGCAAGGTCTTGTTTTAGGTTTCTAGCCTCGCCGGCAAAAACTAGCGGCGGCATCGTCTTTAGCTTATCCTCGGCCTTTTTTAGCAAGACCTCGTCGGGGTAGCTAGGCTGCTGTAAGATATTAAATTTTCTCCACGAATCTCTGCTCCACATCTTTAAACCTTTTTTAAAAATAACCCCGATTTTAGCTAAAAGAACTTTTATTACAGATAAAATTTCAAATTTTAGCCCCAAATTTGCCCTCGCTGCGCATTTTTGAGCCACATAAGCTTTGATTAACGACAAATAAATATAATTTCGCCAAAAAAGCGGAAAAATGCAAGACAAAAATCAAACCAAAATCGGCTTCATCTACGGCCTGTCGGTCTTTATGATCTGGGGCGTTTTTCCTATTTATTTTAAACAACTCAGCGCGCTTTCGGCTACCGAGATCGTCGCTCACCGCATACTTTGGTCGGTGCTGCTTTTATTTTTACTGCTCAAATTTGGTCGCAAACTAGGCGCGGCGGAGAAAATTTTAAGCAACAAAAAAACTACGTTTTGGCTATTTGTCACGGGGCTTCTCATCGCCGCAAACTGGTGGATCTACGTCTACGCCGTAAATATCGGCAAGATCGTGGAAACTAGCCTGGGATACTTCATAAATCCGCTCGTAAATATGCTCCTTGGCGTGCTGATTTTAAAAGAAAAGCTATCGCGCGCGGGCAAATTTGCCGTCGGCATCGTCTTTGTCGCTATCGGAGTGCAAATTTACGACGCGGGCGGACTGCCTGTCATATCTATCATTTTGCCTATCACGTTTGGATTTTATTCGCTTATCAGAAAGCGCCTTAGCGTGCCCTCTTTAGAAGGGCTTTTCGTCGAGACCGCGCTCATAGCTCCCATTGCGCTCGTCGCGCTATTTTTCGTAGCCGCTAGCGGGCAAAATCACTTTAGTTTTTCGTGGTTTGGGCTTTTGATCGCGCTTTGCGGGCCTGCGACCGTAGTGCCGCTTTTGCTTTTTAACTCGGCGGCTACTAGGCTAAATTTGAGCACGATAGGCTATTTGCAGTATATCTCGCCCTCTATGCAGCTTTTGCTTGCCGTTTTTTACTACGGCGAGCAAATTAGCGCGCTAAAAGCGCTATCGTTTTTGCTGATCTGGAGCGCGCTAGCGGTGGTTAGCTTTAGCGCGATTTATAGTAAAAAAAGCAAATTTTCAGTATAACCGCAAATTTAAATCAAAAAAGGAAAAACAATGTCATCTATCGCATTTTACGCCGTCATCTGCGTCATAGCCGCGCTCGTGCTCTACATGCAGATACAAAAGCTAACGATAAAGATCGACGAGAACGGTACTTTAGCAAACAACTCCCCCGAGGCCGCGCGTCAAATTTCGGTGCAAAAGTACAAGGATTTTTGCGAGATTATTAACGGCGAGCTAAGAGAACTAAAGATGAAAGCGCTCTACGATGATGCTCTAAAAAACGAGGATCTAAAGGAAAAATTTTTAGAAAGCCTAAGCGAGATGAGCAAGAAGCTGACGTTTATCGAGACGATGAACACCGCTAGAAACCCCGACAAATGGGAAAGCGAGCTCTTTGAGGTGCTTAGCCGCCTAGACGATCTCGTCACCGAAAATTTCAAAGACGGCGAACGTGCGGGCGACGAGATCAGACAGCGTCTGGGCGCGGAGTTTAGCAAGCTACAAAATTAAACCTTAAGTAAAAACTGGGTAATATCGCTTTTTTGATTTAACTCTATCTTTCTAAGGAAAAAACGGATGAGCTATACCAAAAAAGACCTCGTAACCGCTGCAAATTTAACCAAAGACGAAATTTACCATTTCCTAAATTTAGCCAAGGAGTTTAAGGCGCTAAACAACTCCGAGACCAAAAAAGCCAAGTCGCTTTACGGCAAAACGACAGTAAACGCCTTTTTCGAAAACTCGACCAGGACGCGAACGAGCTTTGAGATCGCAGCTAAGCGCCTCGGAGCCGACGCTATAAATTTCACCGCCTCAAACTCCAGCACCAAAAAGGGCGAAACACTCATCGACACCGTCCATAACATCGTCGCGATGAAAACGGACATCGTAGTCGTGCGCCACTACAGCTCGGGCGCGGCTAAATTTATAGCCGAAAACACCGACGCCCACGTCGTAAACGCAGGCGACGGCCTCAATGAACACCCTAGCCAAGCGCTACTTGATCTTTTTACTATACTGGAAAATCGCGGCAGCCTACAAAATCTCACGGTCGCCATCATCGGCGATATCTTTCACAGCCGCGTGGCGCGATCAAACATCTACGTCCTAAAAACGCTCGGAGCCAAGGTTAAGCTCTTTGGCCCGCCGATGTTTTTAACGGGCATGGAGGCTTTCGGCTGTCAAATTTGCTCCGATATGCGTGAGGCCGTCGAGGACTCGGACGTCATCATCATGTTGCGTATCCAGCTTGAGCGCCAGGATGATGAGATAGCGTTTCCGTCCGTACGCGAATACTCCAAATTTTTCGGCCTAACCGCTAGTAAAATGCAATACGCCAAAGAAGGCGTCATGATCCTGCACCCTGGCCCGATAAACCGCGGCGTCGAGATAAACTCCGACGTAGCCGACGATCCGCGCTACTCGCACGTGCTAAATCAGGTCGAAAACGGCGTCGCCGTCAGGATGGCGATCCTAGATACTCTCATAAAAAACAAAGGCGCAAAATGAAAACTCTCATCAAAAACGGCACGATCGTAAATCATAACGGCTCGCAAAAAGCAAACATCCTGATAGACGGCGACAAGATAGCTCTCATCACGGCTGACGAACCTGCAGCAGATAAAGTAATAGACGCTAGCGGCAAGCTCTTGATGCCGGGCCTAATCGACATGCACGTGCATTTTCGCGACCCAGGCCTTGAGTATAAAGACGACATAAACACGGGCTCAGAGACTGCTGTCGCGGGCGGCGTAACAACCTGCTGCCCGATGGCAAATACAAATCCCGTAAACGACAACGCCGTCGTCACGCGCGATATGGTAGCTAAGGCAAAAGCTCGCGGCCTCATCGACCTACTGCCTATCGGCGCGATAACTAGCAAGATGGACGGCAAAAAGTGCGTGGAGATGGGCGATATGACCGAGGCGGGTGCAGTGGCGTTTAGCGATGACGGACTGCCCGTAGCTAGCAGCGACGTGATGAGATACGCGCTTGAATACTCAAAGCACTTCGGCAGCTTCGTCATCAACCACTCCCAGGACTGCTCGCTATGCCGCGGCGGCCATATGAACGAAGGCCGCGTCTCGGCGATACTAGGCATCAAAGGCATGCCGCGCGAGCAAGAAGAAATCATGGTCTCGCGCGACCTACTGCTAGCCAAGCTAACAGGCGGCCACATCCACATCGCGCACGTTAGCTCCGAGTGGTCGCTAAAGCTCATCGCGCAGGCTCGCGCAGCCGGCATAAACGTGACCTGCGAGGCGACGCCGCACCACTTTACCTACACCGAGGATGAGCTACTGGGCTACGATACCAACTTTAAAATGTCGCCGCCGCTTCGCACGAAATCAGACGTAGAGGCGATCAGAGACGGCCTAAAAAGCGGCCTCATCGACGTCATCGTGACCGACCACGCCCCACACCATAACGACGAGAAGTTTTTAGAATTCGACAAGGCGCCTTTTGGAATACTCGGCCTACAAACCCTCGTGCCTATGACGCTAGATTTGGTAAACGACGGCGTGATAAGTATCGAGCAAATGGCGGCTCTCACGTCCTATAATGCGGCTAAAATTTTAAAGCTAAAGGACAAAGGCGTGATCGCAGAGGGCTACCTCGCCGACATCGCGATAATCGATCCAAATTTCGAGTATCTATACGACAAAAACCTAAATAAATCAAAATCCCAAAACTCCCCGCTGCTAGGCAAAATACTAAAAGGCGCGGCGGTAATTACGATAAAAAGCGGCAAAACGGTGTTTGAGTTTCCAAACGTCGTGGCGTAGAATATTTAGATTTATTATGCTAAAATTATAAAAGGGTATGGAAAAATAATTTGGAATGCGAATCGTATTCGATGGTAAGTCAATTACAATCTAATCCTATTTATTCCATACCCCCTTTCGTTTCTAGGTATACACTTGGACATAAGAAAACTAAATTCACTAGAAGCTATAGCAAAAAGTTTTAATACCAATATTGGCTTTCTGGAATTTATGAAAGAGCCAGACAACACAAAAACTCAAAGTGATTATTTTAAGCTACTAAAGCTAAAGAAAAAGAACAAAAAATTTTCAACAAGCTTTAGAGAAGTATTAAAAATCAATGAACCTTTTAATGTTTTTTATAAAGAATTGCTAAATGAGTTAGAAAAAATTATATACAGCGATTATGACAAGCATATTTCACAATATGCACATGGTTTTTTAAGGGGTAAAAATACAGTATCAAATTCAAAAGAGCATCTTAATAAATATTACCTATATAAATTTGATATTGAAGACTTTTTTATATCAATTAAAAAAGAAAGTATAGAAAATATTTTTATTAAGATTGGCTGCGAAAAGCAAGCTGCCGAACTATTTTCAAATCTATGCACATATAATAATGTATTAAAAGAAGGTTTAAATACAAGTCCGTTATTAGCAAATTTATTTTGCTATTAATTGGATGCAGACATAAAATCCTCGATAGCTAAAAATGTTGTTTACACTAGATACGGGGACGACATTACTTTTTCTTCAGATGAAAATAATTTTATAAAAGCAGATGATTTGCAAAAAATACTAAACAAATATAATCTTAAGCTAAACAAACAAAAAACTTTATTTGCAATACAAGGGCAACCACAATATGTTACTGGACTAAGTATCTCAAACAGAGAATATCCAAGAGTGCCCAAAAGACTAAAAAGAAAAGTTAGACAAAAATTATATTATATGAATAAATTTTTTGGGAGTAATTCAGAAGAGGAATTGCTAAAAAGATTATATGGAGAGATTGCATATATAATTGGAATAGAAAAGGATTTAGGAGAAAAATATAAAAAAACTTTTTTGGAAATTCTAAAAAATAATAATTGTACAATAGACAATGCATCGGCTAAAACTTTCAGGGTAACTACAGCCAAACGTATCTTTCATTATATAGATGAAAGCGAAATTATAATTAACGCAGATAAACAGTATTTAGCAATATGTGTGGTTTCCATAATTGGCGATTCAGATAAGAAAAAAAATATTCAAAAATTATACGATCTAAAAAATAGCTTTCTGATAGATGCCAGAGATGAGTTTATAGAGAAAGAAGGTCTTTTCCACTATACAAGCGATAATACAGAGATAAAAATCGAAGTCCAAGATTTATTAAGAGGACTAGAATACGAAGCTTTTATCATTTTTGATAAATTTAATAAAAAAGTAGCCAAAGAAGAATACCAAGAGTTGTACTATAACCTATTTAGTAAAGTTTTTAACAAAATACTATTGAATAGTTTTGGAGATGCAAATAATTATATATGCTATGAAGAGAACAGTAAAATATCAACAAACAAATTGAGTAGTTACTTGCGTAACGAAAAACATTCTACAAAATTTCAAATAGAAAAAATATCTAAAGAAGACATTCTATCAACTCTACCAGATTATATCTTAGGAACCTTTTGTAGCCTTGCCAAAGAGGAAAAGTTAATAGAAAAAATAGAAGATCAAAAATACCCATTTACATTAAGAAATTTAAATAAATTATCAAGTAAAATAAGACTAATTGTAGATAATAACAATAAAATATACTACTCAAGACAAAATAAAAATAAAAATGATTTTTTGGAAATCAATAAAAACATAATGAATTAAAAAGCTTTTATAATTAGAGTATCGCGAGCTATTTTGCAATATAACAAAACAGCTCGCAACTACCAGTCAAACCCTCACGCGTCCTTGCCGTTTATCGCGTATGCCGAGCGTAAAAATACATCCGTACCCGATAACAGCGCGCTCTCGTCAAAGTCAAACGCGCCGTTGTGATGCCCCGCGGCCAGCTTGGTGCCGATCATCAGATAGCCGCTCTTGCCGCCTGCTTTTTGCACGGCGTGCATAAAATGCGCGAAATCCTCGCAAGCGCCGAAATTTAGATCCCGCACGATGAGCTCATCTTTGATAAAAGGCGACTGGCGCGCGGCGCACTCGTAGATATCGGTGATCTCCTCGCTGCTATCGCCCCCGCTCGTACCGCCGGTTAGCTTCACGTCGTACTGCACGCCGTACATCTGCGCGACGCCCGCGACGATATCCATGCATTTTTTAAACATAAATTCATTTAGCTCGGTCGTTTCGCCGCGCGTTTCGCAGGCGATGTAGCCGTTTGGCGCGATGACGTTTCGACCCTCGCCCGCTCGCAAAACGCCCACATTTATACGCGTGACGCCGTCGGCATGTCGCGTGATACCGTGCATGGCTAGAGCCGCCTGGGCTGCGGCCAGCAGAGCGTTTGCGCCTTCTTGCGGAGCGCCCGCCGCGTGAGCCGATCTACCAGTGAAATTTACGTCAAATTTCGACGTCGCAAGAAGCTTGTTCGTACCGCAGATGATGCCGCCGCTAGTCTTTGCCTGAAAGCCGATGTGACCGCCTAGCAGGTAGTCCACGCCCTCTAGCACGCCCGCTTGCTCCATCGGCACGGCGCCTCTGGTGCCCTCCTCGGCGGTTTGAAATATAAACCTAAATTTGCCTTTAAAATCGTCCAAATTTTGCGCGATGAGTTTAGCCATCGCAAGGCCGATCGTGATGTGTCCGTCATGCCCGCAGGCGTGAGTGATGCCGTCTATATCGGCTCTAAAGCCCTCTTTAAACGGCCTGTGCGCCTCATCCTTGCTCTCGGTTACGTCCACGCCGTCGATGTCGAATCTAAACGCAAGCGTCTTGCCCGGCCTGCCCGTATCAATCTCGGCCACCACGCCCGTTAGTCCATCCTCCATCACGGGTAAAAACTCTCGCTCGTCGGCGCTTAGCAGGCCTTTTGCGCGCTCCAAATATTTTTCTTTATCTTTTTCGCTGCCTAGCCCTGCCCTGGCTTCGGGCTTCATTATCTCGCGTCCCATTTTTAGGCTGTAGCCGAGCTTTTTTAGCTCGCTAGCGATCTTTGCCGTCGTAAAAAACGTGAAAAATCCGGTCTCGGGATGCGAGTGAAAAAACCGCCTATTTTTCACCATTCCGTCTTTTAGCGCTTCGACTTTTGCTGCTACATTGTCCATTTTTGCTCCTTAAAATTAAAATTTTATTATTTTTCTTAAGGCTAGATTATACATCAAGATTAATTTTAAAAGCTTAAATTTGAGCCGAATAATGATAAATTTAATACTGATTTTTTGCAAACCGACTGTTTGGCGTAAATTTGATTTTTTGCCAGTGAATACTTTGGTCGTTTTTTAAACCGCGATTTGCACCAAAGCGGTGCGGGTACTGCGAGGTAAAATTTGATAAAACGAGGTAAATTTATATTTTGGCGGAGCGGTTTTAAGATAAAATTTGGGTGTTAAATTTAAGTTCAAATTTAAAATGTCGTCAAATTTGAACTTAAATTTAAAAAACGAGACAAAGAGGCAAATTTAACTTCAGTCGCCGCGCGGACCAACTAACCGCAAACAAACTCCGTGAAAAAGCTCAAATTTACCCCTTAAACAGCCTATTTTATGCTATTTTTTAGCTTCATTATCCGCTCATAGGATTCCTCGATACGCTCTTTTGGTATCTGCTTGGCGCCAACCGCGTCCACGACTAGCTGCGTGACGAGCTCCGCGGTCCTGCGCCCGTCTATCTTGTAGTCGCTAAAGAGCATCACGTCGCCGCCCGCGTTGATAAAGTTTATCACCTTTTCTTGCAGCGTAAAGTCCTTTAGCCCGCCCATGAGTATGTCGTCGCTGATGACTACGCCGTCAAATTTTAGCTCGCCGCGCAGCAAGCCGTCGATAACGGCGGGTGAGAGCGAGGCCGGCAGCTCGGCGTCGCGCTGCATAAGGTAGATGTGGCCGACCATTATCATCTTAGCTTCGTTTTTGCGAACCGCGTCAAAATACGGCTTGAGCTCGGTATAGTCGAAATTTTCGATCACGACCTTGGCGGTGTGGCTGTCGGCCTCGACGTTACCGTGGCCGGGGAAGTGCTTCATCGCCGCTATCACGCCGCAAGCTTGCGATGCCTTCATAAACTCGCTCGCATACAGCGAAACCTCGTCTATATCGGCGCTAAACGCCCTGCCGCGCGAGCCGATGATGGTGGATTTTGGACTTAGCACGTCGGCCACGGGAGCGAAATTTACGTTTACGCCGACGTCTTTGAGTTGCTGCGCCATCTTAGCGTAAAGCTCGCCCGCAGCGGCTAGATCGAGCGTTTTTGCCACTTTTTGCGCCGAGATAAAGGTCTCAAATCCGCTCTTATCCTTAAATCTCGTGATCTGCCCGCCCTCCTCGTCGATAGCGATAAAAATGCCTTTTTGCGCCTCTTTAAATGCGCTTGTTAGCGCCGTGAGATTTTTTTTATCCGAGATATTTTTACCCAGCAGCATCACGCCGCCAAAACGCTGATATTTGGCCTCCGAGACGGCTTCTTTGGCGGTTTTGGGATCAGAGCCGTTAAAGCTTACCATTATCATTTGAGCTATCATTTTGCGAAGCGTCGGTTTTTCTTGAGCCTGTGCATCGGCGGCGTTTAGCGCGGTCGGTAAACCCGCTAAAAACAGTGCCGAAAAAAGCGCTGCGATAAATTTTTTCATATTTTTCCTTTTTTTTGTTTTTGCGGATTTTACACTATTTTGGATAAATTTAAGGACCTTGAGCAGGATTTGGAGCGAGCTGACGCAGCAATCAGTACTAATTTCACATTTCGCGCTGCAAATCTCTATTTTGCAGTCCATATCGTCGTTTGCGGTATCATATCGTCTTAGCAAAATATTTTGCTACGGCGTTTGCAAGTAAATTTGAGATATTTTTGGCGATTGACGCTGGGTGCTTTCTTGTTTTGCTTTTTGCTTTGTCGGTTAAAATTTTTGAGCCGTCACAAAAAACAACATAAATCATATCGGTAGATAACGGCATTAAATTTAGCGTTTTAAAATTTGACGGATGTAGAAGCCTGCAATTTTCGCATCAATTTGTAATTACTGAAATTTTTAATCTAACCTCAAAAAAGGCAAATCGCGGCCCTTCAAACCCAATTCATCACTACCGAAAAACACGCACTTTAGCCAATTTTTATTTCTTGCTCAGCAAATCTCTCAAGCTTTCCTGCACGTCTTTGCCGCGCAGCATCGCAGCGACCTCGTTTACGATAGGCGTATAGATACCCTTACCGGCGGCGATCTTTTCTATCGCGTATGATGTATCCACGCCCTCGGCGACCTCGCCTAGATCGTTTAAGATTTTATTTAGGCTCTCATTTTTAGCAAGCCCCAGGCCCACGCGGTAGTTGCGCGATAGTACAGACGAAGCCGTGAGAAATAGATCGCCCGCTCCGCTAAGCCCCAAAAACGTCTGCTGCTGTGCGCCAAAATACTCGCCAAATCTCGCCATCTCGACGAGTCCTCGCGAAATGAGGCTAGCGCGAGCGCTGTTACCGAGCCCAAGCCCGTCGCAGATACCACCTGCGATAGCGATGACGTTTTTATATGCGCCTGCGATCTCTGCTCCGATAACGTCGCTGCTAGCGTAGGCTTTGATATTTTGCGGGAAAAGCTCTGAGATCTCGCACGCAAGGGCTTCGTTTTTAGAATTTATCACAAGCGCGCACGGAAGGTCGTTTTGTATCTCTTTGGCAAAGCTCGGTCCTGATAAAAAGGCCAAATTTGCCGCATCTAAGTGTTGTTCGTAAATCTCATCTAAAAATCGTAAACTCGAAGTCTCAATACCTTTTGAGGCGACTAAAATTTTCTGTCCGAAGTTTTTAAAATGCTCTTTTAGCCAACCGCTAACAGACTGAGAAGGTATGGCAACGACTAGCAAATCGCGCTTTAGCGCCTCCTCTAGGCCGACAAAATACGCGCCTTCAAGCTGTCTGCGCGAGGTGATAACACAGTCATTTTTTTGCGAAAGCGCATGAAAAAGCGCGCTACCCCACTTTCCCGCTCCGATGATGGCTATTTTCATTTTTACTCTTTTTTGTGATTTACGTTTATTTTAGCTAAATTTGACTGGCCCGCTCGCAAGATAAAACTTACTTTTGTGAAAATTAAACGGATTAAATTTGACCGCGCCGCCAAATAACAGCGCAAGCCAAATTTATCCTAATTTTTCTTTTAAAAGCTCATTTACTTTTGCGGGGTTAAACGCGCCTTTGCCCTCTTTCATCGTCTGACCGACGAAAAATCCAAAAAGCTTATCCTTGCCGCTTTTATACTCGGCGACCTTGTCGGCGTTCGCGCTTAAAATTTGATCTATTATCGCTACGATAGCCGAGTCGTCGCTCACCTGTTTTAATCCCAATTTTTCGATGACGCCGTCCACGCTCGCGTCATTTTCCATAAGATAGTCAAGTACTTCTTTCGCCGCTTTCGCGCTTATCGTGCCGTCTTCTATACGGCGCAAAAGCTCTATCATCTTAGCCGAATTTACAGGCGAGGTCTCGATCGTAGCACCGTTTTTAAGGCGTCCTAGAAGCTCAACGATGAGCCACGTAACGGCAAGCTTCGGCGATATTTTAGCATCCACGAGCTCCTCGAAATACCTCGCCGTCTCCACGCTGCTCGTTAAAATCAGCGCATCATCCTCTTTTACGCCAAGCTCGCGTCCGTATCTAGCGACCTTTTGTTCGGCAAGCTCAGGGATCTTGATCGCTTCGTTATACATCTCCTCGGGTATCTCGACAGGTAGCAGGTCTGGATCTGGAAAATATCTATATTCGGCGCTATCTTCCTTGCCTCGCATAGAGCGTGTGACTAAATTTACGGTATCAAAAAGGCGCGTTTCTTGATAAACTTCCTCGTCGTATTTGCCGTCTTCCCACGCCGCGCTTTGACGCTCTACCTCGTAGTCGATCGCTTTTTGTATAAATCTAAACGAGTTTAAATTTTTAATCTCGACGCGCGTGTAAAGCTTGCTATCGCCTTTTGGGCGGATGGAGACGTTAGCGTCGCAACGGAAGCTTCCTTCTTGCATATTGGCGTCGCTGATGTTTAAAAATCGCAAAATAGAGTGCAGTTTTTTTAGATACGCGACCGCCTCGTCGGAGCTACGCAGATCAGGCTCGCTCACGATCTCAAGTAGCGGCGTGCCCGCACGGTTTAGATCGACTAGGCTTTGTCCGCTCTCGTGGATGTTTTTGCCCGCATCTTCTTCAAGGTGCGCTCGAGTGATGCCGATGCGTTTTTTCTCTCCGTTTACGTCGATAAAAAGCTCGCCTTTTTCTACTATCGGTATCTCAAACTGTGAAATTTGATAGGCTTTTGGAAGGTCGGGATAAAAGTAGTTTTTACGGTTAAAAACCGAGCGTTTATTTATAGTCGCATTTACCGCCGCGCCGAAGCTTATCGCCTTTCTCACGGCTTCTTTGTTTAGTACCGGCAAAGCCCCAGGTAGCGCTAGGCAGGTAGGACAAACGTGCGTATTTGCCTCATCGCCGAAGCTCGTAGAGCAAGAGCAGAAAATTTTAGTTTTTGTATTAAGCTGAGTATGAACCTCAAGCCCGATAACGACTTCAAACATAATTTGCCTTTTATTTAAAATTTAGGGCTTATTTTAGCAGGATTTTTATTTAAGTTAGATAAAAAGAAAGAGTTGCGCCCGCCGATTTTTAGCGTATTTTAGCTAGCGGACGCGTAAAATTTAAATTTTAGTGTTCGTCGTGGCTTATCAAGATCGCGCCGGCAAGATACACGTAAGTAAGAATCATAAAGATAAATGTTTGCAAGCACGCCATAAATGTAAGCAAAACAAACGCCGGAAGCGCAGCATACCACGCAAGAGCAAGCACGACCAACAGGAACAAATCATCGCCCTTGATGTTACCGAAAAGCCTGAAAGAAAGCGATACTATGCGAGATAGATGCGAAACGACCTCAACGATAAACATTATCGGAGCCAGCCATTTGTTTGGTCCCATAAAGTGGGCAAAATACTTAATGATGCCATTTTCTTTAATACCTTCAAAATGATAAAAAATAAAAACTATGAGCGCTAAGGTAAGTGTCAAATTTAAGCTCGAAGTCGGAGCCTCAAATCCAGGTATTATGCCTATTATGTTACTTACAAATACGATCAAACCAATGGTGGCGACTAGCGGCAGATATTTTCTAGACAACTCTTCGCTACCTAGCACGTCCTTGCCCATAGATACGACGCCCTCCAAATACGCTTCTAGGATATTTTGCGTTCCGCGAGGTACTAGCTGCATATTTTTTGTAGCAAGTTTAGCAAAAAGCACTACGATAAGAGCAACAATAGCAAGATGTCCCGCATAATTTACCGCGTGAATAACGTGCTTATCGCTTGAAAACAAGGAGGTAAACCAACCTGTAAACAAAAACAGTCTCTCAAACAAATTTTCTTGCATAGATTAACCTTGAATTTATAAATTTTAGACGCAATTTTATCTAAATAAACGTTAAAAGTTTTTTAAGCTTACCCCAAATTTCGCCCGAATTTTAACTTTTTTGTAAAATTTAGCCCAAATTTTGACGTCGTTTTTTAAAATCAGCACTTACGCGAAAAATCTATCGTAAACAAGCTTTAGTATCGTCGCGCCCACGACGGCCAAAAACACGACCCTAACAAATTTAACGTCCTTTTTTATGACCATATTTGAGCCAAAGTACGCGCCCAAAACCTGCCCGACGCCCATCAAAAGCCCAACCGTCCAAAGTATCTGTCCGCCCGCGATGAAAACGGCTAGAGAGACGATGTTGCTGGTAAAATTTAGGATTTTCGTATGCGCGACGGCTTTTTTCATATTTAGCCCGATGAGCGCAACCATCGCAAACGTCCAAAAACTGCCCGCTCCAGGCCCGAAAAATCCGTCGTAAAAGCCTAAAATTAGGCCAAATATCACGTAAAAGGCTCGTGCGTTCATTCGGGCAGCCCTATCCTCGTCGCCGACTTTTGGCATCAAAAGCGTATAAAGGAAAATCGCTATCAAACAAAACGGGATAATAATGCGCAAAAACTCGGCGCTCAAAAACAAAATAAGCACCGTGCCGACGCACGCGCCGATAAATGTAAAAACAATGCCGATAAAAACTTCGCGGAAATTTATCATGCCTTTTCGGGCGAAATTTAGCGCCGCCGTGAAGCTACCGAAAGTACCTTGGAGCTTGTTCGTCGCTAGCGCCATGTGAGGCGGTACGCCCATCGCCATGATCGTGGGTAGCGCGATCAGTCCGCCGCCGCCGGCAATCGCGTCGACGAAGCCAGCCGCAAACGCCGCCGCAAAAAATATCAAATACGCCGTAACGCCGAAGTCAAAGTCCATTTTCGCCCCTTCAAAAAACAAAATCATACTACGAAAATTTTAAAAAATTTATAAAATTTGGCTTTTTGTTTTACTGCGGTTAAAATTTAATAAAGCGGCGAGTAAATTTTGCCAAGCGGGGTTAAATTTAGCGGTTTAGGTTACGGCGCATTTTGTAAAATTTGCCGGTACAGTCGGCGATTTTATTTTGAAACCAATTTTGCTGATTTGGATAACGAAATTTGAGTAAAATTTGATAAGAGTAAATTTGGCATAGTTTTTAAAATTTCGTTTGTAAAATAGCGCATATAAATTTGCATTTAAGAGATGCTAGGTTAAAAAGAAGGCCATCAAATTTAACGTCCAAAACGCCTTTAGGGCAAATTTAAATGGCATCAAATTTGAGTAGAAAAGAAAAATACGCCGACCGCCGAGCGCGGCAAATCGGCGAATTTGAGATTATTTTATAACGCCGCAAACCATTCTAGCGCCGCCGCCGCCAAGAGGTTTTGGATGGTCGCTGTGGTTATCGCCGCCGACGTGGATCATTAGCGAGTGACCTTTTAGCTCGTCGATAGTTTTGATTTTCGGAGCTAGGACTGGATAAACCGCGTTACCCTCAGCATCGACGAAAAGCGCAGGTAAATCGCCCTTGTGGCCGCTGTCGTCCCATGCAAAAGAGTGTTTTTTAGTCTCGGCCGGATCCCAGTGACCGCCCGCTTTCATGCCTAGACCCTTCTCGTTAGCGCCGCAGTCAGCGTTTTGATGCACGTGAAATCCGTGCGCGCCGCCCTCAAGGCCTTTAAGGTTCGGGAATAGCGCCACGCCGTAGTTAGTCTCGATCGCTACTACCTCGCCTACGACAGTGTTGCCCTTTTCGCTTAGTTGCTCCATAGTTACGACTAGGTGCTTGCCTGCCTTTGGATCAAAGGCTTTTTCCTCGTGCGCAAGGGCGCTAGTAGCCAGTAGACAGCCTAGAGCCGCGCTAGCTAAAACGATTTTTTTCATTTTTTCTCCTTAAAATGTAATTGCGAGGTAACTATAGCCTAAATTTGATTAATTTAGGCTTTAAATTTTACTTAAATTTAATACGCCGCGATGCTTTAAATTTGCCGCCCTTTCGCGCAAAGCAAAACTCGTCAAATTTACTTTATCTCGCTTAAAATTTGCGCTAGTTCGCCGCTTTGGCCGATGCGGTAGAGTGCGAAGTCGTACTTGATCGGATCTGCGGGGTCAAATTCGCAAAGCTTGTCCGTTAGCTCGCGTACGGCCCTAAAATCATAGCTTTTGCGAGAGATTAAGCCCAAATTTAGCGAGACTCGGTGCGTATGCACGTCAAGAGGCATGAGTAGCTTGCTTTTTGGCAGGTTTTTAAATAGCCCAAGGTCGATGTCGCTATCTCGCACCATCCAGCGCAGGAACATATTGTAGCGTTTATACGGGCTTTGCGGCGCTTTTTCGTATGGTTTGCCGAAGAAAAACTCATACCCCTCCGAGCGGTAAGGATTTAGCGAATAGATAAATTTAATAAGCTCGTTTATGCCGTCCGCCATCGAGCCGTTTTTTTCAAAGCCCGTTCTCACCGCACTCTCGATGTCGCCGTGCTTTTTTAGGCGCGAAACGGTGATAAAAATCTGCCGCACATCCTCACAGCTTTGAAAGCGGTATTTGTGCCGCGTCAAATTTAAGGCGATTTGCTCCTCGCTTTTATCCAGCAGCGAGAAGTCGAGAGATTTTAGGAAATTTACGATTAGCTTTGCGTTACCGTATGCAAAAAGCGCGCAGATGAGAGCGATCTCGGGCGTTTTAAATTTGCTAGCGACTTGTAGCGGATCGGCAGCGGCAAACAAGTCTGTATGAGTATTTTTAGAGATTACGTTTTGATCCAGGAGGGTTTTTAAGTCCATTTTTAGCCTTTTTAGACGAGATTTTAAACCAAAAAGGCTAAAAGAAATTTAAATTTATTGCTTTAGCGTGAGCAAGGTATCGAGCATCTTTTCTACGGTCGTGATGATTTTTGCCGCCGCGCCGTAGCTGCTTTGAAAACGTATGAGATTTGTTAGCTCCTCGTTTAAATTTACGCCGCTAACCGACTGATACTCGGACATAGCAACCTTATGAATGGCTGTATTTGCGTCGTTTAGATCGTTATTTGCCTGAGTTTGACTAGCTAAATCGGTAGTTATATAGCGGTAGTAGCCCTCGACGCTCTCCTCCTTGTCCGCATGCTTGTCGGAGTAAAATATGATTTTTTTATACTGCATTTGTACCATATCGTTTGCGACTTCATTGTTGCCCGGAGTCGGATTTGAGTAGGCTTTTAGCTTGTGCGGATTTTCCATCAGCTCGCTTTTTACGCTCATATTTTTTGCGTTTCCGCCCTCAAAGATCCTATTTATCCCGATAATACCCGGGAAATTCGTACCGCGATCTACAAAAGCGACGCTATATTCGCCGGCATTTCTTTTAGCTGTTACGCCAAACGTGCCTTTGCCAGTCGCCGCGTCGTATTGGTAGTTTGCCTGAAAATAATCGTCCACGTCGTTTAGCGAATTGTTATCGCCGTTGTCATCAGTGTCGGAGTTAAAGTCCCTCACGATAGAGTTGCCGCGCGTGTTGTCGTTTATAGTAGTAGAGGCATTTATATTTATCGTTTTGCGAGCGACCTCTTGGCCTTGATTGTTATAAACTATGACGTCAAAGCTACCGTGTTTGATGTCGTCGTTAAAATTCATCAGCGTCCTAGAGTCGCTTAGACCGTCTAGCTCGTCGGTCACGGCGTTTTCTACGGCCGATCTTGCGTAGATATTGTTCGTCTCGTTTATGATACCTTTGGCGAACGTATTTAGGTTGTCGATGTATTTTTGTATGGTTCCGTCTTGAAATTCTCCGTTATCATCCACTCTGCGTCCGCGTAGATCCAGCGCGGCGCCTAGTTTACCGCCCGAGATTCGTCCGTTTAGATCGACCTTTTTACCGTCATCCCTCTCGAAAAATACACCTTTAAAATCGCTCTTGTCGCTTATCCTGTCGACTGTTAGCGGGTGATACGTCGTACCGTCTACGATATTAAATCCTGAAATATTTATCTGATGCTTGGTACCCATATCGGTTACGGTCGGATCGATATTGTTGCTTTGTAGTTGCCCCTTAAATACGCTTATGCCGGCAAATTTCGACATCGCTAGTTCGAGCTGATCGCGTTTGTCGCGTAGGTCGTTTGCTCTAGTAGTGCCGACTGATTCGACGCGCACGATCTCTTTATTTATCTGCGCGATTTGCTTGGCGTATTTGTTGATTTCATTTACGGCGACTTCCACCTGAGAGTCTACATCCTTTTGGATCTTGGTTAGCATATCGTGGGCTTTGTTGATACTGTTTGATAGCGTTGCGGCCGAATTTAGTAGATTTACCTTCTGAGAACCCTCGGTTGGGTTAGAAGCGAGGTTGTTCCATGCATTAAAATAATTTTGCAAATCCCTGCCTATGCCTACGCTTTGTAGATCAGGGAAACGCTGTGAAATTTCCTCTAAAATTTGCTTTTTATATTCGCTTGATTCTAAATTTATATTTGAAGTACGGAGCCTAGCAAAAGTAAACTCATCATGCACGCGTACGACCGTATCGACCTTGGTGCCAGTACCGATGTCGCCCGGCATATCGTGAAAAGGCTCTCTGGCAGACTGCACGACGCGCTGTCTAGTGTAGTGCTCGCTGTCGGCGTTTGTGATGTTGTGTCCTGTCGTAGTGATCTGCGTCTGCGCGGCATCTA
Source organism: uncultured Campylobacter sp. (assembly GCA_963515555.1). Taxonomy (GTDB): domain Bacteria; phylum Campylobacterota; class Campylobacteria; order Campylobacterales; family Campylobacteraceae; genus Campylobacter_A. Next base: position 48,008 of record CAUPXB010000007.1, on the reverse strand, counting down.
AACCGCTAACTCCAATATGTAAAGACGAAAATATATTAGCCATTTTTTAAACCCTTGTTTTAAATAAACTTTCAGGCGTCAAGCCTTCTTTATCGTAGCTGCCAGACTCGCTTTTAAACATATTTTTTAGCAAGCTATCGAAAAATTCTTTCACTCCGACGACGTATTTTGCGTATTCTTTGTTTTTTGAGTAGAGCTCTTCAAGCTTTGAGCGCATAAGCGCGAGAGATGACTTTACCTCATCATCTAGGATTGAGCTTAAATTTGCCCCGCCGTTTTCCTTTGAGACTCTTAAAAGCTCTTTATCTAGCAGCGATTTTATAGATTCGAATTTTTTAACCAGCTCGTTTTTGCGTCTGACGCTATTATCGACCTTGCTGTGGTCGGCTAGTTTTATCTTTTCTATATCTTCCGTAGTTTGAGCGATGAGTTCGTCTAGCACGCCCATCGCCTCATCCAAATATCTTTTAAGCATTTTTGTCCTTTCTTTTTACGCAAGGACAAAAAATCTTATAAAAGCGTATCGGCAACGGCTTTTGCAGTCTTGGACATATCTAGTTTATATGTTCCGTTTGCGATCTGCTCGGCTATCTTTGCAACCTTGCTTTCTTCTTTGCCTTGTGTTTTTTCCATGTTTTCGCTCTTTTTTACGTCGTTTGAGCGAGTGATTTGCTGCGGGCTCATGCCCAGTTTAGCTCCCAAAGTTCCTATCATTTTAAAGCCTTTTTAGATTTGTTAGAAACTAAATCGGCAAATTTTGAAATTTCTTAAGCCCTTTCTTTCAAATAATTGAATAAAAGTTCGCTAAAGCCCAAATTTCCACTCAGAGCTTTGCTCATCGTATCGTTATACATCGAGTGATATATCTCGTCTCCGGCATCTTTGCCAAATAACGGATTTTCGTCTTTTAGCGCGATATCTAGCACGCTTTTAACTAAAAACGCCTCAAAAGCGTCGGTTTGCTCTTTTAAAAGCGCATCTTGCTCGCTCTGAGGCTTATTTGCGCGCCTATTTTCGATTGAACTAGTGGCAAATTTATTATACGAGCTTAAAGCCGCCGAACTGTCTACGTTTAACATTATATTATCTCCAAATTTACGTGTATAGCGCCTACGCGTTTTAGATTTTCCATTATCGCGATGATATCGCTAGGCGTCGCGCCCATCTTGCTTAGCGCCCTTGCGACGCTAGCTACGGTTGTTTTTTCGCCGCTGATTTTTAGCATATTAGTTAGCGGATCTACCGCTGCGCCGTCTTGTAGATCGATTGTTTGCTGATTTGCCGCCATGTCGTCATACGAGCTAGGCTCTATCTTTATCGTGATGTCGCCGTGCGTGATGACGACTGGATCAACGGTGATATTTATGCCGCTTACTATCGTGCCGGTGCGCTCGTCGATTACGATCTTATCTAGCGCTTTATAATCCACGTCCAAATTTAACACCCTAGCTACGAAATCAACCATATTTACTCCGTTTGGCTTAGCGATCCTGATCGTTCTGGAGTCAACCGCTACGGCGCTATCGCCGCCTATATTTAAATTTACCGCTCTTTGTATATTTGAAGCGGTGTCGAAATTCGACTCTTTTAAGCTTAAAAATATCGCTTCTTGATTATAGATATCGTACGCGATCTCGCGCTCCACGATTGCGCCGCTTGGGATCGTGCCCGCGGTTACGTGGTTGCCGCCTTTACTTCCGCCTCCGCGAGATGCGGTTTTGCCGCCTATAGTTAGCGAGCCCTGAGCTAGAGCGTAAATGTCGCCGTCCACGCCCTTAAGCGGAGTCATCAAAAGCGTTCCGCCCTGAAGGCTCTTTGCATCGCCGATAGATGAGATGACGACGTCGAGCTTATCGCCTTGCCTTGCAAACGGGGGTAGCTTTGCGATAACCATTACCGCGGCGGTGTTTTTTGATTTGATGTCGTCTGGCTTGATTTTTACGTTCACGCTTTGAAGCATATTTGAAAGAGACTGGATCGTAAACTCAGAGCTACTGCCGTCGCCAGAGCCGTTTAGACCGACGACCAGACCGTATCCGATCAGCTGATTTTCCCTCACGCCAACGACGTTTGCGATGTCTTTTATCTGCGCCGCAAAAGTCGATATGGCAAGGCTCAGCAAGCATGCCGCTAGTTTCATTTTCGTCCTTAAATTTGTATTTTCAAGGACTAGAAGCAATTAGTATTCCAAATTTGATGCAAGAATTTAAGAATAGTAGCTAAGCGAGGTATTTCCGAATTTTTTAGATTTTAAAAGTGTAAATGCGCCGATGTTTTCAGGTAAATTTAGATGGCTAGCATGCTCGAAAGCGATCAGATAAATTTTATCTTTTGGCAAATTTAGCGCCAAATTTACGCACTTTTCATAAATATCCGCAAAGCCGTCTCTGATATCAAAAGGCGGATCTAGGTACAAAATAACGGGCAAATTTTGTCTCGCGACGATGGCGGGCGTAGTGCTAAATGTATCGCTGTTTACGATTTCTAACTCGTCGCCGATAAGTTTAGCGTTTTGCAGTGCGATCTTATAGGCGTTTTTGTCGATTTCTACTGCGTAGGCCTTTGCAGCGCCGTTGCTTAGCGCTTCTGCGGCCATCAGTGCGCTACCGCCGAAAGCCTCGATAAAAACCTTGCCCGCTAGCTCATAGCGAAAAGAGTCGAAAAACGAGCCTTTTACGATGCTTTTCGTGCTTCTTGTAGTTTGAAGCGAGGGCAAAAGCAGCTTTTTACCTTTAAATTTACCGCTTGAGATAGTCGCGTAGAGATTTTTCAACGATTTTTCCTTAGAATCGCGAGTAGCTCTTCTTTAAATTTATCTATCAAATTTGAAACTTCAAGCTCCAAATTTGAACCGTTTTGCGGTGCGGCTTCTTCTTTTATAACAAATGCGGGCGAGGTCGTGCGAGAGGGTGCGATAGGCTCTGAAAACTGAATCGCCGAGTAAAACTCCTCAAGCGCGGAGATAAGGGCTTCTTTGCTAAAAGGGATTTTTAGATGAGGCGAGTGCTCGGCGATCACGAAAACGGGCTTTTTAGCCTCTATCTTTTTGTCCGCCACGATAAAATCGCAATCTTTTCTAGGCGAGATAAAATCTCTCAAAAATAGCCTTAGCGACTCCCCTAGCAAAATACAGTCGCATTCAAACGAAATTTTCACGAATTCTCCTTTTTCTCGCCTTAATTTAGGCTGGATTTTAACAAATTTATGCGAAAATTTAAATTAAGCAAAAATTTTCCCGAACGGGGCTAAAAAAATTTGTAAATTTGACGATATAGAAGCTAGCAAATATTTAAAGGAGAAAATATGGAAATTTTCAAAGTAGCAAGCCAGCCGATGGCAAACGTAGCTACAAGCTCGCATGCACAAAGCTCTACGCAAACCAGAGAGGTCGAAAGGACACAGATCCAACAAGATACGACGCACAATCTAACCGAGCAAAACAACGAAACGCTAAGCAAAGAAGTAAAAGAAGCTACGGAAAAGCTAAATAAACAAATGGAAGACCTAGGAACTAGCATACGTTTTGGTTACAACGACAAAATAGGCGCGATGTACGTAAACGTCATGGAGATGAAGACGGGCGAAGTAATCCGCAAAATCCCGACCGAACAGGCAATGAAGCTAAGTGAATATTTTAGAGAGGCGGTCGGAGTTTTATTTGACAAGGAGAGCTAAAAATGGCACTAGGTAAAGTTTCTTCGCTTGGCTTTGGTAGCCAAGTTTTAACGCAAGACGTTATAGATAAGCTAAAAGCCGCCGATGAAGCGGGTCAGGTAAAACCGGTAACCGCTAAAATCACGGCAAACGCGACAAAACAAAAAGATCTAACCGCTCTAAAAACGCTGATCGGCACCTTTCGCTCCTCTGTTTCAACCCTAGCAGACGATAGCTCATATCAAAAAAGAACGACTAGCTCGGACGGTAAAAGCGCCGATATAAGCGTAAGTGCGGGCGTCGCAGTACAAGATATTGAGATAGACGTTAAACAGCTAGCTAAAAAAGACGTTTATCAAAGCACCAAATTTGCCACTTCAAGCTCGTTTATCGGCAAAAACGGAACCTTTGGTATAAAAGTCGGAGACCAAACCTATAAAATCGAGGTTAAAAGCTCGACTACGCTAGAAGAGCTAGCAGATAAGATCAACGAGGTCACAAACGGCGCCGTCTCGGCAAAAGCGATGAAAGTGGGCGGCGAAGATCCGTATCAGCTCATATTGCAGTCCAAAGAAACCGGCGCAGAAAATAAAGTCGAGATAACAAATGTCGATAGTGACGGTACGGCCCTAACCGGCGCGGACGACGTTTTGCAAAAATTAGGCTGGGATAGCGCAAACATCGCAAATAATAAAATCTCAACCGCGCAAGACGCCGAGTTTGTGTATAACGGTATCACGATAAAACGAAGCGGCAACGAGGTAAAAGATCTAAATTTAGGAATGACGATAAAACTAAAAGATACCGGCAAGACGACTTTTAGCGTCAAAGAGGACACGAGCGCGATAAAAGAGAGCATGCAAAGCATGGTGACGGCGTATAACAATCTCGTAAACAACCTAAAAGTCGCTACCGATTATGATTCGGACACTAAAAAATCTGGCACTTTCCAAGGCGTTAGCGAGATAAATACGATAAAATCGACGCTAAATAAAATTTTGTTCGGCAATCAGACCTATACGAAAGATAACGCAACAAAGACGGCAAATTTAGCCGACTACGGTCTAAGCCTAAATAAAGAAGGCTTGCTGGAGCTAGATAGCTCAAAACTCGGCAAAAAACTAGACGAGGATTTGCAAAGCGTCCAAAAGATATTTGCTGGCGGCACTACCTACGGTACGGCTCAAGTCCTTAGCTCAAAACCGGTAGATAGCGGCGCGCTCACTATCGGCGGCGACGATCTAGTGATAAACGGTAAAAAGATAAATTTAGCCGCTACGCCTGCGTCAAATTCGGCAAAAGAAAACGCGCTAGCGCTACTAAAAGCTATAAACGACGCCGGGATATCGGGCATACAAGCGACTCTAACCGCAAACGAAGACGGCATATCGCTAAAAACTACAAACGGTACGGCGATAAGTATAAAGGGTTCTGGGACAGCACTAAACGCCGTGGGCTTTAGCGAATCAACCGTAACGCCGAAAAATACGACCGTAAACGGGATATTTGCATCGGCTAAAAAAGCCGTAGATAGACTGATTAACTCAAAAGACGGCTCTTTAACCAAGTATAACCAAAGCCTGATCGACGAGAAAAAGTCGCTAGACTCGGAAAAAGAAAAAACGCAAAAGTCGCTCGATGCAAAATACGCCACGATGGAAGAGCGATTTTTGGCATACGACAAGATCATCAGCAAGCTAAACAACGACTTTTCGTCGTTAAAATCGATGATCGAAGCCGAATATAACAAGAAATAAAAAGGTAAATTTATGCAATACAACACTGCACACGCGGCATATTCGCAAAATACGGTAGGCGGCATCGAGTCGCCTACCAAGCTCATCGAGATGCTTTACGAAGGCGTTTTGAGATTTATTTTTAGAGCTAGAAAAGCGATGCAAGATAACGACGTGGAGAAAAAAGTATATTTCATAAACCGCACGAACGCCATCTTTATCGAGCTTTTAAACTCGCTAGACTACAACCAAGGTAGCATCGCGCACTATCTAAGCGGCCTTTATACGAGGCAGATCCAACTGCTGTCGATGGCAAATATAAACAACGACGAGCAGAGCCTAAACGAGGTCGTGAGCGTAACCAAACAGCTACTTGAAGCATGGAAAGAGACGACTGGCGCGGGGCAAGCCGATGTGGCTGGATGAGCTAAAAATAGCCGTCGCTAGCAATGACGCGGAGGCTATCGCGAAGCTAGCGGACGAGACACCTAGTAAATTTGACAGCCTAGAGGAAGCCCTGCAAGCTCAGGAGCTTCTGGGTGCAGCGATAAATTTGATACAAAAAAACAGAACCGAGCTCGGCAAAGAGCTAGAAAAACTAAAAAACGTAAAAAAATACATAGCGTCGTAAATAATTCCTCAAATTGACGACGCTTTTTATCTCAATTTCCCTTCTAAATTTTATCCCGCAAAGGCAAAGATATGACAAAAAACGCTATAAAGGACGCTTTAAAAAATAGACTCGGCGCGGAGATAGCGGGCGACTTTAGAGTGCTAAAGGAGCATGAACTAGTCAAATTTAACGATGAAGCGAAGTTTGTCTTTGAAGGCGAGAGCGAGATAGTGCGCAAGTTTTATATCTTTGCAGATACGGGCACAGGCGATCTTTGGCTTGTCTGTTTAGATGACGGCAAGGTCGCTTTTTACGACCACGACGCGGGATATCTTTGCGCGTCAAATTTGGTTAAATTTGATCTGGATATAGAAGGCTGGCTTGAAGTCGCCGAGCTGTTTGGGAAATTTGAAGCCATAGACGAACCGAGCGACGAACAAAAATCTAAATTTAAGCTAGCCGTTAGCGACCTATGTTCGCAAATTTTAGAAATTTGGGATATTTAAAATCAAATAGGACGCGCCTTGCGCCGTTTCAAACTTAAACCCTGTCCGTAGCCGTCAAATTTAAACCCGATTCCGCCTCGCCAAATTTGATCAAATTTTACTCTGCTGCTCGCCGCAAACCTCAGCTTAAATTTGCCAAGCTTCGCAAAACGCGCCGTCCAGATAGCGGTTTATCGCAACCAAACCCACGAATTTAAAAAATCCAAGCTAGCTAAAATTTGATGAAATAAAAGTAGTAAGAGGCATGGCGATAAGCCGAGTTCTGTCGTGAGTGATTATTTATCTACTCCAAATTTTACAATTTGGCTCTAGCGAAGGGTTTGACATAAGACTCAAAACCATCCCTTCTTGCTGCGAGTTGGGTTTATATAGCCGCCGCGCTTGCACGCCGCGCTGGTGGGCTCTTACCCCGCCGTTTCACCTTTACCGCCGAAGCGGCAGTTTGCTTTCTGTTACACTGTCCCTTGGGTCGCCCCAGCCATCCGTTAGATGGAACTCCGTCTTATTGCAGCTCGGACTTTCCTCTTTTGCCTACGCAAAAGCAATCACTTGCCATACCTTGGGCGCGATTATAGCTTTTTCGGGTTTAAGGATAGCTTTTTAGCGCACACTATAATGCCCTAAAGTATTTATTTGAATCATATTAAACTCGGGATATAAAATCACCTCATGATCATATTTTATCGGCTGTCCCCACGGTATATGATCCTCTTTGTGCCATATCTGTCTTTTATCGTTCATTAACACGGTTAGATTTAAATTTTCAGTCGAACCATAAATCAAATACTCCCGACTGCCGGCATAGTGATAAAACGGGGCCGCCCACGATAATTTCAATTCATGTAAATTTTTAGTTTGCGCTACACAGTCAGACTTGGGAACAAGCTCATAGCCATCTAGCGTCATTGTTTGTTGCGTTGTAGTAAAAGGTCCATCCGCTTTTATAAAATGCGTATAACAGATACAAGTCTGCCACTTATTAAAACAAACACCATCAGGAACTTTCTTGCGATATATCAGTAAAGTTTTGCCTTCTAAGCCCGTCAATGCTTTAAATTTAATCAAATCTCGATCTTTTACGTACGGAAATTTAAAAAACGGCGAAATTTGAATAGCTAAATACACTATCAATAAAAAAACAGTACAACAACTATAAAAAACGCCGCAATCTTAACAACTCTGCTTAATATTTTCAATATCTATCCCTAATAAACTCTTTGCACGCCGCCAGTGCATAATCACCGCGCAAATTTAAACTAGGCCTTCTTTAAAAACTCCGTCTTTAGTACGATAACGCCCATTTTATCGATCTTGCCTTCGATCTCTTTGTCGTCGTCCGTGAGCTTGATGTTTTTTACCATGGTTCCGCGCTTTAGCGTAGCGCCCGCGCCTTTTACTTTTAGATCTTTGATCAGAGTTACGTTATCTCCCGCGTTTAGTTCGGTTCCGTTTGCGTCTTTTGGCATATTTTCTCCTTTAAATTTAGCGCCCATTTTACTAAAAAATAAGCAAAAAGCAAAATCTAAGCCGCTAAATTTAAAAAACGAGTTATAGGCGTCAAATTTGCTGCCGTCAAATAAGCTCAAATTTGACGAACCCAAGTCCGCCAAAATTCGCCGTAAACTCGACAAAATCAAAGACTGCGCCAATAAAATTCGGCTTCAAATTTATTCCTCTGCACAGCCTTTTGTTTTAGATGGCTTTACTGACCCATCTGCTGCAGTCCGGCGCAGCCGATATTATCTCCGCCGTCGCACGCCTTTTTATATAAAGCGCGCGCTTTTTCTTCGTCTTTGCGGTCATAAGAATCGTTTTGATATATCATCGCTAGATACCTGCAAGCTCGCAGAAGCGTCTGGCACGCTTCATCTAGTATCTCCGCCGCAGCATCGACATTACCCATATCTCTAGCCATGACGCCTATTCGTGCGCACGCGGATACATTATTGGCATTACAAGCTTTTAAGAAAAACTGAGCGGCAGTACCCTGATCCTGCTGAACGCCGTGACCTCTCACGTATGCCAGACCCGCCTCCTCGCAAAGCACGCCACTGTCTAGTTCGCAGCCCTTTGACGATGCTTTAAATTTCTCGTTGTGGCGGTCTTCTTGGTAAAGACCAAAAGCCTTTTCACACTGCTCGGTGTTACCCTCTTGGCACTCTATTGCGGCAGTTACCAGCTCCTCGCTATCCTTTGGTCTTTCAGGCGCTTTTAGCACCCTTCTAGGTTTTGCCTCCCTACCTACTGCCGAGCAGCAGTCGATTCTGGATGGGTCTAGGTCGCAGCACTTATTATAAGCTTCATTGGCCAAAGTTGTATTTTTACTCACTTGCGAGCCGTGACCGCCCTCGTAGATTTCACCCAGCTCCTTGCAAGCCGAATCATTGCCGCCCTCGTAGCAAGCAGATTTAAAAAGCGCCACCGCGCTTGCATAGTTGCCTTGCGCTTTAGCTTTTAGCGCTTCGCCATAGTCAGCAGACGGATTTGCCTTAACAAAAACAGCCAAAATGCCGATCGTCGCAGCATTCAAAAGTAGCTTTTTCATGGTGCCTTTCTTAAATATATTTATAATGAAATTATAGTACGAAATAGCATAGGAGCATTAAAAATTAGTAGTTTGATTTTTAAACTTTATGGTGAAATTTGTAGCTAAATTTGAACCGAATTTAGCTACAAAACAAGGCTTTCAAATTTTAAAATTTAAGTCGCAACACATTAAATTTACTCTATTATAGCAGTTAAATCTTTAAACTGCGAGGTATAGACATGAGTGAAATTTCTTTCTATTTTGAGGAAGGTGATTTCGTGTTAAAAGCCAGTAGAGTTGTTAAAGCCGAAAAGAGCGGCACGCTTGTCTTTCGAAACAAAATGAACTCTGTGTTATTCCCGGTTAATTTCACGGCTAGGGATTATGATATTTTCTTTACGATCTGCTGGTATGCAAAGCAGATGGGCTATGTTGAAAATGCCAAATTTATTGAAATGCCTTACTCTGAAATTTGTAGATTTATGCCGTCTGGCCTGAATAAAACCAGATTTAACGATGAAGTAAAGAATTTTAGAGCCAAAGTTTTAGGGCAAGACGGCGCTGCCATCTATAGGAGCGTCGAAATTACCGAAGATGATGAAATAACTACCGTAGGCGTATTTTTTACGGATATTCGGATTTTTAGAAATAAGCAATCATTAAGTTTTAGACTAAACCCGGTTGCTCTTGAGATTTTATTCAGTACCCTTAAATTTATGAAAATAGATTTAAACGACTTTGTTGCGATTAAGGGCAAATTTGCCAAGACTTTATATCGACTCCTGCATCAATACGAAAACGTAAAAGCCGATAAAGACGGCTTTAAGTGTGTAAATTTTAATAGAGACGACTTTGAAAGATTTATGAGTGCGCCGGCTAAATATAACGCTTCCGATTTGGATCGCTTTGTAATTAATCCGTCTATAAACGAATTAAATGAAAGCTATTTCAAAAAACTTCTTTTTGAGAAAAGAATAGCTGACGGCAATAAAAAAGCAGTGGTCGGCTACTCGTTCAAATTTATTTTGAATGAAAAAACGGAAAGAATAGGGGCTTAAAACTGCGCCTCTTGTCGCTTTAGGTGCATAACCCTATCGCTTTGATCCTTATCGTCGCTTACAGGGCTTCTAGGGACTTAAAATTATCTTAAAACAACGCATTCCCGGTACAAATAAATTGCCGGGTTCTGCGCTATCCTCTTATTCTCATAGCGATGTATTCGTCCGTATCTAGGTCGTAGTTGTTCGCTTCGGCTTTAAACTGCATCAGTTCGTCAAAGGTAAAAATATCTTTGAGCTCGTATGTGGCTAAAATTTTAACGTCTGAATACGTCAGGATGCTTACTTCTAGGCTCTCTGCGATCTGCCTTATTTTCTCTTTCTTGGAATCACTTACGAATACGATATAATTTTTTATATGCTGCACGTCCTTTGGATCGTTTGGCTGCGGCGCCTCGATAAGCCCCATTTTAAACCGCACAAACTCGCTCATGCTGGTGTTGAACCATTTGGCCTGATCATAAATTGTTATCAGCACATCGTCTTTTATATGCGGTATCGGCGTCGTTAGGGCGAGCTCTATAAATTTGGCCAGCGTATACGTCGGATATTTTTTTCGTATTTTTACGGCCAGTTCCTTTGAGAATTTCGTCCCTATCGCCACTTTGCTCTTTTTTGCCGGCGCTTCTTTTTGCGTGTCCGCCCCAGTTATAAATTCCTCTAGCTTGTCCGTAGAGTTGCTTGCTCTTTTAAAGTCCATTTTCTTCCCTTTTATTTTTTAAAATTCTAATCTCTTAATCTTAATAAAAAATGAAATATTAAAAATTAAGATAGCATTATTTTTAATTTTTCGCAAAACTAAAAATAATAAATTTCCTAAATTTATACTAAAAAAACGATAAAATGCTCATTTTTCACCCTTTTAAAAATATCTCTTCGCATAAGTTTTTGATTTCTTGCTCCGCCTTGTTGCCGTCATTCATCTCGACTACGCCGTAGCCTAGTTGTGTGGCTATTTTGTAGCGCTCGCGCTCAAATATGATCGTGCCCGCTAGCCTTATGTAATCCTCTTGAAGCTCCTCGATAAATGCTTTCAGGCTGTCTATTTTCTTGTATAAAAACGGGTTGGTCGAGGCTCGGTTTATTACGATATAGGCTTGCAGCTTTTCGTTTTGCTCTTTGGCCATTTTTACGATATTGACCATTTTGTCTAGGACGCTTACGTCAAACTGGCTTGGAATGGTCGGGATTATCACGATGTCGCTTAGAGCGATGGCTATTCGCATCTCTCTGCTATCTCGGCCGCCCGTGTCTACGACTATGTCTTTGCTGCGATCTACGTTTTGCAGAAATTCTTTTAAATTTTCGCCGTATTTGTAAGCAAAATCAAATGCCTTTGGATGCCCCTCTTCGTTTCGTATATTTAAAAACGTGGCGATCGACTTTTGCGGATCGGTATCCAGCAGCAAAAGTGACTCGCCTTTTACCATGCCTTGATTTATGGCTATGTTTGTGGCAAGCGTACTTTTTCCGCTGCCGCCTTTTTCGTTGCAGATCGATACTATCATCATCTCTCCTTTGCGTAAAAATTTAAAATGATTATATCGCCTTAAACTTAATAAATAATAAAATATATATTGTTAGAATACTATCTTATAAAATAAAATCAAAGATAAAAGGTATATTTTAAATAAAATTACATAAAAATAGCAATAATATTTTATAAATTTCTACTCTTTTCTAGTCGATAGTAAGAAGTGCATTTTTATAATAAAATAAAGCATTGCGTTAAATACGATATAGCAGATCGCGGCCAGCGTTATAAAGAACGCGTCCGCGTTTAGGATCGTTTCCACCTTATTAGGTAGTTTGAAAAAATATAAAACTGCATTTGTGCCAAAGCCTAGTAAATTTATGGCCAAAAATACCCACATAAATCGCTTGGCGGGGCTGTTAAATAGTTCTGTTTTCTTTGACTTCTTCATGATTTTAAATAAATTTCTCCCTAAATTTGATTTATTAGCCTAGTTCTCGGTTTAAGGCCGTTGATTCGCTGAATTATTATCCTGGTAAATAGTTCTTGTCCGTTTAGGACGGCCGATTTCGTGTTGCTTTGTGCATAGTCTTGTTTTACTAGCTCGGGGTATTTTTCCTTGATCTCAAAATCGCAGCCCAATATATGAAACTGCGCAGGGTTGTGCCGTAAAAAGAACGTAAGGGGTACGCCGATTACGCCATCATAGTCGATCGGTATGTTTTTATAATTGGTCACTTCTATGATTTTGTAGTTATCGTATTCCGGGTATTCGTGCTCATTGCCTTTGTATTTTTTGATCAGTCTTACGCCGGTTTGATGCTTTGTGCTTTTTAAATTCGTAAACCACGATACGTTGCTAAATCGCTTTTTGCTGCCGTCCGGGCGAGTAAAAATATTTACTTGGTGATTTCCTAGCCAAATTTGGTTATTTTTGTATAGCTCAAATATCTTTTTATAGGTAATCGAATACGTTCCGCCTACGATTAAAAATTTCTTTTGACCGCTTTGGGCTATATCTATAAGCTCTCTAAAAAGGGAGAAGGGTGGATTAGTTACGACGATGTCGGCCTGCGCGATTATCTCCTTTACTTCGTCGCTGCGAAAGTCGCCCCGACCGCGCAACTGCGTTTCGCTCATGCCGTCACTCGTGATCTCTATTTTCGTGCCTTTCGAGTTTAGCTCGTTGATGTTAAACGTCGTCGTGATCAGCTTTTTTAGCTCCAAAGTTTTAAAATTTAAGGCGAAATACCTATAAAAGTTGCTATTTTTGCCGTCATTGCACGGGCAGACTACGATTTTGCCTTTAAAGTGCGCTTTGTAGTCTCGTAGCTCTTCTCTGATCTCGTCAAAGCTAGTATAAAACTCGTCGTCGATCTCGTATTTGGCTTTCATAAAATATACATTGGCTCTCTTTTCTTTATCTGCCATCCAGCCTTGCTCGACCAGCTCGTTTTGGGTTGAAATTTGGCTCATTCTTTCCCTTTTTGTCCCGTTTTGCTTTTTGTATCGAAATACGATTTTAAAAAGCAAATTTCAAAATAATCAGCTTCTGGATCATTTAAATAATGCTCTAAAAATGAAGTGAGTTCTGAACGTACGCTGCCAAACTCTTTAATAAATTTTTTCTTATTTTGCGTTGCAAAGCATATAAAATCATCTTTGCCGATAATACACTCATAACGACTTTCTAAGTTTTTCTTGTATTTTTTAAAAATGTCAAAAAATACAGGGTTTAACGTATCCTTATATTTTTTACCGAAATAAATCCCGGCTATATCTTGCTCTTTATCGATTGTCGTTTTACGGCAAACACGAAAAAAGATTTCGGTGTTGTCCACAACCATGTTATTTCCTCTTCAATGCCTTTTCTATAAACGCCTTATAAATTTTCAGATCAGTATCGTAACCTTTGGGTAGCTCCAGCTTTTTATCTTTTGCTAGATCTTGCGCTAGTTTGATTTGTTTGTCGCTCGGCGGGCGGATGGCTTTATCTTTATTTTTATTTATAAAATCCGAGCAAATTTTCCAGTCTGCTTCTATGCCGTCCGGCAATGCTATTTTTAAATCCGAAGCTATGTTTTTCGCAAAATTTAGCTGGGCTTCGCTCGGAGGTTTGGTCTCGCCGCTATTTAGCTCTTTAAAGCCCATTTTCTCGTGCAGCGGCTTTATAAAATCGAGATAATTTACTTTGCCGTCGCTTATTTCGTCTAGCACGCCTTCCATTTGCTTTGTAAATTCGCTTTGCGTGATCCACTCGTCATTCGCCTTAACACTTTCGATGAAACTTATCCCTTTGCCGGTGGCCACTATGTTTTGATTTTTGCCTTTGGTCTCGATAACTACGAATTCCCGCTTTAAAAGCGTAGGCAGAAACGTCGCATACGTGCTTGGCCTACCGATGCCCTCTTTTTCTAAAAGGGAGATAAAATTGCTTTCCTTGTAGTGCTGCGGAGCTTGCTTTTTAACTTCTTGTAGCTCGAAGCCTAGCACCTCGACTTCGTCGCCTTGATTTAAATTTAGCTCTATTTGGGCTACGTCTTTATCTTGCTCGTCTTCATCGTCCGCTTGCTCTTTCAAAGCCCCCTTAAAGCCTTTATAAATGCATTTGCCGGTCTTGGCCTTAAAGCTTAGAGCCTTGACGTCTATGTCGTATGTTTTGTTCTCGTTTACGGTATTTTTGGCTTGGCTTAGGACTGAATTTAGAAAAATGAGCTCATAAAGCGATTTTTCGTCATCGCTTAGGCTTTCGCGCCCGGCGATCTCATCTATCTCGCCGTAACCATGCACGTGGCTTATACGGATCGCTTCGTGGGCTTCGGCTTGACTTTGGCTGCCGGCTTTATATATTTTTTTCTCGTACCACTCCTCCCCTTTAAATTTAGCCTCTACTTCGTTTATAAACTCGTCCGATATAGTGTTGCTGTCGGTTCTATGATACGTTATAAGACCTTTTTCGAATAGCTTTTGAGCTAGGCTCATGGTTTTATCCGAGCTAAACCCCAGCCTCTTGTTCGCCGCTTCTTGCATTTGGCTGGTTCTAAACGGAGCTTGCGGCTTTATTTGGCTTTGTTTCGTATCTATTTGATATACTTTCGCCCTGCTACCGCCAAGTTCGGCGATTTTTGCGTTCGCTTCGTCCTTTGAGCTAAAAATATTATCGTTTACGGCCGTAAATTCTAAGCCGCTCCTCGTTTTTAGCTTTGCTTTGATTTTGTAGTCGATCTGTTTTGATGCCGGGCTCGCTAAAAACTCTTTTATTTCAAGCTCTCTTTTTACGATCAGGGCGAGCGCAGGCGTTTGAACCCTGCCGACGGATAAATTTTTATCGTTGAGCTTGTTGATGTAAGCAGGCGACATAATAAAGCCCACCAGCTTATCGCCTACCGCTCGTGCTTTAAAGCTATCGAATTCCTTTAAATTTGAGCTTGCAAACGGCACGGCTTTATCTAGCCCTTTTTTGATGCCGCTTTCGGTTATTTCGTGAAACTCGGCGCGCTTTACGCTTTTGGCGATATTTTTAATCGTCTCGTAAACCATGTAGCCGATGCCGTATCCCTCTCTGTCCGGGTCGGTAGCGATAATGACGTCCTTGCCTTTGCAATCGTTAAAAATTTCGTTCATTCTATGCTTGCTTTGCTCTTTCATCTCAAATATCGGCTCATAGCCGGTATAATCGGCCACTATCTCCTTTGTAAGCTCTTTAAAATGTCCTTTGGTAGCATAAACCTTTGCGCCGGTTATATGCTCTATCTTATCGCACTTGTTTGGGCTTTCGATGATGATTACGGCATTGCTCATTTTTCGCTCCTTAGTTAAATTTATTGCTCAAACGGCGCATCTTGCGCGTTATCGATATATTCATTGTCTATCTGCGACGCAGAATGGGTTTGCTCGTTTTGCCCGATTTCTTGCCTATCTTTGGTATCGAGCATTATCATCTTATCGACGACTACGCTATGCTTGCTTCTGTTTTGTCCGTTATTATCCGTCCATCGGTCAAATTTCAACCGTCCCTCGATAAATATCCTTGAACCCTTAGCCAGGTACTGATTGGCTATTTCCGCGCTTTTACCCATAAAAGTTACGTCTATAAAGCACGTCTCTTCCCGCTTCTCGCCGTTTGCCGCATTAAATTTGTGTGTCGAGGCTATTGCGGTATTGCCTATGGCCATACCACTTGCCGTGTATCTGAGCTCTATATCTTTGGTTAAATTTCCTATGATTGTAGCTTGTGCGAACATTTTTACCCCTTTTAAAAGAATTTTCTAAATTTGAGCCTTACGGCACCGCGTATCCGCCGCGAAATACTTTATAAGCATCATATACGCCTTTTCCTAGCATTTTCGTGCCTTTGCCTATATCTTTTCCAAGATTTACGCTCGCGTCTATTCCGGCTTTCGTGATTTGTCCTACCGCATTTCCGCCGGTAGCCTTGCCGAAGCTTTGCAACGCTCCGCCGATAAAGCTGCCGCCTGTCGCTTTTCTAGCTAGTCCACCCAGCAAAGTCTTTCCGGCTATGCCGCCTGCTACTGCGCCTGCCACTACTCCGCCTGCTCCGCTTTCCATCTGTGTTCCTAGTACCGCATTTATCCAATTTGGTATTTTTCTGATTATGAAAAGCGCAGTTATGCAAGTAATTGCTCCAGTAATCAAATATTCAAACTGCTTTATAAATAATTCGCCTATGACGTTTTGATATTTCTCAAGCTCTATGATCGGATTCATTGCTAAATTTAGGGCTATAAATGCCAAAGGAGCGATGATGGCGTATGATAGGTATAGCTTGTACCAGCTCCATAAATACGGCAAAAAGCGCGGCGTTATCAAAAATGGCAGCACTAGCGGCAGCGTGCTTAATATCAAAAATGCCACGAATTTGCTAAAAAATATAACGATCGTGATGCCGATTAATAGAATGAAAAATACTAAGTAAAATATCCAAAACGGGATCATTAAAAATGCCGTTACAACCCCTGCCATTATATAATCACTCGGACCATTAAAGCTTAATCCCAAAAATGACCATTCTTGTGATTTTAAATAAGTTTTTGTTCCATAGTCCCACATTAAAGCTCTTAAATTATCCACCCTATTGGCCGATTCCGTTACAATCGTTCCGAAATCTTGACTCTGAAAAATCGAGCTTACAGTCGCGGTTATCATATTTTCAGGTATGGTTAGGACGTATAGGGCGCCGGTATATGCGCCAAATGAGCTAAGAACGGCAAAAATAAAGCAAAGCTTGATTATATATTTTATAGCGTTAAATGTCTCCTCTCGCGTCGGATAGCCGTTTTTTAGCTTATCCAACAGCCAAAATACGACTATTAAGATTACGATCGTCGTCGTGGCGGTCGAATAAACTAAATCGTGAGCTCCTTGATAAAATTTTTCAAATAAACTCATCACGTTTTCTTGCATAACTGCTTGAGTCTTGTTTATCCAGTTGCTATCCGTTAAAAGCGTTTTTGCTACTTGCTGCTGTGCCATTTTATGCCCTCGTTATATCTTTTTTATAGGTTTTTATCGATATTAGTGCTTTATTGTTATCTAGCGGCTCTGAGATTTTTATCTTTTTGATTTCTATTTTTTTGCCGTCTTTCATTATCGTCTCTGTCGTAATCTCCTCTTGAAAATACGGGCTTTGCATCTCGATGATAAACTCTTCAGCTCCCTCTTTTATGCTTACATCATCCGCGCTTATCGGTTGCTTTTTGGCGGTCATTCCGTCGCCGACTCCTAAAAAATTCAAAAATTCAAATAACATTTTAATTCCTTTAAATTCGGGGCTTTCGCCCCGTCTACCCTAAGTTTGGTTTAGCTTACCTGCCTTGCTCCATGCCCTTATCTTTTTGCCTAGTCTGCTTTTTAGCTTTCTCGGCTTCTTTGGACATATCAAGCCTTTGCGCCGGGTTATAGTAGTCTACGCCTTTGATTTGAGCCATAGTTAGGTTGTCTAGCTGCTTTGCTAAATTTCCGCCTATCCCCAATGTCTTGCTGTAGTCTATTCTGACTTCGTATGCTTGGTTTTTGGCCGCCTCTCGGTAGTTTTGGATGGCAGTTAGATCCCGCTCCTTGATTTTTTCTTCGTTTAGCCCGTCGAATTGACTTACGTGATAGAGCGTTTTCGTCTCTAATCGCGGCTTTATCGGGATTTTTTCCTTGACTACGTACGTGATCGCCTTGCCGGTATTTTCATCGAGTCTAACGTTGCCGTCTTTGTCTTTGACTGCTGCTATAACCTCTTTGCCGTCTTTGTCCAGTTTCGGCCTTAGCTCGTGATCTGCGATATAAAGCATTTTAACGCCGTCCACTCTCGCTTGTAGGCCGTTTTTGGTTTTTAAAATTTCGCCGGTTTGCTCGTCGTGTTTGAGCTTTAGCACCCCGCCCATCGCGTTGCCTTGCTCCATCGTTACGAATTGAGCCTTGTCGTAGCCTTTTATGGCCATCTCCGCCCTTAAAAGCATGCTGGTCTCTCTTGAATACGTTTTGCCGGTTAAGGCGTTGTAAGGCATGGTGTTATCCACCTCTTCCTTGCTCATATCCCTTTGCCAATCCGCTTTTGCGGTCTTATGAGCTTCAAAAAGTTTATACTTCATATATTTATCGAAGCTCTCTTTTTTCTCGGCATTACTCATCTGCTCCCAACTCTTTTTCTCTTGTTCCGTTGCCATTTTTTATCCTTACGTCTGTCGTTTACTCATAGCTTTTGGGCTATGAGTCGGTATTGGGCTCGTCTTGATCGGCGACTTCCATGCTTTGGTGGGACTTGTTTAAATATTCCCATTCCTTGCTCTCGCCGTCGCTGATTTCAAACTCACCGTCTTCGCTTGTCGCAAATCGCTCGGCAAGATTTTTCTCATACTCTTTGTATGCCTTTTCTTGCTCTTGCTTTTCTGCATAGGTCATTGCTTACTCCTTAGGGTAGATTTTAGAGCTTTGAGCTCTAATTTAAATCTTCTATAAAAATTTAGATTAGAGCTCTTAAAAAATAATAAAACATCTAAAAATAAAATTACATATAATTTAAATTTAACAAAAATAAAAATATTATATTTTTAAATTTTTTGCTAAATTTATTATAAAAATTTATAAAATTTTACTCCCTATCCACTTTAATTTTTAGAGCTTTTAGCAGCTCGTCTCTTTGTTGTCTTTTATCATCCGCAGGCTTGATCTCGCTTGAGCCGTTTTGTGCCGTATTTACTTCGCCTTTTGCCTCTTTTTCGCTCCCTTTTTTGGCCGTATAGGCGTCTTGCTTGACGGCAGCTTCGCCTTGGTCGTCCTTTGCCTCAACTTCTAGCTTATCTGCCCCTTTCCACTGTGCCATCTTGAACCAATAAGGCACTTTTGCCTTGATGGGCATCTTGTAAAAGCCTTTAACAAGAATTAAAATATCGCTACTATCTTGGTTTTTCAAATCTTGGGCAGTTACTAGCTTTTTGGCTTCTTTGCTCTTTGAGATATTGCTTTTAAACAGCTCCATATTACCTTGCGATTTGCTGATTTTGATATTTGTGTAGTCACCGATTAACTTACTCGTATCCTCTGCGTCTTTGTCGCTATTCATGTTAAAAATTACGTGATATCCGCTGTTATTTTTTACGATATTCATATCGTCTTCACCGTAGTATTTTTTGATCTGCTCGTAGCTTTGCGTAACAAAAACCGGTAAAAGCCCATAGCTTCTGCAAAGTGCGGGGGCTTCTAATAAAAATGGCATCTTGCCGAAGCGCACGAACTCATCCCCAAAAAAGTATATAAATCTCTCGGGATCGCTGCACTCTTCTCCGCTCATTAATTTCTTAAATAATGTTTCTATGAAAATACGAATTAAAGGAGCTAAAATTTCGATATCTTCGGTTTGAACGACTACGTACATCGATATTCTTTTCGCTCTTAAATCCTCGAACGTAAAGCTCATCTTGCTGGTTGCGTTGGCTACTTGCGGATTGCTAAAAACTGTCATAAATGTATCGTATGTCGATTTTATGCTTGCAAATTCATTATCTGCGGCTCTTGCATACGCTCTAGCCTGATTTCTCGTGCTTTCGTCGATACTTTCGTCAAAGCTTGTCTGTTTTAGCCAAATTTTAAAAGTATCTACGTCATAGTCTCTCTCTCTTTCTTTGTCCGGGTCGTCCTCGTCTATCTCTTTCATTGCCTCTTCGCCGAATTTTTCGTCCAAATACTCGAAATAATCGGCTTTTGGAGCTTGTGCAAGTTGGGCTAGCGTAGCGTGTTTGTCTTTTTGCATAAAGTATTCGGCGAAAAATACAAACATCGTTCTTGCCGATTTTATCCAGTGATCGTTTTCGCTGCCTTTTTCGCCTACGAAAATGGTAGAAGCTATCTGCTCGGCCAATTTTTTGATATGTATATACTCCATGTCTTTAACGATTGAGCGATCGAACGGGTTAAAAAATAGCGTATTATCCCAGCTAAAAGGGGAGAATAGCTGAATTTCGTTGTTAAAATATTTTTGCCTATACCCGGCTGTCTTTTTATATAGTTCGCCTTTGATATCTAACGTTACGCAAGAAGCCGGTACGCTTAGTAAATTCGGAATGATCATACCCGCCGTTTTACCGCTTCCAGGAGGTGCTACCACTAGCGTTGAGAGCGGCTGCGTAGCCCTTAAGAACTGCGGATTATCGCTATCTATATTGTGACATCCTAGCACCAAGCCGTTTTTATAGTTTATATTCATTTTAGGGAAGTCTTCGGGCGTCGCGAACCTTGCTGAGCCATAATCTTCGCCGTCTCTAAAATACGGCAATAGCCACCACGTAAAGACTACCAAAAACGGGGCGATCAGTGTAAATAATGCAACGTAAGCCTTTAATTTTAGCGTCGGCGCGCCTATATTTATTAAAATTTTATACGCCACTGCGGGTACTTTTATCAAATCCGGATTAAAAATAACCTTGACTACCGCCAAATATAGCACTACGCCCATTATGAGCGAAACGAAGAAAGCCCAAGCCCATCTTTTAGCGGTAAATTCTTTTGAACTATCCATTTTCCTCCCCTTTTGTTCCCTCATTGCTCGGCGTTTTAGTATGTTTGACATCTATTTTTATTTTTAAATCTTCCATTTTTGCGCTTAATTCTTTTATGGCTACTGCGAAGCTCCGCATATTTTTTTCTAGGTCATTCTTGGCTTCTTCGGGGCCGGTAATGTTTGCATTTAGATGATAGGCAATCTGATTTAAATTTACTCCCAAGCGACCGAATTCTCGTAAGAATTCGCTTATTATTTCGTTATTCGTTTCTATCTGTTCTAGCACGTCAGCGTATTTTTCTACATGTACCAGCTTTCGAACTACTGCCGATTTACTTTCATTGCGTCTTTGAGATATGCGTTTTAGTACCCTTGCGTCGGCTTCGGTAAAATATATAAAATGCGCGGCTACTTTTCTCATGCTACGATCTTTGCAATGTCCAGTTCTTTTAAATTTAAGATATCCGTCACGACTCTTTGATTTTTAACCCTGGCTATTTGGATAATGTAATCGATCGCCGTAACGATAAGGCTATCTAGCATGCGATCGTCCACGCTTGATAGGCCGCCTCCTAAAATAATATTGGTTTTAATGGCTTTTATGGCGTCTTTGGGATTATTTGCGTGCAAGGTACTTAAATTTCCGGCATGCCCGGTGTTGTTTACCCTTAAAAACGAAAAGGTATTGCGGATGTCTATCTCGCCTAAAAATAGCCTATCGGGTCGCAAGCGCATCGCATTATCGATCGCTACCTGATAGCTGTAAATTTCGGTGGCGATTTTGGGTACGGCCAGCTGCGTTTTATTTACGTTTTCTACCCTCAGCTCTTGGCTGTCCTCTATGGTGACTACTCGCTCGCCCGGGTCTATTTCTCCCATTAACGAGTTTAAAAAACTGGTCTTCCCGCTTCCCGTTCCGCCGCTTAAAAGTACGTTTTTCTTATCCCGAATCAGCTCTTTGATTTTTTCATAAGTCCAGCCCTCGTTTATCACGTTTTGACTTAATGTAAAGCTTTCTAGTTTAAAGGCCTCTTTGCTGGGTATCCTTATACAAATTGCGATATCGCTATTAAACAGACTTGATTTATGCTGCGCTTGGACGCGGTAACGCAAAAACGGATCGGGCAGTTCGCATGAGAGGTGGCAATGCGTTTCGTCGAAGCGCTGATTTCTTCTAGTGGCCAGCTCGATCAAAAAATTATTTAGAAATTTTATATCTAGCTTTGGGTCTTGCACCATTTCCCAGTGGTCGCCGTAGTCTATGTTTATTTCGCACGGCCGATTAAATATTAGTTCGTTTGCCCGCAGGGTCAAATACGGCTTTAAAACGCCTAAAATATTATTTAAAATTATGCTTTCGCTCATTTTACTCTTCTTGGCTTGCTTCTGTTGTGCTCGTGCTTACCAAATCGTTTTTTTCTTGCACTAGCTTTTCTAGCTTCTGCCTTTCTTTTGCAGCGTTTGCCTCAGCCTTTTCGGTAATTTTTAGCTGATTTGCTATGCGTTTTAGTAGTCTATCGTTTGCTTTTTTATTTTGTAGCTCAGTCTTAACTTGGCTTTTGATTTGCTCGTATTGCATCGGCTTTCCCTTTAATCGTTAAAATATTGCATCATCACTTCGCCGTTTTTTGGTTTTGCAAACCACATATGATTTGTAGGCACTAAAAATATACGGCTTCCGCTTTTGATTTCTATGGTTGGCTTGATTTGGCTTTGCTGCTGGATTATGTCTTGCACTACGCTGCTTACGTCGCTTCTAGCATTTGAGTAAATTTCGGTGGCGTAAGAGTTGTTTGAATTTCCCATTTTTGAGGCTATACCTAAAAGCAAAGCGTTCGTAATCGTTGAAATTGAGTAGGCTATGCCGTAGCGTTCCCAATATTTATTATTTATCGCTCCTACGACTCCATTCATTCCCATATTATCGGCGGCCATTGCATCTGTTAGCATTATATTAATGCCTTGCGGCGTGATTATCTCGCGCCACCTGATTTCCAGCCTTTCATGCCCGATTTTGGTGTCGTTGGTGTAAAAGCCTATCACTTTACTTCCGCGAGGGATCAGCACCGCTCGCCCCATAGCAGCATATATGTCTTGC
Source organism: uncultured Campylobacter sp. (assembly GCA_963515555.1). Taxonomy (GTDB): domain Bacteria; phylum Campylobacterota; class Campylobacteria; order Campylobacterales; family Campylobacteraceae; genus Campylobacter_A. The sequence goes on along the minus strand of CAUPXB010000007.1, from coordinate 25,335 downwards.
TCTATTTGAGCCGTTACTATTCCGCTCAAATCCGAACTTATCGCGCTCGTTAGAATTGCCGGGATCAGCCGCCCGGCTCTAATAGTGCGGTATAGTCTGTGTTCATTCGTGCTGACATCTAGGCTTTTTTGATTTGAGAAGCCATCGGCGCCGTATTTTAATGAGTTTTGATTTACGTTTTTTATCTCGTTGTTGCGATTAGCTAAAATTTGAGCTCTTATTAGCTCGCGCATTTTGTTTTCGTAGGCGGCCTGGTTGTCTCTTCTTATTTCTTGTTTTAGACTCTCTTGCTTGGCTTTTAGCTCTTCTTGTTTATCTCTAGCGCGCTGCGCCATTTGCTCTTGCTCTTTTGTCATATCTTCGGGCGTAGCGGCCGGCGCTCCTGGCGTGATCTGCCCGGATTGCTTTTTATTAGCTTCGAGTTCTTCTAATTTCTTTAAAATTTCGCCTAAATTTTGCCCGTCCTCGCTCGGCATTTTCTTTCCGGCTTTATAAATGTAATCGTCGACCGGAAATTTTGAATTTTCAAAAAGATGATTCAGATTCTTTTGGTTTTGTAAATTTCTTATTTGCTCGTCTTGCTGCTCTTGCCCGGCCGCCTCGTTAAAAATTTCCTCCGCCAAAAGGGGAGAGGAAATTATACTAAGCGTCGCAAGGCTTAAAAGCAGCGTTTTCTTCCCCTTTTTCATTCTAAAATCCTCTTGCTTTCTTTGTGGATTCGTTATATTTTTCTTGGTTTTTCGTTATTGTTTTGCTATTCTCTTTTTGTCTTTGTTTTACGGCTTCTTCATCGGTGTTTAAATTTTTTCTTATCTCTTTTCTTAGTTTTTCAGCCTGCGTTTCTTTGCGTTCTACGCATACGTAGCTATCGCCGCTTTTAATCGTAAATTTCGGATTTATAGTCTCTGCGATTATGTAATCGCCTATTACCCTCGTTTCTACCGGGCTATCTTGTTTATCAATGACTGCGTAAATAGTAGGGATTTGCGGCATTTCGTCTTTGGAATACTTAAAATACGTAAATTTCTTATCGCTAAAAATTTCAGCCGATAGCAGCCACTCATTTTCTTTTTTGGCTTTTTGCGTATATCCGCTGTAAATATCGCTCTTTTTGACTTTCAGCTCGGCTATGCCGTCTTTTATTGTTAAATACTCCTTGCCGTCCTCTTCAAGCTTAGCAAGCTTAGCTTTTTGCGTTTCGCCGTCTTTTATACGAACTATGAAGCTTGGGTCGCTTGAATTTTTATAATCCGTTGAAAAAATATAAAAGGTATGGATTTTTCCATCACCTGTAAAAATCGTTAGGCTAGTATCGATGCCGATTAGTTGCGGGATTATTGCGATAGCATTAGGCTGGCTTGGGATTTGCTCTATTTTAAAGCCAGTCTGGTCACCTAGCACGAAATTATCTATCTCGCTATCAAATATCAGCGTAGTGGCCATTGCATGGCGCGTGCGAATTTTGATGGTTTTATCGGGCTGATATTTGACTACTTGCGTATTTTCGTATCCACTGTATTTCTTTGAGTGAAATTTTTGCTGCAATGCCTTTAAATCTTGATTGCGGATGGCGTTTTTCATAAGCTCCAGCTCGTCTTTGCCTATCTGCCTATCCGAACCATCGGGCGCACCGCCGAAGTCTATTACGTCTTGTTCGGGAATTTGCCCGCCGTTAGGGTCGTTAAATTTTGCCCCTTGCGGCTGCTGCCTTTGTTTGTATAGTCCGAGCGGATTTATTTTAAAATTCGATTGTATATTGTTGTTTACGTCTTTGTTTTTATCGTTAAATATATCTTCACCCATAGAGCCGTTTTGCTGCTGCTCGTTTACCAGCTCTTGCGTTTGGCGCATAATGGCGCGGATTTGATTCATCTGTTCTTCGCTTAGTCCCTCTTGAGGCTCGGCCGCGCTTAAATTTAAAGCAAGTGCCGAGACGATCGAAAGTTTTATTAAATTTCTCATTTTGAGCCCTTTTCGTCCAAAATTTGCGTTATTTGATATTTACTTACGATAAAACCGGTAGGATTTTTCATCGTATCGGCGTATGTGCCGCTTTGGTTGCGAAAGTCGTACTCTATCGCGCTTCTGTATTTTTTATAGCTTACTTCGGTGCGCGTAGGATTTGTGATCTCGGCCTGGAAGTCGACCGTCGCTACGTTTTGACTTAAAACGGCTACGTTTAAAATTTGAATGTTGCGGAAGTAATTTTTAGTCGTATAAATCGAGTTGGGATCGCTTACTAAACTTTGAAACGCTTCCCATACCTGCCTGCTGCTTTGCGTGCGTATCTCATTGTAGCGCTCGACATCATCTATGCGATTTATCATCTCTCTGTTTTTAACGTATCCAGCTAAAATGCTTTTTAGCAGCTCTTCGTTGCTGCGGACATTTAGGCTCGTATCGTCTATAGTCACGAAGCGGGAGTCGCCATCTGAAAATTTAAGTAAAACCGGCTTTGTTTCCTTTAACGGCGTTAAAAGCGCTATTGCTACCGCCAGACTTACGCTTACGACCGCGAGGGCTATGATCGTATAAAACATATACGCTTTAATGTTTCTTTCGGCTCTAAAAATAAAATTTGGGTCGATCTTTCTCTCTTCAAACGCCATTTAACCCACCTTTATAAAATCGTAACAAGCGCAGGGGCTTATTCTTTCTATTTTGCTAGGTTTATCCGCGCATCCGCTTAAAAGCGCCGCTAGTATCGACGCCGCCATGATGATTGCAATCTTTTTCATCTTTAACTCCTCTTCCCCTTAAATTCTATGTAATGTTTTCGCCAGTGAACCGGGCTATCGTTTTTAAGCTGCTTTAAAAGCATTACGTTGTCCGAGCTTGACGAGAATACTCGCAAGTAGCTTCCGAGCCTCGATAAATCTATATCCAGCTTTGCGCTCTCGTTTCTTAATTTCATATTTAGCAATATTTGCCTCGCATTCGAGTTTGTCTCTTTTAAAAATTTGGCTTCCGTCGGCGTTAATCCTATCATCGCGTTTAACTCCGCCAGCGTCTCTTCGCTATTGGTCGGAAATATGACAAAATTTGCGATATTGTCCAAAAAAGACGAGCCGCGCTCAATGTTGTTAAATAAGCTCATATTTTGAAAGCCCATACACATTACTCCGCCGATTTTTCTAACTTCTAGGATTGCTTCTAGGATTTTTTCTTGCATCGTCTCGTCCTGCAAATAATCCTTTAACTCGTCTATAAAGCAAAAGAAGCCGCGCTTATCCGCGCTATTTTTGGCTTTATTTTTTAGTTTATGAAAAATATATATAGCCGTAAGTCCGGCGGTTTTTTTGTTTTGCAGTATGCCATCCATATTTAACACTGATAGCTGCTTGGTAAAATTTAGGGCGTCTTCTTTGTTGTCGAATATCGAACCCTTATAATTGTCAAATCTGATTTTTAGTCTTGATTTCTCGTTATTGTCGCTTGGAAGCGATATAATAAAATCGCTTAGCGTTAGCGTTTGACCATCTTGCTTCATGTCGTATATACGGTCTATCGTGTTGTTAATATCGTTTATGGCTTCATGCTCGTCGTTTTTAACTTCGGCCATAAAGCGTAGCCATGACTTTAAAAAGTCTCTATTTTCGTTCGTGTCAGCTAGACTGAACGGATTTAATTTAAAGCCATCGCTCTCACTATCGTGATATTCGCCGTCTACGTAGTTCGTGAAGTTATACATACCGCGTAGCTTATCCATTGCAAATATATCTATCGGGTATTTAAATAAATTTGTCATTAAAAATTGCGCCAGCGTCGTCTTTCCGCTTCCGGTTCCGCCCACTATCATCGTATGCCCGGCTGGGCGATCGCCGTCTGGCTGCCAGTGAAAATTGAATAAATACGGCGTGCCGTTTAGGTGCTTAAATGTCGTTATCGCTTCGCCGCCCCAGTCGTTTTGGTTAAATCCGGTTACTTCGTTTTCAAAATTTGCGATCGTGGCTAAGTTGCTGATATTTAGCGTTTTCTTTCTAGCGTTTAAATTTCCGCGACTAGGAAAGAAACTAAAATAAAGAGCTTTTTGATTTAGCGTTTCTCGGACAACATTTAATCCTTGATTTTCTAGGATATTTTTTAGCTCGTTCGAGCGGTTTTCCAGCTCTTTGAGGCTATCGGCTAGGCAATATACCGAAAAGCTCGTTTCTACTAAATTTTCTCTGTCGGCTTGGATTAGCTCCATTAACTGATCTAGCTCTTGGCGGACTAGCTCTACCGCAAACGCTTTGGTGTCCTTTATCTTCTTGATCGCCTTGCGCTTTTCGTAGGCTTTTAGATAAATCATAGCCATAAATTCGTTATTGCTTTTGATTAAATTTGAGGTGATGATCGACTTGATTTGCTCAGTTTCGTAGGCTTTTACGCTGATAAATCTAGCGTATTTGGTCGTGCCGTCGTTGCGGTAAAACTCTATGTAGTCTTTTTTAAATTCGACGTATGAGCTTATGTAACTATCTGTGATCAGCTCATTCGTATATGCAAGGTTCGTCTCTTTCGCGTTTGAATACGTGGCATAAAAATTTATGATCTCATCGCCGCTTAGCTGTCTTGGCTGATAAATCGAAAAGTAGTTTTTGATGTTTGAGAACGTATCGCTTAAAAGCTCGATTTTTTGCTTTAATTTTGCGCTTTCGTTGCTTTCGTCGCCCTCTTCGCTAGTCATTTTGGTTTTAAAGCTTTCCAGTAGTCCTGTGATATTTTTCGTCATCGTAGAAATTATTAAAAAGTATCTTATAGCGTATATATCTTGATTGGTTTCCCATTTTTTTATGATCTCGTTCGCATACGGATTTATATTTTTGTCTGTATATTCTTTGTAGTCTTGCTTTGTTTTTTTGATGATTAAATTTATTTCTACGTCATCTTTCAAAGTCGTAAAAAACATAACGCGGTTTAAAAGGTAGTCCGTCTCGTCGTCTAAGCTAATTCCGGCGTAGCTTACCCCTTTTAGCTCTACTGCTATACTTGCGTTGCCGTCTTTGGTGATTATTATATTCTCGCCGTATTTGCAGGCGATGTTGTTTTCTTTTGCCAGTGTATAAATTTGCGGTTCTGCTATCATTAAAATTTCATCCGCTTTTTTATTGATCTTATTGATTTTTGATAAAACGTCGTTTTCCGTTTTATTTTTAATACTTGGTTTTTCTTGGCTTACGTCAATGCCAAGCTCTCTTTTTAGTTTTTCTTTCTTTTTGTTTTGATTCCACTCTTTGATTACGCCTATTATTCCGCGAGCCATTTTCTAACCTATGCATAAAATTTGTTTTGCGATATTTTCATTTTAGAACCGATGATGTCGTATATGTCTTCATCAAAAAATTCTAAAATAAAGAAGAAGCAGTATAAAATAGCAACGACTGCTAGCGAATATAAAATCAAGATAAACCACGAGATAAATCCAGCGATTATAATCGTGAATAGACTCGTGGTTGTTAGACCTATGATTTTCGTTCTTTTGGTTAAGTCCATATAGCAGTCGGTCACTATCATTCGCTTTTACCTTTTACATTGCTGCGGCAGATAAGCCGTATGCAATACCAAGAATAATCGCGATACCAAGTAGCAATTTTATATTATTTTTTAAAGCCTCGATATTTACGAACATTATCGTTAAGAATACTACGACCCAAATAATACCAAATACGGTGATTACCGTATTGATAACGCTTGCGGCACTACTTCCGGCTTCAGTGATTTGTTCGTTTGCCTTTGTTTCCAAAGTTTTTAAAACGTTTTGGCCGCCCGCTCCGAATAAATGAAACGGCAAGAACATTAAAAAGTAAAAAATACTTTTCGCCTTTTTTGAGACTTCTCTCATTGTTTGCTCCTTTTTGATTAGAATATTTTCGATTTCTAGCACTATACTATTTTTCAAAAAGCGAGATTTTGTAAAAGTGATTTTGTGAATAGCGATTTAGAGGATATACAAGCAATTCTTTTAAAGATTTTATAAGTATTTATTTACTTTTTTACTTTTTCATATTGATTATTTTATAGGCTTTTTGCGATTATTTTTTTAAAAAAGTCTTTTTACAAAATTACGCTTTTCAAAAATTTTACAAATTCTTTTAAAATTTTTCTCTTCCGTTTCGTTTTGCTTATCTCTGAATACTTTTGCTAGATATTTTTAATTTTTTCTTATATTTTGTCCATAAGCTTATCCGAATAAAATTTTCTTGTTTTATTTTTACGCATCGTGAATATAGTTCTAACTTTTCAAATATTTTTGTGCTTTTTTACGCTTTCCCTTTTAAAACCTACTTGCTTTTTCTCAAAAATAAAATGCTCTGCGTTTTATTTTATTTTCGGCAATTGCAAAATTACCGAAAATCACAGCTTTTTTAAGTTTAGTTTCCCCATTTTTAGGCGTTTTATCGCCGTAAAATGGGCTAAACTTAAAAAAGTGATATATAAAAGGGGTTATCCTGCCTTACTTCTGGCATTATCTTTTCTTAAAGCTACTTACACTAACATCTTTTGCAAATATCTTTAAAAGCTATGAATACTTTTTAAGAATTTAAAAGGGAGAGAATTTGGCAAGACGCGATTGGGATGCGTTTTTCGAAGAACTAAAAGTTATCAGAGCCGGCTATACTCGCACGGCAAAATCGGAGCATAAATACGTTTCTTTTGGAAGCGGCGCAGGATTTTCTCGCTCGCATATTCCTTTTCCTAAAAATAACTTTGCCAAGCAATCAGTCGTAAAGATGATTTCAAATTTACCTAAAACTTCCATCAAGCGTTGCATCGACTACGCTCTTAAAAACTCTCTCGACGGCGCAGCTATCAATGAAAAAGGGGAGAGAGTAGGCAGCGATGAAGTTTTAAAAGATTGGGGCAAGGATTTCGGCGATAATCCAAACTCGAAGGACGCGTGGCATCTAATTTTTTCTATCAACGAGCCTTGCGACGATCAGCAAAAATTAAGAGCTTTGAGCGAGAGCGTACATAACGTATTAGGTCTAAATTTTAGCGGACACAAGTATGCTTTCGTGCTACACACCCATCAGAATAATCCGCACGTGCACGTGGTTTTAAATAAACGAAATAGCTTTACCAATAAAAAAATCCACTTTGATAGCAGAAGCGAAATCAGAGAGTTTTTTGACGACGTGCGGACGAATTTCGCTTACTCTCTCGGAGCTCGTGGGCTAAAATACGAGAATAAAAATTTCTTGCAAAAGGATTTAAGGCTCGAATTTAACAAAGTAAAATCCGCCGTGAAGCTGGAAGCGGACGACTATACGGCAAAAGATAAAATAAACGACTATTATTCAAAAATGCAGGATAAAAATAAGCAAAGCTATGACGCTACGGCAGGGCGAATTGAAGCTATGAATAACGAGCTTGCCGCGCTTAAAAAAGATAACGAAGAGCTCTTACGGCTCTTTATGCTTTATACTAAAAAGCGAAATAAACGGGTATATAAGCTCGCTCGTGAGTTAAAAGAAAGTAACCGAGTCATCAAAGAAAAGAGCAAGGCCGTGCTATCTGAAATCGACAAAATAAATAAAATTTCCAGTCAAGCTACGCAGCTTAACGAGATGCGATTGGCTCACTATAAAGACCATTCCGCAGGGCTAAATTTACTTGAAAATTTTAGCTACAACTACAATAAAATTTATCCGAAAAATAGGGGCGCGAGCAAGGCCGATATCGAAAATTATAAAAAAGTGCGACGCGCTATCGCTATTCATCGCGGCCGCGAGGACGATGCGGCTAGGAAATATTTCGAGGATAGCCTGCTAGTTACTCGCATGCTCGGGCGTAACGAAAGTCTTTTTAAATTAACCGCAAAGCTTGAAATTTTAGATAAAAACCTTTACGTCTTGCAACACTCGGGCATAATCGGCGAAGAGGCTACCGCTTTTGAAAAAAGGCTAAAAAGCAATAAGGAATTTATCGCGGATATTTGTCAAAAACGCTTCTACTACATCGGCAAAAAGCTTTTAAATAGCGATAAAATCGATAAAGACGGCTTTTTGTTCAAAGAATATTTTAAAGGCGTATCGGTGCTGGGCATTAAGCCTGACGATCGTCTAGTAAAAATCAAAAACGAAAAGAGGCTTTATAAAGACGTCTTGGCTGAACGATCTGGTAAGACTAAAACTCAGGGTTCTCGCCTGGCGGATCAAAATAAATTTAATAATGAGCTTGGCGGTCGAGAGTAGATTATATTTAAGAAATAATAAAATATTTAAAAATGAAATTATATTTCATTAAAATATAGTAAAACTAAAAATATCATATTTTTTAAATTTATGTAAAAAGAAGTATAAAAAAATTAAAATTTAGAAAGGGAAAAGAGACTTATTTTATTCCCTTTTTTAAAATTTGAATGTAAAATTATTTTATGTTTTCGTTCGAGTTGCTTTTGATGATGCCCTTGAGCTTGTCTGCATATGATTTATCAAGCTCAAGTCCATTTTTTCGTAAGTCGTTGTAGCCTTTTTGAATATCTGCCCCAAGATCGCTCTTGGCTTGCGGGGTTAAAATATTCTGCTTCTTAATGAAGCGATCGATCTTTTTTTGTAAATCTTCGCACAGCTCTTGCTTCGTTTCTTTTATGACTTTCTGAAGATTTTCTTTGAGATTAGGAAGATCTGTGCGTATAACGTCTTCTATGATCTCGTTTTGTATATTGTCATAATTGTGAGAAGACCAATTCCTGATATCTCTTATCCCTTTTATATCTTCTTTTTTAAATTTATCTAATATATGGTATTCCTGCGCTTCTTCAAGCTTCTTAAATTGCTGGTATACGACGTCGATATGTTTCATTATCGCCGGCTTTGCAAGCAGCTCGTCTTCTAGCGCTGCTGTAACGCCTTTGGGCTTACAAATTTCAAATACTTGATCTATTTTTTCTACTGCTAGTTCTAATCGGTATATAATTTTTCTATCAGACATAAATCGCTTCCTTCACTATCTTGTCGTCTTGCATTTTTTGCTCAGAATAGAAATCGCAAATATCTACCGATTTATGAAATTTGCCCGCGATCTGCTCTTTTAAATCATTTAAATACGCAAGCGCTTTAAACGCGTGCAGTCTATCCAAAAAGTCCTTTTTGTCGGCCAAAACGACTATATCTATATCCGAGTCTTCACCCGCATAACCTTTGGCATAACTTCCGAAAAGTCCTATCTTTTGGATGCCGTCTTTTTCAAGACCCGGCTTGAGCTCGGATAGATATGCGAGTATCGATTCTTTGGTTAAATCGGGTAACGTCGTCTTCATTGGAGATTCTCCTTTTTCTATCTTTTTCCGTTTTCAAGAACCGTTATATATTCTGGATCGCACTCAAATTTGCCCCATTTTGTACATTCGACCTCGTATGCCGACCCTACTTTTTTATTATTTTTATCTACGACTACTACTACGAGTTTCTCATTGTTTATGAGGTCGTTTTGGGCTTTCCATCTTGTAAATTTGGCAAAGCCCTGCTCTGATGTATAATTTTTCCAATTTTCGCCATTAAATAAGGTCTGTGCATGATAAAATTCAAAATCTACATTTTTAACTCTCTCTTTTAGCTTATTAACCATCGCATCGTAATTTGCTTGTTTTATTGCCGGATTTGCATTCTCTAGCTTTACAAGCCCATCATCTTCACCGCATCCTGCCAACATAAGCCCGGCTATAACGGCCGCCGTCAGTAGTTTAATTTTCTTCATTTTTCATCCTTATTTTTACAAATTATAGCATATTTTGCTATTTATTTTTGCCGCCTCTCGAACTCCTCGTAAATCGGCATCAGAACTTCCTCTTTGTGACCTCTGAAATCAAAGCCCAGCGAGTCCAAGTAGTCCGCCATCATCTCTACGCTACTCTTCAAAAAGCCAAGCTCCCTGTCGCTAATGTTGCCAAGCTCCACCGGCTCAAGAGGGAGTGGGGCTTTGATTAGCTCCGCCATTATATCGTGTGCTCTTTCAAATTTATTATAGTTCTTGTTCATTGACTCATACTGCCCTTCGCCTATTTGACCCCTAAAGGTTTCGCGGCGCCCAACCATCGGTCTGTCTAAATGTTTGCGCCTGCTTATCTAAAATAAAAACTTTAAACGGATCGTGGCTAAAAAATACGTCATAGCTTTCAACGTTCGTCGCATTGCCTATAAATTTAAGCTTTATCGCCTCCGTGTATTCACCATCCCTTTTTAAGGAGTACCGCCCTTCATCCATCGAAGAATTTAAACGGGCGTAGTCTATTTCCGTTAAATAAATTTTCATTGTAATCCTCTTGCTATGCCGTTGCCCGAATGTATCTATCCATACAATCTTTAAGGCCTTTTAGCGTGTTATATGAATAAAAGTGCCTATCCCGCGTATTTGTACCGCATTCACAATATAAAAATAGAACCTCTTGCTCGTTCCAATTCGTGCTAGCGCCGTAAGTCCAGCCGTTTATTTCAATCCTCGCTCCGGTTTCATCTTGTTTAACTTCGCCGTATTGGCTAAGTAGTTTAATCGCGTTCGTTAATTTCATCTTTTTAAGTCCCTTTCTTCTTAATTTATAGAACGATTATACCACTTCTTAACTTAAAAAATAATAAAATACTAAATAATAAAATATCAAATAATTAAAATATATAAAAATATAAAATAGCAAAAAAACAAAAATAGCCTAAAAATAAATTAAAAACCTAAGCATTATTTAAGCCTAAATTTGATTTTCTTTCCCCTTTTTTAATTCCCGCTGCCGTCATTGGCGGCAGCTCCTGTATTTAGGAGGGGCGTTGCGGGGTGCCCCCGCTTAAACCCATAGAAGTCGAGACCTTAGGCTCGGCTTCGGCGCGGCAGCACCTTAGTGCAGACCGCCAACAAGAACGGCATTTTGTAAAAATTTTACTCATCCCAAATCCGAGCAAACCCCCAAGAATAGGAATTAAAATGTAATTTTAAAATCTTATTCAAACCTTAAACTTTAAAAAGCAAGCCAAATTTTCACCGCTCTGGCCATGCTACCAATTCCAATCCGGACAGCCTAAAATTTGACTGCCCGAACATCTGAGAGCTACCGCTTTACTTAACCCGGCAGCGGGACATTATGAGCGAGATTTTGTAAAAAATTCACTTGCCGCAATCTCTATCAAACTCCCAAATAAAGGGGATAAGATATAAATTCCAAAAGCTTATATAAACCTTAAACTTTAAAAACCAGCTTAAATCTTGATTGCCCTAATTAATCAATATTCTATAAATCATATAGCCCTAGAATACTCCCTGCCGATTTTTCTTTCGACGAGATTAAGTCGCTTAAAGCATTCTCTCATTCCGGGCAGACGCTGCACCTTTGGGGCTATCTCTTTAAATTTTGAAGGATTAAATTTTAAAAGCTCATTTACGCACTCATTCTTTGCGCAAGGCTCTAAAAAATCATATTTCTTTGATAAATACTCTACTTTCTTGCCAAGCTCGCTCAAAGGCTTTAAAATGTTTTCTTTGCTAATATTGCGCGCCGCTAGCCCCAATGCTTTGCCGACTACCAAATCATCGTTAAAGTCCTTTAATATAGGCATTTGCCTGTCGGCATTCGGCACTATTTGCTCTACGATCTTGCCAAACTCTTTGCCGCGATCGTCATTATCGAACGCTAGCGTAAATTTTGCATCCGGGGCGAGCTTGCGAAGCGCTTTAATCGCATCTTTTTGCGATGTCGATATTTGCCCGTTGGTCGAGCATAGCAGCGTCTCTTGCAAATTTATCCCTTTCATCTCGCAAAACGATAGCGTGTCGATCATACTTTCGCTGATTATTATATTTTTAAATTCTTTGGGGCTTTTATGTGCGTTATCGGCTTTTAAAATTTCTAGCCCCTTATTTCCGTTGCAAAGCTGCTTGATAGGCTTATCATATGCTTTTCCTTGCGGATCGTGTGTTAAGGGCTTTGAGAGATAGCTTATCGTTCCGCTTTGCTTTAAAAACTCTTTCGTGCCGGCGTCCGTTTGCACTGACGTTAACGTGTACGTCGGTACGACCGCGTTTTGGTATTTACTGTCTTGTTTTAGGCTGCTAAATTGTGCCAATAGTTCTCCGCTTAGCTTCCTACGGCTAATTAAAAATGAATTTTTATCCGTCTTATCTAATTTTTTAAATTTTTCTATTATTTCATTATCGATTTTTTTAGTAGTTGTTTTTGGTATAGTATTGTTTTGTAACTCTTTTATATCTTTTATTTTGTTTTCGTCTATTAAATCTTTTACTTCTACTCCGCGATTTTTAGCGAAGCTGTAAATATTGCCCCGATCGGTACTGTCATTTGGATTAAAATATAAGTAGTGGCCGTTTGATTGGCGTGATATGACTATCGTATCTCCGTAGTCGTTCGTAAGCGTTTTGTAGTTACGGCTACTTTTGTCTCTTTTTTCAAAGTAGCCGTTATTTTTTAAAATTTCATCGAGTGCGAGCTCGACTAGATTTTCTTTCATCTTGGACACAGATCTAAAAATGCTTGTCTTTTTTGAGCCTGCTTATGCGCCTTTTTAGCCGTAATCGAATAGTACTTTTTAAGGCTTGCGGCGCACTCCGGCGGGCGCGTAGCGCTTGCGAGGCATAGCACCGCTTCGCATGCCAGTTTCTTATCGCCGGTAAATACGTCGCCGAGCTCTTTTGGAGTAGACGTCTTTGTCGCCGTATCCTTTGCGCTCGTCTCTTTTGCGGTCGCGCCGCTTGCCGCAAAAATTGCACCTACGATCAAACTAAAAACTAGTTTTTTCATTCTTTCCCCTTTATTTGAAATATACGAATTTTGGTAGTCCCAGCTCATCTTTCGGGAGCTGCTTGGTTTCTGGCTCAAATATGGCGTCGTTGCGCTTATATTCTACGACCGACTGATTAAAGCTCTCTTCGGTTAAATTTTTATTGCTGCCGCTTTCGTTTAGCTGTTTGCTAGTAGCCATCGTGCTGGTGTAGTTGATATTCAGCTCGTATTGATGCTGCAAATTTTCTAAAATTTTAAGCAGTATCGAGTTTGTGAGGGCTTGAGCTTGCTTTTGGTTGTTTGGTTTGCTCAGCTGCTTTGAAAGCTGCTTTAAATCGTCGTTCATTTTCGCTTTTGAGTAAGGATTAGTCTTATCGTCGCTATGAAACGTATCTTCAAAGGCTAACAAGGCGTTTGTTTTCTCGATATTATCCCTTTCTTGCAGGAATTTCTCGGCATTTTTTATGTTGTTGATTTGCGCTTGATAGTTCGCTCTTTGGATAGGATCGACGGCTTTATTCATCTGCTTGGTCAGCTCGTCTATGCTTTTGCTCAAATTTGCACCGTCTCGCAATGCGTAAGTGCAGCGATTAACCTTGCTTTTGATTGAGCTTTTGGTTTTTCCTAGCGTCATTCCGAAAAATTGGCTATTATTTTCCAAAAACGAGCACGCGTTTTGCACTCTCGCTATATCGCCCATTATGTCATTGGGGATATTTTTGACGTTATCGTAGATACTTTGCATTTGACTGATCATGCTTTGCGCATCGCCTAGTATATCGTAGATGCTGTTCATATCTATGCCGAGCTCGGCCATCTGTTTTTCAAAATTTAGCGTATCTTTGACCATTTGCTCGTACTGCTTGATTTGCTCAGCATAGTCTTTTAGCGTTTGAGTATAGCCCATTACCGCTTGAGCTATCGCAGCCACGTCTATAACCGGAACGCCTCCTGCGTTTGCGCTGCTAAAAAATAGCGCCGTTGCCGCACCAATAGATATAAATGTTTTCTTCATATCTCTCTTCCTTTCTGCTCGGTATTTTCTTTTTTAGTTTCCTTTTCAGCCCATTTTTCGATGGTTTGTTCTAGCGTTTTGGTGGCGTTTGGATAGCTATACCTAAATCTATCGGTATCTATCGGCTTGCCCACCTCGTCTCCGTGTTTTCTTTTTACATCGATTTGCCCCTCTTGCAACTCTACGTAAAGCGGCGTTAATTTATCTATGCCTTTGTCTTTGTTGTCTTTAATTTTTTCGTATAACCTTGCTTCGTTATTCATGAGCTCTAGCTCGTTTTGTAGCTGCCTGAAAAGGAGCGGGTTTTCCTTTTCGAATTTGGTTTGAAATTTTTCGTCGTCCTTGTGCGGGGTCATCACTTTTTTGTTGTTATCCTCGTTTATTTCCCACTTTCCCCTCTTGTCCTGCTTATCTTCGAGTCCTTGTATCTCTCTGGCTGCATCTAGGTACTTTTTCGCCCTTTGTTCGTCGTGCTCGCACGCTAGGGCTAGGCTAAAATTTAAGTCTATAAAGCTCTTTCTTAGGCTCAAAAAATCGTTTTCGCTTTTGACATAATTTTCCAAGTCACCCTCAATCACGTTTCTTCTTTGTTTTGGCGTTATATTGCTCATTATAGGCTCCTGCCTCTGTCATTTTCGTTTTCTTGCCCTTTGGCCTTGTTTAAAATTTTGTCTTTGGCCTGCACTAGCGTATCGTTTACCTTTTGATAAAATTTAGGGTAGCTATCTTTAAAATTTGGCGTTTCTTTTTCGATGTCGCCCATCATCTTTTTTAGCTTTTCGTATCCTTTGACATCAAGCCCTTTTTTGGTTTCTTTTTCGTAGGTCGTTTGTAATTTAGCGTAATTAGCCCGCTCGTTCTCCATCTCTTTAAAACCGCCTTTGACTTTTTTGCGTTGCGTATAGACCTCTTTTACCAAATCGCCGACAGCCTCTTTAAATTTAGGACTGTCAAAGGCTAGATCAAGCTTTTCTTGGCGCTGGCGATCTTTGGCGATGCTTTCTTCTTTGCCCTGTTTTAGCATCATCTCGAGGCTTCTGTCCATCTCTTGCAGCGCGGTTATAATGCCGTTTATCCCATCACTATTCATTAGGTTGTCGATCGATTTTTGAAAATTCGCTTCAAGCTTCGATTGCTTATCTTTGAGGTCTTCGAGCTCCTTTTCGTGCTGCATTTCTAGTTCGTCGGCTCTCTTATTCCAGTCTTCTTGCTCTGCGCCGTTTTCTCTGCCCGGCTGTGGTTCGTTTTGCTTGGAGCTTGGCTCTTTTTCTTCCCCTTTTTCCTTTTTGGCGATTTGCTCTTCTTTTGCCTTGATTTGCTCTTCTATTTTTTCTTTCTCTTTTAAAATTTGCAGACTCTCTTTTAAGGACTCATTTTTTTCTACGCCGTCCAATCTGTCTTTTACGAATTCTCTTTTTGCTTTCGGGCTTTTAAATTCGTCCAGCTCCGCCTGTCTTTCCCTGATTCTCGTATCTAGCAGCTCTTTTTCGCCTAGTATTTCTACGGCTTGCTGCGCGTCTTTACTTAAATTTGCAGCTCCCGTTACTTCGTAGGCAAATTTTTTGTTAATGTCTCGTATGGTGTATTCTTTGCCGTTGTCGAAGTCCTCTTTTAAGTCCATATTCATTTCTCTTAGGGTGAGCTCTTTTATTTCGGTCACATCCCTTAGACTCATATTGGTTTTATAAATATCGTTGATCGCTTCTTGAACCTTGCTATCGTCGTCCGTTCCGTATGCGGTATAAAATTCTCTTACGCAAGCTACCGCGCTTGTTTCGTTGCTTTTAAATAACCCGGTGTTTTCTATGGCTTCTCGACAATCTAAAATTTTGTCTCTCGTGTCGTCTATCTCTTTGTTTCGCGTTTGTGGCTCGTTTTCTTCCCCTTTGCGTATACTCGAAGCTGTAAGCATCTGCTCGTCCTCGCTTAAATATGCCCATTCGGCCATTTGCTCTTGTGTCAGTTCTTCTGCCACTCTAAATCCTTTTGATAGATTATTTTTCAGTAGTTTATCATTCATTAAATTTAAAAAACTTTTAAAAAGTGATATATAAAAAATCAAAAAAATTGTAAAATTTGAAAACGCTCACAAATACCTTTTAAATGCTCTACAATCAAAAATAGGCTTTTTCCATATTCTTTTCTTATTTTTTATCTATGCGGCTTTAATAGCCTTTAAAATCGTTTTAAATGCTTAACTGATTTAAAATCTAAAAATTCAGCTTCTAATTTAAAATTTTCTCATCGCATTAAGTAATAAAATTTTAAATTTCTTCTCTGTATATATAAATATATTTTTAAGAAAAATTTAAGCTATCTAAAAATTTAATTAAAATTTAAAATTCTAAAAATTTAAAATTTCAGCAACACAGACTCTATCTAAATTTTATTTTTTCCCTTTTTTTAAATTTGTTTTTTACATTATAGTAAGGGAGGGCGAGATTTTGTAAAAGCTTAAACTTTTTATGTAACTTTTACTTAATTGAATTAATGGCGATGACAATTTTGTTTTATAACTATTTTATTATATAAAGTTTAAAAATAAAAGTTAATTATTAGCGAGATTTTGTAAAAAATTGCTTTTCTTAATTGCCTTTTTGCTCTTTTTAAGATTTTTAAGCTCCATAAAATCGCACTTTAAGCAAAAAATTTTTATTTCAAAAAATTTTAACCTTAAAGATAGCGCTTTTTCGCTTACTTTTAATTAAAATTTGATAAAGTTACTCGTATGAAAAATTTAGAAAAAAATAAAAATATCTATGTGCAGCACGGACGTTTTTATATTGATTGCCAAAAGGACGGCGTTAGAATTCGCCGCGCTACGGGTCTTAAAAAATCGCCTTTGGCGTTTGATTTCGTTCGTAAAAATTATGATTTATTTTTAGGCTCTAAATCCGATATCGCGGAGGCTAGACGCCGGTATCGCGAGCTTGAGGACTTGCAGACCGACAGGCTCCTTAGAAAGGGGGAGAAAGGCACCGGCACTATTAAAAATTCTAGCGAGTTTAGTTTTGATAGCGTAATCGATCGTCTCCTTGCCGAGAAGTCCTTTTTAAAGGATAAAACTAGGCGGCTTTACGTAATTATGAGCCATACGATCACGGAATTTTTAAGCTCTAATAGTATTTTCTACTTAGCCGACTTTGAGAGGCACCACAGCGTAGAATTCGTTAAATTTTGTAAGGGCAAAGGCTTAAAGGATAGCTCTATTAGCGGCTATTGCTCTTTTTTTAAGATGATTTTTCGATACGCCGTAAGTAATGACATAATCTCCAAAAATCCGTTTTTTATTCCTAGATTTAAGCAACACCTCGATGAATTAGAGGACGAAAAATTTCCGCCGTTTAGTCTTGATGAAATTTTAGAGCTTATTAAAAATGCTGACAACGAGCTACGACTGTTTTTAGTAGTGGCGTTCTTTACCGGCGCTCGAACTGGTGAAATTTTAGCCCTTACTTTTAGCGATCTCGACTTTGAAAATAGGCAGATTCGAATAAATAAAACACTTTCAGACATCGGCATCGTAGATTCGCCTAAAACTAAATCCAGCAACCGCACGATCGATATGCTACAAATCGTCTACAATGAACTCATAAAGCTTGATGGCGGCGACAAAGGCCGGCGTATTTTTAGGCTTTCTCGGTCTATGATGCGACTTAAATTTAATGATCTGCAAGTAAAACTTGGCTATAATATTCGCAGGCTTTACGACACCAGGCACTCCTTTGCTTCCATTATGCTAAGTCGTGGAGAGGAGCCTATGTGGGTGGGTTGCAAAATGATGGGTCATAAGGATTTGAACGAGACTTATCGTTCCTATGCAAAATACTTGCCAAAGGAAGTTAAACAAAGAGCGGTTTTTTTAAATAATGTCGTCATTTAAAATTTAATATTAGACATCTTATTTTAAAAAATATGTTATAATAAGATTAAATTTTACTAAAAATAGATTAAAATTTTACTTCTTTTAATGCGTAGAAACGCCGTTTTTACGGCACTGCGACTTATAAAATTTAAGGCAAAAGAGCCAAATTTGACCCCTTTGCCGTTAAATTTAAATAAGCTTTTTGATGACGTCTAGCACGAGATTGCATTTTGGCACTACGGAGCTGGCGTCCATATACTCGTTTTTGGTGTGCATATTTCCGCCCGTAGGCCCTAGTCCGTCGATCGTCGGGCAGCCAGCCGATGCCGTGATGTTGCCGTCGCTTAGACCGCCGGCGTCCACCCAGCTCACCTTCGCGCCCGTTTCTTTGGCGACCTCGTCGAATATCGCTTTGATCCTCGGCAAATTTTGCTCGTCTATCATCGGCGCTTCTTCGTTGATAAGCGTCTTTTTGTGCGTTACGCCGTTTACGATGCCTTTGCTTAGTATCTCGTCCAGCTTTTTGTTAAAAAACTCGACCGAGGAGGCGAATTTATACCTCATCTCGCAGGTCACGCTGGCAAACTCGGGCACGACGTTTTGCGCGGTGCCGCCGTTTGTGATAATGGAGTTAAAGGTATGTCCCGCCGCAAAATCAGTCAGCTTTGATAGCTCGACTACGAAATTTGCCGCCTCGACTACCGCTGAACGGCCAAGCTCGGGGTGGTTGCCCGCATGCGTGCCCACGCCGTGAAAATCTATCACGTAGGTCATCACGCCTTTTCTAGTCGCCACCATCGAGCCGTCCTCGCGAGCAGGCTCCATCACGAGGCAAAATTTAGACTTTCTTGCGTATTCTCGGATCTTTTCTTTGGCGAAATTCGACCCCGTCTCCTCGTGCGAGTTTAGAAACAAAGCGACGTTGATTTTACTAAGATCAAGCTCCTTTATGACGTAGAGCGATAGCAGCGCGCCGCCCTTGTCGTCGATGACGCCTAGCGCGTTTACCCTGCCCTCATTTTGGGTAAAAGGCGTACTTTGCACCGAGCCTACGGGGAAAACCGTATCCATGTGCGCAACGAAAAGCACGTCAAATTTCGCCGCGTTTGGGTTGTTTGAGATGAGCAGGCAGTCAGCGACCTTATCGGTACCGAGAACGACCTTTTCATGCTTTAGGCCCAGCGTTTCCGCCTTATTCATAAACCACTTTGCGACGCTGTTTATGCCCTCTACGCTAGACGTCGGACTCTCGATATCGGTTAGCTCCTTTAGCTCGGCCAGATATTGTTTTAGCTCCTCTTGTTTCATGGATAGTCCTTTATACGATGATACTCATCACAAACATCGCTAAATAGGTGTTTAGGATACATATGCCAAATAACACCAAGTAGTGCTTGCCAGGGATGCCCAGCACGCCCAGCACGCGACCCATATACTGCACCGTAGAGCCTACTAGCGCCATACCAGGGATCAGTACTGTGATATCCGGAGCCGTTAGAGTGCCGCCCTGAACTAGCGCCACTAGCACGCCAGCAGACCCACCCCAGCTAAGAAATGCCGCCATTATGACCGCTATCGACTCGCCCGGAAGCCCAAGCGGCAGCATAACGAAGCCAAGATACTTGCCTATGATATCAAGCGCGCCGGAGACCTTTAGAATATGGATTATAACAAAAGCCATAAGGACGTTTGGGATAGTGTTGTGAACGGCGATATCCCAGCCCTTTCTAGCGCCTTCTACGAAAACGTCGGTTAATAATTTATTATTAGCTTGCTCGCTCATACTTCAGTCTCCCCGTCTTTTACGAATTTTTTGACGTAAAGTCTCATCAAATTTGCTCCAAATACCTTAAACACCAAAATGATTCCTAAGCCCGCCGCGATAGACATAGGCGCTAGAGCTCCATTTTTATCGGCTACTGTGAGCAACGGAGCGAAAGACGCTAGGAAATTCGTGATCATCGCGCCCGCGCTAAACTGAAACGCGGCAAATATCAAAAGCTCTTTGTGCGTGATCTTGCCGTCTTGGCGTAAAAATTTAGCCGTAGAGCTACCTGCGTCGGTGCTTTGCGTACTAGCTATGAGCGAGATCGAGCAACATCCTGGGATACCGATGAGAGGCTTTAGCACGGGAGTTAGCCAACGTGAAGCCGCGTAAAGCGCGTAATATCTCTCAAATATCGCAACGAACCCAAGAGCGAGCATGATCGCCGGAACCAAACTAAGCGCAAATATAAAACCGCCCTTTGCGCTTGTGCCGCCTGCGGTTTTAAACCACTCCGGGAACTGTCCGGTTAGCTTACCGAAATCAAAAATTCCGCCTGCGACATTCTTTAAGAAACCGCCGAAAAAGACGATAGCTAGGATCAAGGCAACGGTGCCGATCGCTAGCTTTTTGCCGTCGTTTGCCTCTTGCATAAAGCCTCCTTAAAAATAAAGTGAGTACATAGGTAATATCCAGTCGCGAACCTTAGGAATGAGTAAAAAGTAGATTAAGATAATGAATAATATTTAGTTCTTTTAGTTAATGTTACTTTTAGATACTTTGATTTTAAAACATTCAAATTTAATAAAAATAACCGTAAATTTGCAACTTTATAATATAGCCGCAAGGCGTGAAATAAGCTATCTAAAATAGCGATAGAGTTAAAATTTGACAAAACCAAGGCAAGCGGCTCATCTAGTCAAATTTAATGCTCTACTGTAGTCGCCAAAATTTAAAGTAGAAATTTATAAAATTTGACTTCAAATTTGAACTAAAAAATCAAGGCGAAGTGAAGTAAATTTCGTCCCAAAACTAGACATATAGTCTGTCATATGGCGAAATTTACGCTCTGCTTGCAGTTGCGAGCAAAGCGGAGCAAAAAGCATTTAAAAGCGCTCGCAAGACAAGCCGCCGCCCTACTCAAAAATATTTTTGTGTAAAATTTCCTCCAGCACCACCGTCGCGTAGCTTCCTTTTTGCAGCGTAAAATTTATCGTAAAATGCGCCTTTTCCTCGTTGTATTTGTAGCCGGCATCCTCCAGATAACACCACGCAAAGCGCCTAGATCCCGTCATTTTAGCTTTATATTCATTTACCTGCGCAAAAATTTGATCCTCTACTGCCTTCGCCGCGCCCTGCGCCTCGTACGCCTTCGCGCCCGCGATCAGCCCGCAGCTAGTGATATCCCTAGCGTCAAAGCGCGCGCCCTCCGCGTCCAAATCCTCGCACAAAAAGCACTTGCCGTGCGGGTAGTGACCCAAAACTTCGCCCTCTATCAGCTTAAAAAATCTCTTTTGCGATTTTAAATTTTTCAAAATCGCACCGTCAAGATACGGGTAAATTTGAGCTAGCTCGCCTAGGCTAAAATCCTGCGCAAATCTCGAAATCTCCACGCGCTTGCTAAGCCAGCGGTTAAAAAGATCGCTTTGATATGCCGAGATCAAAAAGTCGTTTAGCTTTGGATTTTTGCTCTTTTTGCCGTTTACGGTGCCTGTTTTTAGCAACTCCAGCCCGCTTTGCGCGTTGTCGCCGTATTTACCGAAACGCTGATAACCAAAGTAGTTAGCATATCCAACCTCGCCCACATTTTGCACGGCTTGTTCCAGCTTTGCCGCTTCGCTAGGCATCACTTTTTTTAGGCGGATAAAAAAGGTGTTGCCTTTTAGGTGCCCGATTCGAAGCTTATTATCATGCGCGGCGAGGCTTAAAATTTTCATCTTATCGTGGCTAAAATTTGCCAGTGCCGCCTCAAATTTACGCGGCATCGAGATAAACTGCGTCGTCATACCCTGCTTGTCTTTTAGCCCCGCATAGCCAAAATCTCGCATCTTTACGCCGCTTATTTCGCTAATCGCTTGCAAGGCCTCCTGCGTCGTCATATCTTTTTTGCAAATTTCGATTATCAAGTGCTCGCCCTGCCCGCTAAATGCGTAAAGCGGGATCTCGCGCACCACGAAATCGTCCGAGTTTTTACTAAAATACGCGTTAATGGGCGCGTGAGTGAGCGCGTAAAGAGGCTTAAAAATGGTGGTTTCTTGCATTGCTTTTAAATTTTCCTTTCGTGATTTTGGCAAAAATCGTGATTTTCGTGCGGGTTTTGCGTGCTAGGCTTAAAATTTTGGCGCGGTTTTTCGGACTAAACGTAAATAAAATCTCGTATTCCTCGCCGCTATTTAGCTCGCGTTTGCTTAGCCGCTTGCTAAATTTCGCCCCGCACCGACTCTGCACGCAAAGTTTGGCTAGATCTGCGCCAAGCCCATCTGAGACATCCATGGCGGCGTTTATCTTATCCGCTGCGGCGTAGAAAAATTTATCTTTTAAAATAGGCCTTTTAAAGCGCGAATTTGACGCGATCCGTCCGCCGTTTAAAAGCGTCCTAAGCCCTTTTAGACTCTGCCCGAGCTCGCCCGTAAAAGCGACTAGATCGCCATTTTTCGCGCCGCTTCGTAAAACCGCCTTGCCTCGAACGCGCGATACGATCGTAACGCTAAGTAAAATTTTATCGCTGCCGATCGTGTCGCCGCCGATGATAGTGACGCCGTATTCGTCGCAAACGTCCGCAAATCCTTTGCGTAACGCCGAGATATGCGCCGCGCTCGTTTTTTTTGGTAGCCCAAGTCCTATAAGCGCAAATTTAGGCTCGGCGTTCATCGCGACGGCATCGGAGAGATTTACCAGCATCGCCTTGCGCGCGATCTCCTCCATACTAAGCCAGCCTGCTAGGAAGTGCGTCCCCTCGCAAAAAAGGTCCTTGCTATACACCCACCGGCCGCGCTCATGCGTCACCACAGCGCCGTCGTCGCCGATGAAGGAGTTGCTAAATTTATCGATTATTAGGCGTTCTTTATCCATTTTGCGATTTTATAAAATTCGGGCTAAAAAGGCGCTTGAAAAACGAATTTATTTAAGCGGCTCGGCAAATTTAGCCTCTCAAATTTGCCGAGTTTAAATTTTATCCGAAAATCTCAAATTTGCAAAACAGCTCAGGCTCATCTTTTACTATGCCGCGCTTAACGAGATCAGCTACGACGTCGCGGTCGCAGTCTGTTTGCAGCGGCCAGCCGCGCGTGTAGCCGTCGGCCTCGCCTTTTGCGGTGGCGTCGATACAGACCGCGCTCTCGCGAACGTAGATATCGCGCAAAGCATCGATGTTATTCGTCACGCGCCAAAGCAACATATACGGGTTTTCCAGGCGGTTTTCGGGGCCGACGAAAACGAGTATCTTAAAGTGCTCTTTAAATTTTAAAAGCTCTTCAAAAACCTCTTTTACGAGGCGGTTTTTATCAAATTTGACGACACAAATCGGAGTTTTGGTATTTGTTTTAAACTGCACTAGCTGCGTTAAATTTGGCTCTATTTCTTTAAATTTAGCAAGCAGCGCGGCATCGTCTAAAAGCATAGGCGCAGGCGTAGAAAAGTCCTGCGTCGCGTCGATTCCTAGCTTACCGCCGAAGCATGAGTTCGGGCTAGCGTGATCTAGCTGATCGCACACGCCCTCGCTGATTAGCAGGCTTTTGTCGCCGAAGCGGTTTAAAATATGCTCCGTAAGCGCGTCGTAATCGCTCAAATTTGGTGCATCCTCGCCCACAAAAACCGCGTGTTTGACGAAACTCATCTGCCCCACGCCCCAAAACGCGTGCATCGCCTGCTTGGCGTGCGCGGGATAAAGGGCGTTGATTTTAGCCAAAATCAGGTTGTGAAAGACACCGTTTTCAGGCATGTTGTAGTCTAAAAGCTCTGGCACCGTCGTGCGTAAAAGCGGCAAGAAAATGCGCTCGGTCGCCCAGCCCATGTACTTATCCTCAAGCGGCGGTTTGCCGACCACGGTCGCGTGAAACAGGGGCTCACGCTTGCTCGTGATCGCCGTAACCTCCATCGCCGGAAACGGCTCAATCGGCGTATAAAAGCCCGTGTGATCGCCAAACGGCCCTTCAAGCTCAAATTTATCCGTATCCACAAAACCCTCGATCACGTAGTCCGCGTCGTGCGGGACGTAAATTTCATTCGTTAGCGACTTTACGAGTTTGGCCGGCTCTTTGCGTATGAAGCCGTAAAGCAGCAGCTCAAACACGCCCTTTGGCAGCGGCGCCTGACCGCACCAAATATAGAGCGGGTCTCCGCCGATAGCCACGGATACGGGCATCTTGCGGCCTGCGCGCTTGTATTCGTTAAAAAAAATCGCGCCGTCTTTGTGTATCTGCCAGTGCATGCCGAGGCGATTTTTACCATAAATTTGCAATCGGTACATGCCGACGTTTTGAAGTTCGCCGTCCAGGCTTTGCGTATAAACCTGCCCCATCGTGATAAAGGCGCCGCCGTCAAGCGGCCATGTTTTTAGCGCGGGAAGCGAGAACAGATCGACCTCCTCGCCCGTAAATTTGACCTGCTGGCACTCGCCCTCGCCTTTTAATCTTTTCGTGAAAACTTTTCTCATCTCAAACAAATACGCGGCGAAATTTAGCTTTTCGCCAAAGCTCTTAGGCTTTTTAGGTTTTAAAAGTTTTTCTATCTCGTCCGCGATCTTGTCAGGCTGCACGCCAAATATCAGCTCAAGCGCCCTTTTTGAGCCGTAGATGTTAGTTAGTACGGGAGCAAATTTACGCCCCGTTTTTTTGCAGACAGGGTTTGTAAAAAGCAGCGCCTGCGAGTTTTCGCGTTTGACCTCGATGTAGCTCGCGTGCGCGATCTCCAGATCGATATCCGCGGGCTCGTCGATGACGCGCAGCAGGCCGTTATCTTTTAGAAGCTTGATATAGTCCATATTTCGCCTTTTTGATTTTTGGGCGATTTTAGCCAAAAATAGCTGAAAAAGGCGAAGCAAAGCGGGGGTGTTATTTATCGCACGCGCCGATAGCTCGCAAGATGGCGATCATACCCTCGGCCGCCACGTCGTTCGTGATCTTGCCGGCGTCGTTAAAATAGTAAAAATTCATCACCCTAGCGCTAAATTTACGCCCAGTCGCTGCAATGCCCGCAAAGTCGTGTTCATGCGTACCCGTGCAGAGCCAATACACCGCCACGCAGCGCTCGTCCGCCACCATGTCTTGCATCGCCCACTGCACGTCAGGGAAGCTATCTCGCATCATCTTTACCACCGCAAAGTACCCCTCTCCGCCGTAAAGCGGCTCCGGCGAAGCAGGCGTGAGAAATGGCGCTTTTGGATCTACCAGCTCTTTTAGAGCCGCCGCGTCTGCGCTGTTTATAGCTTTTTCAAAGCGTTTCATAGCAGCTTTATTTCTCGATATTTTATCCGCGTTTTGGCTTGCGGCATTTAGCGCGCTAGGTAGCGCCGCAGTTCCCGAAACGGCGGCAAATTTTAAGAAATTTCGTCTTTTCATCTTGTCTCCTTTTAAATTTATCGTCATCAAATTTGACCCACAATAGCTTATGTGCACTATCTCCAGATCAATATCCACAGACTTGTCCTATACACGAAGTAAGCCGTTATCTTTTAGGAGTTTAATATAGCTTTGCATAATTTATGCCGCTATAGATTATTTTCTTGCAAAAAATCTTCAAAATTTGAAGCATCTAAGGTCCTGATATTATTAAAAATAAAATTATATCTTGATAACTTGTTGCCAATGTGGTCTTTGATTGCCTTTTTGTAGTCATCTTGGGATTTGTATACATAAAAGAAGCTTTTAGATAAATCCACAAAATCATTACAGCAAATACCACTTTGTCTAATCTCATACATTAAAACTAACAATGTGGTCTTTGATTGCCTTTTTGTAGTCATCTTGGGATTTGTATACATAAAA
>CAUPXB010000006.1:0-104248 GCA_963515555.1 uncultured Campylobacter sp. | reverse complement strand
CAGCGCCGCCAGCCCGCCGAAACTCGCGCCGTATCCAACGCTGGTGGGCACCGCGATCACCGGCACGCTCACAAGACCCGCCAGTACGCTAGCTAGCGCGCCCTCCATGCCCGCCACCGCGATCACGACCTTTGCGCCGCGTATCTGCTCTAAATTTGCGATCAGTCTATGCAGTCCCGCCACGCCCGCGTCGCTAAATTTGCGCGCGTCGTTGCCTAAAAATCGCGCCGTTTCGTACGCCTCCTCCACTACCGCGCCGTCGGCGGTGCCTGCGGAGACTATCGCGATGTAGCTTTGCGTGAGCGCTGGCTCTTTAAATTTGACGCTGATGACGCGGCCGCGAGCGTTAAACTCCGCCTGCGGCAGCGCCTCGCGCACCCGCTTAAAAACCCGCTCGTTCGTGCGCGTGATCAGGATATTTTGCCTCCTCGCGCCGATCGCCTCTGCGATGCGCAAAATTTCATCACCCGTTTTACCCTCGCCGTAGATCACCTCGCCCGTGCCGTTTCGCAGGGCGCGCTGAGTGTCGATCTTGGCGCAGCCCACGTCGCTAAAAGGAAAATCCCGTAAAAACTCTATCGCTTCGCGCTCGCTTTTTTCGCCCGATTTTACGGTACGGATGAAATTTAAAGCCTCATCTCTCGTCATTTAAAATCTCCCCGCGAAGCCCTTTTAAATCAAGCAAAATATCATACTCGCCAAGCGAAGCGATCTCGCGTACGACGGCGCTAAAATCTCCCGCGCAAAAGCGCCTAGTCTCGCTCGCACCCATTTGCAGCTTAAAGGCTTTGCCGTCAAATCGCGCGCGAATATTTAAAAATCCGTGCGAGATTAGCAGATTTTCGGCTCGCTCCACGAGCGAAATTTCCTCCGCGGAAAACTCCCTATCGTGCGGCAGGCGCGTCAGAAGGCAGGCGTAGCTGGGCTTGTCCGCGGTCGGCAGCCCAAGCTCGCGACTAAGCTCTCTAATCTCTGATTTTTTGAGGCCTTTAAGCGGTGAAAGCACGCCAAGCTCGTCTTTTGCTTTAAGCCCCGGGCGGTATTCGCCAAGGTCGTCTAGGTTCGTGCCGTCGGCGACGTTTGTAAAGCCTAGATGCTTTGCCAGCTCGATTAGCCGCGTAAAAACCGCCTTTTTGCAGACGTAGCAGCGATCTTGCGGATTATTTTTTACCGCTTCGGGCGCTTCTAGCTCTAAAATTTCGTGCCTGATGCCGTAAGTACGGGTAAATTCCACCGCCTCTTTTATCTCGCGCCCCGACATATAGGGCGATTTTAGCGTGATAGCTACCGCGCGCCGGCCTAGCGTATCGGCGGCAACGCGCAACAGTAGCGAGCTATCCACGCCGCCGCTAAACGCTACGGCTAAATTTTCCAGCTTTTTTATATCATTTTTTAGAATTTCTAGTTTCGTCATATTTTTTTAAAGTCTCGTTTCTAACCTCGCGGATCGTCGTTTGAAATCTCTGCGCGGCTTTTTTGCAGTCCTCGAATTCGGGCTTGATTTTTAAAATTTCGTGGTAATTTCGGGCTAAATTTTCGTCCGTTAAATTTTGTTCGGCGTTAAAACCGCAAACTCGGCCGCGCGAAATTTTAAGCCTTATTTTGCCGTATTTAGTCTCTACTTCGCAAAACTCGCGCGCAAGCTCCGTTTTCCTCACGGCGCACTCTCTAACTCCGATCGCCGTCGTATGCGCGAAAATTAGCCCCTTTATCCGCGCGGCGTCCTGCTTGCGGCACAGCGCGTTTAACTCAAAGCCCGCGCGTCCCTTTTTCATAAAAATAGAGCGGCTAAATACGTCCAGCGCGCCGCTATCTCGCAAAATATCGCACGCAAAAGCAAAGCTCTCGGCGTCCATATCGTCGATATTGGTGGAGATTAAAATCCGCTCGCAAAGCTCGCCATAGCCGATCTGCACGCTCAAATTTGGCTCATCTCTCAAGCCTAAATCCTCGCTCGTTTCGCAAAGTATCACGCGAAGTGCGTTGGCAAAATCCGCGACCTCTTTATCGCCAGCGCCGTAGCCCGTGCTTAAAATTTTAAAATTTCTCGGCGACTCGCGGCGGTCTTGCTCCCTTAAATTTAGTGCGCAGGCCTTTAAAATCGCCGCCCCTGTGGGCGTAGTCATCTCGAAATTCGCTCGCCCTAGGCTTACTTGCGCGCCTTTTAAAATTTCGCAAACCGCAGGCGCCGGTACGGTCAGCCTGCCGTGAGCGCAGTGCGCAAAACCGCCGCCAAGCTCGATAGGCGAAGCAAAAATTTGCGGCGCACCCAAGGCCTCCAAGCAAATAGCCGCACCCACTACGTCCGCGATGCTGTCCGCGGCGCCCACTTCGTGGAAATGTACTTGCTCTGCGCTAGTGCCGTGGATTTTGGCCTCGGCCTGCGCGATAACGCTAAAAATTTCGCTTGCCGTTTTTTTTACGAAAGCGCTTAGGCTAGAACCCTCGATAAGCTCTAAAATTTGCGTGAAATTTCGCGGACGCGGATGGTTTTGGGCGGGCTTATCCGCTCTAAATTCGGCACCGTGATTTTTGCCGTTTAAATTTTGACGCGGGCTAAATTTAGCGCCTAAGAGGCCAAGCGGAATTTGGCTCGGATTTGCCGCGCAAACGACGTCTATTTTGGTTGCAGAGATACCGCATTTTAGCACTTTGCGCTTGCGTAGGTAAAATTCGCTAGCTAAATTTAGCTTAGCAAGCTCGGCGCAAAGATAGCTAAAATCCGCGCCCAGATCCACCAGCGCGCCTAAATTCATATCGCCGCTAATACCGCAGCTAGCATCATAGTATAAAATTTTAGCCATACTTAAACCTTAGGCACAGTCATAGAGCCAAACGGCAAGATGACTATTTTTGCGTCCGCACCCTTTTGCGCGAGCGCCTCATCTACGGCTTTTTGCAGGTCGTGATATGGCTTTAGATGCACAGCTCTCATCTCATCATCACTTAGATCAGTCACAGCCCAAGTCTGTGCCCAGAGCGAAATTTCAGCCATTTTAGCAGCCTTGTGATAGCCGAGTTTAAATCCAGAATTTATCTTTTCAAGCACTTTTTTAGGTGTGTCAGCAGAGGCCATAAGGTCAAAGAAAGGTTTTGGACCGATACCTGTTCGGCACTTTGCGACCATTATTAAAATTCCGCCCTCAGCTAGTGCTAGTTTGCCGTTGTCTAGGGCTTTTTGTGCTTGGTAAAGATCCACATCCATAGGATAAGGCGCTACCGAGATAACGATGTCTGCTTTTTGCGGGATATTTACACAAAAGACCTCATCGGCCTTTTTCACGCAGTCATAGAAGCTATCGTTTAGATGGCCAGCACTTGCATAATATACGCCATGTTCGCTATCAAGCACGGTCTGTATAGAAAAGACGTCGATGTGCGCTAGCACTTTCATCGCGTCGATCATATCCTCGTGTACGGGGTTGCCCTCTAAGCGCAGCGCTTGCGCGTCGGAGCTTAGTGCGAGCTTGTGGTTTTGTGTGATGCTCTCGTATGATGCGGTGCCTGGCAAAAAGGCCTTTCTGCCGCCAGTATAGCCTGCAAAATAATGTGGCTCAACCGAACCGATGACGATCACCTTTTTTGCCTCGGCAACGATTTTATTTAAATACATCTGCGTGCCGTTTTTGCTCTCGCCTAAAAATACCATCTCATCATGCTTTGAGTCGTGATCGTGAACTTCGCCTTTGGCGTTAAGCTCGGCGTAAATTTCTTTGCCGAAGATCATCTCGTACTCATCGAGCGTACCCTCTCTATGGCAGCCCGTGGCGATGATGAAAATCTTATTTTTCTCGCGGATTTTTGGGTAAATTTGCTTTAAAATTTTAGCTGTAGGAGTCGGACGAGTGCCGTCGTTTACGATGATGACGATTTTTTCATCGCCAGCGATAAACTCATCAAAGCTTTTTTGATTTATCGGATTTGCTAGAGCCTTTGCGATGAGCGCCGTTTCGTCAAATTTAGCCACGGGGTTGGGGTTAAAAACTCCCAGTAAATTTTTTTCCGGAACGCTTAGGTCGATGATATCATCTTTGCCGTAGCGAATAGGAATTTGCACGTTTGCTCCTTAAGTATAATTATTAATTTTTTATATTAGGATTATATATAAATTTTTCTTTTAAATGTATTTAAAAAGGGTATTCAATTTTTAAATTTATAGAGCGGATAAAATTTATTATGGTTCTTTGTCAATAGTGGGGGTGTAAAAACACCTCTATCTATTGCAAAGACGTAAATATATCAATTTTCTAAATCTTTCATAGTTTCTTAGTCCATAAGATACTCTTTTTATTACTTTTATTTTGTTGTTATTTCCTTCTACAAACCCATTGTTTATTTTATATTCTACTATATTTATTATCTCTTTTTTCCAACTTGTTATTGTATCTGCTAGTTTTATACTTTGCTTTATATTAAATACTCTCAATTTTTCAATTAATTGCTCTATTCTCCTTCTCATTGTCTTTACTGTCTTGCTCTCAAACATATTGTAAAATTCTTTTATTATTCTATACATATTTTTCAATGTCTTATCTACTTTTAATATCTCTTTTAATATTTCTTTTTGTCTTTGACTAAACTGACTTATTGGGCTTTTACTTAGTATTTTCCAATATTTTTTTAACTTCTTATACTTTTCATTGTCTTTGTTAAATAATTCTACTCTTAAATCTCTTAATGCCCATATCCCTTGTCTTATTACATGATATTTATCTGCTACTATTTGGGTCTGAACTATATTACTATTTATTACGCTTCTAAATGGCTTAAACATATCCATTACAACTACTTGTGGTTGTATTTCAAATTCGTTTATTATATTTTTTATTGTTTGTGAATGTCTATTTCTTAATATATCTACTAGTTTACGGTTTTTATCATACATCGCTAGCTGATATTTCTCTTTTTCTATATTTCCTTTAAATTCGTCTATATATATGACTGATGTATCTGGAGAGGTTTGTCTTTTTAGGGCGATTGCATTTTATGAGGGTGATATCAAGCACATTTATTTTGTTGCGGAGACTAAAGGGTCTATGAACTCTATGCAGCTTCGCCAAATCGAAGAATCTAAAATCCACTGCGCAAAGGAGCATTTTAAGGCTATAAGCAATGATAGCGTGGTCTATGACGTAGTGGATAGTTATAAATCACTACTGGATAAAGTTATGAGGTAAAATTTATTGGGAAGTTAGGTCGCAGTACAAAAGAGCCTGTGCAATATTCCAAAAATGGTTATTGTGCTGCTCCTTTTGAGGGAAAATTTGACTGCCATTTGTCAATATGAAAATCTGAGATGATATTGCTTAAAACTCTACCAATAAAATACTCAGTATGATAGAAAATCACAGTGACTGACTTAATCTTACCAGTTTTAATTCGAATTAAATTTAAATATACAATTATCTTAACCAAACCATCCTTGTAAATTTATATATATTGTAGTATTATACTCCTAAATTTTTAAGGATAAAATACTATGTACATCAAACGAGCCATAAGCGACGAAATAAAAGAGTATATGAAAAGCTTTCCTGTGCTTTTGATAAGCGGAGCTAGGCAGGTAGGCAAATCAACCCTTGCTTTAAATTTAGATATACCAAATTACGTAACGCTTGACGATATTAATATATATGAATCCGCAAGAAACGATCCCAAAAGCTTTATAGAACACTGTAGTAAGCCTATCGTGATAGATGAGATACAAAGAGCTCTCATACTGCTTCTAGCAATAAAAGAATTTGTAGATAAAGATAGAACAAAAGGGCAGTTCATACTAACTGGCTCTGCAAATTTGAAAGGCTTTAAAATATCTCGGACCCTTTGGCTGGCAGGATAGGCATAGTAGAGCTTTACCCGCTTTCTCAAAAAGAGTTAAGTCATAGTGATGAAAATTTGATAGATATTTTAAGTAGCGATATAAGCCATTTAGCATTTAGAAAATACGACAACGACGGCTTATCTGAGAAGATCATAAATGGCGGCTACCCAGAGATCACAAAGATAAGCTCTGAAAAATCAAAATATCTCTGGTTTAGCTCATATATAAGAACATATATAGAATCAGACGCCAAAGAGATAGGTAACATCAGAAATAGAGAGTGTAAATCCATCTGTGTAAGTCCTTTTTAAAACCTACTTATCCAAAGTAAGTTACAATTTAAAAAACTAAAAGGATTTACTATGTCATTACTTGACAGACAAGAGTTGGCCAAGAGATTAGCTAATGGAGAGAATATAACTCCTCAAAGCATAGTTGATGAGTTTAAACTCATCTTAAAAGATGTCATAGAAGAAGCTAGTAATGCTGAAATAACAGAGCATTTAGGCTATGATAAACACCACACATCAGATAATACAAACTACCGCAATGGCTATAATACCAAGACATTAAAAACAAACTACGGTGAGATATTAGTTGATATACCAAGAGATAGAGATGGCACATTTAACCCTAAGCTAGTTAAAAAGCGTGAAGTAGTCTTAAATGGCACAGATGATTTAGTTATCTCGCTTTATGCTAAGGGTATGAGTGTTAGAGATATTAAGAGCCATTTAGAACAACTATATGGCTTTGAGCTATCAGAACAAACTATATCAAATATGACTGAAAAGATATTGGATAAAGCCAAAGAGTGGCAGAATAGACCACTAGATAGAATATATCCCTTTGTAATAATAGACGCTACTATACTTAAAGTTAGAATAGATGGCAACGTTAAGAACATAGCCACATATATAATGCTAGGAGTTAAGCTAGATGGCAGCAAAGAAATTTTAGGTATGTGGATTAGCAAGGATTGCGAACAATCAGTATATTGGCTAGATATATTCAATGAGATTAAAAATCGTGGAGTAGATGATATATTAATAATATCTACTGATAATCTAAGCGGTATAAGTAAAGCCATAAACTCATCTTTTCCCAACACCCAAATTCTTCTGCTTGCAGCTACGAGTGCGTAGCGCGAAGTAGAAAAATGCGTAATCCATCAAATAAGAAATAGCCTTAAATATGTAAGTTATAAGGATAAAAAGAGAATATCTAGTGAGCTAAAAGCTATTTACGAAGCTGATACAAAAGAACAAGCCTTAACCAATCTACAGGATTCAGGTCCTTTTTAAGAAGGTCTCTTCTTGCAGTTATGATGGCTGCGAAGGATATACTAATCTTGTAAATATCGAGAAATTTATAGGCAATGCTCCAAGAGTAAAGGTGTTTTCAAAACTTAACGCATAAAACTTATAGCGTCCGAGCTCTTCGGGCATTTTTTTACAAATTTTTTAAAATTATACTTTTATTATAAACCATATCAAATATACCATATTTAAATGGTTGCTTTATATCCATGTTTTGCTAAAATTTCTCTTAACTTTCGCATTGGCTCTTTTTTGTTTCTACTAATAGGGCGAGCATACTCTACGTGGCCACGCAACGTTACCGTTTTGGCCCCGCGAGAGGCTCGCAAGGAGAGCTTGCTGCTCCCTTGACCCACGCTTTTGTCCAGACCATATTTATTAAAATAGCCGAGTCAAGTAGGCTATTTTAATAAATATTTAAGCTTACTGGCGTATCTCCACAAGAACTCGGGGGCGGCAGTCGATTAATTTTTTATTTATAAGTGCGCATAACAAGATAATAAAATTAGTCTGGCGGATCGTATTTAATTAAGCATAAAACCCCCAAGAGCCTAGAAACCAAAAAGTATATTTATGCGGCGGCCGGTTTGGCGGGATACACCTAGATTAATCCATGCGTATCTGATTTTATAGTATTTTCTTTATTGGTATTTTTGATAGAGTAACGCATGCCTATCATTCTTGCATATTCACATTCCTCTATAAATTTTCTATATCTTTTTTCAACTCCTCGTAGCGCGTCTTTAAACTCTCGTATTCTGTCTTTAAATTGGCCAATTCTTCTACGAGTTTTTCTAATTTTTGCTCTGAAGATTCCACTAATTTTTCGTACATATCTTTTTGTTTTTGCAAAGCATTCGATAAGGCATCGTTGCAATCGTCGCTCAAATTCTTGACATACTGCGCTAATTCGATCTCTTGTTTCTGTAAGCTCATTATCTGTTTCTCGTATTTTTCGATCAAGGCCTTCTTCTGCGATTCGTGTTCGCTCCTTTCGCTCTTGATAATCTTCGTCAAGCTCTCGTTTTCTTCGAGCAATGCTTCTTCTAATGTTGTCATCTTCTATTCCGTTCTCATAAGTATGTAGTATTTGTCGTTTTGCTCGAAGATCTCCTTGCTCCAAGGGATTGCTATGTAGTAGTGCGTCTGAGTCCCGTCCTCGCTGGGCTGTTCGTGTCTCCAGTCTTTGGGCACCGACCAAGCCGTTTCCAAATTTTGCCTCGCTCCTTGAGCCGTCCAGCCCGCCGCTATTCCGATTATTAGCGCTATCGTAGCCGTGAGTACCGATATCCATCTTTTGCTCTTGCTTTGGATCGATATTATCTCTTGGAGGCAAGGCTCTAAATTTCCGCTTATTGAATCTATCTCGCTTTTCAACAAGCTCCTCAAGCTTTCGCCTATTTCTTTCGCACTCTGCTTGTGTATCTCTATTATGGAACTCTCGAATTCTTCTGCTTGAGCTTTGGCCGAGTTCTCCAAGTCCTTGAGCGCCTGTGAAATTTGCATCATATATTCCTCCTTTGAGACGATTTTTTATTTTTTGATTAGGCAACATTACGGTTATACTTTTCTTTGTCGACCTAGTTACCTCGATACCGCTTTGATTAAGAAGCTCTATCATATGATCTCTATTTTTGATATAGCCCCCTTTGACTAGTTCGTGTAGCTTTTTATCTAGTTCTTCTAAATTTTGGTAGTGTCCGATATTTTTCTTGCTAGCCGATATCGTTTGCTCTCTTGCGGGATCGTCAGGGCTAGAAAGGTTGTATTCGTCGTTAATTATTCTTTTGATCAAATCAATCCTGTTTTGGTCGAATTTTGCCAAGTATGGATTAAATGAATTGCCCGTTATAAGATCAATCTTCGGGATCAAGAAATTTAACTCAAGCCGACCGTTCTTATCCGAATGCTCGACCCAGAGTACATTTACCCGCTCTAGCATATAATCCCCGAGCAGTGCGTACTCGAAATCTTTTATGATTTTTAGCTTTTGCTCTTCGGTTAAAAAATCATGCTTCTCTATAAAAGACAAAACTCCAAAGCATGTTTTTTGTTTAAAGTCGATTCCTTTAATAATAGCTCTAGTTAAATTCTCGTCGCCTTTTACAACCTTAGCCGTTCCGGCCGCTTTTCTTTCGTTTAGTAGATAGTTTATGCTCCCAAGACCGCCGCCAGTATATGTAGGAAGAAATTTAACTAGCATCGCTATTAATAGCTTTCTTTATGTCTGTGAGGTAGGGGTCTTGATTGATATAGTTCACTATTTCCCCAATCTTTTATAAATTCGACGCAATATAGAGTTATTCTCGGCAATAATTCTAAGACCCACTCTATCTAAACTCTCGCCGCTGTTTAGCTTGGCAGCTATCTGGTTTAGGTTGTTTCCTTGTTTGGATAGCTCGGTCAAAAGCTCCCTTTCAATAGGAAGTCTAATTCGCCTGGACAGCATTGAACTTAGGGCAAATTTTGAAAAGGTCATCCCTGTTTCTTTTAGCTTCTTTTCGATAGCCGACCATTCGGCATCGGTTAGTCTTAGTTTTTTGATTATGTTCTTAGTGATTTCGCGTTTTTTGTTTTTCATCTTTATCTTATATAAAATTTTATTTTTGGAATCAGTATGCACACATTTTTTCTTTATCCACAATTTTATAGAATTCAAAAACGTAAAACAAGGGTTTTAGTAAGTTAGGAAACGGGTCGGGAGAATTAACCTAGTTTTTAGGTTTTAAAATAAGACGAGCTGGTTTAAATTTTACAAAGTCTGGATCGGGCAAAACACCGCTCTGCCCGCATACTCAGCCATTTAAAATTTCCCTTTTCTTTTTTACGCGCTTTATAAATCTTCGATTTTGAATACCGTTCCTTTTCATAAATTTCCTAATCTCATCCTCGCTCTTATTTAGACAATCATTTATTAGCTCGTGCCTTTCTACGAGCTCTAACGCTCCCTTAAAGCGTTGAGCCTTGTTCTTAAGGTCTTTTGGCGTACTTGAGGTGTAAAGCAGCAGATAATCTAAAAATTTAGTATCGCTCAAAGCATAGTAAAATATGTCGCATTTGTTAAAATTTTCGTAACCCAAGTCGGCCTTGGCCTCTAAAAGGTCGATTTTGTATAATTTTTGCTCCATTTTTATCAAATAAAGCTCCATAAGCAAAGAGTTTCTGCTTAGTCCGTATTTTTTGTTTATATTAGCCTTTATTTCGTTGCTAGAAAAGTTAAATATTTCCGCTCTTTCTTCGCTTAGCCTTTTTACTTCGTTTTTTAAAAACTCGCGAATAGTCTTTATATCGGTATCAAATTTAGCTTCTATTATGCCTTCTTTATCTATTAGCCTATGCTTTAAAAGCAAGTGCGCCATAGCGTTTTCCGCAATACCCATAAGTTTTACGTGATAGCGGCATACGTCCAAAATATCTTCTAGTTTTAGGTTAAATTTTAACATAAGGTATTTTAAATCGTAAAAATCCCTTGCCTTGCGGCGATGCCTTAGTATAGCGTCTAGTTTGATGTAGGCTAGTTTTTTGATTGAGGCTACGTTTATATTTTTGTATTTCCTAGCATCGTTTAAA
The DNA here is from genome assembly GCA_963515555.1 of uncultured Campylobacter sp. Classification (GTDB taxonomy): domain Bacteria; phylum Campylobacterota; class Campylobacteria; order Campylobacterales; family Campylobacteraceae; genus Campylobacter_A. Next base: position 93,538 of record CAUPXB010000006.1, on the reverse strand, counting down.
ATCTCAATCGGATAAGCTATAAATTTAACGCTCACGCCGTTAAATTTATAAAATACCCGCGCTTTGTCTCCTTTGACGAATTTAATCTCGTATGCATTTTTTAACTTTGAGATTAAAGCTTCTATTTTTGATAACGACTGAGTGCTTAGCTCTTCTTCATTTATAAAAAAATATAGGTCTTGAGGCTGCCTATGAAGCTCATAAAGCGTTATAGCCATACCGCCTACTAGAACAAAGCCGTTTAACTCATTGCCGCCAGCGATATATTCAAGTAGTGCGACTACTCTAGGATATAAATTTTGGCTCATATTCCTAAAAAATCCTCTACCAAAGGCAGCCTTTCGCCTTTTTGATAAAACTCGTTAAGATATACTTCAAACACTTTAGCATCGCCGAAAAGTTCGCGTAGGTAGACCAAATTCATAGGCGAATCATTATCCATTAGCGCAGCTATATAGTTGGTTAAGGGTATAGAACCGCCTGGGTTGCTCCAAAAACGGTATTTAAACAGCGGATACTTATACGCGCAAAGTTCGTTTTTTCTTAAAGCCTCTTTATCTTTGGGATGGTTTGTTATTTTAGGAGCCGGCCTATTTCGATCCTTTAATGCCCTTTTATAAAATTTCTCCTTGCTTATCTTGATTATTTCGCCCCCTTTGGCGGATTTATTTAGATACTTTCTAGCCAAATCTTTTTCTTCGTTCTTAAATATATCTATACTATATACTCTATAGTTTCTGAGAAATTTTATCTTTCTAGGTATGTGGGTCATTTTTAACCCCATACTCAACCATTTCAATCTTAGCTTTTAATATATCTGGGTTGATCGGTTTGGCGTAAGTGTTAAGTAAAATTTTGTACTGCTTTTCATGACCTACTATTTGGGCTATAACGTTTGTCTCAACCTCTCGCTGCACTAAGTAATCTATAAAATAGTGTCTAAATGAATAAAAAGTTTTTTCTTTATCCTGGCAAATACGTTTGCGCTGAATTTGGTTTCTAAAAATTTCAGAAAAGATTTTATTATTTACGCTAAATATCGTCTCGCCGTTTTTCTAGTATCAATAAATTCTATTAAGCCAAGCTCAAGCAGCTTGGAATGAATGGGCACCACCCTTATAGAATTAGTATTTTTAGTGGTTTTACCCTCTTCTCTGTTTATATTAAAGCAAAGTATTCCGTTACGCTTTACTATGTCTTTGTATCTTAGCTGAGTTATTTCGTTTATCCTCATCCCGCTATATGCTGCTATCATCGTAATATAATAAAGATCGTTAGCGTTTATTCGCTTGCTTGGAGATCTATTGGCATTTTTAAAATCCTGAACTATCTTAAAGATAGTTTGCGCTTCTTCTTTACTGTAAGGCAATACCTTGCGATCCGTGGGGTCTATTTCTATTTTTACATTAATATTATTCGTAATACTTTTACCTATATAGCCGCTATCGTAACTGTAATTAAAAAATTGAGCCACCCTTATCATATATTTTTGCACGGTTACTTCCGACAGCTTGCTATCGTTTTTACCCAGATGCAGTATCTGCTCTAAATTTTTACCCTTATACTTGTTTTTTTGATTTAGCTTAGTTGGCATTTGGAATAAAATATCGCGAAATTTTAATAAATAATCTCTTGATATAAGAGACACACTCCTTTCCTCGCCGAAGAATTTAAAGAGCAAATTTTTGACGCTATTTACTAGCTCTAACGTGCTTTTAGACCATTTTTCGTTTTTACTCGTGTTTTGTATGAAGGTATCGAATGCAACGCGCAATATTATATTGTTTTGCGACCCGGTTGGTATTTGGCTAGCAAGCGGGACTATCTCGTATTGTTCTACTATATTATTACCTAGAGTTCCCGCGCCAAAAGTTTCTTTGCCTGCGCGTATAGACTGAATAATATTTTGCTTTTTACCGAGCATAATATCTTTTGTCTCTCTTTCATCGGCTTTAGTTTTTACTAGCCCTAGCTCCGTATTTAGTCCGTGTTCTTTTTGGGTAGCCACGACTATAGCGTGAGCGAAAGTATCTATAAGATCTTTGACCCCTTGTCTATTAAGCGGCAATCCGCCGATTTCGTCAAGAACGCCGATTTCGTCTTGAAAGCTTCGTATTTCTTTATTTTCAAATTTACGGCTACTATCTTGCTCGCTTAAAAATTTTAATCTTTTGGCCGTAAGGTTTGTGTTTTTCTCAAGTTTTGCTATGAGGTAGTTTAGCGAAAGGATATTTTTCTCGAGCAAAGCGTGGGCTACCGTAGCCCTATCCTCATCATCGATCGGGCCGATATCTTTTTCTAAAATTTCCACGCTAGGCTCTAGAAGTTTGGGTATTTGATTATCTTGCAAGGCTTCTTTAAAATGCCTATTTAGAGCATCGGCAAAGTCGACGTCTATCTTTTTATCGTATAAAGAGTGCTCTTTTATACTTTTATCGACCTTTGCCTGCATGAAGCTATCCACGAGAGAGTCGATTATCTTGCCGTCCAACTTCATATCTACCGCCTTGGTTATTAGATAAATGTATCTATCGTAAATTCTAGCAGATTTTTTAGCTTTTAGCATGGAGTTTGTGCTTAGCGTAAAGCAAATTTCTCTTTGAACGCCGAAGATTTTCCTCGTACTAAGAGGCAGAACACTCCTATAGTAGTATGTTCCGTTGCGATTTTTAATATGCGTCATAAAGCGGTGTAACAAAAGTGGAACACCTTGCCGATGCCTTAAAGTCAAAAAGACTTAAAATAGCGTAGTATCAGTGCTTTGCAAGGATTTAAAATAATTCCTCATAAGCCGGAGGTCGGGAGTTCAAGTCTCCCCCGTAACACCACCAAAAAACTCTCAAAATCCCTAAAATACGACATTTTATCAAATACAATCATCGCAAAACGGTTAAGCATAAAAAGCTTTAAATTTGTCAAATCGTCAAGGTTTCGACAAAAGATAGGGCACAGTTTGGGGCACAGTAAAACTCCCGTTTTTTACGTAGAAAACTGCAATATCTTTTAAGCGTTAGGGCACACCAAAATCATTTTTACAAGCACGTTTTTATAAAAAATCGCAAACATTAAAAAATAAGAATAGTCTCCTTAAGTTTTAAGATCACAAATTTAAAATGTATTATTTTTCAGATTTTAAAAATCAACCTCTGCTAAAGCGATAAAAACTCGCTACACGCAATGGCTAGTATATGATAAAATGATTTATAAATAGTTATTTAAGCATTGTTGATATATACTCTTGTTTTTATTTTAAAATCAAGGGGGAATAATGAGACTTAGTATTTTTGCTTCAGTCGCTGTTTTAGCCACTTTTGCCGTTGCAGACACAAAGACGGACGGCTACTCGGTGATGCTTCCAAGCGTCGAAGTCGAAGGTATTTCCGAGCAAGATAACCTAAAAGGCTACGTCGCCTACGATAGCGCGGAAGTAAACAGAAACGGACTTAGCAACAAGCAAACGCCTCAAACCATCGAAACTATCGATATCCAAAAAAATCGCAACTACGGCACGAACGATCTTTCTAGCATCCTCGAAGGAAACGCGGGCATAGACGCGGGCTACGATATGCGCGGCGAGAGTATAAAAATAAGAGGCTTTAGCGTAGACGGCGGAGACATATATAGAGACGGCGTGAGAGACTCGGGCCAGATCAGGCGTAGCACCGCAAACGTCGAGCGCGTCGAGATTTTAAAAGGACCAGCTTCTATCCTATACGGCAGGAGCGACGGCGGTGCAGTCGTAAATTTAGTAAGCAAAAAGGCAAATTTTACCCCTGTTTATAAGGTTTCCGGCAGATACGGCAGCTGGAGCAGATGGGGGCTTGGCGCAGACGTAAACCACGCAGTAAATAATCAACTGGCCGTACGCCTAACTACCGACGGCGAGCGTGGTAAATCGTGGCGCGAAGGCATAAAATATAAAAATTTTATGATAAGCCCTAGCGTCATCGTAACCAACCAAGGCGGCGACGTAAGCTTCGAGGCGCAGTATACGTACGACAACGCCTGGCGAGTACCCGATAGAACTCCTACTAAAGCCGTCTACGATAAGCTAGGTATCGACTACAAAAAGGGCTTTTCTCACGAGGGTGACTTCGTGGAGGATAGACTGCATTTTTTGCGAACGGAGCTAAATGCCGAGCTAGCTAAAGAGCTAAATTTAAAATGGGTTTTCGGATACAGAAAGGCTAGCCAAAATTTCGATCACTTTTTTGCGGGCAGTATTGTTAGCGGCAATAGACTAAGGCAAAACTACGCAAAGCAAGAGACGGATAACGAAACTATCTCAAACGCCTTTACGCTCACCAAGGAGCTAAATTTCGAGAGATTTAAGCACAACATCGCAGTCGGCTACGATAACAGCGTCGAAACTCGCCATCCAAGGCTCTGGTATAGCAGAACCCATACGCAAGATATCGACCCATACGCATCTAGGGGCAGCTGGGCGTCAAACAGAAATGTCCCGCTCACGACCGATAACAAACACCGTGCGATCAATCACGGCGTATTTTTTGAGGATCTAATCAGCCTTGACGATACGTATAGATTGATGCTCGGTGGTAGGTTTGATTTTTATAAATTTAAAACCAGAAATATAAAAGGCCAAACAAACAGCTACACGGGCGACTCGTTTAGCCCGAGGGTCGGCTTTTTATGGGACTTTGCGACCGATCACACCGCTTACGTCTCTTATTCGCAGAGCTTTGCGCCCTACGGCGGTAGAGGTAACATCGGCATCAGCACCGAAGATACGTCAAAGCTTGATCTAAAACCGCAAAACAATGTCCAGTACGAAATCGGACTAAAAAGCACTTGGGCGGATAATAAATTTAGCTCAAACATCGCGGTGTTTCAGATTGAACATAAAAATATCCGCTATCAACCAGACCCAACAAACGACCCATATACTTGGGCGGTGCGCGGCAAGGAGCGTAGCCGCGGTATCGAGCTAAACGTGCTAGGGCAAATTTATGAGAATTTATACCTGCGCAGCTCGCTTGGATACACAAACGCTAAAGTCACCAAAGACAACTCAAACTCGCTAAACGAGGGACTTAATCTAAATGAAACCACGCGCTGGCAAGGCAATGTCTTTTTACGCTACGCAAACGCCGACAAATGGTACGTAGAAAGCGGCGTTACCGGCTACTCCAAACGCTACTCCTACTCTACTAGCGGCGGTAGAATTCAAGAACAACACTTGCCGGGCTTTGCTAGAGTGGACGTGAGTGCGGGATACAGCTTCACCGAGCATGCGCAAATGACGCTAGCGATAAACAATCTCTTTGATAAAAAATACTGGCGCTCAAGCTCGAGGCTAGGCGACGAGAGATCGTTTATGGTGAATTTCCACTATAATTTTTAATTAAAACGTAAAAAACGATAGGTTATCCTATCGTTTTTATCGGTTTTAAAACTACTTCATCCATCGCGCTCCAAAAGTTAAAACTTAGTGTCAATGACTTCGCTTTGACTGCGGGATGGATAGAATTTCAAATTTAACATACCTTATAAGCTTTTAAAATTGCCTCAAACCCATCTTATCAAATTAGCCATCTAGTCTTTGGCGGCAAATTCTATCTGTATACGATAATTAATATTAAATTTATTCCATATTAGTTATTATTCGCGAAGAAAGATTGATAACTTAAATCAATCTTAAGTATTCTAAAGGATTTTATATGATTGTTTCAAAAAATAAAGCTTTCGCGTCTATCGTTTCGCTAGTATGCGCAATAAATTTACAAGCCGCAGATAATATAAATTTAGAAGAGGTCGTAGTCACGGCTAGCGGTTTTTCGCAAAGTATTAAAAACGCACCCGCCAGCATATCAATAGTAAAAAATGACGACCTGGCAAAAGATAGCTTCACCTCGCTTCACTCTATCGCCTCAAAAGCTCCGGGAGTTAGCGTTATAGGCGGTGAGGACGGACCTGCCAGCGGTATCTCGATCCGAGGCATGGAACGTTCGCAAACGCTAGTTCTCATAGACGGCAAAAGAGTAAATTCAAGCGCGGCCAATCCAAAAGGCGGTGCCGGCGATATGAACTCAAATTTTATCCCGCCGGTTGAGGCGATAGAACGCATCGAGATCATCAGAGGACCGATGAGCTCGCTTTACGGTAGCGATGCGGTGGGTGGTGTCATAAACATCATCACGAAGAAAAACTTCGATAAATTTAGCGGCTCCGTGAGTATATCCGGTATCGCGCAGGCTCATAGCGGCATCGGCTCGCAGCGCCAAGCGGACTTTTATCTTAGCTTCCCGCTTCTTAACAAATACCTAGGTCTTCAACTATGGGGCTACAAAAAATTACGCGACGAGGATAGCTATCCGGGCGGCTATCAAGAAAGCGACAAGAAAAACTTTAGCGCCAAACTATGGATCACGCCCGACGAATACAATAAATTTTATCTCCTAGCCTCCCAAGAACACCACGAATACTCTAGGACCGTCGGCAAGACGGCAACCGTAAGGACAAACAGGCTGCTAAATAGCTACGACTACAAAAAAGATAGCTACGGAGTAGGATACCTGGGAAATTTTGAAAATTTAAATGCCGACGTGAGCTACATTTACGATCAGACGAAGCGAACGAGCCTCTTTGATAGCTTAACGCCGGCTGATGTCAAGAACCACAACTTTAACTCCAAATTTAGCACCTTCCTAGATTCGCATACGCTAACTTTCGGCTATGATTTCAGTAAGCAGACGGTTAAAACCACATTTATCGTATCAAATTCAAGTAGAAGTATACTGCGAAACCCGAAAGCCTACTCCATGAAAGAGCATGCGGCATTTTTAGAAGACGAGTGGGAGATTTTAGATGACAAGCTTTATTTGACGCTGGGCGGTCGCTTCACGCATAACGAATTTTTCGACGATCATCTCTCGCCGCGTGCATATCTAGTTTACAATCTAAGCGACAACTGGACGCTAAAGGGTGGCGTAGCGACAGGATATAAGACGCCGAACGTCAATCAGATCTCGCCGGAAGTCGGCACCATACAAGGCGGCTGGAGGATAGTAGACTTTGGTAACGCAGACCTAAAGCCCGAAAAAAGCCTAACTTATGAAATCGGCGCTTACTACGATAGCGGCGACGATTTTAGAGGTTCGGTTACTCTATTTAGAAACGAGTTTAAAGATAAAATCCTAGATACCGACGGTAGTAGCATAAACCGTATTCCAGCATTTGGCTCATGCGCTACGGCTCCGCACGTAAACTGCCCGGGTTGGGGAACTTACTTTAACATCGACGGCGCGGATGTCTGGGGTATCGAGCTTAGCGCAGACTACGACATACTAAAAAATCTAAATTTGCGCGGCAACTACACATATAACAACTCCAAAATCAAAACCGGCGATCCGACGATCAACACCCCAAACGGCCCGGTCAAATTTAGCCAGACCAATCTTAGCCGACTAGACGGCAAGTCTCTGACCGCAACGCCCGAGCACGCGGCAAATTTGACGCTTACGTATAAGCCTATCGCAAGCGTGAGCACCTTTGCTGGGGCAAACTACGAGAGCGAGCTAACTAGCGTTAAATTCGGCCCCGGCAATAAAGTAAGCGAAAACGACAAAAAGCTTTTTACCGTCGATTTGGGTGCTAGCTGGGAGGTAAATAAAAATTTAAGCTTAAATTTGACCGCCTATAATATCTTTGACAATATCCGATACGACGAGGGGATGGCCGATGACGGCAACTACTACTGGTATCCTGAAGAGGGCAGGAGATTTTGGTTTAAGGTAAGCGCGAAGTGGTAAGGGTTGTTAAATTATTTTTGGGAGCTTTAATTATGATTGCTGCAGCCAGCGCAAAGCCTACTCAGCACATAGAGCCGATAGATGAAAGCGTTTATCGGCTTTTTGATGTTAAATACTCCATCCTAGAAAGTGCAGGCGGAGAAATATATAAAATTTTTCAAGCCGTGCCGAAAAACCGCAACGTTTATCCAAAAGCGATTTTTATGCTCGATGCAAATGCGCAATTTTCCGTGTTGCTTAATTTATTTAAAAATTTTACTTCTAGCGGTAGCGTGCCGCTTATCATAGGCGTCGGATACGATACTCCGCTAGCTTACGATACCGCAAGGCGAACAAAGGACTTAACGCCTTTAGCTCAAGGCGACAAATACGAGCAAGGCGGCAATGCGGACAAATTTTATAAATTTATAAAAGAGAGACTAATGCCGTTTGTAGACAAAGAATACGATATAAAAAATAGCGAAAAAATATTTTACGGCCACTCCTTTGGCGGACTATTTTTAGTTTATTCGCTTTTACAAAACGACGGTATATTTGATGAGTTTTTTATAGCTTCTCCATCTCTTTGGTGGGGAGATTCAGAAATTATAAAGGACGCCTTAGACAACGACGGCAAACTAAAAATTAGATTAAAGGCGAGTTTTATAAGACTTAGCGTAGGAGAATTAGAAAAAAGAGCGGGCAAAACAGACAAAGAAAATATACTAAAGGCGGCGGATTTAGCTGAAATTCTAAAAAAGTCGGGCGTCAAATACGAATTTAAAATCTACGAAGGGCAAGGACACGGCGACGTAATACCGCTAGTGCTAAAAGATATCGTAAAGCATGTAAGCGAATAATTTAAAGACATTGGTTAAAAGATTTTAGAGGCAATTCTTTTTTAATATCTAAAAGCAAATTTTCCCATAAACCTGGCTATATAGCAGCTTAGATCTATACAGTTTAGCTTATCTTAAACCATTTATATTTACAGAGGAGATAAATCCGCCCCAGATGAGGCGGATTTGTCAAGTAGGAGATTATTTTTTAGTAGGCGGATACATCTTCCAGCTGCTGTCTACCTTCCAGTCTATCTGGTGGCAAGACATGCAAGTATTTAGCTTTTGCGGGTGATGCACGGCGTGGCACGACTGACACTGAAGCATCTCGTTGGCTTTGTTGTGAGTGCCTTCATGCGGGTTAGATAGGCCGTAGTGCGCGGTCTTTTTCCTGATGTCGTTTATCTTATGACAGCTAGTGCACTGCTCGTTTTTAAAGCCCCTTTGTTTTGTTGGTGTCTCAAAGTCGCCTGTTACATACATCCTGACCTCATTTAGCTGCTCGCCTATGGTTGGCGTATGGCAGTCGTGGCATGTTACGTTTGCGTCGTTATGCTTTTTGGCTAACAAATTTCCTTTTGTATAAGAGTCATACTCTGGCTGCATGTTGTGACACAAGATACAAAATTCAGCCTTATGACTGGCGGCTTGTATTTGGTGAAATGCTATAAAGCCCACGATAGCGGCTGCTATTAGTCCTATTATCGTATATTTTTATTGCTCATGCTTGTACTCCTTTTGCGTTTGCCGCAGCCTGATAGCCCGCTAAGCGTCCATAGCATAGGCATGTTCTGTGGCTAGTGCCGGCTAAAACTACCGGATAGTCGCCCAAAAAGCGTCCGCCCATAACGTTACCGCAGGCATAAAGTCCAGAAATTTCGTTATATTCGGTATCTAACACGTTTGCAGTGCTTGGCTCTACGGTGAAGCCGCCCATGACGACTAGGCTAGCGCCCACGCCCATCTTACCAGCGTAAAGCCTATATTTATCGTTCAACCGCATCTTTTACAGTTTTTTTTTGAATTGTTTCTCAAACAAGGAAATATTTTTGATAAAAAAGCAGTGCAGTTTTTCCAGAATTATTTTGCTTTATAAAAAAGATTCTATGAAATTACTTTGGATTTATATTTAATTTTAACTAGTATGATGTTTTGCTTAAATATAAATTCAAAATAAGTATCTCAGTAATATTATGTGGTATGGTTTAGGCTAAATTTAACAAATTTTGGTCGCCACTGTGCACTTTTATCTTAAAAATTCTATAATACCGAAATGAAATTCAAGCAAAATTATTTTTACATTTTATTAGTCGCCGTTGCTGTGGGATATTTTTATCTAGTTTTTACAAACTATAATGAAAATAAACAACAAACATACGACTCTGCCGTCTCAAGCCAGATAAAAACGGTACAAAAATACAAAGCAATAATAAACGAGCGCATCGAACAACAAAAGCGACTGCTTGAGGAGACAGCTAAATTTATAGAGACAAAAGACTATATAAAAGACTATGCTACGATAAAAGGTGTGCTTAGCATTGTTGCTAGAACAGGTAGCTTTTTAGCAGTCTATGCCGGATATCCGGATAGCTACAGATTTGTCGCAAGCAACGATATAGAGCCACAATATAATTTCTCTGACCGCCCTTGGTTTGTGGCCGCAAAAGAGAGTATGACAACAAGCTTTACCGAGCCATATATAGACCATCAGCTTGACATCTACGTCATCTCTGTCTCAACGCCGCTTTTGAAAGATGGCGAATTTATAGGTGTTTTGACAGCCGATCTTGACTTTGAAATTTTTCAAAAGGAGCTTGCCGCACTCTTTCCGCTTGCAAATGGCTCAGCGTTTTTAATGGTAGATGGTAAAAACATTCTTGATCAAACAGAGCAAATTTTAGACTTTTCAGGCGCTCAAACCAAAGAGGTATTGCAAAAAATTTCAGTTAAAAAACAAGGAAACGAGCAAATTCTTATCAAAAATAAGTCCTATATTTTTGTGTATGATACGCTCGCAAATAGCAAATGGATGCTAGTTAGCGTGCTTGACAAGGGTATGATTTACAATCAGATTAACAAAAAAGCACTAAAAGATCTTGGTATTTTTTTGGCATTGGCATTTTTTGGCATTTGTACCTTCGCTAGTCTTTACGTGGCACAGCGAAAATTTTACAAAAACAAACACCTTCTAAATCTTTTTGCCAAAAATCCAATAGGCGGGCTTGTTATCACGGATAAAGACGGCAATATCGCCTTTATCAACAAAGAATTCGAGAAAATTTTTGGCCTAAAATTTAAGGCAAATATCGGTAAAAATTTAAAAGAACTCTCTAATATTTTCTGCTCAAATCAAACTACACAGAGTATATTTACGCAAATCAGCAGCAACCCAATTAAGAGCTTTAGTCTGACCTCAAAAAAGGGTAAGCTGTTTTATAAAACAGAGTTTTTGCCGCTGCTTAACAAGCAAGGCGTATTTGAGGGTGTTTTTATCATGTCGCACGATATTACGCATGAAGTGGGTTTGGAACAAAATAGGCAAAAACAAGAGCAAATTTTACTGCAAAACTCCAAAATGGCAGCACTTGGCGAGATGATAAGCGTGATCTCGCATCAATACAAGCAGCCTCTAAATACGCTTTTGCTTCTAGCAAGCGACACGCATGAGCTGTTAAGCGGCAAGAATGGCGATAAAATGGCACTAAAAAACATTGAAAATATACGCATGAACGTTGAGCTTATGAATGAGACTATCGATGTTTTTAGGGATTTTTACAAAGAGGATTTTTGCGAGAAAGAATTTGACTTAATCGATGTGCTTGATGATGTTTTATACATTTGCCGACCACAGCTTCAAGTAAAAAATATCGAGTTACGCTTTACATACGACGATGGACCTCATGAGATCAAAGGCTATGCAAACTACATAAAACATGTGCTTATGAACCTTATCACAAACGCAAAAGACGAGCTGGCCAAAAAGGCAAAAAGTACCGACAACTTCATCCCTTATGTAGAAATAAATCTGCGTCAAGATGAGAACAAATTTATTGTCACTATTGAAGATAATGCAAATGGCGTAGATAGCGAGCTTTTAGATAAAATTTTTGAACCTTTTTTTACAACAAAAGGCGACGATGGCACCGGCATGGGGCTTTATCTTTGCAAGCTGATTTTTGAGAAAAAACTACGTGGCGACATAAGACTTGCAAATGCCAAAAACCCGACAAAATTTGAAATAGAACTATTAAAATGAACGAAATTTTTAAAGAGTTAGCGCACCTAAATGTACTTTTGGTTGAGGATGACACGCAGCTGCAAGGAGTTTTGGCTGGACTTCTTAAACCATATGTAGGGCAAATTTACAAGGCGCAAAATGGGCAAGACGGTCTTGATAGCTTTAGCAAAAACGACATTGATATTATCATCACTGATATTAATATGACCCAAATGAGCGGAACATCGATGGCAAAACGAATTAGAGAGCTTGACGAGCGTGTGCCGATCATTTTTATTACGGCCTATGATACCGATGAAAATTTACAAAACTCGCTAAATATACAAAATTCAAACCTGCTTAAAAAGCCATTTGACAAACAGCAACTTTTAATCATGATATTAATGGCCACAGAAAACGGTGCAAAAACTAGCAAGCGATTAAATTTAGGTCATGGATTTAGCTACGATACACAAGGCAGATTACTTTATAAAGAGAGCGAAACTGTCGTTTTAACTAGAACCGAACAGCGACTTTTGCATATCCTAGCGATAAATAAAGAGCGAGTCGTATCGTTTGATATGATAGAAAATTTCGCATGGAACGGTAAAGTAGCGTCATTTGAAACGATACGAAACTACATAAACAAACTACGCACCAAAACCTATACACAACTTATCAAAAACGTTCAAGGACTTGGCTACAAGCTCTCGCTTGATGACGAAGCTTAAAAATTTGCCTTTAAATCAGCGTGTAAAATTTAAATTTAAGCGCAAAAAGTCAAATTTGAAAAATAATAGTACTATGATTTGATTTTCTAAAAGCGAGTTGTAAAGAAAATTTCGACCTAAGCCTGGAGATATAGTCCATCAAAGGCCGAAATTTTCTAGTTTATAAGAAATAAAGCACAAATAAAGTTATTCTATTGGGGCTTTGCTTTGTAAAAATCTAGTCAAAGTTTGCGTTTCTGTCTCATCAAGTCCAGCGTTGCCGATCATAGTTTTTATAACACTTGGCCAAACATTTACGTTAAACTCATCGTATCCGTGTAGTGCATGACACGCCCCGCATCGCTCTTTAAACAACTCTTCGCCAGGTTTATAAACCTCGTCTAAATTTGATTTTAAAGCCTTTTTCTCAACTACTCCCTTAACACTAACTTTGATCCATTCATTGTCATAGTCATCTTTTTGGACGCCATTTTTCTTGAAATTTTTATCGTTTTTAACACTTATGTCGCTCTCTAGGACACCTAGTCTAGCATAAGCTGTATTGCCCTCGCCAGGCACAAAGCCGTTATATTCGACTTCGGCGAAATTGCCGCTATCTTTTAATACCTTGACTTTTGCGCCCACAAAAAGCTGACCGATCTCTTTTCCGTCAACCTTATCTAAAATTTTAGCTGGTGTACCGACATAAGCATCGTTAGCAAAAAGCGCAGCACTAAGCCCTAAAAACATAACTATTTTTTTCACTTCTTATCCTTTTTTGCAAATTTTGGCTGAGAAAAGACCTCTAGGTTTGGCAATTCACCCTCAAATTTCTCGATTTGCACGAGTGCAGTTGCTTGATTTCCCATAGCAAGACTTGAGGTTGGCTCGTTTGGTATTAAAACGTTTACGTTTCCGTGTCTGCAAAGTCCGTTTTTATCTGGATCCCACCAGCTGCCCTCTTGCATTCTAACAACGCCCTGTTTTACGTTTTTAGTTACGATAACTCCTGCTAAAGTTTGACCGCGATCGTTGAAAATTCTTACCACATCACCGTTTTCAAGACCTCTAGCTTTTGCATCGTCTGGATGCATCCATACAGGCTCTCTGCCTTGAACTTCTTCAAGGTTTCTAAGCCATGTGTTGTTTAGTTGGCTGTGAAGGCGGTATTTTGGGTGTGGAGTTACTAAATTTAATGGGTATTTTTTTGTTTTTTCCACATCTCCTAGCCACTCCATCGGCTCCATCCAAGTTGGGTGCGCCTTGCAGTCATCATAAGCCGCTTTTGCAATCTTTTTAGACAAAATTTCAAACTTTCCAGATGGCGTTCCTAGGCGGTTGATGATAGGATTTTTTCTATATTCGGCCATAGTTACGTATTCGTGAGCGTGAGGCGGGACTTTAAACTCAACATAACCTTTCGCCCAAAACTCATCAAAACTTGGCATGCCTAGTTTTGCATCATCGCCCTTTTTCTTTGAGGCATTATAAAACTGCTTGATCCAGTCCATTTCACTCTTGCCCTCGCTAAATGCCATATACTCTTTATCGCCAAATTCTTTTAAAATGCCGCAGTAAATTTGGTAGTCGTTTTTAGCTTGCTCGTATGGCTCAGCGATCTTATGCATAGCTATAATAAATTTGTTTGTATGAGATTTTGTGATGTCATCTCTCTCTTGCTCGGTGGTAGCCGGCAAAACTATGTCGGCCATGCGAGCCGAAGCCGTCCAGAAGCAATCTTGCACGATAAACGTATCAAGCTTTTCAAAAGTTTTTGCCATTAAATTTGTATCTGGCGCATGGTGGAATGGATTGCCGCCAGCCCAATATGCCATTTTTATAGTCGGATAGGTAATCTTTTTGCAGTTAAAATCGACCTCTTTGCCAGGGTTGTTTATACAATCAAGGATTCTTGAAACCGGTATAGCGATATTGCTGCGGTTTTTCCACTCGCCCTCAGTTGATGGTACGATGCCGATAGCTCCTAGTCCAGGGAAAGCCGTAGATGTCGTAGCAGAGCCGCTTGCAAGTGCAAGTGCGCTGCCGTTTGGCGCAGCTGGACTTGGACAACCGCCGTCAGAGTAGTGGTAACCAAAGCCATATCCGCCACCAGGCAAGCCGATCTGTCCAATAAACGCAGCAAGCGTTATCATCATCCAGTGAAACTGCTCACCGTGATGTGCGCGCTGTGGTCCCCAACCGCCCATTAACATAGTACGTTTTGAGCCAAAAATTTTAGCCAAATTTATAATATCTGTCTCGCTTACGCCGCAAATTTTTGCCGCCCAAGCTGCATTTTTCACGACTTTATCCTCACTCTCGCCTTTGAGATAAGCGATAAATTGTTCTGAGCCGCTTGTATATTTTTTTAGAAATTTCTCATCAGCCACGCCAGCATTCATCATCTCGTAACATATCGCCATCATCATAGCAACGTCGGTTGTTGGATTGACGAAAATGTGCTCTGAGTTTAGATAGTTTGCGGTGTTGTTATAAACTGGATCGATCGTGATAACTTTGATGCCGCGCTTTTTCATCTGTTCTTTTAATTTACGAAAATAAATGTAGCTCTCGTGATCTGCCACGCCCCATGCGATCTGGTTTGTATTGATCGGATCAGCCCCCATATGACGACAACTTCGGTGTTTTTAAGTATCACAGGCCACGCAGTAACAAGAGAGTTGCCCTCGTCAGAGCCTGCAACGTGTGGCGTAATCGCGCTGATAGCATGCTGCGAGTAGTTTAGCGTGCGAGTCGTGTAGCCGCCAATGATATTTAGCATACGGCCAAGAAGCGTTTGCGGATTGTTAACGCTACCAACGCTATACCATCCGTAGCTACCGCCGTAGATTGCGCTACCGCCATATTCTTTATTGACGCGTTTTAGTTCATCGGCTACTAGTTTAAAAGCCTGCTCCCAACTTATCTCAAGCCACTCGTCCTTACCGCGCATTGATTTATCGCTTTGATAGCCTTTTTCTAGGTATCCTTTACGCACGCTTGGACGTGCGATACGAGTTTGATCGTAGGTTCTAGCAACCACGCCTTGAGTTAAGCTAACTGGGTAAAAGTCAATCTCGCTAGCATCTAATACACCTTCAAATTTGCCGTTTTTAACTAGCCCTTTGATAGCGCCAAAATGGCTTGCGCTCATCTTTGCAGGCGTGTCGCTCATCAGGTTGTCACTTATGAGACTTGTTGCGTTTAAGCTACTTGCACCAGCAGCTGTAGCTGCTGCGGCTTTTAAAAAATCTCGTCTTTGCATCTTTTCTCCTTTGTGAAATTTTGTGGTTAGTTTAAAATATAAATGTGATTTTAAATCAAAAGCATAATAAAAGTATAATTTTAAAAAAATTTATAAAAAGTGTTCTAAAAAACCTAGATACTACAAATTTTATGCACTAGATTTTGAAAATACCTTTACTCTTGGGGCATTGCCTGTAAACTTCTCGATGTTTACAAGATTAGCATATCCTTCGCAGTCATCATAACCGCAAGAAGAGACCTTCTTAAAAAGGACCTGAATCCTGTCAGACGGAGTTCCTAGCTGATTTTCTATCGGATATTCGCTGAATTCTTTAAAAGCCGCATAATTATCACACCTTTTTCCATTTTTGTAAATTCATAGTATTCCTTCCCCAAAATGCTTCAAATTTTGGCTTTTGAGGTAAAACTTAAAAGCTCAAAGTTTTTGGTCGTAGTTACCTCTTTTATTTTAATGCTATAAGGCTCAAGATAAGTTAAAAACTTTCAAAGGAGTTTTTCTCAAAGAGTGTGCAAGCACAAGAGCGAATTAGACGAGAGTGTAATTTACTCTGATTGCAGGAAGGCTTATGATGGATTAGTGGATTATGGAGCCAAGGCACACTACAGAGTAAAACACTCTAAAAATGAATTCGTTAATGGTAAAAACCATATAAATGGCATTGAGAATTTCTGGGGATATGCTAAACACAGATTATCTAAATTTAAAGGGATAAAAAAGAGAACTTCCTGCTTCATTTAAAAGAATGTGAATTTAGATATAATACTAAAAATACACAGAAAAACTTATATCAGAAACTATTAAAACTGATAAGAGAGAATCCGCTTAAGTTTAATTGAGCCAAAGCCAATCCCATTTTCTTTTTTTCATTTAAGTTTTAGATTTTATCGGATTATTTATAATGTCTCATATAGTTTCATTTATATTTTTTGCCAATTATACATCTTTTATTTTACCTATATAAGGTATCGTAACATCATTATTCCTTAATCCCCCAATCTCTCTACCGGCCTGGACACTACCATTTTTATTGTTCAAACTATGCTCGTTGCGCTTTAAATTGGCGTTAGAATTTACAATAGTATCACTATTTACATTATTTTCTTTTAAACTCTCATCAAATTTCTTATTTGCTTTACCTAAATTCTTAGCTCCTTTCATAAGAGCAAAAGGATCCGAGATTGCTAAATCGATACTAAAATCAGCTGAAACATCTGAAAGAGTATGGATGGCTTGTTTTTGAGTATTTTTCCAGTAATCCTCGTATTATTGACAACGGCGGCAAACTTCTTAGCAACTTTACTCATTTAAATCCAAATAACATAAATTTGACCGAAACCGATAGTAGCTTGAAAATCCGTAAAACCAAACAATTATAGTATTAAATCAAAAATCATCGCAATCAGTATTGAGCGCCAAGTGCGGAATAAGCCAAGAAGTAGTATAATCATTTTATTTTTATTTATACTGGATTAGTTTGATAATGCCAAATAACCCCAATAAGACATTAGAAGAAGAATATATCGAATTTAAAAAAAATAACTATTTTGGTAAATGCTTCATTTCTTCGCTGTATACGCACGTAGCTTTGTTGCTTATTATTTTTATTTTACCAAACCACATAATGAGCTTACTGCCTTTACTAAAATTTTTTACACACATCATGAAAAATATTTTTCCAAATATAGAATATTATTCTAATGCAAGCAATTTACCTGAATTATGTGAATTTTATTTTAGCTACTTATGGCTGGTATGTCTTATGATATCAATATGGTGTATTATGCAATCACCACAATTAAATAATGAGGCTAAGCGGTTTTTTGGAACATATAAATATCTTAATAAAGGAATATTTCCTGAAAAATTTATTAAAATTGAAAGCAGTAAAAAAGAGCGTATAATAAGTATGTTTTGTCTTATATTTATCGGATATGCTCTGTATATAAATTACAATGGCTATTTAATAAATAGTAGTATATTTTCAGAATGGGTATCAGATAGGTTAGGGATACTTGTTATGGGCGCTTTTCAAAATTTAACTATTCATGTAGCAATAGTATATATTATGATTAACATATATACTATTATACATATTAAATGGCTACATAAAAATACAAATATAAATTTTAGGCCCAATTAAACTTAAACGGACTCTCTCTTATGAATTTCAACAGTTTATGATATAGCTTTCCTGTGTATTTTTAGCGTTATATCTAAATTCTATTCGCTACGCCCATTTACTTTTCAAGAATGCAGTTCTAAACGTAACTTACCGCTCCCTTGCGTGAGCCTAATTTAAAAATATATCCTTTCAGTCAATCTCAGCAAGCGCTCAAAATAATTCAGTATAAAATATTTATATTTGCCAAATTTCGCAAAAATAATACAGATAAAGAAAACATTAAATTTATCCTAAAAATAACCTCGTTATTAGTAAAATATAGCATAATCAATAATAAACAAATTCCATACAAGGAGATCGCTATAAAGAAACTAGTTTTCATCTTTTTTGTTGCGTTGCTTGCAGTATCCGCCCATGCGGAAAGCAGTACTGTAATCGCAGAGCAACTAAGATCGGCCGGCAAAACCGTAGAGTCTCTCGCCTACGATCAAGAGGGTTGCCTGAAAGAGAAAAGTTGGATATCTTGCGAGCGACTCGCGAAGCATTACGACAATACGAAGCCAGATATGCCTTGCGATTCGGAAATGGTCACGGAGTACTACAAAAAGTGTTGCGATTATTCAAAAAACAAGGTCCAGCTATGCTGCGAAAAAGGATATCCAAAAGAGCTTGAGGAAAAACGCGATGCGGCTTGCAAGGCAAAAGATTCTAAAAGTTGCGGTAAACTAGCCTACATCGCACACAAACAAAAAGACTACGAGAAGTCGTTTAAGTATGCAAAAAAAGGCTGCGATAACGGAAAAGACAATACCTCCTGCGTACATCTTGCCTATATGTATTATTACGGTCAGGGCGTTGAGAAGGATTATAAAAAATCGTTTAATCTATATGAAGGATTGTGCGAAAGAGGCATATATAGTATGTGCCCTATCCTGAGCCACTTCTATACGGACGGCGTAGGCATGAAACAAGATATCAAAAAGGGTAAGGAAATTTTAGAAAAACTTTGCTACGATAAATATCCGGAAGACTGCGCCAATCTAGCCGCGCTCTATGAAAGCGATAAATACGGCATGAAAGACGATAAAAAAGCCACAGAACTTTATACCATGGCTTGCAAACATAATCCAAAAGGCCCAGCGTGCGACAAGATAGGCGGCATGAGCAAGAGGCTAGAGTTTTTTGTACCTAACAAAAGAACGATTATGATTGTATTCAGCTAGCAGATACTTATTACAGAAACGATCTGGAAAAAAAGCTGTTTTTTTATAACAAAGCTTGCGCATTTGGAAATACAAGCGCCTGCAACCGGATTGCTAGTATCACCGAGCAAAAAGAAGCTTCAGAAAAACAAAAATCTGCTTGCGAAGAAAAAAATGACGGAGAAGCTTGCTTCCAGATAGCAAGCTCCTACAACTACGATCCGAAAAATCAGTTGTATTTTTTTTGACAAAGGTTGTGAGTACGGACTTGCTTATACGTGCCTCTATGCTTTAGACCTCGTCAGAGGAGATAATAACAAAGCGATGGAATATGGATACAAAGCATGCAAGCTAGGCGATACTGCAACTGCAACATGATTGAGAGAGTCGCCAAGAATGCTTGCGACGGAGGCGATCAAGACGGTTGCAAGTGGCTAGAGATAATAAATAATCGTAAATAATTCAAATTTGAGCCGAGTTTAAATTTGCGCTCGGCTCAAATAAACCAAAAGATTGCGAAGTTTTTAGTTAAATATGCGACTTTAAATTTTCTACTAAAAAACGGTTTTAGTTTAAGCAAGACGCATTAAAGAAAGCAATCTAAAAAAAGAATCAGAAACCAATAAAATTTTCTATAAGGAGAGTGTTTTATGGCTTGCAAACATTTTATTTTACCGTTTAAAATTCTTTTCGTTTTTACCGCTTTTTCCTTTAAGGAGGTGACCAGATGAATCCCGCACCGCATTTAAAAAAATTAACCCTACTTCACTCCAATGATTTGCACGGAGACTTTTTGGCTGAGCAAGTGGACGACAAGCTAGTAGGAGGCGTCTCTATGCTGTCCAGATATATAAATCAAGTCCGCCAAACCGAGAAAAACGTCATCTACGCTATCGCCGGCGATATGTTTCGAGGCTAGATTATCGATTCGGAGTATAAAGGGATTTCTACGATCGAAATCATGAATGCTTTAGCGCCCGATATCGCTACGGTAGGTAATCATGAGCTAAATTACGGTATACCGCATTTGCTTTTTATTGAAAAGTGCGCCCAGTTTCCAATCATAAACGCAAATTTATTTATCAAAACCAATCACGCCCGTCTATTTCCGCCTTGCTACATCATGGAGCTTGACGGCATGAAAATCCTTTTTATCGGTATCATTACCGATGCGGTTTTGGCGCAGGCCAAGCAAGACCACCTGATCGGTTCTTTTATCGGAATCGAAGAGGCGTCGCGAGAGGTCGGGCGAATCTGCAACACCTACAACCGAATCGATATCGATTTTACGGTTTTGCTAACTCATATCGGTTTTGAATCAGATAAAGAGCTAGCCGCTATGCTGCGGCCTGAGTGGGGCGTAGACCTTATTATCGGCGGGCACTCTCATACCTTGATGGAGCAGCCTTGCGTCGTTAACGACATTTTGATCGCCCAAGCGGGCGTCGGTACCGATCAGATCGGGCGATTTGATATCGTAGTTAATACCGATACCAACAGCATCGCAAGCTATAAATGGCAGTGTATCCCTATAACCGACAAGTACTGCCCGGTCGATGAGCAAATAGAGAATTTGATTCGAAAATATAAGAGCGTAACCGATCAAAAATATACTCGCGTCATCACCCGTTTTAGCTGTCCGCTAACGCACCCGCAGCGCAACACCGAAACGGCTTTGAGAAATTTGTTTGCCGATATTTTCAAAAACAGCCTAGGCATAGATATTATGTTGCTTGGCTCAGGCAGTATTCGGGGCGAAAAGCTAGGACCGATCGTAGAGTATGGGGGCTTGGCCGAAATTTTTCCTTATGATGACGGCGTTTATATGCTCAGAGCGGACGGGCGAACCTTTCGCCAAATTATGCGCTATCTACTGCGGGACGACGCCTTTTGGGAACAACGGAATTTTATCAGTTATCGCAGGGGCTAAAACTCGCCTATTCGCGCTCCAACCGAGAAATCATTAGCCTAACTTATCGTGGAATAGAAATAGCAGATGACGATATTTTCACGATCGGTCTACAAAACTACCATTACTGTAATTTAGAAAGCTTTTTTGGCGTTAGCTTTGAACATGTAAAAACTTTCGGTACTCCTAAGATGATTTCCACTTCTTGCTTGGATATCTTGGCTAAGTATTTAAATTCGCACAAGGCCGTTCGGCAAGACGTCGAAGGGCGATTAACGATTTTGGATTAAAAGTATTTTCGGTCGCCCATGCGACTTTTTAATATTTACCATACAACTGCGGCTATATTTCCGCCGCATTCAGCGATAAGCGCAAAAGAACCGTCAAATGACTACGGGCTTGATTGCGGCAAATAAAGCCCCAATACTTAATGTCTAGGAGCTTTTTACGATCAACCCGCTCTTATCGCAATTTAGTTCGAGATAATTCTTCGCGTTTTTAATTTTTGTTTTGATTTTAAAGGCTTATATTTAAGGATACTTTTTGCTTTGAATTATGATAAAAACAGCGACGGTTTTAGCAAATACGCTCTTTTCAGACAGCATACAAGTCGTGGTCTATGAGTAAAATTTAACAACTTAGATGATAACTAATAAATATGAAAATAATCGATTTAACGGTACGTAGAGAACAACAAAAACGTAAAAAATATGCGCTTACGCTAGGTGCCGCATGCCAAGCTCGGAGAATCTTGATATCGGTACCGCTAAGTTTTCAGCAAATCCGAAACGCGAGCTAAACAACCGGAACAAATACTAAAACGCTCCATGAGACATTATGTTATAGATTTAGACTATAAAATATTTTGCAAAGTTACAAATTTATGCTAAAATCGCGCGCTTTTAAATTTACCTAAAAGGGGAGAGATGAAAAAATATTTAGCTGAGTTTTTTGGTACATTTTGGTTAGTTTTTGGAGGTTGCGGCAGTGCAGTATTTGCAGCGGCTTTTCCAGAGCTTGGTATCGGATTTGTCGGAGTTTCGCTAGCGTTTGGTCTTACTGTTCTTACGATGGCTTATGCAGTTGGTCACATCAGCGGCGGCCACTTCAATCCAGCCGTATCAGTTGGCCTACTAGTTGGCGGAAGATTTGACAAAAAAGACTTCGTGCCTTACGTCATCGCACAAGTTATCGGAGCGATCGCAGCTGCTGCCGTGCTATATCTTATAGCTTCAGGTAAGGCTGGATTTGACGCTACTGCGAGTGGCTTTGCTAGCAACGGATACGGCGAGCACTCACCAAATGGCTACAGTCTAGTTTCAGCGCTAGTTGCCGAGGTAGTTTTAACTGCGTTTTTCCTTATCATCATCTTAGGTGCGACTGATGAGCGTGCGC
This sequence comes from uncultured Campylobacter sp., assembly GCA_963515555.1. Lineage (GTDB taxonomy): Bacteria > Campylobacterota > Campylobacteria > Campylobacterales > Campylobacteraceae > Campylobacter_A. The sequence goes on along the minus strand of CAUPXB010000006.1, from coordinate 71,125 downwards.
CAAAAGGCTTTGCACCGATCGCTATTGGCCTTGGCTTGACACTTATCCACCTTATCTCGATACCTATCACAAACACATCAGTTAACCCAGCTCGTTCAACTGGCGTTGCGATATTTCAAGGCGGTTGGGCGTTAGAGCAGCTTTGGCTTTTCTGGGTTGCGCCTATCGTTGGAGCGATCATCGGAGCTATCATCTATAAAGTTATGGGCTGCGCATGCGGCTGCTGCAAAAGCGCAAAATAATCACACTTTATACTTCAAGGGGCGATCTTCGCCCTTTCTATTTTCATAAAATTTTTAAAATTAAGATCAGTTAAGCGAATATAATAATCTATTTAACATATTACCGTTATTACATCTAACCACTACTTCGCTATCCTTCTAGCTTCGTCTTAACAAACGGTAAGCGCATCGCAATTAAATTATTCTTTGAGTTCTTTGTGTCACTATAACCTCGTCTCCGCAATTCAACAAACCATCGTAAGCCTTCCGGTAATCAGAATAGATAGCAAGTGATTAAAGTCGCTACACCTAGGCGACATCGGCATCAATTCATTTGCAAAATAGTTTTAGGCTATAAACGTCGCGCTTTAGTATGCCGTTTTACTAGCAACTGCAAGCCAAGAAATGTTATAAAGTAGTAGGTTTTTAACCAAATAGGCATACGAGCCAGAAATCTATTCTAAAATTAAATATTGTATCATGCGCGCCGGCCATAAAATTCTGATATTTTTGGTTATTTTATCGATTTTTTTTATGAAATTTTAATAAACTCCGCTATTTTTACCACTTCCATATCGAACTAAAAACACTATAAAATTTCTCTAAATTTCTTTTTCGGAATTTTTAAACGGACTATATATGTTTATTTTTTATCTCTACGCTTGTTATTTTTAAGAACATCGACAAGATCGTGTTTTTTGTGTTTATACCTACCTTCAACGAAAAGCTCCTTTGGAGGTTTTTATATCGCATTCGGGCAAATTTGCCTGCCCCCTACCTGCACTCCAGCTTTGTTATCGTTTGGGTATTAGCAAAGTACGACGGATACGGCATCGAGAGGCTAAAATTTCGTATTTGTTTAGGCGCGATATTTTTAGCGACGCTAGCGGTTATCTCCGTTACGTTTGAGCGCTCGTCGCTGCGCGAAGATAGCGATAGTCCGCTAGGCTTAAAGATAGAGCCCGCGATCGTCTCCTTGCTCACTGGGTTGTTGATGAGTTTGACGGTCAGATCGCAGTTTGCGATACTAAACTCGCCCGTATTTCGCAGCGAGCCCTTAAAAACGATTGTTTCGTTTCTTAGCACGCGGTGGCCGGAAAACTCCGTCAGCACGGCTTTTTTGGTGTATTTATCCACGATCATCATGAAAAAATATCCGAGCATCAGCGTCGCTATTACGTTTATCGCAACGTAAATTTTAAAAAATTTCGGGTTTTTTTCGCCGCGCGATATCAGCGCAAAAAGCATCGAAAGTAGCGCCAAAACCGCAATCGCGATGAAGTGAAATACGTTAAAATACCCTTCCATCAAAAACACTCCGAACTTGTCGTGATATTATAGTCCTGCGCGCGAAAGTTATTTACCGCGTGCGTGATCTCGCGCGTCGCGTTTACGTCCAGCGCCTCTTTTAGCACGATATTTTCTCTCAAAAACGGCTTTAGCTCGTTTGCGTAACGGCGCAGCGTATTGCCCGAGTTTTTGTAAAAGCTAAGCCCGATTTTGCAGTAGTTAAACGGTTTTTTGGAGAGATTTGTGAGGCGCAGATCCACAAGCAGCGTGTTTGAGTACTCAAGCTGCTTGGTTGAGACTAGCTCGAGCGAGCGAGTTCGCAAATTTTCATCTAAAAGCTTAGGCATAAAATACGCCCCGCATCCAAGTCCCGCGATAGTAACGATCATGAGCGCAAAGCCCGCGAAAAAGGACTTTGATGCAACGTAAATACAAAGCGAAACGAGCGCTAAAAAGGTCAAAAACATCCAGATATAGGCGGCAAAATCCACCCAGCTAAGGTGCGTCAGATAGAAATTCAGGCCTTGTTTTAGTTCATTTATCATCTTGCCCCTTTGCTTCGTTTGCCTTGCGGCGAGCCAAATTTGAAGTCCGCCTGCATAAAGCGTGCCAAATTTGACCGACCTAGCCTTTTCGCGAGTTTTTTTCCTCGATACCGCTTAGTCCGAAACGGCGTGCGAGCTCGGCCTTTACGCGATCAGGGTGAATGCCGTGCAGCGCCAGCGCCACTAGCGAGTGAAAACATAGATCCGCCGCCTCGTAGACGATCTCCTCGGTCGGCGTTTTTGGCTTTTGGTTTTGGGACACCTCGACTTTTCCGCTTTTGCTTGCGAGGTTTTCGTTTGAAATTTTAGCAAAATTGTCGTTTTGACTTTGGGTCAAATTTGATGAAATTTGACCGCCGTTTGCGGCAGAGTTAAACTGCGCAGTTTCATTTTTCCGCGCCGAGGCGTCCTTGCACGCCATAACTAGCTCCGTAGCCTCCTCGCCGACTTTTTTTAGGATCGCGTTTTCGCCTTTTTTAAACAAGCTCGCGACGTACGAGGTCTGCGGATCGGCGTTTAGCTTGCGGTCTAATATCGCGTGATAAACCTCGTCGATTATGCCGTAGATCGGCTTTTTGGCTTGGTTTAAATTTTGCTCGTCGGCACCGGTTAAATTTGACTCGCCACCGTCTCCCGAAATCTTTCTAAAAAAGCATGATTTTGCGCCGGTATGGCACGCTATGCCGCCGTTTTGAACGACTTTGAGCAGTATAGTGTCGTTGTCGCAGTCGAGGAAAATCTCGTCTATGGCCTGCGTATTTCCACTCTCCTCGCCCTTTTTCCAGATGCGGTTTTTCGTGCGCGAGAAATAGTGCGCAAAGCCCGTTTTTAGGCTCAAATTTAACGCCTCTTCATTCATATAAGCAAACATCAAAACCTCTCCGCTCGAGCTTTCTTGAACGACGGCAGGCAAAAGACCGCCAACTTTTTCCCAGTCTATTTTCATTTTTATTTCCTTTCGGCTACGGGTTTGGCTCGGCACGCGGGTAATTTCGAGCGGCATAAAAAATATCGCCGCTCGTTTAAATTTAGCAAATTTTAAAGCTCAAATTTGACTTCAAATTTGAGCTTTAAAAGGCGAAGTTTTTTGCAAAAATATTTCGCTTCGCAAAAAACTACACCTGTTTCGAGATGATTTTGGAGTTACTCAGGTAAATTTAGCGGCGGACCTGACTTTGCTTGCGATTACAAACGGCAACGAAGCAAAGCCATCCAAACTAAATTTAGCCGACCTCGCAAAAAGCGTTCGCCCGCAAAGCGTAAAAAAGGCGAGTCGCTCCAAACAAAAATTATTGCGCTATCGCGCTTTGCTTCTCTTTATCCTTCGTATCCACCCAGATATTAGGCACCGCTCCGCCAGGCGTTAAAAATATCTTCGCGTCTTTATTTTCGCGTAACGCCTCGTTAAATTTAGCCTGCGTCTCGATCTGCTTTAAATTTAGCAAATTTTGATCGAGGCTTTTTGCGACCTCTTTGTTTGCGTAGGCCTGTGCGTCGGCTTCGATCTTAGCGGCGTCCGCGCGACCCTGAGCCTCGATGATGGCGGCTTTTGCCGTACCTTCTGCGAGGGCTGCTTTTTTAAGCGCCTCTTGATTTGCGCGCTCTACTTCGTATTTGGTTCGCTCGGCCTCTTGCTTAGCGATTTGCACGCGCTCGATCTGCTCTTTTACCTTTTCAGGCAGGATGATCTCGCGCAGCTGTACGGTTAGCAGCTCAACGGGTTTGTTCGGCTGTGCGTCGATGTCCTTGCGGATACCCTCGTCGATAGCCGTGGCTAAGTCATTTCGCTTCGTCGGAAGCTCCTCTGCGGTGTATTTACCCGCGATACTGCGCACGACGTCGCGTACGACGGGATCAACGATCTTGTTTTCCCAGCTAAGCCCCCAAGACGCGATCGTTTGAGGCGCATTTTCCGGATTTAGGCGGTACTGCACGGTGATGTCGATGCTAACAGGCAAGTTTCTCGCGTCCAAAACAGAGATCGAGTTTTTGTGGATGATACCGGCTTGAGCCTGTGCACCGTACTTTTGCGCCGCCTCGCCCATATCTTCGCCAGACGTGTAGTTGATGAGGCGCACGCGCGTATCGACTACAATGACCTTTTGTAAAAACGGGATAAAAAAGTGTAGTCCCGGCTGCATCGGAGACGGGTCGTATTTACCCAAATTTGACTTGATGCCCACTTCGCCCGAGTTTATCGTGACGAAAGGCTGCGTGAGCGCAATCACGGCCACTAGCGCGATGATAACGTAGGCAAAGGCTGAAATTTTGCCGAACCCTTTAAAATCAGGCGTTTTAAAATTTACTTTTGGTCCTTTGCTCTCGCCGCCGTTATCGTCTCCGCCGCCGGAGCCGCGTTTTTTATTAAAATAATCATTCAAATCCGCTGGCATTTCGTTCCTTAAATGTAAGTTAGCATCGAGGCGTATTTTGGATTGCGTCCGTAAACTACGTCAAAATACGCGTCTTGTAGGCGTTTAGTTACCGCTCCGCGCTCGCCCGCGCCGATCACGCGGTTGTCAATGTTGCTTATCGGAGTGACCTCGGCCGCCGTACCCGTGAAAAACGCCTCGTCCGCAGTGTATGCGCGGTCGCGAGTGATGCGCTCTCTGCGCACTTCAATGCCTAGATCGCGAGCGATTTTGATGACGGTGTCTTGCGTGATGCTAGCTAGGCTGCTGTCGTTTGGAGGAGTGATGAGCGCGCCGTCTTCCACGATGAAAAAGCACTCGCCCGGTCCCTCTGAGATATAGCCCTCGCTATCAAGCAGTAGCGCCTCGTCGTAGCCCGCCTCTTTGGCTTCGTAGTTTGCCATTTGCGAGCAGAGGTAGTTCGAGCTTGATTTCGCGCGGCTCATTTGGCCGCCGACGTTTAGTTTGGCAAAGCTCGAAATTTTCACGCGGATGCCCTTTTTTAGGCCCTCTTCGCCCAGATACGCACCCCACTCCCATGCGGCGATTGCCGTATTTACGGGAGCTTTGGTGTGAGCTAGACCCATCACGCCGTAGCCTAGGTAAACGATCGGGCGTAGATAGACGTTTGATTTAAATTTATTTGCGCGAAGTAGCTCGACCTGTGCATCTTCAAGCTCTTTTTGCGTGTATTTGACGTTTAGGATCGTCATTTTGGCTGACTTTAGTAGGCGCGCGGTGTGGTCGCTTAGGCGAAATATCGCTAAGCCCTTATCCGTCATATATGCTCTAGTGCCCTCAAATACGGCATTTGCATAGTGAAGCGAGTGGGTTAAAACGTGGACTTTTGCGTCCTCCCATTTGACTAATTTTCCATCCATCCAGATAAATTCGGAAGGGTTCATTTTGCATCCTTTTTTATAAAATTTGCTGAGTGTAGCTAAAATTTCTTTAAAATTTTGTAATGTTTAAGATTTTGGCTTAAATTTTTAAGCTTCCAAGTCGAAATTTACTCCAAATTTACAGCTCGTCTACGACGACATCCTCGATGTTTTCGGCAAAAGGCAGCACGAGCGTCTTACGAGATCCAAACGCGCTATGCCACAGGGCTTTTTTGATCGCTTCGTAAGGCGTATCGTAAATTTTAGCCAGCTCTTGCAGTAGCTCCTCTGCCTTATCGTCGCTTAAATTTTCTCGGCGGTAAAATAGCATTATCGTGGCTCCTATGCCGATAAACTCGAATCTAAATCGCTCATTCATCATTAAGATAAACGCATACGTCTGCTCGGGCTCAAAATCGTCCGCAAAATACCCCTGTATCATCCGCGCAAATACGTCCGTACTGCGCTCGCAAGGGCACAGATAAACGTCGATATCCTCGTCAAGCGCGTCATAGTCGCGGGTATTTACGTACTCTAGCGCTTTTAGTTTATGCGGGTAGTTTAGGCTAAATTTACCGTAAAATTCGCTCACTTCAGCCTTATACTCGGGATCGTTTAGGATGTCCAGCATCAAACGAAACTTCGCAACGGGAAAGTCGCGCGCGTCCGGATTTTGCGCGTTATACTCCTCCTCATCCAGCACCTCGAAACTAGAGCTTGCGTGCATATTCGTGTATTCGCATTGCGGGGCGTTTTCAATGATAAAAAGCGGCTTAAATCCCGCATACTCCTCGCACAAGCGGTCGTAGGCGATCGTGACGGCGTTCATATTTTGATGAGCGTTAAGGACGCCGTATTTTAGGGTAAAATTATCTTCGCGCGTGTAGCGGGAATCTGGCTTTTCGAGCCTAAACGAAATAAGCTTTTCGGGGCGACAAATCGTGTAAAAAGCTAGCTTTAATTTTTCAAAAAACGACATATTTTTTCCTTTTTAAATAATTTAATTCTTTAGTTTAAAGGGGCAATTTAAGCCAAAAACGGCTTAAATCTCAAAATTCGGCTTCATATTTAAACATAGAGCGATAATGCCGCAAGCAAAGTAGATGGGCAAGGATAAAGGGGCTATATATAAGCGACTCTAGCCGGCGACAAATTTAAACGAAGTAATAATTTCTTGTTTGGGGTCAAATTTGAAGCGTTGCTTGGATTTAAAAGCTAATTCCAAATTTGAGCGTAAGAAAAAAGGCGAAGCATCGCGAGATCATTTTTAACGTCGCTACGGTTTTTGTGGCCAAGGCTAGCTATGCAGGTTGCCGCAAAGGCCTTACTTAAAGTTAACTCATAAAAGCCGCCGGCAAAACGTGCCGTTATTTTTCTAAAATTATCCTAGTCGCGGCAGGATCTACGCACTCTTTTTGCATTATTATTTCGCCTATTTCTTTTGCCCTTATCACGCCTGAGAGCGGATTTTTCACGCTAGCTATGCCGCCTAAAATTTCTACGTCCACGCTTGAATACTCAAAGGCTAGCGTGGTATCTAGCGTCTGGCAGCCGCGTAGCACGAGATTTTGCACGTAGCAAAGCCCTTGCAAGCTCTCTATCACGCAGTTTTCAAAGGTCACGTTTTTGCTGTTCCACGCGAGGTATTCGCCGCTGATGAAGCTGTTTCGCACAGTCACGTTCTCGCAGTTCCAAAAGGCGTCTTTGCTAAGCAGTTTGCTATCCTCGACGATCAGGTTCTTGCAGCCGTCAAAGCCGTAGTTCCCGTCCAAATTTAGCCCGCAAACGCGTACGTTTTCGCAGTTCATCGCAAAATAATCCCCGCGCGCGCAGACGTTTTTTATCTCCACGTCCACGCAGCTCCACAGCGTCTCCTCGGCCTGGGTCAAATTTACGTTTTCTAGCCTCACGTTTTGGCACCTGCGGAAGGATTTTGGCGCCTGGATTAGCGTATCTTTAAAGCTTACGTCCTGCGCGTACCATATGCCAGCGCGCGCCATCTGCATCAAAAATCCGTCCTCTACGGCGACGTTTTTAGTGTACCACAACGGATATTTCCACTCGAAAGTGCAGTTTTTTAGGCGCAAATTTTGCCCGTGCTTTAACGGGGACTCGCCCGCCGCGAACCCGCACCGCTCAAACTCAGCGTCCTTTACGCCAAACATCGCGCGCTCGCCGATAAATTTTTGCTCGACAAATTTTTGCATTTTTCGCCTCCGCAGTTTTTTACGTAGATTATATCGGTTTTACGGCAACAGGGGTGTAAATTTGAAAATTCAAAGCAAATTTTATGAAGCAAACGGGTAAATTTAAGCAGCAGCAAAAATCCAAGCGTTTAGGCGTTGCTATTGTCTTTCGGAGTCCTATTTTCCCAAACGCTTGGCAGGAAAAGGTAAGATTTAGACTAGCGCAAAGGATGGAAACGCGAGCCTAAATTTTACCTTTTGCGGTCAAATTTGCCGTACCCGCGCGGCGCGGCAGTCAAATTTGATCTAAATTTAAAGCCTGCGACCCGTCAAATTTGAGCGGGCAAATTTGACGGGTCGCAAGCGCAAAAATCCAAATTTACCAAAAGCGACCCCAAAGCGCGTCACCCGGAAGCCGCTAAATTTTAAAATTTTACTTCTCAAACGCCTTTTCTACGCTAAACGGAAACGCCTGATAGCCCATCGCGTTGGTCATTTTGATTTCGATTGACGGCTCTTTTGCGCCCCATTCAAACTCGTTGATGTGCGGGCTAGGCACGCCGACCGGGCGGCCTTTGGCGATGTCAAACTGCATGCCGGCAACCGCAGAGTAAACCATCACGCTATCAAGGTCGTCTTGATACTGCGCGAGCGATGTAACCGAGCTGTACCACTCGCTGCCGCGCTGTTTGCCGTATTCCCAGACCTGCTCGACGGTTTTAGCTTTTTCGTCGATTTTATAGACGACCGCGCGGGAGTATTTCATACCCGCCATCGCAGGCTGCTCCATGCCGCGGGTGTCGCCGTTGTCAAAGACGGTGAGGTAGACGAGCCCTTTTTTAGACTTGCTGTCGATTCTAAATGCCGTATGCTGCGTCCACTGCCAGTCAAATCCACCCTTCTCGCTCTCATATCCCGGGCATTTTGAGTACTCGTCCTCGCAGACGATTTTTTTGCCGTCTTTATCTACGGGCTGGAGCAAATAACCTTTAAACTGATCCTTCCAGCCTTTGTGCGCGCCCATTATCCATTTGACTTTTTTGTCGCGGCCGATCTTGATGACGGCGTCTTGGTGGCGGCTGGAGATGATGATACTATCGTCGCTTGGATCGTAATCCACGCTATTTACGTGCGCCCAGTTGCGTCCGGGGCCCGAGCCCACTATATCGCCCCATTTTTCGTTCGTATCCATCGCGGCTAGCTCGTCCGTGCTCGCGGTGTGGCCCGCCTTGCTAGCGTCGATATTTAGGCACACCGCACCCTGATCGAGCGTTTTTAGCACGATGTCGCGATACGGATCGAGAATTTCATACAGCCTAAAATCATCCACCACGTTGCCGTCGCGATCGACCTCGACGATGACGTCGCGCACGGTGCGGACGTTTTTGCCGTCGGCGCGTTTATAGTTAGCGTTTGCCGCGCGGAGGAAATAATGCCCGTTTTGCGCTACATCCATAGAGTGCGAGAAGTCGTTGTATCCCGCAGGTAGCTCGCGGTTAAAGATTTCGCGACCCATTATGTCGTATTTTGCGTATCTTTGGCCGTAGCCCCACGTCATCGCGCCGTCGTCGTTTTGCTTAAAGCCCATCATGACGCCCGCGCTAAACGGCTGCTTGAGGTCGTAAATTTTACTCGCCTCCATATACCAGCGCACTTCGCCTTTGGTGTCTAGCACGAAGTTGTTCGGGCTGTAGTTCCACTCGATCGCGCCGCCGGCCGGGTTGTTCCACACGACTTTGGTGCCCTTGCCGGTTTTATTTACGAAGTTATTTACGTAGTAAAGGCGATTGGCAAATTTCGCGCTCGGAGCTTTAACGACCTCGATCTTATCAAACAGCGCGCCCTTTTGAGACGGCATGCCCGAGCTCTCTAGATAAATCGCAGGAGCGTAAATTTTATAAGTTTCTTTTATGCGCTCGGTTTGGCCCTTATAAATTTTATCGTACTCGACCTCGACGGTGTTTTGATAGTCCGGATATAGTCCAAAAACAGGGATTCCGCCATGCGTGCGAAGGTGTTTGTCGGCGACTTTGTAGCTGATAACTTGACCGCCGGGCTTTGGTACGATAGTGACTTTGGCGTTTGCTAGCGTGTAGCCGCCGTTTTTGATGACCGCCGTTAGTGGCGCGATGTCGTACGGATTTACGACTACTTCGCCGATCTTGCCAGGGATGCCGTAGTCGATGTGCGAGCCGCTAGGTCCGCCGATAGCAAGCGCTGCCGTGCTTAGACCGCCGAGTAACGCCGCAGCTAGGGCGACAGACGAGAGAGTTCTTTTCATCTTTTCTCCTTTATAATGATAAATCATTTCGTTGCCGTAATTTTAGTGAATCTTTCTAACGTGAAAATCACGCTATTATTATAAATAGCTTAAATCCAAAAAATAATTCGAATTTTTATATTTTCCGCTAAAATTTAGCCCAAATTTTACGAATTTAATCTAAAATTTATCTTAGCGTGAGTTTTGCGGCGGCGAGAGGATATAAAATTAACTCAGACAAAATCATTTTAAGGAGCACTCCATGAATCTACTTTCTAAATTTACAAAAGGCTTTCTGGCAGTCGCGATGTTTGGCGCGATAAGTGCGGCCGCGTTTACCGAGGGCGAGGACTACGTCGAGCTAGAAAAGCCGCTATCTGTGGAGCAAAACACGCTGGTTAAGATATTTAGCTACGCTTGCCCGTTTTGCTACAAATACGACAAAACCGTAACGCCAAAGGTCGTAGAAAAGGTCGCGGGGCTAAAATACGTACCGTTTCATCTAAAAACCAAGGGCGAATACGGCGAGCTCGGAAGTAAAATTCTAGCCGTTTTAGCCGTGATGGACGAGGAAAAAGGCGTGAGCTTGTTAGATGAAAACTCGCTGTTTAAAAAGGCTAAATTTGCCTACTACAAAGCCTATCACGATCAAAAGCAGCGCTGGAGCGACGGCAAGGACGAGGCTGCGTTTTTAAAGACTGGGCTTGATGCGGCGGGCATCAGCGAAGCGGACTATCAAAAAAAGCTAGACGATCCAAAAGTCGCCGAACTGCTTAAAAAATGGGACGAGAGCTACGACGTAGCGAAAATCCAAGGCGTGCCGGCGTTCGTCGTAAACGGCAAATACCTAATCATGACGAAGTCTATCAGCTCCATCGACGGCATGGCGCAGCTAGTCGAAGAGCTGCTCAAAAAATAGGGCGCGGGCATGAAATTTGCGGAAAAAATAGCAAAATTTGGCGATAGCCGCCTGCCGTGGGCGATCCTCATAGCGGTAAGCGTGGGGCTTGTGATCCTCGCGCACTCGCTGTTTCAAAACTACGTCTATATGCCGCCTTGCGAGCAGTGCGTCTATATCCGCTTTGCCTTTTTGTGCATGGCGCTAGGAGGCTTGGTCGCGATCATAAATCCTAAAAATTTGCTCCTCGCCGCGGTAGGCTACCTGCTAGCCTTTTGGGGCGCGATCCAGGGCATAATGTATAGCGCCAAGCTAGCCAAGATCCACGACGCCGTGCATGGAGACGATCCGTTCGGCGTGCAGGGCTGCTCTACCGAGCCGCACTATCCGTTCGGTCTGCCGCTTGAGCGGTGGGCGCCTGATTGGTTCTTGCCTACGGGCGACTGCGGCTACGATAGCCCGATGGTTCCGGACGGCGTCACGCTAAGCGGCTTTCAAAAATATCTCGTCGATCTTTATGGGGACGGCTGGTACCTGATCCCATCAAACAAATTTATGTCGATGGCCGACTGCACGCTGATCGGCTTTGGGGTCTGCTTCGTCGTGCTCGCCACGATGTTTATTTGCAAAATTTTAACTCTGAAAAAAGCTTAAATCGGTCTAAATTTAGACCGATTTTGCTATACTCGCCGCATGAGAGCCTTACGCGAGCATAATTTTAAAATTTACTTCATCATCATTTTCGCAAGCCTTTTCGTGGTGCTTTTGGGCGTGAAAAACTACGAGGACGCCAAGGCGCAGATCGTGGCGCTCGCGGATAAAAACAAGATCGCCGCGAGCGAAAATATGGTCGGGAATTTCTCGTTTTGGCTGGACGAGCGGCTGCACTCGCTGGTGCGCGCGGCTAAATTTATGCAAAACGCGGGCATCTCGCAAGACAGCGAAAAGCTGGGTGACTTCATACGACTTTTCAAAGAAAACTCCGCGGAATTTGACGCCTTGCAGTTTTTGCGCGAGGATGGGGAAATTTTCGTAGACGGCAAGAAGCTAGAGGGCGACGAGGCGATGCCAAAAAGCCTTCGCACGGGGCTTGTTTGGTTTGAGGAGACCAAAAGCACGCTAGCGCCCACGGTAAATTTTATGCAGCGCCATAAAATTTTAGGCGAGCCGACGCTAAATTTATGCGTGCCCGTGCTGGACGGCAACTCGTTTGCGGGTGTGTTTTGCGGCGTAGTGAAGCTGCAAAACATACTAAAAAATATGGAAAAATTTAAACTAGCGCCAGATTCATACGCCTTTATCGTCACGCACGGCGGCGAAATTTTAACGCCGATGAAGGACGCGGCGCTAAAAAAGCAGATCGAGGATAAATTTAAGGAGATTTTCCTGCGCGACGAAGACATCACGAGCCTAAATATCGGCTCAAATTTCATCTCCGTCGCCGAGATCCCCACGCTAAACTGGTTCATCGGCGCAGGAACGGACAACGAAAAAGAGCTCGCTGCGCTGCTTAACTCCGTGCTAAAAAACGCCCTTATCTTGCTTTTTGCGTTCGCGGCGCTAGCACTGGTGGCAAATTTCCTCCATAACTTTATGTACTCAAAAATCAAAAACCTGCAAGACGACTACGAGGCCCTGCTCAAGCACAAAGCCCGTATGAGCGAGGCTGGCGAGTTAATCAGCGGCATAAATCATCAGTTTATTCAACCGGTTAATTCGCTAAATTTGATGATCTCAAGCCTGCTCATGCTGCAAAAAGACGGCAAGCTAGACGCCGCGACGCTAGAGAGTATGCTGCAAAAAGGGCAGGCGGCGACCGAGCTTTTAAGCGATACGATCGAGATTTTTAGAAATTTTTATAAAAGCAGCGACAGTCCGCAAAAATTTAGCGTGCAGCGCTGCATCAAAGACCTGCTAAAGCTCATGCACACCGAGCTTAGCAAGGCAAACGTCACGGTAAGCTTGCGCGAGTTTCAAGACGAAGAAGCCACGCAGCGAATGGGCATCGTGCAGCAAATTTTACTCATCCTCATTCACAACGCCAAAGACGCAGTCGTGGAACGGTACAAAGACGAAATCGCCAAGCGGCAGGTTTTTATCGATGTCAAATTTGAAAACGGCACGTGCAAAATATCCGTCACGGACTACGGCAGCGGCGTGAGTAAGGAGCTTCGGGATAAAATTTTAACCCAGCCAAAAACCACCAAAAAACAAGGAAGCGGCATCGGGCTGTATTTCGGTAAAAAGCTAGCAAACGAAAAGCTCGCGGGTGATATCAGGCTACTAAGCGCGGGTGATCCGACGACGTTTGAGCTAAGCTTTGAGATAAATTTAAAGGAATAAGATGCAAGAGCATTTAAAGCTGCTTAAAGACCTGAGCGTCCTCATCGTCGAAGACGACGAGATCGCAAGAGAGCTGCTAATAGGCGGGCTAAAGCCATACTGCCTAAGCGTCTGGGGCGCTGGCGACGGGCTAGAGGGACTGGAGCGTTTTAAAAAGCTAGCTCCCGCCATCGTCATCACCGACATCCACATGCCCGCGATGAACGGCTTTGAGATGATGAAGGAGATGATGCGCATCAAACCCGCGCAAAAATTTATCGTCTTTACCTCCTACGACACCGACGACAACCTCATCAAAAGCATCGAGCACGGCGCGGCGTCGTTTCTAAAAAAGCCCGTCGATATCGCCGCGCTTTGCCGCCTGCTCGTGGCTCTAACCTACGAAAAGGACGAAAAACTCGTGAGCCTGGGCCCGCAAACGAGCATAAATCTCGCCAAAGAAAAGATCTACAAAAACGGCGAGGAAATTTATCTATCCTTTTTGCAAAATAAGCTCTTTTGGCTCTTTGCGTATAATCTAAACAAGCTCGTGAGCTACGAGATGATCGAGGAGTTCGTCTACGAGGGCGAGCAAACAAGCAAGGGCGCGATACAAAACGTCGTGCTGAGGCTGAAGCGAGAGCTGGGGGTTAAATTTAAAAATATTAGCGAAAGCGGGTACATAATGCTAAGCGGCGAGTAAATTTGATTGGCGGCTCGTCTTTTGAGCGCCTTTGAATGAGTTTGAAATTTTAAGTCTGCGGCAGACTACTTGTCTAGCCTTGACTTAAAATTTCTGCACAACATTCAAATCCATCTCAAAATACTGCGCCTTAACTTTTTACTTTCAAATTTGAAGTTAAATTTGCAAATTCGGCTTCAAATTTTACTCACCGAGACCCACATCCTGAAAACGTTAAATTTGTAAATTTAGTAAGCTATGGGATAAATATTCCAGACGTCGGTAGGCGTAGTTTAACTTTAAAATTTTAACCCGTGAGGGCGCGTATATAAAATACGTAACCGAAACGGGTTTAAAATTTTAAAGCTTGAAATCCGTCAAGCGCGGGGAATCTTAGATTTAAATTCGATTGATTTCGCTACTGCGGGCATTATACACAAACCAGCTTAGTATCATCACCAAACAAAACGCCCCAAACACCGCAAAAAACGCAAAATTCGCCCACGAGTAAATTTCGATAAATCCCGCTTCGTTCGCCGCGCTAAAATCAGGCGCAAAAAGGCTCGGGTAAATTTCATTTAGCGGTAGCGCAAAAGGAAAACTAATCTCGCTAACACCGCCAAAATCGCTCGTAGAGTAATCAAGCCCAAATATCACGCCCAAAAAAATCAGGAAAAATCCCGCTAGCTTGACGCCAAAAACCTTAGGCGCGCACATCGCCACGCACACGCCAAACGCCGCAAACAGCGTCGCAAAGCGCAGCTTCACAACGAGCGCGTCCGCAACCGCGCCACCCAAAAACAGCTCGCACAAGATAAATTTGACCGCCAAAACCGCGAGCAACGCCGCCCAAAACGCCCGCCTTCGCTGCAAGTTATACACAAAGCAGACAAAGCCCTTGTTTTCGATATTGTAGTCCATTATTTTGCTAGCAGCTCCTTGACTGCCGCCGCCATCGCGTCTACCGAGCCGATCGCCTTCACGTTTATCAGGTATTTGCCGCCGACCACGTATGCAGGCACGCCCTGGATCTTTGCCACGTCGTAGCTATCGTCCCACGCTTTTAAAATTTCTTGCGCGCGCTGGCTAGCCAGAGCCTTGTCGTAGTCCGCATCGCTCACGCCTGCCGCGCTAAGAGCCTCTTTGATAAACCTAGCCTTATCTTTGCCGCCGTTAAAATCGTCGTCCTTGTCGTGAGTGGCCTTATAGATCGCAAATTTAGCTTTTTTAAATTTGGACTTGTCGCTAAGCAAGCTAACGTCGCTAGCCTCGTCTAAAACGATCATCGCGGCAAAAACTTTGCTCGCCGTTTCGCCGAGCTTACCCTTGGTTTTTAGGTGGTACGGGATAAATTTGACCCCGTCTAGCTCGCTAAATAGCTTCGGCGTTACGCTTCGGTCAAATTTGTAGCAGTGGACGCACTCGTAGCTAAAGACCTTCACTACGCTATCTTTAGGCACACTTAGAGGCTTTTCTAGCGTTTGGTAGTCCGTGCCCTCCTCCAGCGCGTTTGCACCGATGCTAAGCAAGCAAACGGCGGCTAGAACTCGTATAATCTTGGAGATCGTTTTCATCGAATTTCCTTTACGGTAAATTTTAAAGATTGTATAAAATAAAGGGTAAATTTGAGATTAAGCGGGCTAAACTCGGCAAATTTGACGGGTTAAATTTAAACAAAGCGGCAAGCCAAATTTTCTTTCAAATTTAACTCGCCGCGTAATTACCGAATCCAGTCGCGCGCCGAGTTTTGGCGGTGGCTAGAAAAACTAAACCGGAAAGGTCAAATTTTAATATTCAAAGATATTCGGATCGATCACCATCGCGCGGTAGGCTACGTCATCTCTCGATGCAGACTCCACGTCCATCTCAAATTTGACGTCATTTGTCTTCGGATCGATCTCCACGAGCACCATTTTGATCGTCTTATCAGGCTTTAGCAGATAGACGTTTGAGCTTGAGATGAAGTACGTGCTTTTATCCTTTTGCCACTCCACGACACTAGTAACCGCGCTATAGAAGTCAAATCCGCGCTCCTTGCCAAACTCCCACGTCTGCTCGACCGTGCCCTTTTTCTCGTCGATCTTGTACTCGACCGCGCGAGAGTATTTTTCCTCTTTTAGCGCAGGCTGCTCCATACCGCGGCCGTCGCCGTTGTCAAATACGCTGATGTGCTTAACTGGGCCCTTGTTATCGTAGCGCGGAGTGAGCCACGCGGTGTGCTGCGTCCACGACCAGTCGAAGTCGCCCTCGCACCTTGAGTTTTCGCATTTGATTTTGTTGCCGTTTTTATCCACGGGCACTAGCACTTTTTCTTTAAAGTCCGCGCTCCAGCCCTCAGGCGATGCTAGGATCCATTTTACCTTTTTGTCGCGACCGATCTTGACGATACCTTGGTGGCGAAGCGAGAGGATGATGCCGTCGTCGCTAGGATCGTATGAGATCGAATTTACGTGCGCCCAGTTGCGTCCAGTGCCGGTCGAGGTCACGTCGCCAAAAGGCAGATCGTCGCTGATTTTGATCTCTTTGGCGTCCATGTCGATGTTTAGGCACACCGCGCGGGCGTCAAGAGCCTTGATGAGGTTGCTGCGGTAGACGTTTTTGCCGAAAATTTCATTCAGATCCCACTCGTCCACGACCTTGCCGCTGCCGTCCACTTCGATGATGTGATCTCTGATCGTGTGCGAGAGCCTGCCGTCTGCGTGGTGGTAGTTGTATTTACCCACGCGAAGCAGCAAGTGATCATTTTTTAGCGGCATCACCTCGTGGCTAAGGTCGATGTAGCCGCGCGGCAGCTCGCGATTATACACCTCTTTGCCCATCATATCGTAGCGCATATATCGCTGCGCCATGCCCCAGCTCAGATCGCCGTTTGGAAGCTGATGAAAGCCCATCATCATGCCGCCGTCCATCACTCTGCGTTCGCTTCGGTCGTAAAATTTCTGATAATCCAGATACCATCTGACCTCGCCCTGCGTATCGACGACGAAATTTTCAGTGAAATCATTCCAGCTAGCGGCACCGCCGTTTTTCCAATCAAGCGGCTTATAGACGCTCGTTATGGTATTATTGATGAGATAGAGCCTGTTTTTAAACGCTGGATCGACCTTTTTGACCTTCATCTTTTGCATGTGGCTAAATCTATAATCGCGGCTATACGTCACGATCGGCTGAGCGTAAATTTTATACTTTTCGACCTTCTTTTCGCCGTTAAAAACGTAGCTTACTTCGACCTCGTTTAGATAGTCCGGATACAGCCCCCAGATCGGCACGCCGTCGTGCGTCAGCAGCGCATGCTCGGAGACGTTATAGGCGATGTCGATGCCGCCGCCCGGTTTACCCAGCACCCGCACGTGGATATCCTTGATGTCCTTGCCCGCGCGATCGATGATAGCGGTCAGAGGCGCCACGTCGTAAGGGTTGATAAACACCGAGCCAAGCTCGCCCTGCACCTTCACGTGATGCGCTAGCACCGCAGCGCTTGCCGTCTGCGGCAACGCTATAAACGCGCCGCCCGCCAAGGCCGCAGCCAAAACGATAGAACCGAAAAAATTCTTACGCATATTCGCTCCTTTTGGGATAAATTTAGCTAATTTTACTACTATCAAATCACATAATAATCACACTAGCTTTAGATTTTACTTAAATATCAAATTTAAAGATAAATATTAATATAAAGGCTTAAATTTTAACGCGCAAACGAGCTGGGCAACTGATTAAATTTTGATATAATTAGCCTCTATTTATCAAATTTAAGGAGAAAAAATGCCTTTCATAAACGTAAAAATGGCAGGCCCGGAGCCGACAAAAGAGCAAAAGCAAAAGCTAGTCGAAGAGATGACCGAAACTATGGTGCGCGTGCTGGGCAAAAGTCGCGAGCGCGTGCAAATTTATATCGAGACATACGACGCAAGCTCGATAGGCTCGGGCGGCAAGACGCTTGAGGAGATTAGAAAGGAGCAAAAATGAGCGAATTTTCAAAAGAGGATTTGGAGCGAAAAATCACGCTAGCAGCGGGCGATACGGCGCCGGAGTTTAGCCTAGAAAACAGCGACGGCGTAAGCGTCAGCCTAAAAGACTTCGTCGGCAAAAACGTCGTGCTGTACTTTTATCCAAAGGACAACACCCCGGGTTGCACGACCGAAGCATGCGAATTTAGCGCGCTTTACGACGACTTTATAGCCAAAGACACCGTGATCGTGGGCGTTAGTCCCGATAGCGTCAAGTCGCACGCCGGCTTTGCGCAAAAACAGAGCCTAAAGCACATCCTGCTAAGCGATCCTACGCACGAAGTCGCCAAACTCTACGGCGTCTGGCAAGTGAAGAAAAATTACGGCAAAGAGTATCTGGGTATCGCGCGCTCTACGTTTGTGATCGGCAAAGACGGTAAGATCGCGAAAGTGTATAAGAGCGTGAAGGCAAAGGAGCATGCGGCGAAGGTTTTGGCTGATCTTGTGAAGTGATTGCGGCTCGTCTTTTTGCCCTATACTTCGTTACTTTTAAATTTGGCTAGGTCATTACCGACGAGGTAACTCCCGTCGCCAAATTTAAAAGCGCCTCGTCTAGAACAAAAATACTTCACCTTATCGTTTTACGCTCAAATTTGAAGTCAAATTTGCAAATTTTACCCACCGAGACCCGTATCTTGAAAACTCAAATTTAAAATTTGCGACGCTTTGCTCGTAGAGCAAAGCCTTGTCGCCACACTAAAAGCGTCGTAGGGGGGAGGGGGATTAAAGGGGGTGGGGAGCGACTTCGTAATTCAAGCCCCTTCCCCCTTAATAAAGAAGTAAAATATAAATTTGACAACTAAATTTTAGCATCTTAAAGACGCTGGTCTTAGCGACTCAAATTTAAAATATTCCCTCAAATTTAACCTAAAATCCCGTCAAATTTTTGCTCAAATTTTTGATAACGATTATTTTCTAATTATCAAATTATTTATATTCGAGGAGTAATATTTCAGTTATTAAATAATCTTTCAAGGAGAAAAAATGGTTAAGTTACAAGAAAAATACGGCCTTTTTATAAACGGAGAATTCGTCCCCGCAAGCAGCGGCAAGACGCTAGATACGTTTGATCCCGCCACCGGCAAAAAGCTAGCCGCGATCGCGGACGCGAGCAAAGAGGACGTGGACGCCGCGGTCAAGGCCGCTCGAGAAGCGTTTAAGACGTTTCGCCATAGCACGGTGAGCGAGCGAAGCAGAATTTTGCTCAAAATCGCCGATATAATCGACGCAAACAAGGACTTTTTGGCCGCGGTCGAGACGATGGATAACGGCAAGCCTATCCGCGAGACGCTAAACGTGGACGTGCCGTACGCGGCGGAGCATTTTAGGTATTTTGCCGGCGTGATCCAGGGTGAAGAGGGCAGCGCAAACGTGCTCGAGGAAAAGCACCTCTCGCTAATCTTGCGCGAGCCTATCGGCGTCGTAGCGCAGATCGTGCCGTGGAATTTCCCGTTTTTGATGGCGGCGTGGAAGCTAGCTCCGGTCATCGCAGCCGGCGACACGAGCGTGCTAAAACCGTCGTCTGAAACCAGTCTGAGCGTGCTAGAGCTAATGCGCCTCATCAAAGACGTGCTGCCAAAAGGCGTCGTAAACGTGATCACGGGCAAAGGCAGCGGCGCAGGAGCGTTTTTGCAAAAACACAGCGGCATCGACAAGATCGCATTTACCGGCTCGACCGAGATCGGACGCGAGATCGCTATCTCGGCGGCTGAAAAAATCATCCCCGCAACGCTCGAGCTAGGCGGCAAATCAGCCAACATCATCTACGCCGACGCAGACTTTGATCTGGCTCTAGACGGCGTCCAGATGGGCATTTTGTTTAACCAAGGACAAGTTTGCTGCGCGGGCAGCAGGATATTTGTCGAGGAGAAAATTTACGACAAATTTATCGCCGCTGCTGTGGAGAAATTTAAAAATCTAAAAGTTGGCGATCCGCTCGATCCAAAAACGCAAATGGGCTCTCAAATCAACGCCAAACAAGCCGCCAAGATCGTCGAGTACATCAACATCGGCGTCAAAGAAGGCGCCAAAATCGCCGTCGGAGGCAAGCTCGCGGCTGCGGGAGATAGCTTTGTCGAGCCGACGCTGCTAGTGGACGTGAGCAACGATATGCGCGTGGCGCGAGAGGAGATTTTCGGCCCTGTGGGCGTCGTGATCAAATTTAAAAACGAGGACGAGCTCATCAAGATGGTAAACGACAGCGAATACGGCCTAGGCGGAGGCGTCTTCACGCAGGACATCACTCGCGCTATCCGCACCGCTCGCGCGATGGAGACGGGCCGCGTGTGGATAAACTGCTACAACCAGATCCCGGCGGGCAGCCCGTTTGGCGGCTATAAGAGTTCGGGCATCGGCCGCGAAACGCACAAAATCATCCTTGAGCACTACACTCAGATGAAAAATATCATGGTAAATTTGACGGGCAAGGTTAGTTCGTTTTATTAATATTTCGCTTAATGCAACTTTGGGTCGGGCGCTTTGCTCGGCCTTTTGTACGGTTTTTTAATTTTTTGAATTTGACGAAACTCTCGTAAATTTGCATAAATTTAGAACCGATTTTATCCGCGTAAATCTCAAATTTGATGTTAAGTCGCCTATTTTGCACCGAAATAAAATCGCCCTCTAAGCCAAAAAATCAATCATCAAATTTGGTCAAATTTGGCCTTATGTATTCGTGTCGCTAAATTTCTAAATTTTAGAAGCCTGACCCTCGCGACCCATCACGAGTTTTTCTGTAAATTTTCTAGAAACATAATACCCGTAGCCGGCCTGCGCGATCACGTCTAAAACCTCGTCCGCATGCGTAGTATGGACGCCGCCCACATGACTCACGTCTATATCACAAAGCACCTTTAAGGCATCGACACGACCAGCTCTACGACAATAAGCTTCGGCGCCGCTATTTTTGCCAGCCGAGATGTCCTCTAGCATATCGTTTAGCAGCGTGACGCCGGTTATGACGAGTTTATCGGCCGCCCCGATCGCGTCCGCGGCGCATTCTTGCGGGATAAAATACTTAAGCTCATCGCCTTTTAGTGCGCTCTTACCAAACTTCATAACGCAAAAATCCAGGCAATTTTTTATTATAAATTTAACGCAAGACACCAGCGCGCCCACGATCACGCTAAACGAGCCGCGCTTGATAGCTAGTTCTTAAAAAGGATTGGCCTTAAATTTGGTCGCATACGGACCAACCGAGCATTCGTAGCACGTCTGTGAAAGCGCGTTTAGGGCGGCTACGGCGATGGTTTTTTTGATAGGGCTATCGCTAGATAAATCTTTTAGAAGTGTTTTTACGTTTTGCCGCAGATGTTGCCGAAATTTGGCATTATCGCAGTTTGTAACGCGCAGCAAACGGCCTAATGGAATGACTTTGGCAAAATTCAGCTCACCCCGTAAACGCCGTTACTTAGCTTTATGCGCGTGAAAAACAGCCCGACCGCGACGAACTACACGATTAAATTTTCTATTTCTTCGCCTAAATTTTCATAAATTTGACTTAGAGTGTCGTTTAAAATTTAACCCACAGCAATCTCCTTTTGGCGATGTAAATAGTTAAATTTTATGAAAATTTTATAGCAAAATATTTTAAATTATATTAATCTATATCATATTTGCATCTAAAATAGATGGTGCCTCACGGCATAAATTTAGTCAAATTTTGAGCCTAAATTAATATCTAGCTTCATTGCTTCTCCTTGCGAGTTAAAATTTATCTTATTCTTTTGATCCTTTAAATTTTGGTATTGTTTGAAAAGTATGTCCATCGCATGTTTATAATCGTATAAGTTTTTATTATAAAATATCGTTTTATAATCGAGATTGTTTCCCTTGTCGTATATTGAAATGAAAGAAAATATATATTCTCTATTGCAATCCATATTTTCATCAATTATCTTTTTATAGTTATAGCAAAACGGGTATATGCTCTTTTTTTGTTGATAAAATATATCCTTAAATATAGAGTCTAAAAGCCTTCTATAACATCTGTTTTCTGGAGTAATTATGTCAAATTTTTTAGTTTTTGTTTCGTGCATAATTGGTAATTGTATGTCATTTTTACTTATAAATACAAAATCAGTAAATAGGTCGAATGAGTGGTTGGCGCCATCTCCAAACCTCATATATATAAAATTCTCTATAAAATTTCCATCTTCGTCAATCAAATGCTTTTGCTCCCAAGGATAAAAGAGCTGTAGCTTTAAGACTTCATCGTTTTCTACAATCTCTTCGGCGTTTTGTATAGGTTTGCCGTCTTTGCAAATTTTGGAGCCCATATTCATAAGATAGTCGAAATTTAGCCTTTTATCCAGCTTCCAAAATTCGCATCTGTCATCAGGATATTTATCGCCGTTGCACCATGAAAATCTTACTCTCTCATAGCCGTTTTTGTCTAAGTGAATATCCGCCATCTTGCCGAAATCTATTTGTGGATAATTATCTAAGTAGTGAAGCTTTTTTAGGTAATCTTTTAAATTTAACTCTACGATCTCTCTTTGCGTCAGGTTTTTATCGCTAAAATCAAGCGCTTCTAAGATTGCCGAAATTCTATATGCAGATAGCAAGGCAATAAATATACAGAGCCAGATTAGAAAAACTATTATACAAAAGTATTTCAGACGCAAATTTGCTCCTATGTGACATATTTATTTTTATGGACTATGCGGTAAATCTCGTATCGATCCATTATATTCTTGCCTTCTTTGCCGTATATAGTATAGTCTCCTTTGCTGCCCGCAAATTAATACGCATATGATATTACTGTCCTATTGGTATCGTGTTTGTGGATAAAAATTTTCAAGTCAGCCCAAGTCCAGCTCGTCTCCTGTAAAATTTGACCTTTTAAGATTTATATCTCCACCGCCTAAAAGATGTTCTCTATAAATCATAGCGTACAAAAAACTTGATTTCCCGGAGCTATTAGGGCCATATACTAAAGTTATCGGCTTATCTGAAAATTTCTGCAAATTTTCTCCAAATGCCTTAAAGTTATTAAATCCCACTTTTACCATTTTAGCCCCTCGATGTATTTTTTATTTACCGCCATTATACTACAGTTTGTTTTTTGCGTTCTTAAATATTACTAGAATTAAGCGTTATACTTTGCAACGCCTGAGCACTATAGACATAATTACAAAAATAGTATTCAGGCAACCTGTCAAAGCAAAACCTCTAATGGTAAAATGGGCCAATATAGGATACTCTAGAATATTAAATAAATCAGAGAGAAATAAATTTGAAAAATAAAAAATAAGAAGTTTGGGTTACCTTTTGAAAGCTTAAGTCTTGAAGCATCGTATTTTAGGGAATTTTGGATGGTGCGGATGAAAGGACTTGAACCTTCACGCCGTGGGGCACCAGATCCTAAGTCTGGCGTGTCTGCCAATTTCACCACATCCGCACAACAATAATAAAGTGGTACGCCCATCAGGATTCGAACCTGAGGCCTACGGCTTAGAAGGCCGTTGCTCTATCCAGCTGAGCTATGAGCGCATAAAAACAAAGTGGC
This sequence comes from uncultured Campylobacter sp., assembly GCA_963515555.1. GTDB lineage: Bacteria > Campylobacterota > Campylobacteria > Campylobacterales > Campylobacteraceae > Campylobacter_A. Next base: position 47,913 of record CAUPXB010000006.1, on the reverse strand, counting down.
GCGCCCGATAGGAGTCGAACCCATAACCTACAGATCCGAAGTCTGTCGCTCTATCCAATTGAGCTACGAGCGCCCAAGTGGGGTGAGTGATGGGAATCGAACCCACGACCCTCAGGACCACAATCTGATGCTCTAACCGACTGAGCTACACTCACCATCTAACAAATGGTCGGGGTGAAAGGATTCGAACCTTCGGCCCTCTGGTCCCAAACCAGATGCGCTAACCAGCCTGCGCTACACCCCGAGGCATTGCGAGTTTAGCCTACTTATTGAAAAGGCGCATTGTAGCCAAAAAAATACGCTATGTCAAGAAAAATAAGCTTAAATTTGAAAATTTGCGAAAATTTTTGCTTCAAGTCGCGCAAACTCGGCTAAGAACAAATTTTGTATAAAAGAAAAAAGTTAGCCCGATCAGCCAAACGTTAAAAAACATCGCCTTAAAAATATCTTGCAACTCGCCGCCAAAAACATCTGCCACGAGCGAATAGAGCGCTATTTGCAGGACTATCTGGCGAGTAAAATTTAAAACAAAAACCGCCGCGGGTCTTTTTACGCCTTGAAGCGTCGAGCCGGAGAGATTTATGAGTGCGTAGCCTATAAACGCTAGCGAATTTACCGCAAAATAGCTTTTTGCCGCGTTTACGACTTCGGGCGTTTCGTCAAAAAAGCCGACCAAAATCCCGCCGAGCCCAAGGCAAAAAGCCGCCGCAAAAATGCAGTAAAGCGCTAAAAATTTGACCGCATAGGCGTAGCAGCCGCGCACTCTGGCATATTCGCGCGCGCCGAAGTTTTGCGATACGATACCAAGAACCGCCGATGCGATGCCAGTCGTCGGCAGCATGACGATCTGCTCGATACGTAGCGCTAGACCATAGCCTGCGACCGCATGCGTGCCGTAGCGGCTGATAAAGTGCATAAGCACGAGCCCGCCAAGCGACATCGATAGGTAGTTTAGGCACGCGGGCAAGGCTTGGGCTAAAATTTTGCTGTAGATGGCGAGCTCGGGCGCAAATGAGCGTAAATTTAAAAAATTTATCATGCCCGTTTTTGCGACTTTGACGCCTAAAAATAGCGAACCAAGGAGCTGCACCGAAGCCGTCGCTAAGGCTATCCCGCCGATACCCAGTCCGCAAAAATCCACATAAAAAAAGCAAAAGCCCAAATTTATAAAAAGTCCCGCAAAAAGCCAGTTTCGTAGGCTCCTTGTGTCGCCTGTAGCCACCAGCACGCCGTTTAGGGATTTTATGAGTAAGAAAAACGGCGAAGCAAGAAATATCACGCGGTTATACGCCATGGCTTCGCGTAAAAACTCCTCGTTCGCGCCTAAAATTTTAAGTAGATGCGGAGTAAAAATAAAGCCCGAAAGCCCCATAAAAAGCGCGCAAAGAAACACGAAAAACACGCCCTTTGCGGCATAAATTTTAGCTAGACGGTCCTTGCCTCCGCCAAGTGCGTTGCCCACAAGCGCAGTTAGCGCCGAGCCAAAGCCAAGCCCCACGCCCACGACGCTGATATAGAGCAAAAAACTCATCGAAAAGCCCGCCAGCGCCTGCGTCGAGATGCGCGCGGCAAAAAACACGCCCGTCACGTTATAAAGCGTGTTAAAACTCATCGCGACGCCCGCGGGCGCGGCTAGGCGCAGCACGAGCTTGTTTATAGGCTCTTTTGTGAGATTCACTTGATTTTGAGCTCCAAAAGCGCGTCTTTTACCTCTTTTGGCACGCGGTAGCTGTCGCGGATCTTTGAGATCGTTTTATTGTGCGTAAATTTGCTCAGTCGCCCGCTCTCCAGTAGCTCTCGCCCCGCGCCGTCAAATTTGATAAAAACCTCGGCTAAACACCAAGCAGCCGCCATTTGCACATAGTATCGCTCGTCCTTTTCCTCGGCGCAAATTTCAAAAAACCGCTCCAGTGAAAGCGCCCCAAAATTGCGCATAAAATAAACGTAGAAAAATCGCTTTTCGTATTCTAAATTTGAGCCTAGAGCCTGCTTTAGCAGCGCATCTACGTAGCGTGCGCCCTCAAATTTAGGCTCAAAGCCGTCCGTCACCGCCCAGTTTGGCATCGTTTTGATAAACTCGCTAGCTAGCTTAAATTTAGCTTCGTCATCTTTAACGAGCATTATCAAAAAGCCCTTTAACATAAACTCCTCATGAAAAAAGGGCTCGTATTCGGCGATCTGCTTTAAATTTAGCCGAGCGAAATTTCGCTTTGCTAGGCGTCTTAGCTCGGGAGTTTTTACGCCTAAAATTTCGGGGCTTTTGATGAGTTTTTGCGAAAATGCCGCCAGCTTTTCGCTCCTAAGCCCCTCTAAAATCTCTAAAAATTCGCCTTTTACGTCCACGCTAGCTCCTTTGCTCTTTTAAATTTATCGCCTGCGTCCGTGTTCAAATTTGACGCCTCAAAAAGCCGAAGCGTCAAATTTGCCGCCATGCACGCTCAAAAGCAAATTTAAAGGCTTAAATTTTACTTTTGAGCCTCTTGCGCGCGTTTTGCAGACTTTTTGCGAGCGTAGATGTTGATGAGCTCCACGCCCAGAGAAAACGCCATCGCAAAGTAAACGTAGCCCTTAGGCACGTGCATACCAAGCCCCTCGCCCACAAGCGTAAAGCCGATCAGGATCAAAAATGCAAGCGCGAGAATTTTGATCGTCGGGTTGTTGTCGACGAAATTTGATATGCCCTTAGACGCGAACATCATCACGCCCACCGCAAGCATCACGGCTAGGATCATGATCTCGATATGGTTTGCCATACCCACCGCGGTGATGACGCTATCGAGCGAAAAGACGATGTCAAGCACCGCAATCTCGGCGATAACGACCCAAAAACTCGCATGCCCCTTGCTCGCCGAGTGCTCCTCGTGCTCGCCGCTGACGCTTGAGTGGATCTCTAGCGTGGACTTACCGATAAGGAAAAGTCCGCCTAAAATCAGCACCAAATCGCGCCCCGTGATCGTAAAGTCAAACACGCTAAATAGCGGCTTGGTAAGCTTCATAATCCAAAATAGTGAAAGCAAAAGTGCAATCCTCGTTAGCATCGCAAGCGAAAGCCCTAAAATGCGGCCTTTGTCGCGCTGCTCAGGCGGGAGCTTGCCGACCAAAATCGCGATAAATATGATGTTATCGATACCAAGCACAATCTCAAGCCCCGTTAGCGTCACGAGCGACAGCCACGCCTCGGGCGAAAAAATCCAATCGAACATTTTTTTCCTTTTTTATAATTTAGGGCGCGATTATAGCCAAAACGGGTTTAAATTTGATTGAGCGGGCGGGCGCGGGCGTTTGGGGATCAAATTTGACGATTTTAACGCACGAATATTTGCATTTTGAGGCGATTAAATTTGACGGATTTTGGTTTATTTGGCAGCGGTTAAATTTGCCGCGATGAAATTTGATTTTGCAAAATACGCAACAAACGGCTAGGCAGATAAATTTTCAGAAAAACCGAATTTAAGAAAAATTATCTTAGATAAAGGGCGTTTAAGCGATAAGCGGATAAAATTAAAATCTTTTGTGAAATTTAAAATGAAGTGGTGACCCCTACGAGACTCGAACTCGTGTTACCGCCGTGAAAGGGCGATGTCCTAACCGCTAGACGAAGGGGCCACAAATTAGCGGAAATGGGATTTTACATTAAAGATAATAAAAAATAGCTTAAATCAAGGATAAAAAATCATGAAAAAATTTACAAACTTTGCTTTAGCTGCGCTCGCGTGCCTTGCATTTGGCGGTTGCGCCGCACTACAAAGCCAAAAGTCATCAGACAAATTTACCGTCACCATCCTCACTCCGCCGCTAAAAATCAATGACGTGGGCTTCCTGCACAAAACCGCAAATCAGCTAAATTTGCAAATTTACAGCTCGGGCGTAAATACGGTAAATCTCAAAATAAACGACAAAATTTGCATGAACGGCGCGTGTTTTGAGAAAAAAGAATTTAACAAAAAGTTCTTTTTGGAGGAGAGATACGACGACTTTTTCGCGGAAATTTTGGAGCGCAAACCGCTATATGACGGCATAAATGTAATGACAAATTCGTGCGGTTTTATACAAGATATAAGTAAATATTCAATAAAATACGAAGTTTGCGGTAAAAATATCAGCTTTTTCGACGCTAAAAACCGCATAAAAATCATCATAAAAGAGCTTCAATGAAATTTATCGGCGCGCACGTCAGCATCGCGGGCGGCGTAGAAAACGCTCCGCTAAATGCGGCAAATATCGGCGCGAACGCGTTTGCGATGTTCGTCAAAAATCAGCGTCAATGGGAAGCCAAGCCGCTAACCCCAGAAAATATCTCCAAATTTAAGCAAAATTTAAAAGCAGCCGGCATTGAGCCCAGGCACGTTTTGCCGCACAACGGCTACCTTATAAATTTAGGCCATCCGAGCGCCGAGCAGCGCCAAAAGTCTATCAACGCCTTTTTGGACGAAATTTACCGCGTAGAAGAGCTAGGTCTAGTGATGATAAATTTTCATCCAGGCTCATATCTAAATGAAATTTCGCCCGAAACTTGCCTAGAAAATATCGCAAACTCGGTAAATTTCCTGTTAGAAAATAGCCAAAATGTAAAGCTAGTCATCGAAAATACCGCGGGTCAAGGCTCAAATTTGGGCTTTAAATTTGAACACCTAGCCTATATCATCAAACGCTGTATAGACAAAAGCAGGATCGGCGTCTGTCTCGACACCTGTCATACCTTTGCCGCTGGATACGATATCAGGGATGACTACGAGCGCGTGATGGGCGAATTTGACGAGATAGTCGGGCGCGATATGCTGTGCGGCATGCATCTAAACGATACGAAATTTGACCTAGCCAGCAAAAAGGACCGCCACGAGAGCCTAGGAAAGGGCTTTTTGGGCTTAAAAACATTTGAAAATATCATAAACGACCCCCGCACGGACGATATCCCGCTAGTTTTAGAGACGATCGACGAGAACATCTGGGCGGACGAGATAAAAATTTTAAGAAACTTTAAAGGAGAGTAAATGAGAAAATATATCGGAGTTTGCCTAGCGGCTTGCTGCTGTCTAAATGCAGCAGGCTTTAAAATCCCCGAGCAAAGCGGCGATAGCATCGCGCTTTTAAACTCAAACGTCGCGACGAGCTTCGGTCCCGACGCAGCCTATAATAACCCGGCAAATATGATATTTTTAGACGGCGGACATTATCTAGAAAGCTCGCTAACCTACCTGCGCATGTCAAAGACGAAGTATAGACACTATAACGGCGACAAACTAACATCTAAAAGAGCGACCGCACTCGTGCCCACGTTTCACTTCGTGACGCCGCAGTTTGATGACTGGCGCTTTGGCCTCTCGGTCGTCGTGCCTGCGGGAATGTCGATGAGATGGGATGAAAATCTACCTAAAGCCACCTCTAAAAAATTTGATCTAAAGGTGATCGAGGTAAATCCTAGCGTCGCCTACGCGCTAACCGATAACATCGCGCTAGGTTTTGGCCTTCGCGCCGTTTACGCTAGAGGAGAGGCCGTGCAGGAGGTGCCTGGCGCCCTACCCGCCTCGCAAGACATCAAAGGCGACCGCGTAAATTTCGGCTATAATGCAGCAATCACCTATAAACCGACTTCAAATTTGAGCCTAGCGGCCACCTACCGCTCGAAAGTAAATATGAATCTAAAAGGCGACACCGACATCAGCGCGCCGGCGCACCCGAGAGGGGCATTTCCGAGCGGCTCGTATAGCGGTAGCGCAAAGCTATCCGTACCGCTACCTGCGAGCTTAAATTTAGCCCTATCGTACAAAATCGCAAAAACGACGCTGCTATTTGACTTTGAGAGAACCTATTGGTCGGCGTGGAAAGAGCTTGACTTCAACTACCCTGGCGCCTCGGCCGCACACTACCGCAATCCGTTTTTTGCGGCATTTGACGCATCTAAAAAGCGCGACTGGAAGGACAGCAACGCCTACCGAATCGGCGTAGCGCACGACGCGACGGACAAACTCCGCCTGATGGGCGCGGTTACGTTTGACGAGGCAGCCTCTAGGGCCGACACTACGGGCTTTGACCTGCCCGATACCAAAGCCGTCATCTATGCAGCGGGCTTTAACTACAAATTTACAGACGCTTTGGAGCTGGGAGCTAGCTATTTCTATCAAGACAGAAAGGCGCGCGACGTGCACTACTACTCAAACGCGTCGGGGCTTTATCCAAACGGCAAATTTGAGCGCGGCAACGCTCAGGCGATAAATTTGAACGTGAAATATAAATTTTAAGGCGCGGCCATGAACTACCCTTACGAAAATTTCGAGGAAATGCTAAACGCCGCGGTCGATAAAAACGGCGGCGGCATCGCGATCTATACAGAAACCAGCAAGATAAGCTACAATCAGCTACGCGCAAATGCATTTACGTTGGCTGCGTTTTTGCAAGGTATGGGCATAAAAAAAGGCGACCGCGTCGCGATGATCGTAAATAACTCGCCGGAGTTTATCGCTAGCTACTTTGCCATCACGCTGCTTGGCGCCGTGGCCGTGCCGATAAATACCTTCTTAAAATACGAAGAATTCGAATACATCATAAACGACTGCGGGGCGAAATTTCTCTTTGCTTCGGTCGAACTCGCAAAAGAGATAAAAGGGCTAGATAGCAAAACCGCGATCAAAAAGATCGTCTGGATCGGAGATAGAGCCGAATTTGACGAAAACAACATCAGCTACGCGCACGCGCTAAACTGCCGTATAGAGCTAAATTTGACCGACCGACCGAAGCTTGACGACCTAGCCCACATCATCTACACCTCAGGCACCACGGGCAAGCCAAAGGGCGCGATGATCAGCTACCGCAACCTCATCTCAAACGTCCAGGGCGCGCAAGAGGTCTTTCACGTACGCACGAAGGATAGATTTGCCGTGTTTTTGCCGATGTTTCACAGCTTTACCCTCACGGCGATGGTGCTGCTACCGATATTTTCGGCGTGTTCGCTTATTTTAGTAAAGTCCATTTTCCCGTTTTCAAACGTCCTAAAACAAGTCCTGCTCAAGCGCGCGACCGTATTTTTAGGCGTACCGGCGATCTATACGGCTATCGGAAAAGCTAGAATCCCGTGGTATTTTCGCTGGTTTAACTGCATTAGGATTTTCATCAGCGGCGGAGCGCCTTTGGCCGAGCAGACTATTACCGATTTTCGCGTCAAATTTCCGCGCGCAGTGCTGATAGAGGGCTACGGCCTTAGCGAATGCTCGCCTATCGTATCGGCAAATACGATGCAAAAACAAAAAATCTCAAGCGTCGGCTTGCCGCTGCCCGGCTACGAAGTAAAATGCATAAACGACGAGATGATGGAGCTGCCCGCAGGCGAGGTCGGCGAGCTAATCGTAAAAGGTGACTGCGTGATGCAGGGCTACCTAAATATGCCAGACGCCACCGACGAGACAATCGTAAACGGCTGGCTGCGCACGGGCGACCTTGTTAAGATCGACGAGGAGGGCTATATCTTTATCGTCGACCGCAAAAAAGACCTCATCATCTCAAAGGGTATCAACATCTACCCGCGCGAGATCGAGGAGGTGCTATTTAAACTGCCCCAAGTCGAAGCCGCCGCGGTTATCGGCGTCAGAGACGAACACGCGGACGAGGAGGTTACGGCGTTTATCCAGTTTAAAGAAAATATGAGCCTGGACGAAAAAGATATACGCGCGCATCTGAAAAAACACTTGGCGAATTTTAAAATTCCAAAGACGATTTATTTTAAAGACGAGCTGCCTAAAAACGCGACGGGCAAGGTGCTAAAGCGCGTTTTAAAGGATCAGATAAAGGGTGAAATTTAGTGCGGTTTTTGATAGAGTTTATCGGCGGCGAGCAAAATTCTAAAATTTCCTCGCTTATAAAATGTAGCGAAAACGAGGCGAAAATTTTACGCCACCTGAGCAAAAACTACGTAGAGGGCACTCCGCAAAGTAGCGCCTACGACGTGCTTTGCGCGGTTTTTGGCAGCGAGGAGTATAAATTTTTAGCAGGCCTTACGGACGTAAAAAACCTGCTAGAAAGCGGCTGGATCGTGCAGGGCTTTTCTATCTTTAAAAACCCTAACGCAGATGGTGCGGGCTCAAATTTACTCAGTCTGCTTCACAGCGAGATCTCGCTCTCGCCGCTTTTTCTTAAAATTTTAGAAGAGGGCGAGTTTGGGCTTACGCTGCCCGCAGTCGCGCCCTACGCCGATCATCTTGATTATCTAAAAGATCAGTTTTTGCGCGTGGAGCTTTACGGCAAGCTCTCGTTTTTTAGCAAAAACGTCTCAAGCGACGCCAAAAGCCGCCTCGAAAAAGACGTGAAAGAGCTAGAATCTATCATCGAAAAACGGCTAAATTTAAGCAAGATTTCGATTTCCGTCGATCAAATTTTCAAAGATAACGCGCTAAACGACAAAGAACAGCTGATTTTCCTCGCACTTTTAAAGGAAGAATACGTCGGCGAAACGGACGCAAACCGCGATCTAAACGCACTTGTGGGGATTTTAAGCGCAGACGAATTTGAACGCATCAAAAATCGCTCCCTACTAGATGAGGGCTCAAAACTAATCGAAAACGGCCTCATCGACTACGACGAGTCGCTAAACGCTTACGGCGGCTTTAGCAGGACGTTTTACATAACCGACGAAATTTTACAAAGCGTAATGCACCCAAAAACCGAGAGCAAAAGCAAAAAACTAGCGCTAGAAACTCTCGTAAAAGAGCAGGAAATCTTTGAGCTCATCGAACCATCGACCGACATAAACGACGTCGTGCTGGACGTCAAGGTAAAGGAGCTACTGGACGCAATCCTAAAGCAAGTAGACCGCCGCGTACTGGCGCGTCTATCTAGCTGGGGCATCAAGTCGCGCAAGAACGTAGACGCCAAAATCATCTTTTACGGGCCGCCGGGTACGGGCAAAACCATGAGCGCGCTAAGCCTTGCAAAGAGCCTAAAAAAGCAGGTTCTTAGCTTTGACTGCTCTAAAATTTTGAGTAAATACGTCGGCGAGAGCGAGCAAAACGTGCGTAAAATTTTCGACACCTACAAAGAAATCTGCGTCAAAAGCAAGAGCGAGCCCGTGCTGCTGCTAAACGAAGCCGATCAGTTTCTAAGCACGCGCGTCGAGGGCGGTAGCGGCGCGGACAAGATGCACAATCAAATGCAAAATATATTTTTGGAGCAAATCGAGCGGTTTGAGGGCGTGCTCATAGCTACGACGAACTTCTTGCAAAGCCTAGATATCGCGTTTTCTCGCAGGTTTGATTATAAGATCGAGTTTAAAAAGCCCGACCTCGCCGCTCGCCTTGCGATCTGGCGCAAAGTGCTACCCGAAAATGCGAGCTTTGAGGAAAATTTCGACGTCAAACAGCTGGCTAAATTTGAGCTAAGCGGCGCTCAAATCATGCTCGCGCTCAAAAATACCGCGCTAAAAGTCGCCGTGCGCGAGGACGGGATATTTACGATGGGCGACTTTGAAAGCGAGATCAAACGCGAGATGAGCTCAAATTTCGGCGAGGATAAGAAAGTCGGGTTTGACGGGTAAATTTGGCTAAATTTGGAGCGCGGCGGATTAAATTTAGCCTAACGTTTTTGTTAAATTTGACTGCGCTTGCTCTAAAATTGAGTTATACGCTCGGCTTTATCGCGCATTTTTGCAAATTTAAGCGTTAAATTTGCAGCTCGGCTAGCGAAAATTTGGCAAGCGATTTAAATTTATGCAGCCCTAGCTACTCAAATTTGAAAAGGTTATCAAGCATGAGTGATTTTTTACTACGCCAAGTCAAGCTATTTTTAGGTATCGCAGCCATTTGCGCTCCGCTGTGTGCGCTCATCTACTTTATATCAAAAGAGTATTTCGAAGAAATTTTAGTCGGCATTTTCATCACGTATATTTTCCTGCTCGTTATTTTCGTTTTTAAATTCATCAAGCTACTTTTAGGCTTCAAGGACGAGAACAAAAAGCCCGTTTGGGAGCAAATTTTAACTTGGCTGTCAAATATCGCTTAGATCGCCGCGCTCAAAGCAGGATTTTACGCCAAACCCCTCGCCAGCTTTTAAAATTTCATCCCTTAGCCTCTCGTGTTCGGCCGATAAAGCCGCAACCTTGTCTAGTTTTTCGCTCTTTATCTGCGCAAATTCGCTCTTTAGAGCCGATAAAATTTTATTTAAAAACGACGCATTACCTAGCATCTCGTTTTCAAATTCGTATAAATTTAACGACAACAAGACGCGGTCTTGCACCTCGTCAAAGCTCGGGATAAAGAGCGCAAAGCCGTTTTGCTCGTGCGCGCGCATAGAGCCTGCGATCTTTTCTTTTAGAAAATACACGGCGATCTTAACGGCGTTTTCGTAGTTTGCGGCGACTTTGAGGTTTAGCTTTTCAAAAAACAGCGCTGTTTTTTGCAGCCCTTTAAATTTCGCCGTCTCATAGTCTCGCAAAAACGTCCTATACACCTGCCCCGCATACGTCCTAACGTCGGCAAACACGGTATCGGAGTGCGTTTCGTCCTCCTTTTGCGCGTTTTCGAATTCTGATTTATAAATCATAAATTCTCGCTCCAGCCGTACGTAAATTTCATCCAGCGCCGCGCCGATTTCTTCTTGCAACGCGCTTAGGCCCCGCTTGTACGTTCTAAAAAATTTGGCGAATTTCACGTCGTTGTAGATAAGTTTTGAAAACACCTCGTCGCTGTCAAAATCCACCGCCTCATACGAGCTAGCTTCAAAATACTCGCCCTTTAGCAGCGTTTTTCGCGGCGAATATTTATACTTTTTCTCGCTTTTTAGGCTAGCTAGGATTTCGTCTGCGACGAGCTTTGCGACGTGTTTTAGCTCGTTAAAGGCTAGCTCGATTTTCGGTTTAAAATTTTCTTGCACGGCTTTTAAATTTGACTCCAGCTCGGCGTCGAATTTGGAGATTATCTCGCCTGCTTTTTCGTAAATTTTAGCGATTTGCTCGTGCTGAGCAGCGTTTACGGCAACCAGCCTAGCGCACTTTTCGCGCACGAATTTTTCTTTTATCTCTTCGCCGCCAAAAAGCTCGCGGATAGCGCTTATCGCCGCGCTAAAATTCGACTCGGCTAAAAGCGTCGCGTCGCCCGCGGCTTGAGCTTTTACGGCTTGCTTGGCGGAAACTGCGATAATGCGCTCGAAAAATCGCCCGTATGTAGCCTGCGCGTGATTTTTGAGGCGCTCAAGCTCGTCCTGGCTTAGCTTATCTTTTTGATTTAGCAAACAGATCGCCGTTTTGCCCCCGCCAGACAAAAACTCCTCGATCTGCGCGGCTTCGCTAGCGCGCGCGGCGTTGTCGGCGAGACTTAGCCAGATGACGCCCGCGACGTCTTTTAGTACTTCGTGCGTGACGGCGGTATCGGCCTTTGAGAGCGAGTTTAGGCCGGGCGTATCGACGAAATTTACTAGCTTTAAAATTTCAGAGGGCGCGTAGACGCAAAGCCTACTCACCTCATCGCCAAACACGCGCTGATCGACGAAGCGCGAGATCTCCTCGACGCCTAGATACAGCTCTCTGCCGTTTTCGTAAAGCACGCTAAGCCCGGGCGCGGCGCCGTATCTGATAAAGGTCGGCTTTGAAGTCACGGGAGTTAAACCCGATGGTAAAATCTCGCTACCTAAAAGTGCGTTTAAAAACGTCGATTTGCCGCTAGAAAACTGGCCGACGATAGCGACCGTAAGCGGGCTAGATAAAAACAGATCGAGTTTATTTAGCTCGCGCTCTAGCTCGGCGCTGGGGTGAAATTTGGGCTCGGTTAGCTCGTTTTGCAGCCGCCTAAATCGCCCGTGAAAATCGTCCGAAAATATCTTAAAATACCGCGTTTTATACGCGTTTATAAACTCCTCAAACACTTTGCAGCTCCAAATTTATGGCATTTATCGCCTCGCTTTGCGAGTTTAGGCGCTCTAGCTCCTGCAAGTCCCGCCCGCTAGTTTTCGCTAGCTGGGCAAGCTCGTTTTTTAGCGCCTCTTCGCTGATCGCAAGCGCCTTTTCTTGCTCTTTTAGCGCGGCTTCGATCTGCTTTTTAAACTCGCTTTTTTCAAATTCGCTAAGCTCGAAAACGAAATTTTTGATCCGCTGGGCGCCCAAAAACTCCTCCGCGGCCACTTTGGCGGCCTCGGCTACGCGTTGCGCGCCCGAGTTTGCCGCGCTAATCACCGCGTCTGTGACCTGGGCGCACTCTAAGCTTATACCTTTTGAGTTCAGATAGTCGTTTATGCTAAAGACCTCGGCGGCCGCCGTTTTACTCTCAAATTCGCCGAATTTTAGCGCGATATTTTGCGCGCACGCGGCGATTTGCCGTACGATTTCGTTGCGGTTTTGACGCATTAGGACGATGACGCCGTCTTTGATCGTAGTTTGCGCGATGCGCGAGAGGCGCTGCGGATCGATCTTTTGTTTTTTAGAGGCCGCGTAGTTTACGTCGTCCGCGACGCGCTGCTTTAGCGTTTGTGCAAGAGATTTTAGCCCAAGCTCGTAGCTAGCTGCGGTCTTGGCCGTATCTAGGCGCTCTAGTTCCTCTTTTACCGCGTATCTCACGTCCTCTAGGCGGCTATCTAGCGCAGTTTTTTGCTCGTTTAGTTCAGAAAGCCTTTGCGACAAGCTCAAATTTGAGCCCGTTAGCTTCAAAATCTTGCTTTGCGTATCCGCCGCAAACTGCGCGCAGACGCGCCATAGCTCCTTTTTATACGCCTCTATGCCAAGGCGCGATTTTTGGCTGCCAGGGCCAAAAAGCGTCTCGTAAAGATACTCCTTAAACTCCTCGACGCCGCTGTTTTGCCCGCCCTCAAAATAGCTTTTAGCGCTCACGGCGAAAAACTCGGCCCCGACGCCAAGGCCGCGCGTACGCTCCTCGACGCTCTTTTTGGCGTAGGCGGCAACCTCGTTTAGCTCGCCCTGCTTTAACACGTCCGCGTGCGTTAGCAGCACGGCGAGCCTCACGGCGTGGGAGTTTTGCAGGCTTGAGACGATGAAGTCCAGATCCTTTTGCGTGGCGCTTTGCGAGACGTTCATCAGGTGCACCATCAGGTCGCACTCCCGCATAAATCGCCGCACCAGCTCCTCGCGTAGAACCACCGCGTCGTCGATGCCGGGCGTGTCGATGATGCGCACGTTATCCTTTAAAAGCTCCAAATTTTCGTAAAGCTCGACGCTTTTTACGAATTTGGCGTATTTGGAGTCTGCCGAGGTATAGCGCTTGATCTCGTCCGTTTTGACGGTCTTGCTAGCAGGCGGTTCGGAGCAAATTTGACTCGCGCTAGGGCTCTCAAATTTAACCGCTAGCTCGCCGTCCGCATCAAATTTGCCGTTTAAATTTTGCGCCGTCTCGCTCTCAAATTTGACGCCCGCGCCGCCGTAAATTTGGGCTATTTCGTCATCTTTATCTTGCGCTATTCCAAGCTCTTTTAGCTCAGCTTCGCTCCAAAAATTTACCCTTGCAAAAGGCTCGGGCGAGTATTTTAGCACGGTCAAATTTACCGTCTCGGGCACGTTTGAGGCGCCTAGGATTTTCTTGCCTAGTAGCGCGTTTAGCAGGGTTGATTTGCCCGCATTTATGACGCCCGTAACCGCGACGTTAAACTCTAGCTCACGCGCTTTTTGGCGCGCTTTTGTCGCCGCATTTGCGACGTTAGCGCCCGGGTTTAGCGACAAAATTCGCTCGCAGATATCGTTTAGCGCGTCTATTTTTTGATGAAAGACGTCCGATTTTTTAAAATTTGAGCCCTCTTGCTCGTTCCCTGCGGTCAAATCCGCGCCGAGGGCCTGCAAAAACTCCGAGAGCCTCTTAAAATGCGCGGTGGAGATTATGTTTTCGTTTTGCAGGATTTCTACGGCGGCGAGGAGCTTTGATTTTGAGATTTTAGCGGATTTTAGAGCGTTTATCGCGCCTAGCTGAGCACACTGGAGGCTGTATATATCGGCCTTTAGCCCAAGTGCATGAAGGATATCCCTAAACTCCTTTAGCGCCATAAATCTATCGAAATTCTCCGCATCCGCCGCGAGTAAAACGGCGAGGCTTCGCTCGTCTGCGAGAATTTGCGTCTTGGGGTCTAAAAATAGCTTAAGAGTGCCCCAAATTTCGCTTAAAAATTTATCCGTATCCACCGCTTCGCCTTTGGTAAAATTTGCGCCCGCAAGGTCGCTTTCGGGGCGAAATTTAGCATAAATTAAATTTAAACAAGCTTGGGCGGGTTATTTTCGTGATAAATTTAAAGCAGTCTGCGCAAAAAGCAAATCTGACGGCAAAATCGCGTCAAATTTACCCGAAATTACATAGCAGCTCGCGGCTGAATGATGCTTTGTTCAAATTTTTGCTCGGTGTCTTCGCTCATAATGCGAAGCACTTTGCTGCGTTTGATCTTTGCGTCATTTTTAAATATCGCGCGCACTTTGTCCATGCCTGCGTAAAAGTCGCGCATCAGCACGACGCAGATGTATTTGCCAAAAAACGTCGGCTTTATGACGCCGTTTTCTTCGTAGATCGCGTTTACCAGCTTTAGCAAGCTAAGCTCGACAAACAGATCTTTGTTGATGTTTGCGTCGTTTTGCTCGTTGTAGGTTTTGATATCCACGGCGCCGTCAAAAAGCCTTGTTAAAAATGTATATTTTAGTCTCTCTTTCTTGCTAAATGCGCATTTTGCGATGACCGGACTTTGCCTACCCTTGATCTTTCTGCCGTAATCAAGTAGGTTAAATGCGTTTATCACAAGCTCGCCGTCAAGGAAGCTAAATGCGCCGCTACCGACGCCCACGTACTCTAAATTTGAGCCCACGTATTCGTCGCGAAGGTCTGCGCTTTTTTCGTTTGAAAATGCCCAAGCGTTGCTTTGCTTGTAACCGCCTTTGGCAAATTCGCTCACGATAATCTCGTAAAATTCGCGCTCGTTATCGACGTTTGAGACGCCGAGCGAGCGAGCGATGTTTTCTCTCGTTAGCTCCGATTTCATGAGCGGATAGAAGGTGATCTGCTGCGGAGAGATCGATTTTGCGACGTTTATGTCGTTTATGAGCTGCTCTTTTGTTTGATTTGGCAGGTTAAAGATGAGATCGAGACTGATGACCGGGATCTTGCCCAGAGCCTTCTCGAGCCTTCTTTTCGTCTCTTCTGCCGAGCCAAATTTATCATATCTGCCGACTCTTTTTAGCGTCTCGTTATCAAAGCTTTGCACGCCTACGCTTAAGCGGTCGATAAGCCCGTCAAAACGGCTTAGGCTCTCCGGCGAGATATGGTTTGGATCGCTCTCGGCCGAGATATCTTCGATACTAAAGAGCTCTTTGGCGAGTTTTAACGTCTTTTCTAGCTCAGGTTCGTTTATAAGCGTCGTGCCGCCGCCGACGTAAAGCGAGCTAAAATCAAAGCCGGCCTCCTTGACCTGCCTCATCTCCTCGCGTAAATTTTCAAAATAAATTTTCGCAAGCTCCTGCTCGTAGTGATACTTGTGAAACGAGCAATACGGGCAAAACGTATGGCAAAACGGCACGTGCGCGTAGAGCATATACTTCTTATCTCTTTTTGGAGTTTTGGTGTAAGTTGTGGTCAAAATATCTATGTTAAATTCGTTGTATAGTGATTTTTGAATAGAATTATGAGCGTAATTTACCGCAAATTTTTCTATAATATTCTTAAATCCCACAATTAATTCCTTTTCTTAATTTTTATCGCGTATTTTACTTAGGTTTTGCTTAAAATAAAATTTTAAGGCCCTAGTCTAACCTATTTAAATAAATTTTACGTAAATTTTGCCAGAGAAATTTACGGGTGAGCTTATATATCTTTTTGTTGTATTTCGTTAAATTTTATCCATAAGCTTGAATATTTTACTCCTTAGCCCTTGAGATGATCTTGCTCGAGTCAAGCTCAAATTTCACTCCGTCTTTTGCCTGCAGATAGTAAAATTTGCCGATATTGCAAAGCGACTTAATGCCGTAAATTTTAACCGTCTTTTCATCTATCTCACAAACTATTTGCTCTTTGCCTTTCGCCTTGCAAAGAGACTTTGGTAGGGCATTTAGCGCACTTTTATCAACTAGTAGAAATTTATAATCCACATCGCCTATATTAAATATTTTGGCTGAGCATTTGATAAACAAAAGCGAGTTTGAAACTATCATAAGAATGAGCGCAGCGTAAAATACAAACGAAAAGTCCTTGGTTTCTTTGATGCTTGAAACGCCTAGCATAAACGAGAGCATGAATGAGCAAAATAGCATCCAAAGCGCCATAAATTCGCTATTTTTTGAGATAACAACCGAAATGATAAAGAGTAAAATCATGAGAAACGACAAAAGATAGATGATAAAATTTGGTCTATCTTTAAAGAAAACTGCCAAATTTACTCCGGCGTAGGAGAGTAACAATAGCGATAAAATAGCGCCCCAACCGTAGTTTAGATTGAAGGCTGCAAGGGCTAAAACGGCAAACGAGACGAGCGTTAAAACGTAGATGAAATTTGAGTTATAAAAAAATAGAAATTTTGGCTTTTTAAATTTGTACTTTTTATCGTCTTTTTGGTATAAAAATGAGATAAAAACCAGGACTAATATCTCAAGAACGGTGACAATTGCCGTAGCGCAAAATAGCAAAATACCAGTAAATATCATCTCCGAGCTATCTAGACTCGGGAAATACCCGATCTCGGAGCCAAAATACAACAAATAGCAAAACACGCTGATAATCGGCACGATGAAATTTGAATACCTAAAGAAAAAAGCAACGCACTCTTTTATGAAATTTGCCTTTAAATTTGCCGAGCGCTCACTCAAACGGCTCTCGAAAAACGAGTTTAAAAGTAGCTCGTTTTTGACCTTTTCAATCTCGTCTGGCTCCTTTGATAGCGCTCTTTTGTAAAATTCATAGTTTTGCTCGCTAAAGTCTTTTTTGATCTCGTCTTTTATGTCTAAGATAATAAGAACGATCTGCTCTTTTATCTCGGAGAGCCTTTTTGAAATTTCAGTAAAATTTGTCCTATTTAGCCTATCAAAAAGATCGCTCTCTTCATTTAAAAGAGCGATCAAACGCGCTTGTTTGCTATTTCTTATCTCGCAACATGAAAAATTCGCCTTTAAGAAATTTACAAATTTTTTAGCGTTTTTTACGCTCTCGTCTTTTTGGTTTAAAATATCTTGGTAGCTCAAATTTTACCTATCTTATTTAAAATTTATAAATTTAGTTATCTAAGCACCTTTGCGATTTCGCTCCAGCCTAAATGCTTGGCTAAATCAGCTGCGGTTTTACCGCTTTTCGTGCGCGAGTTTTTGTCGGCGCCGTTTGCTAGCAGTACGTTTATGAGCGTTAGATTGCCCGCGAGCGCCTCGTGGTGCATCTGCGTAAATCCAAGCTCATCGGCGTCCGTGAGGATACTTGGGTTTTCTTTTACGTATTTCTCAAATTTCTCGCGCACATTTTTACACATCGGGTGCTCGATCAAATTTTCCGGGTGCTCTTTTTGCTCGTAAACGACCAAGATATCGTTAAAATCGCCAAAATCAAGTCCCCATGCTTTATCGTGCTCTTTTAGCTCGCCCTTTTGCATACGTGAGCGCATCGCCTGCACGCTAAAGCCGCCGTACGCGCGTCCTGCCACAGCAAACATCCAGTCACTCATCTCGTCTATCTTTGAGTTTACGCGGTCGCCGTTTTTTACGTTTTGCACGGCGTCAGGCTCGTTTACGAGCGTGCCCGAGATAGTCTCGCCGTCAAAATCCACATCGTTTATCCACATGTGCTCGCCCACTTCCTCGCCATCCACAACGTCTAAAAAGCAAATTTTAACCATCGCAAAATCAAGCCCGGGCACGACCCTGTGGCGCTCCCAGTAAAGCTCGCGCCAAAAATACCTAAAACTCTCGCGCGCCTGCTCGAATGCGCGCTGCATGTAGTCCTCTTCGTTACTTGCGAAATAAATCGGCATTTGCTCGCCAAGATCAACTTGTTTGCCGAAAATTTTCTTAAAAAAGCCCATTTTTATCCTTCTTTATTTTAGATCGAGAGTTAAAATTTAGATACGTTAAATTTGCGGTTAAATTTGAAGAACATCAAATTTTAAATACAAAAGTCAAGCGACAGTTTCGCAAAATTAGGCGAGGCGATTTAAATTTTTGCGACGGGAGTTACCGCGCGGGTAATGACCGAGCGAAAATTTAAATCAACGACGCATAATGAAGCGAAAATGCCCGCTATTTCAAGTTTTTAAAACTAATCGGTAGCTCTAAATTAAGCCCCTTCACAAGCCTTATGCACTCTTGCAGATCGTCGATACTTTTGCCGCTTACTCGCACCTCTTCGCCGCGGATCGCCGCAGTTACTTTTAGCTTTGCGTCTTTGATCGCTTTGGTGATTTTCTTCGCGTTTTCGCTATCTAGGGTGTCGTTTAGTTTTAGCGTCGCTTTGATATTTCCACCGCTCGCGCTCTCGCGTTTGCTCTCGGTGACGGCTACCGGCGGGATGTTTCGCTTGATGAGCTTTGAGATCACGATGTCTTTTAGCGCGTCGATTTTGTTGTCGCTAGAGCTAAGAAGCGTGATGATTTTTTCCTTTTCGTTTAGCTCCACCTCGGCCGCAAGCCCCTTAAAATCATATCTCGCCGCGATCTCTTTTTTTGCCGTTTCTAGCGCATTTTTAACCTCCATTATATCGACCGCCGCGCTTATATCAAAACTATGCTCAGTTACCATTTTTATCCTTTCAAAAATTCTTTTATATTTTCCACGATCATCGCCACGAGCCGCTGCCTAGCCTCAAAGCTCGCCCACGCCACGTGCGGAGTGAGTATCAAATTTTCCTTGTTTTTGATATTTAGCAGCGCATGATCTGCGCGCATAGGCTCGGTCTCTAGCACATCGGCGGCAAAGCGCAAATTTCGCCCATCTATCGCGCGGGCTACGGCATTTTCGTCCACGATACCGCCGCGTCCGAAGTTCATCAGTATAGCGCCCTCTTTCATTAAATTTAACTCCCGCTCGCCGATCAAATTTCGCGTTTTTTCGTTTAGCGGAGCGTGGATACTCACGATGTCGCAGCCGCTTAAGAGCTCGTTTAAATTTAGCCTTTTAAACTCGGCGTTCGCGTTTGCGCCGCTAGTTGAGTAGTAGCTTACGTTCGCGCCAAAAGCCGCCGCTATGCGCGCCACGCCTCTGCCGATCTCGCCAAGGCCGATGACGCCGAAACTCTTGCCTGCTATCTCGCCGATACTGCGGTCTAGATTCGTAAAAATTTCGCTCTTCGCCCACTCACCGCTTTGCGCATAGTTATCATAAAATTTGATGCGATTGGTTAGCGCAAAAAGGCAAGCAAACGTATGCTGCACGACGCTAGCGGTGGAATACCCGGCGACGTTTTTTACCGCTATGCCCTTTGCCGCGGCGTAGGCGAGATCGACGTTGTTCATGCCCGTCGCGCTGATGCAGATTAGCTTTAAATTTGTCGCGTCCATCGTCTCTTTGTCGATCACGACTTTGTTCGTGATAACGACGTCCGCGCCTTTTAGTCGCTCTATGCGCTCGGCCGCGGCGGTCGTCTCAAAGCTAACAAACTCGCCAAACTGCTCAAAAACGTCTAAATTTACGTCGCTTCCAAGCGTCGCAGCATCGAGGCAGACTATTTTCATTTTACGTCCTTATTTGATAAAATGCCCCACGAATTTGGAGTAGTTATCTAAAATTTCGCCGCCTCTGCGGTATCCTAGCGCGCACGCCTCGTAGGCGAAAAATACGCCGGCTTGATAGCTGTTGTTGGCAGCGTCTTTGTTAAATTCGTAAAATTCCTGATAGATCGCGCGGTTTGCTCCGTAGTCGCCGCCGTTTTGCGAGCTAATGCTGCCGTCGGCCTCAATCACGCTCACATTTGCACCCTCTCGTCCGAAAACCGGCTTTTTCACGCATTTTTTGCCAGCTAACGGCTTGTCGCTAGCTTGCAGCAAGAGCGGGTGATTCGGGTATAAATCCCATAAAATTTTTAAAATGCCTTTGCTTTGAAAAAGTAGCGTGTATGCGGGATTTAGGATGATGGCTTTTTGATTTTGGACGATGTTTTTTAGGATGATGGCTAGCTCGCCTTCCTCTACGGCGATGTCCTCCCACGGCACGAGCTTAAACCAATACTCGTAGTTTTCTCCGTCAAAAAACACTCCCTCCTCGTCGTTAAATACGACCTCGTGGACGTAGGCAAACGCCGTGTGAAAGCCCGCCTCCTCGGCGATGTACTGCAGTAGCTTCACGGTCTGCTCGTCCTCGCTACTACCCGCAACCGAGCTAAATAAAATTTTCCAGCCCTCGTAGTGCTCGCTAAAGCTCTCGGTCTCCTCATCTAGCGTCACGAGTCGCCTAAAATTTTGCTTTAGGGCGTCATAAAGATCGTTAAACTGCGCGCTCTCGTCCATACGGTTAAACTTAAGCGCCGCCCACTGGATGATCGCCGTCTCAAACACGGCCGTCGGGGTGTCGGCGTTAAATTCGATGAGTTTTATCGGCTTGCCGTCTAGACCGCCTGCAAGGTCAAATCTACCGTAAAGGTGCCAATGCACGTCGTTTTCCCAGCTTTCGCGCACGAGATCCACGAGATTAAACGGGATGCCGACCTCATGATAAAGGTTGTTGTCGATGACGTGCTGGGCGGCTGCGACGAACATATCGTATAGCTCGTTTGCGGCGTTGTAGTAGGCCTCGGCCTGCGCCTCGCTCACCTCGACCAGCTCGTCTGCTACGTAGTCGCTGCCGTCCGGATCGGTGTGCCAGGTAAAGCCGATCTCGCTTAAAAATTCGCTATTTAGCGGTTCGATTTTTTTTAAATTTATCATTTTATCCTCCGAAACTTGAGCTTGAACTTGAGCTTGATCCGCCGAAAAATCCGCTCTTTCCGCCGCTTGGTTTACTAGCCGAGCTAGCGGCTTTGGCTTTGTTAAAGCTATCTACGCTCCTTGAATACGCGCTTGGGTTTTTATACGCGCTTTGGCGCTGCGACTGATAGCCGGGATTGTTAAAGAGTTTGTTGCCTATCCAGCTGCCGATGATCGCGCCCGCAGCCGAGGCTAGAAGCGTCTCGCCAAGGCTCATACCGCCGCTGCTTAGCTGCGCGTTTTGAGCGTTTGAGCCGGTTAGATTCGACGTTCCGGCGTCGATTTTAGCGTTTTCCTCGGCGATTAGCTTATCCATCTCCTCTTTGCTTAGCACGCGCTCGGTGCCGTTGATGTCCTTTAGTACGACGCGCGTTTCGCTGCTCGGATACTCTTCTAGAACTTTATATTTGCCGGGCGCGGTTTCTTCGATGATGACGAAAGCTCCCGTTTTTTGCGCCGCTTCTTTTAGCGCGCTACCGTCATTATTATTTGCTCCGCCGTTATCGCTGCCGCATCCTGCCAGCCCAGCCGCTATCACTGCGCCAAAGCCGCCTACCGCAGCGTAGCTGGCTACTTTTTTGATATGTTTAAAAACTCTCATTTTTTATCTAGCTCCTTTGAAATTTTCTTGCTTTTTACCATTATCACGCCTTTTTTAAATTTGATAAATTTTGATTTTCCGATGTTTTTTATGATTTTATTTTGCGTTTTCTTAAGACTCTTGCCGCTTAAATTTTGCGATTTTAGAAACTCGGCCAAGCTCGTCCATTTGCCATCGCTTTTAGGCTCGCTCTCGACAAATTCGACGTCGATGGGAGCCGCGTACTCACCGTTTTGGCGAGCCAAAAGCGGTCGCTCGAGTAAATTTAAAAAATTTCTAATTTTCTCGTCGCGCTCGCGGTAAATTTGAGCGATTTCTGTTTTATTATTTAGCAAAATTTGCTCTTTTTCGCGAAACAGCCTCTCTTTGTCGGCTTGCAAATTTTGATTTTGTTCTTTTAATTCGCTAATTTGCGAGAGTAGAAATTCATTCACGTCAAATTCGCCTGTCTTTGATTTTTTAGATTTCGCACTTTTGGCTGATTTTTCGGTAGATGTTTTTGGCGGCTGATTTGGCGCTAAATTTGCCGCAGTACCGGGCTCGTAGCCGTCCAAAACCACGTATTTTACGCCGTCTTTTTCAAAGGTCTTTAGCGTTCCGCGACGAATGCGGTTGTAGACGGCTTCCTTGGTTACGCCTAAGATTTCCGCGGCCTCGCTCACGGGCACTTTGGACATATTTTTCCTTTGATCGTTAAATTTGGCGTAGATTATGGCAAATTTTGGCTTTGATGCGAGTTAAACGGGAGTTTAAAAAAAGAAAAGGCCGCCGAAGCGACCCTTTTGGTTAGAGCTTTGACTCGTAGCGTCTAAGCATATATAGACGTTTAAGCATTTTCTTGCGAGCCGCGATTTTTTGTTTTTTGCGGATCTCGGTCATAGGCTCGAAAAAGCGTCTTGCGCGAACTTCAGTCACGACAAGGTTCCTGTCGGTTTGCTTTTTGAACTTTCTGTAAGCTTCGTCAAAAGACTCGTTAGGATGTACCTTGATACCAGGCAACGTCCTCACCACCTTTCAATTAAAATAGACGGCGATTATAGTTTAAATTTGATAAATTTAAGCTTTGCTCGCCGTCCGGGCTTTAAATTTAGCCTTTTAGTATATGCTCCGCCGCTATCATCGCCGAGCTGATGCAATCGGGCGTCGAGCAGCTAGTAAGCCTCGTATATCCGTGCACTCCGCCCGTCGCCTCGCCTACGGCGTATAAATTTTTAATAGGCTTGTTATCGTTTATATTAAGGACTTCAAAGTTTAAATTTACCCTCACGCCGCCCGGAGTATAGCTGATGCCCGGAGCCCCAAGTATCGCGTAAAACGGCGCTTTTTCTATCGGAGCGACTTTGGTTAAATCTTTTTTAAAATCGGCATCGGTTTTTGCCGCAACGTTTTCGTTATACCGCTTTATTTCATCTTTTAAAATTTGCGCATTTAACTTAAAGTCTGCCGCCAGCCCGTCTAAGCTCTCAAATTTTTTCATCTTGCCCGTTTCTATAAATTTTTGCAGCCTTTTTGGATCGTGGCTGGAGGCAAATCCGGTTGCGTCAAAGATTATCGTTGGGAACATATCGCTTTCGTTTTTTTGCATATTTTCTAAAATATTATCGGACAAGGTCTGCCTGTCGCCGTCCTCGTTCATAAATCTCTTTGAGTTTTTGCCGTCGACCGCGATCGCGAATATCAAATCCTCCGTCGGAATACCGAAAGAATAGCGTCCCAAACTAAGCTGCACCGGCATCGCGCCCGCTTTTACCATCGTTTTTAGTGCGCCTGCCGTCGCGCCTGGATTTGACGGAGTGGAGGCTAGAGCGAGCCTTGGATTTTGCGCTGCTTTAAAGGTTTTGTCCGCCGAAAATCCGCCGCTTGCAAAAATCACAGCCTTTTTAGCTTTATAAAATTTAACGTCTCCGGAGACGTTTTGCGCGTCGTCGTCGGCTAGGTTTTTGTCAAATTTATATTCCTCTCTCACCTTTAGCCCTATCGCCGCGCCGTTTTTATCCAGCACGATTTCATCGACCTTTACTCGTTTTAGCGTCTTACCGCCCTTGCTCTCAAAGTGCGAATTTAGCGCCTGCACGCACGCTCCGCCTCCGCCTACGGTCTCTAGACTTCTTGCTACGCTATGTCCGCCCAGATGCTTTAGCTTTTCGGCGTATTGCACGCCTCTTGCTTTGACGAATTCATACGCTCTTTTTGAATTCTCAGCGATCCTGTACGACTGCTCTATGTAGTTAAAGCCCTTGCCTGCTTTGTTTAGATCTTTTACGAAAAGCTCGATGGAGTCTTTGATGCCGGCTTTTTCTTGTTGCTCGGTGCCCACGCAGGCAAAATCAAGCTGAGAAACGACGGAGTTTCCGCCCATTCGCGACATCTTTTCTAGTAGCGCTACACCAAGCCCACCCTCGGCTGCTACGATGCCCGCGACGTTTGCGCTAAGGCCGCTACCTACCACCAAGACGTCGTATTCCGCGTCCCATTTTATCTCGTCATCTTGTGCCGCTTGCAAATTTAGCGCACCAACAGCGGCCGCCGCGAGGCCGGTTTTGATGAAATTTCTTCTAGAAATTTTTTTCATAACATCTCCTTAAAGAATTTTATGAAATTATACATCATAAAAGTGGCGTAATAGCAATTTTAATATGCGTTTAATAGCATTAACTCTATAATTTATCAAAAATTATCACTACTTTGTAATCAGGATGAATTATGACTAAAGAAGAGTATAAAAAATATTTCAAATTTGCTAGCAAACGCTATATCGCCTACATCCTGATAACCTGTATCGCGCTGATTTTGCCTTTTATAACCGTCGGCGGAAATCAATTTTTCCTGCTAAGCTTTGAGCGCAGCGAGCTACATCTGCTTTTTGCTAAATTTAACGTCCAAGAGCTGTTTTTGATGCCTTTCGTGCTAATCATTTTTTTTATTTTTATATTTTTTATGACGAATTTGGGCGGCCGCGTCTGGTGCGGCTGGAGCTGCCCGCAGACGATATTTCGCGCGATTTATCGCGACCTTATACAAACTAAAATTTTAAAAATCCGCAAAAGCGTCTCAAACAAACAAACAATCGCCGATGGCAGCGCTAAAAAGGCGCTAGCAGTCGCGATATGGAGCATTTTGGCTTTTATCGCGGCGGCAAATTTTCTCTGGTTTTTCGTCCCGCCGCAGGACTTTTTCGCTCAAATTTCAAACCCCGCCGAACATAAAATTTTACTTGGAGCTTGGCTTGTTATCGCGGTGTTTTTGATATTTGACGTCGCGTTTTTGGGCGAAAACTTTTGCGTTTACGTCTGCCCGTACGCTAGAGTGCAGTCCGTGATGATCGATGCCGACAGCGTGCAGGTGATCTACGACGAGGCGCGCGGCGGTAAAATTTACGACGGGCAAACCAAACTCTGGAAAAAGCCGCCTGATCCGCAAAACGAATGCACCGGTTGCGAAGCCTGTGTGAAAATTTGCCCGACGCACATCGACATCAGAAAAGGCATGCAGCTAGAGTGCATAAACTGCCTAGAGTGCGTCGATGCGTGCACAAAAACGATGTCGGGGCTAAATTTGCCTAGCCTCATTAGCTGGACTAGCTCAAATTCGCTAAGAACCAAGCAAAAAGTGCGGTATTTTCGCTTTAAAACCATCGGCTACTGCGCCATCATCGCTATCGCCGCAACCGCGCTAACGCTAATGAGCGCCAAAAAAGAGAGCATGCTGCTAAATATCAACCGCACAAGCGAGCTGTATAAGGTAAATAAAAGCGGCCAGATCGAAAACGCTTATGTGTTTTTGTTTGAAAACACCGACGCGCACGCGCATGAGTTTTATTTTGACGTTAGCGCGGAGGAAGCTAAAGCGCCGATAAAAATCGAGCGCCCAAAGGCTCAAATTTCATTAAAAGCAGGCGAAAAAAAGAGAGTCGTAGTCGTGCTAAGCGCGCCTAAATCGGCATTTACCGGTACAAATGAGCAAACAACGAAGATAGAAATCTCAGCCTACGCAACGGATAACAAAGAAAAAATAAATGTTAAGAGGCGGACGATTTTTGCCCATCCAAGTGAGTAAAAAATTATTTTTTTATAGTATAATCATACTTTAAGATTTTTTAAAATTTGGGGGCTATAAAAATGGATACGAAACCGACGAAACGAAGCGCCGAGAGAAAAGAGAAATTCATCCAAGCCGGGCTTGAAATTTTCCTCGAAAACGGCTACGAAAACACGAGTTTAACGGATATCATCAAAAAAAGCGGCGGGTCGCTGGCTAGCATCTACAAATTTTTTGAAAATAAAGAAGGGCTCTTTCGCGCTATCGTAGAGCGCGGATTTGACGACTTTAGAATGCAGATAGACGAAAAAATCGATCTAAATTTGCCGCATAAGCTGGATGATTTTTTAACCAAATTTGCGATGATATTTTTCGACATCATCTGTGAAAAGAAAACCACGCTAATCTCAAGAGTGATGATGAGCGAAGGCGCAAAAAACGACGGCCTTTTAGGTAAAGAGTTTTTGGATCAAATTTTAAGCAAAATCGATAAAATTTTAATCGATTTTTTCGAGCGCGAAGATATAAGAGTCCAACTAAATCCATGTATCTCTCCTTACGTCGCAGCCAAGGCGTTTGCCGCAGTCGTTAGAGAGCCTTATCATTATAATGCCATTTTGCTAAACGAGGACATAACGCTAAGCGCAGAAGAGCGCGAAGAGCACGTAAAAACGCGCATAGATATGTTTTTGCACGGCGTAAAAAAACGCTAAATTCGCCCCTCAAAAATTTGACTTTTCATTTAAATAAGAGTAGAATAGCCAACTTTATTTGTAGCAAATATTACATACCAAATTTTTGTATAATATCCCAAAAAAATTAAAGGCAAATTTATGAGAAATTTTAAAACCCTTTCGGTTTTGTTATTGGCGTCGTTGCTTTTTACGGCATGCTTTGATGGTAACGATAAAAAAAGCGCGGCCGCAGCCGGACAACAACGACAAATGCCGCCGTCAAAAGTCGATGTATTCGTAGCTAAAAAATCAGACGTGCCGATCAGCTTTGATTACACCGCGACCCTAACGAGCCAGCAAGACGTAATCATATATCCAAAAGTAAGCGGCACGGTAACCAAGCAGTTTTTTAAACCAGGCGACAACGTAAAAGCAGGCGACAAGCTGTTTTTGATAGATCCCGAAAAATACCAAGCCAGCTACGACGCGCTTGAGGCTGCTATCGGCGTAGCAAACGCAAATTTAAAAAATGCTCAGACCGAATTTAACAGAATTTCAAATTTATATAAGAAAAACGCCGTTTCGCAAAAAGAGTACGACGCGGCAGTTTCGGCGCTCGAGATCGCAAACGCAAATTTACTAAGCGCTAGAGCAAACGCTAAAAACGCCAAAATAGACCTAGGCTACACGAGTATCGCCGCGCCTTTTGACGGCGTTTTGGGCGATAACCTAGTAGACGTGGGCTCGCTAGTCGTAGCAAACACGACTCAGCTCGTGCGTCTAACCAAAATCAACCCGATCGAGGCGCACTTCCACATCTCCGACGTCGATAATCTAAACCGCGTCAAAATGCAAGAAAGCGGCCTCTGGGCGCAGACAAATTCGGAAGCCGTGCTAAAAGTCGGCCCGGGAGAGTTTAACGGCAAGGTAAATTTCATCGATAACGTCGTAAATACGAATATGGGCACAGTTTTAGCCAAGGCCGAATTTAACAACGACGAGGGCAAGTTGCTACCTGGCATGTTCGGCCACGTGACGATGGGCGGATTTTACCAAAAAGACGGCTTTAAAATCCCTCAAGTAGCGCTCCAGCAAACCGACGTCAAGACCTACGTACTAGTCGTAGAGGACGGTAAAGTAGCCTCCAAGGACGTAAAAATCACCTACCAAACCAAAGACGCCGCAGTCGTTAGCGAGGGGTTAAACGAAAATGATAAAATCATAATGAACAACTTCCTAAAAATCGGTGTAGGCGCGCCCGTCGAGATAGATAAGGACCTAACCGAAAGCTTTGGTAAAGGCGTAAATTTAGAGCCTAAAAACGAGCAAGAAAAGGCTAAGTGATGTTTTCTAAATTTTTCATTGACCGCCCGATATTTGCCACCGTCGTATCTATAATCATAGTTATCGCGGGCGCGATGGCGATAAAAGGGCTTCCCATCGAGGAGTATCCCAAGCTAACCCCGCCTCAAATTTCCGTTAGCGCCGTCTACACGGGCGCCGACGCCCAAACTATCTCCGACTCGGTAGCCAGCGCGATCGAGGACCAGATAAACGGCGTAGAAAACATGCTCTATATGCAAAGCACCTCAAGCTCGAGCGGCTCGCTAAATATCAACGTTTATTTTAAAATCGGCACCTCGGCTAAGCAAGCCACGATCGACGTAAACAACCGCGTCCAAGCCGCGCTCTCAAGGCTACCTCAAGAGGTGCAAAATATGGGCGTGACCGTGCGCGAACGCAGCGGCTCGATCCTAGAAGTAGTCGGCTTTACGAGCTCAAACATGGACTTAGTCGAGCTGTATAACTACGTAAATTTAAACATCGCAGACGAGATCAAAAGGGTTAACGGCGTGGGCGACACGGCGCTAATCGGTAGTAAAGAGTACTCGATGAGAATTTGGCTAAAACCGGACAAACTAGCCTACTACAAGCTAACCCCTAGCGACGTCATCTCTCAAGTAAAAATCCAAAACAGCCAATACGCCGCCGGTAAAATAGGCGAACAGCCCTCAGACGGCGACAATCCTTACGTTTATTCCGTTCGCTCAGACGGCCGTCTAAAAAATGCGGCGCAGTTTAGCGATATAGTAATCAAAAGCGCCGACGGAGCAGTGCTAAAGCTAAAAGACGTAGCGACTGTGGAGCTAGGAGCGGCTAGCTACGCATCTGACTCGATGCTAAACGGCCAAGACGCCATCCCGCTTTTAATCTTTATGCAAAACGACGCCAACGCCCTAGCCACCGCGCAAGCGGTAAACGCAAAGCTTGACGAGCTAAGTAAAAATTTCCCCGCAGGCTTTAAACACACGATCGCATATAACCCGACCGAATTTATAGAAGTTTCTATCCAAGAGGTTATAAAGACATTCATCGAGGCCATGATCCTAGTTATCATCGTTATGTATATGTTTTTAAAGAGTTTCCGTGCGACTATCATCCCGATGCTAGCCGTTCCAGTGTCTATCATCGGTACGTTTGGCGGACTATACGCGATGGGATTTAGTATAAATTTGATCACGCTTTTTGCGCTCATCCTTGCCATCGGTATCGTCGTGGACGACGCCATCATCGTTATCGAAAACGTGGAGAGAATTTTACACGAGGAAAAAGACATCACCGTCAAAGAAGCGACCTATAAGGCGATGGAAGAGGTGCAAACGCCCGTCATCTCGATCGTGCTTGTTTTATCGGCCGTTTTTATCCCCGTTTCTTTTATGGAGGGTTTTGTCGGCGTTATCCAGCGCCAGTTCGCGCTTACGCTCGTTACTTCGGTTTGTATTTCGGGTTTTGTGGCGCTTACGCTTACTCCTGCGCTTTGCGGTGTCATGCTAAAAAGACAAGAAAGCAAGCCATTTTGGTTCGTGCAGAAATTTAACGACTTTTTCGACTGGAGTACGAAAATTTTCACCGCGGGCGTCGCAACGGTACTTCGCCACGTTATCATCAGCCTTATTTTGATAGGCGTTATGGGTTTTGCGACTTACGAGCTGTTTAAAAAAGTCCCTAGCGGCCTCGTACCGTCCGAGGACAAGGGCGCGTTGATGGTTATCACTTCGCTGCCGCCGTCGTCAAATATGCTAAAGACCAAAGAAGAAGTTCAAAATATCAATCAAGCTATCCTTAGCAACCCAAATGTCGAGTTTATGATGAGTTTTGCGGGATACGATATGCTTGCGGGCGCGCTTAGAGAAAACTCGGCTATAAGCTTTGTCAAGCTAAAAGACTGGAGCGAGAGAAAAACGCCAGATAGCCAAGCAGGCGCGCTAACTGGGCCTTTTAACGGTATGCTTTGGGGCTCGAAGGAGTCGATGAGCTTTGTCGTAAACGTCCCGCCTATCATGGGTCTTTCGATGACGGGCGGCTTTGAGATGTATCTACAAAACAAAAGCGGCAAAACCTACGCCCAGATCGAAGCCGACGTGAAAAAAGTAGTCGCCGCGGCAAACGCTCGCCCGGATCTAACCAGCGTGCGCTCGACGCTAGAGACTAATTACCGCCAATTTAAAATCGACGTCGATAGGCAAAAAGCCCAGATGTTCGGCGTGAGCGAGAGCGAAATTTTTAGCGCGATAGGCTCGACTTTCGGCTCTTACTATATCAACGACTTTAGTCTATTTGGCAAATCATACCGCGTCTATGCCAGAGGCGAGGATAGATTTAGAAATAACCCCGAAGACTTGCGTAAAATTTACGTCCGCTCAAAAGGCGGCGAGATGATACCGCTAAACTCAGTCGCAACTCTAACTAGAATTTTGGGTCCCGATATCGTGGATAGATTTAACCTTTTCCCGGCAGCTAAGATCCAAGGCGACCCAAAACCAGGCTACACATCGGGAGACGCGATAAAAGCGATACAAGAGGTGGTCGAGCAGACGCTAAGTACGGAGGAGTACTCCATCAGCTGGGCGGGCACGGCGTATCAGGAGGTTAGGTCGCAAGGCACGGGCTCGACGGCGTTTATATTCGGTATGATTTTCGTGTTTTTGATCCTAGCGGCGCAGTACGAGCGCTGGCTCATCCCGCTAGCCGTTATCACGGCCGTTCCGTTCGCGGTTTTCGGCTCGTTAGTCGCCGTTTGGGCTAGAGGGCTAACAAACGACATTTACTTCCAGATCGGACTACTGCTTCTCATCGGTCTATCGGCTAAAAACGCGATCCTTATCGTAGAATTTGCGATGCAAGAAAGGCTAGCAGGCAAGAGCGTATTTGACGCGGCCGTTAATGCGGCTAGACTTCGCTTCCGTCCGATCGTCATGACCTCGCTCGCATTTACTTTGGGCGTTTTCCCGATGGTTATCAGCACGGGCGCGGGCGCCGCGTCTCGCCACTCGCTAGGCACGGGAGTGATCGGCGGCATGATAGCGGCCACTACGATAGCGATATTTTTCATACCGATGTTTTACTATCTGCTAGAAAAGCTAAACAACAAAGTCTGGGACAAAAAACCAAGCGGAGCACAGGAGGTCAAAAATGTATAAAATTTTAACTTTAGCCGCGGCGCTATTTTTAGCCGGTTGCTCGTTTCGCCCCGAGATACCCGAGGTCGATACGAAATTTGAATCTACGTATAAATTTGAAACTAGCGACATCAGAGACGAGTGGTGGAAGGAGTTTGGCGACGAAAATCTAAACGCCCTCGTAGCTAGCGCGCTAGAGAAAAACACCGACCTTCGCACGGCATATTTAAATTTACAAAAAGCGGCCGCAAGCCTAGGCATATCGGAAGCAGATCTTTTTCCTAGCGTAAATTTAAACGTCGGCTACACCAAAGCAAAAAGTAGCGGCGAGACCTACACCAAGCAACCTCAGACGCGCTACCGAACATCGCAGGTAAATTTGGGCCTCAGCTACGAGATAGATCTGTGGGGCAGAGTGAGGAACAGCGTCGAGTCGGCTAAAGCCAGTCTAAACGCGACCAAGCTCGACTACGCTACCGCGCGCCTTAGTATAAGCTCTAGCGTGGCCAAAAGCTACTTCGCGCTCGTGGCTCTAAATATGCGCGAAGCCGTGTTAAAAGACACGCTAAAAACCTACGAGGAGACACTAGCGCTTCGCAAAACGCAGCTTGATCTAGGCGGCATAAACGAGACGACATATCTACAAAGCAAAGCGGCCGTAGAAAGCGCAAAAGTAAGCCTGCTAGAAGTGCAAACCTCGCTGTCTCAGGCTCTAACGTCCGTAGCGATACTAACGGGCAAATCAAACGACGAGATCCTAAGCGGCGCCGTGCAGAGCGCTAAAATGCTACCTAAAGAGCCTGAAGTGAGTGCTGGCGTGAGTGCGGACATACTACTGCGAAGGAGCGACGTAGCTAAAGCATACGCCGATCTAAACGCCACCAACGCGCTAATCGGCGTCGCAAAGGCCGACTATCTACCGTCCATCTCGCTAACGGGACTTTTCGGATTTTCTAGCGTGGATTTTGAAAATATCTTTATCAGGAACGCAAACACGTGGAGCATAGGCGGCTCTTTGGTGCAGAAAATTTTCGACTACGGCAGAACCAAAAACAACGTCCGTATCGCCGAAACTAACGAACAAATCGCAGCCGTAGCCTACGAAGCGGCGGTCAAAAAGGCTCTGGGCGAGGTTAGAGACGCGCTAAATAATCGCAAAAACGCCAAACTAACGCTAAATCAAGTCAAAGAACTCCTGAACTCGCAAGAAAAAATCTATAAGCTAGCCAAGGATCAGTTTGAAGAAGGCTATACGGGGCACCTGGAGCTACTCGACGCGCAGCGCAACCTACTCTCGGTTAGACTCCAAGACATCGCGGCGAATTTGAGCCTCATCGACTCGGTCGTGGACGTTTACAAGGCATTTGGCGGCGGATTTAAAGCCGAATAATTTTATTTTTTGGCGGAGATTCTCCGCCTCTTTCTTTTAAATTTTAGCTGTTGTTTCGGCTAAATTTTACTTGTTTTACTTCAAATTTTGTGCTTGATTTTTCTATTGGCGTACGACGCAACCCTTAGATAAATTATTTGTATTCAAAGACGTAAATTTGTTTCAAATTTGAGCGACGCGCAAAGTCGGTCAAATTTACATCATTTTTTCCAGAGTACACATTTTGTGGATTTTACGAATTTGTCGCTTAAAATTTACGGTTTTTTAGCAATACTTGCAAGCAAGAAGGCAAATTGCGATCAAATTTGCAGACGTATTTCGAGATCAAATTTAGCGCAAACACCCGCCGCCAAATTTGATTTTTAATTTTAGCAAGCGCCGCTAAAATACTGTATTAGAGCAAAATCGGCCAAATTTAACGTTTTTGATGTTTTAACCGCCAAGCAAAATTTGCAACGCGCGATGATTTCGCAAATTTACATTCTTAAATTTGACGCAGTGTAAAAACGAGTGCAAAATTTTAAATTTTAGCAAGACTTAAAATGCTCATAAATTTAGTTCGTTAAATTTTACTCTTTACCCGTCAAAATTTGCACGATAGTCTCAGGTAAAATTTCATGCTCTATCGCGTGGATTTTGGCTTCAAATTCCTCAAGATCCATCCTCGCGCTCTTTTCAAACGCGCGCTGAGCGATGATCTTGCCGCCGTCTAGCTCCTCGCTGACCCAGTGCACACTCACGCCGCCCACCTTCATATCGCTCTCAAAGCTCTCTTTTATCGCGTGCGCGCCCTTAAAAAGCGGCAACAGCGACGGGTGCAAATTTATCGCGCGAACTTGGCTTGTAAAAACGGGCGTGAGGATGCGCATAAAGCCAGCAAGCACCGTTAAATCGACGTTTACACGCTTGATTTCCTCTACGACCGCAGCGTCAAATTCCTCTCTCGAGGCAAAATTAACGTGCTCGGTAACGACGCTTTGCAGGCCGTATTTCGCGGCTTTTGCGATGCCGCCGGCGTTAGCTTTGTTAGTTAGCGTTAGCGCGACCTCGATCCTGGTTTCGCCAAAAACTTTGCCGTGCAACCTCTCTAAAATCGCCTCCAAATTTGAGCCGCCGCCGCTAAATAAAACCGCTATTTTTTTTGTAAGCATTTGAGTCCTTTGATGACGTCCGCGGCCGTGAGCGCGTAGTCGTTGATATTGATTTCGCGAGCGGCTAGAGCGTGAGCTAACGTGCCCGAGATCGCGGCATTTAGCGGGTCGTAACCCTGCGCCAGTAGTCCCGCGACGATACCGCTTAGCGCGTCTCCGCTACCGCCTTTTGCGAGCGCGGCGCTGCCGTGCGTCATGACGTAGACCTCGCCGCCTTGCGCGATTAGCGTATTTGCGCCCTTTAACACAAGCACGCATTTAAAATTTCTGCTAAAAACTTGAGCGAGTTTTAAACGATTTTTTTGCACTGCGCTGGCGTCAAATTTGCCAAGATTTCCAAGCTCTAGCAGGCTCGCAAACTCTTTTGGATGCGGCGTTATCACGACGTTTTTACTATTTAAAAGCTCAAGCGTGCGCAGCTCGTAGCAAAGATCGGCGTCGATAACGAGCGCGTCTTTTGTTTTTAGTTCGCTAAAAAGCTCGTCTTTTTGCGCCTCGTCAAGCTCGCCAAGCCCCATGCCGACGGCTCCAACTCGCAT
Organism: uncultured Campylobacter sp.; assembly: GCA_963515555.1. Lineage (GTDB taxonomy): Bacteria > Campylobacterota > Campylobacteria > Campylobacterales > Campylobacteraceae > Campylobacter_A. Next base: position 14,237 of record CAUPXB010000006.1, on the reverse strand, counting down.
TTTGGACGTTATACGCTCGCTTTGCATTAAAACGGGCTCAATGTTTAAATTTTCGCCCACGACGCTAACGAGTCCCACACCGATAGTTAGCGCGGCAAGTCCAGCTATACGCGCCGCTCCACCCTTTTCGCCGCTAACGACAAACGCGTGCCCAAAGTCGCCCTTGTTAGCGTTTTGCTTTACGCGAAACGGCAAATTTAAATCGCTCCTGCCAAGCTTGTAAAAACTCGTCTGCGTCTCGTAAAGCTCGCGAGATAGGCCTAAATTTGCTACTTTTACACGCCCGACAAAATCCTTTGCAAAATCGCTATAAAGCGCTAGCTTTAGCGCGCCCATCGTCACGGTCGTATCAGCCTTAAAAACCGCTCCTTGCGACACGCCGTTTTTATCAAGTCCGCTTGGGATGTCGCAAGCGAGTTTGTAGGCAGGTTTTGCGTTTAGTAGATTTATCAAATTTATCATTCGTTCGTCTAGCTCGCGGCTAAGGCCAGTACCGAAAATACCGTCGATGATACAGTCAAATTCGCCGACTTCCGTCAAATTTGAGATCAAATTTACGCCGCATTTTAGCGCCCTTGTTAGTTCTATTTTTGAGATTTCATTTTGTTTGTCACTGGCTAAAAAAACAAAGCAATCAAATTTGCCGCCCAAAAGCCTAAGCGCGGCGAGCACGTCTGCGCCGTTATTTCCGCTGCCGATAACGCCTAAAATTTTACGTCGTTTTTTTGAGGATTTTTTAAACCGACTTCGCACGGCGTTAGCTAATGCGTTAGCGGCGTTTTGCATCAGCACCTCGGTGCTAAGCCCAAACTCGCTCACGGCTCTAGCGTCAAGCTCTCCCGTATCCCAAAATAGCTTTTTCATGCGCCCTCCTGCTTCACTCGGTAGCTCAAAGCCTCCAAAATATGCGACTTTTTGATGATGCGCGAACCCTCGATGTCAGCGATCGTGCGAGCGACTTTTAGGGTTTTATTGATAGCGCGGCGGCTAAGCGAAAACCTCTGCGTTGCATTATCTAACACGCTGCTCGCCTCGTCGTCGCAAATGCAAAATTTAGCTATCTCTTCGTCGCCGAGCTTGCCGTTTAGCTCGCTTTGAGAGCGCGAGATTTGCGCCTCAAAGACGCGCAGCACGGTCTGCCACATCGCTTCGCTCGTGACGTCGCTTTTGTCGCTCGCAGCCACCTCGTCCATCTGTACGTGAAGGTCGATGCGGTCTAGTACGGGTGCCGAAATACGCGATTTATAGCGCTTGATCTCAAGCTCCGAGCATTTGCACTCTAGATTTTTTGAGAGTAGATTACCGCAGGGGCACGGGTTCATCGCGGCTACGAACATAAATTTGGTCTCATACGTGACTTTTGAGTTTACGCGCGAGATGTTGATTTTATAGTCCTCCAGCGGCTCGCGCAGACTCTCTAAAATTTGCGGCGCAAAGTGCGGAAGCTCGTCGAAAAAAAGTATCCCGCCGTTAGCCAGCCCGACCTCGCCGATCCTAGCCGAGCTCGATCCGCCGCCAAATATCGAGCTGCGCGTGCTCGTATGATGGGGCGAACGAAAGGCGCGGAGTGCGGAAAATTCGCTCTCCTGCTGATTTAGCGAGCTATAAGCGCAGCTGAGCAAAATCTCATCCAAGCTTTGCGGCGGCAAAATGTAGCGCAGGCGCTTGGCACTCATGCTTTTGCCGCATCCGGGGCTTCCCTCAAAGATAATATTGTGCATACCGCAAGCAGCCACCAGGCAGGCTCTTTTTGCCCTACTCTGGCCTTTGACATCGCTAAAATTTAGCTCGAAATTTTGATTTTTTACGAAGCTTTTTTCGCCGATTTTGATCAAATTTGAAAAAAGCGGATGAACGGCGCCGACTCTGCGCGAGGCGGCGAATTCGGGCTCTAGGAAAAATTTGATCGCCTCGGCCAAATTTGAAACGGCGTAAATTTCTAAATTCGGTATGGCGCCCGCTTTTTGCGCTATCTCTTGCGGGATCAGCACGCGAGAACCTGGCGTTTTCGCGCTCAAAAAAAGCAAGATAGAAAAAAGGCTCGCCGTACTTTTGACTCCTCCATCAAGCCCAAGCTCGCCAAATGCAAAAATAGGCTCAAAGTCACGCTCTTTTTGCAAAGCGATTAAAAGCGCGATGGGTAGGTCAAAGTGGCTACCTGATTTTGGCATATCCGAGGGGGATAAATTTATGATGATTTTTTGCGCTGGGAAGGAGAAATTTAACGATAAAAGTGCTGATTTTACGCGTTCGGCGCTCTCTTTTATCGAGGCACCCGCAAGACCCACGATATTAAGTGCGGGCAAACCGCGGTTAAAGCTGGACTCGACGTCCACAAGCCGTAATTCGTCATTATAAGTGGCGCATTTTAGGGCTTTCATGCGTTTTTTTGCTTTTTATACTCTTTGTCAAATTTTTTGCGTTTGTTGTAGCCGATACGCTCGATAAAAAGGTGCCCGTCGAGATGATCCATCTCGTGCTGTATCGCGACCGACAAAAGCCCCTCGGCCCCGAGCTCTTTACGCTCTCCAAAGCGATCTTGATACTCTAGCGTTATAAACTCGGCTCTTTTTACGTCCTCGTAGTATCCCGGCACGCTAAGGCAGCCTTCTTGGTAGATTATCTCGCCCTCTTTGCGTAAAATTTTGGGATTTATGATTTCTAGCAGATCCTCTTTGCGCTGTTCTTTACTCTCTTCGTCAACTAAATTTACGATCAAAATTCGCTTAGCCTCGCCCGTCTGGATAGCAGCTAGTCCGATGCCGTTTTTAGCGATCATGGTCTCATACATATCGTCTAAAAATTTATGCAACTCGTCGTCAAAAACTTTAACTTCAAGCGATTTGACGAAAAGTTTTTTGTTCGGATAGGTTAGGATTTCTAGTATCATTTTTCAGTCTTGTCCTCTAGTACCAAAAAGTGTTCGCCGTCTCTGCCGGTTTTTACGAGTGAATCGAGCGCCAAAGATAACATCTCCTCGATAGTTTTAGTCATATTTAAATCAAAAGTAACGACTTCCATATCAAACTCGTATTTCTCGCCATTTAGCATAAAAGAAGTGTCGTAAAACATATCGGTTATACGTTTGCAAGCCTTTTGCGCGCCGCTTATGTCGGTATGCTTCATCAGCATAGCAAAACATCCTCCGCCGTAGTGCGACAATATATCGCTGCGCCTAGATGTACGAAGCAACATGCGAGATATATTTTTTAAAACGGCCAGCTTACCTTTTGATCCGATACCGTCCAGCGCGCTATCTTTTGGCTTTAGTAGCATCACAGAGGACTTGTAGTCGTATTTTTGGATATTTTCAGACTCGATACCGAGCGTTTTGAGGAAAAATTTTCTATTATATACGTCAAATTTTTCATCGTAAATAGACTGCTCTTCGACCAGCTTAAATACCTTACTAATCTCTTCGTAGCTCGTTTTAATAACTTCTACATGTTTATCCATTAGCGAATTTAGTTTACTTAAGTCTTCGTTAAAGGAGTTAAAAACGCTTTGGATCGTGATTAAATTTACATTTGGATCTAGGCTTTCCGAGCGTTTTTTAATAATAGTTTTTAAAACTCCCAAATTTTTATATATGAGCGCAACGGCCTGTAGCATGCTTTTTATCTGCATAAAGCTATTTTTGACCTCGCGCTCGATATTGATTTGTCTATCGTCCTCGAGTTTGCCGATCTCGTCTTCGATCTTTATGATCTCGCCGACTTTTTTCTTAAAGTCGTCAGACTGCTTTTCAAGCATCTTTTCAAAAAAAACGGTGTAGTTTTTCGGGATCGATGGGATATTTTCCTCGGTTAGTTCTTTTATGATCGCCTCGGAAAAACCGTAAATGTTAAACTCGTCCTTTTTAGCTTTTGCGCCTACTTTTTGAGTAGACGCGTTATTTGCCGCTACGTTTTCGCTTTTTTTGTTGTCTAACTTTATCAAATTCTACTCTTTACTTAAAGCTTTTCTCCAAAACTTTATCTATAAGCCCGTACTCTTTGGCTTCTGCAGAGCTCATGAAAAAGTCCCTGTCGGTATCTTTTTGGATTTTAGCTAGTTTTTGACCCGTATTTTTAGCTAGGATCGCGTTTAAAATCTCTTTCATACGCAAGATTTCCTTCGCCTGAATCTCTATATCCGTCGCCTGTCCGCGCGCACCACCTAAAGGCTGGTGGATCATAATACGCGAATTTGGCAACGCATAACGCTTGCCCTGCGCGCCGCAGCTAAGCAAAAACGCGCCCATAGACGCCGCCTGACCTATACAGATCGTGCAGACGTCAGGCTTGATGTAGTTCATCGTATCGTAAATGCTAAATCCGCTCGTTATCACGCCGCCCGGACTGTTTATATATAGATATATGTCTTTGTCCGGATCTTCGGCCTCTAAAAACAGCATCTGAGCCACGATCGCAGACGCCATGCCGTCCTCGATCTCGCCACTAAGCATTATTATGCGGTCTTTTAGCAGGCGCGAGTAGATGTCGTAGCTTCTCTCGCCCTTGCTCGTACGCTCGATGACGTAGGGGATGTAGTAGCTCATTACTCCGCCTTTTTCTCTTTCTTATCGCTCTTTAGCGCAAACATCTCGTTAAATAGCTTCTCCTCGATCATCGACATTTTGATCGCAGGCAAAATTCCTTGGTTTTTGTAGTTTTCAAGGTGCTGCTTAGGATCTACGCCCGAGCGATACGCCTCGAAATACACCGCTTGGATCAGCTCTTGATCGCTTACTTTGATATCTCTGCGGCGAGCTAGCTCGTCTATTATAAACGTCAGCTTCACGCTTTTTACCGCATCGTCGCGGTAGGTCTCGCGCTGTTTAGTTAGAGCGTCTTTATCCTCTCTAAATTTAGCCATCTGCTCAGGCGTAAAGCTACTCCAAGCGTTGCGGAACTGCATATCCATCTCTTGCTCTACGATGTTTTTCGGCACGTCGAAGTTAAATTTAGCCACGATCGCGTCGGCAAATTTAGGCTTTAGCTCCTCGTTTACGTTTTTAGCGTGCTTCTCGGCTTTGATCTGCTCTTTTAGTCTCTCTTCAAATAGCTCTACGCTTACCTTTTCCTCGCCCGGCATGATGCGTTTTAGCGTCTCTTCGTCGATCTCTTCAGGTACTTTTTTACCTTGGATTTCGTGTAGTTTTACCTTAAACGTCGCGTCTTTGCCCGCAAGGTGCGCAGCGCCGTATTCGGCAGGGAATTTAACCTTTACGTCGCGCTCTTCGCCGACTTTTAGCCCGATCATGCCGTCCTCAAAGCCAGGTATAAACTGACCTGAGCCGATTTCTAGCAGGTAGTTTTCGGCTTTGCCGCCCTCAAACGCCTCGCCGTCTACGAAGCCCTCGAAGTCAAATTTAGCAAAATCGCCCTTTTCAAGCGCGGCTTTTTCTATTTTTTCTAGCGGAGCCATCATTTTTAAAATTTCGTTTTTTCTCTCGTCGATCTCTTTTTTAGTTACGCGCGGAGTGCTGACGCTTTCTATCAGCTCCTCGTAACCGTCGATGTTTATAACCGGTTTAAACGAAAGCTCAATCTCCGCGTCTATCTCGTTTTCGCCTCTATCAAATTTAGTCACGATCGGCTCGCCGATAACCTCTTCAAATTTTCTATTTAGCTCTTTTAGTCCAGCATCTATCACGTCTTTTAGCGCGTCTTGCTCGGCATCGGCGGTTAGTTCTTTTTCGTAACGTTTTAGAACTACGTTTACAGGCACTTTGCCCGCTCTAAATCCGTCTATTTTCATATTTTTCGCAGCTTTTTTAGCGGCGTTTTCGAGTTTGGCTTTTACGTCCGCGCTCGGTATTTTCGCACTTAGCGAAGCATTTACGGCGTCGATCGCCTTGGTTTTGATTTGCATTAAATTCCTTTAAAAAATAAAAATTTCCTAGAGTGTAGCAAAATTTTCCTTATTCATAGTATAAATTTAAGCGCGCGAAAGGCGAATTTAAGTAAAATCGTTTATCAAATTTAAATAGCGAAATTAATCAGGAACGCAAATGCAAAAAAATTTAGAAAACGAGGATTTAAAAAAAGAAAAGTTTGAAAGCTGCGTCGAGCAGATGTTAAATTTAGTCGGCGAAGACCCGAACAGAGAGGGACTGGTTAAAACTCCAGAGCGCGTTTTTAAGGCTTACGAGTTTTTAACGAGCGGCTACTCGCAAGACCCCAAAGTCGTGCTAAACGACGCGCTGTTTGATAGCTCAAATAACGAAATGGTGCTCGTGCGCGATATCGAATTTTACAGCCTTTGCGAGCATCATTTGCTACCGTTTTTCGGGCGCGTGCACGTAGCCTACATCCCAAATCACAAGGTCGTAGGCCTTAGCAAAATCCCGCGCATGGTAAATATCTTTGCCCGCCGCCTGCAGATCCAAGAGCAGCTCACCGAACAGATCGCGCAGGCCGTGCAAGAGGTCATCAAGCCAAAAGGCGTGGGCGTCGTCATCGAGGCGCGCCACATGTGCGTGGAGATGCGAGGCGTGGGCAAGATCAACTCGACCACGACTACATCGGCGCTACGAGGATGTTTTTTAAATAGCAGCGAGACTAGGCGCGAATTTTTCTCCCTCATAAATTCGCACAAAGAAGTGAGATTTTAGTGGGTTTAGATAGCTTAAAATCAAAACTGGGCGCAAATTTATCTCTCTCTAGCGTCTTTGGCGTGATTGAGCGAATTTCCGCTACGACGATAGAGATTTCGGGCCTTCGTCCTAGCATCGGCGACATCGTGCAAATTTGCGCTAAAGATAGGAGCAAAAGCGGGCTAGCGATGGTGACCGAGGTACGGCAAAATACCGCGCTCATCTCGCCTTTTGGCTTTGTAGAAGGCTACAAGATCGGCGACTTCGTCTATCAAAGCGACCAAGGTATGAAAATCCCAGTCGGCGACGCTCTTTTAGGGCGCGTAGTCGATCCGTTTATGAATCCAAAAGACGGCAAAGGCGCGATCGCCGCCACCGAGTACGCACCGATAATGCGCGCTCCGATCGATGCGATGAAGCGCGGGCTAATAGATGAAATTTTTAGCGTCGGGGTTAAAAGCATCGACGGGCTGCTAACCTGCGGTAAAGGCCAGAAGCTTGGCATTTTTGCAGGTTCTGGCGTAGGTAAAAGCACGCTCATGGGCATGATAGTGAAAAACTCCCAAGCCCCGATCAAAGTAGTCGCCCTCATCGGCGAGCGCGGCCGCGAAGTGCCGGAGTTTATAGAGAAAAATTTACGCGGCGATCTAAGCGGAACCGTCGTCATCGTAGCCACTAGCGACGATAGCCCGCTAATGCGAAAATACGGCGCCTTTTGCGCGATGAGCGTGGCCGAATACTTTAAAAACCAAGGCAAAGACGTACTTTTCATCATGGATAGCGTGACGAGGTTTGCGATGGCGCAGCGAGAGATCGGGCTGGCGCTGGGCGAGCCGCCGACGTCCAAGGGCTATCCGCCCTCCGTACTCACCCTACTGCCTCAGCTGATGGAGCGCGCGGGCAAAGAGGAGGGCAAGGGTAGCATAACGGCCTTTTTCACGGTACTAGTAGACGGCGACGATATGAGCGATCCGATAGCCGACCAGAGCCGCTCGATCCTAGACGGCCACATCGTGCTTAGCCGCGAGATGACGGACTTTGGCATCTACCCGCCCATAAACATATTAAACTCCGCCTCGCGCGTGATGAGCGACATCGCGACCAAAGAGCACAGAGCAAACGCCGCCAAGCTAAAGCGCCTCTACTCGCTTCTAAAAGAAAACGAAGTCCTGCTACGCATCGGCGCATATCAAAAGGGTAGCGACAAAGAGCTAGATCTCGCTATCTCAAAAAAAGAATTTATAGATAACTTCCTAAAACAAGATGCCCAAGAGGGCTTTAGCTTCGAGCAGACGCAAGAGCTGCTAGGCGGGATAAATTAGCCTCAAATTTGCAAAAAAGGCAAAAATGAAAAAAATTTTAGCTGTGCTGCTTCTAGGCTTACTCGGTCTTGAAGCTAAGATAATCGGGCAGGGGCGAGCTGGCGGACTACGGGCTGGTTTTTGCGGACGGCAATGCCGTGGATAAAGACGGCAACATAAAAGCCGTAGGTAAAAATTTTATGGTCACGGGAAGCTTTTCCGACGGTCTTTGTGTGGTTTTTATAGGCGAACAGACCTTTTTTATGGACGAAAACGGCAGATTCGCCGTGCGTTTGGCGCCCGGTACGGGCTTTAAAACCAGCTTTACCGAGGGGCTAGCAGCCATCGTCAAAAACGGTAAATTCGGCTTCATAGACAAAACGGGTAGGGTCGTGGTAGAACCCAAATTTGACTATACGGGTATAGCTTTTGGAGACGGCGCGATGATTGTAGGCGAGATGAAATACGGCTACGTGGATAAAAACGGCAAAACTATCATTCCTCCGCGCTACGACGAGGCAACGTATTTTTCCGAGGGGCTAGCCTCGGTGCGTATCGCCGATAAATGGAGCGTGATAGACAAAAGCGGCGCTACCGTTTCAAAGCTAAATTTGGGCCGCCCGGTAACTTTTAAGGAAGGCTTGGCGCCAGTAAAATTTAACGGACTCTACGGCTTTGTAAACAAGGACGCAAACATCGTTATAGAGCCTAAATTTGAATTAGTATCGCTCTTTAGCGAAGGGCTAGCGGCCGTAAAATCAGGCGGCAAATGGGGTTTCATAGACAAAAGCGGAAATTTCACGATAGAGCCGCGTTTTGACGAAGCAAATCACTTTAAAGAAGACCGCGCCGTAGTGAGGGTCGGCGAACTGTGGGGCGTTATAGATAAAAGCGGTAAATTTATCCTTGAGCCGCAAAAATTCGACTATATATTTGACGAGTTTTACGGCGGAATGTTAAATTTCAGCGTAAATAGAAAAAGCGGTTGCCTAGACGTAGACGGCAAGGTCGCCATAGAACCGAAATTTAACGACGTATCTGTTTTTGAGGGCGACGCGACGGCCGCTAGTGTAGACTACAAAAGCGTGTTTATCGACAAAAAGGGCCGAATTTTGCCCATTTCTTACTACTTTGAGGTAGAAGATTGAGCTAAATAGCGCAAAGGATGAAATTACCGCGTAGCGAGATTTTGTGGGGCGGTAAATTTAAATCCGCGTAAAAAGCAAGTAAAAATCGGCGCGGCGACTAAATGCCTAAACGATAGGCGAAATGGCTATTTTAAGTAAATTTAGGGCGGATTCGCACTAGAGTTTGCAAATTTAACAAAAACCAAATAAAACGGAAAAAGAATGCGAAATTTAATAAAAACCGCGCTTGCAAGCGCGCTAATGCTTAGCGGCTGCGCGAGCGGTAAAAACTACGCAAATCCGCGTCTAGCGCAGCTAAAAGGGCAACATATCCTAACCCTCGTAGACCGCGCGGATTTTGCCGACGTTTGCGTGCGAGAGGACGGATCTAAGGTTTATTATTTGCAAAATAGCGCAAAAAGCGGCGAGCCGATGTTTGCTAGCGGTATTCTTATGAATATTTTAGTCGCCGCCGACCTAATCAAAAAACTCAAAAATCCCTCGCTCGTTTACCTTTACGAGGATAAAATTTTCCAAACCGAAAAAGGAATAACTATAAATTTGGCGGATATCCGCGAAATGCGAAAATCGCCCTATCAAATTTTAGGAGCGATACCGAAAAATCCGCTTTCCGCAATAGTGATTCCATTTATGTTCGTCTTGGCCGCATTTATTTTTTATGCGCTGATTTTTTTCGCCAAATGCGTGCTCAGAGCCTTTGACAAAGACGTAAATTTAAGCTACTTTTGCACCTTGCCGTATTTAGCGAGACGAGCGTTATAAATATTTATTTCATCTCAAAATCAGACTACGCCGCAGTGCGTGAGTATTTTGCGTCAAAGCTTGACACAGACGTCGCAGACGTACCCTAGACGATCAAATTTTACGACGCCAGAAACATTCAGCAGCCTCAAATTTGACGCCTGCTCTCGTCTTTATCACGCGTCAAATTTAACCGAGCAATGATACAAATTTGTCCCGAGTCGGCGTCAGATTCGGATTTATTTTGCCGATTTTCATCCAAAATGCAAAAATTTTAATTTTTAAATTTTCTAAAACCTTAAGAAATCAAACTAAGTTTAGGATATATTTTATCTTTTTATCTCAAATTTGTCCGAAACGACGATATTTTGCTTATTTGATAAGGAATTTCAATATATAAGCTCTATCAAAAACCGCTTAAATTTGAAAAAACTAAGCTAAAATTTTAATCAAAAATTTATAAAATTTGTTATATTATCGTCGCGAAAATAAAAGGGATAAAATATATCCTAATTGATAAAGGTCAAGCGTGAGAGTATATCTAGACAACAATGCCACGACGATGGTCGATCCCGAAGCTTTCGAGCTTATGAAGCCGTTTTTCTGCGAAAAATACGGCAACCCAAACTCGCTTCATAGATTTGGCTCCGAGACGCACCCGGCGCTTCGCCGCGCGATGGATCAGCTCTATGCCGGCATAAACGCGAGCGATAACGACGACATCGTGGTCACGGGCTGCGCCACCGAGAGCAACAACTGGGTGGCTAAGGGCGTATTTTTCGATCATATATTAAATAAAGACAAAGATCACGTCATCATTAGCGCCGTCGAGCATCCGGCGATCTCGGCGACCTTTGAGTTTCTCAAAAAATACGGCGTGCGAGTGAGTCGCGTGCCCGTAAACGAAAACGGCCTGCTCGATCCAAACGACCTAAGAAAGCTCATCGACGACAAAACCGCGCTCGTTAGCATCATGTGGGCAAATAACGAAACGGGCACCATTTTCCCGATCAAAGAATGCGCGGCGATCGCTCACGAGCACGGCGCGCTGTTTCACACCGATGCGACGCAAACCGTCGGCAAGATCAAAATAAATGTGCGCGAGATGGGCATGGACTTTATGAGCTTTTCGGCGCATAAATTTCACGGACCCAAAGGTGTAGGCGGCCTGTATATCAAAGACTCGCAAAAGCTAACGAGTCTGCTTCACGGCGGCGAACACATGGGCGGCAGACGTAGCGGAACGCTCGATGTCGCGGGTATCGTCGGCATGGCGCAAGCGCTGGAAAATAGCAACAAACTAATCGAGTTTGAAAATCTACACGTTAGACGCCTGCGCGACAAGCTCGAGGACGCGCTGCTGCAGCTACCCGACGTCTCGGTCGTGGGAGAGCGCGCTCACAGGCTACCAAACACCATCCTAGCCGCTATAAAAGGCGTCGAGGGCGAGGCGATGCTGTGGGATCTAAATCAGGCCGGTATCGCAGCATCTACGGGCTCGGCGTGCGCATCCGAGACTCTAGAGAGCAACCCGATAATGGAAGCCATCGGAGCTAGCAGCGATCTGGCACACACGGCGCTAAGGCTGTCGCTGTCGAGATTTAATACCGAAGAAGAGATCGACTACGCGATAGAGCATATCAAAAAGGCGGTGGTGAGGTTGCGAGCTATTTCAAGCACGTACGCTTACAACCCTAACGGCAAGTAACGGCTTGTCTTTTGAGCGCCTTTGAATGAGTTTGAAATTTTCGCCCTGCGGCAGACTATATGTCTAGCCTTGGGACGGAAATTTCCGCACAACATTCAAATTCATCTCAAAACAAGCGTAGCGTTTTTGTGAAGCAAAATGTTTCTACAAAATACTTCGCCTTAATGTTTTGCGGTCAAATTTGAAGTTAAATTTAATTGAAATTTGAGCCTAAAAAGTCCAAATTTGAGTTAAATTTAAAAGGAAGCAGGCGGCAGTATTTTTGGTTTAGACGAGGCAAAATCGACCGAAGCAAGGGCGCGGACTAGTCGTCCGTAACCGCAGCTGAGCGAGATTTTAACGAGGTATAAAGCAAAAAGACAACGCCTCTAAAAAGGAAATAAAATGGCAAAAAATAATTTAATAGGCGGCTCCATCTGGGACGAATACTCACAAAACGTCCAAGACCGCATGAACAACCCCAAATTTATGGGCGAGATAACGCAGGACGAGGCAAAAGCAAGGGGCGGCAAGCTCATCGTGGCGGACTTTGGCGCAGAGAGCTGCGGTGACGCGGTGAGGCTATACTGGCTCGTAGACGAGAAAACCGACCGCATCATGGACGCTAAATTTAAAAGCTTTGGCTGCGGCACGGCTGTGGCGAGCTCCGATACAATGGCTGAGCTTTGCGTCGGCAAGACCGTGGACGAAGCGGTCAAAATCACCAACATCGACGTGGAAAAAGCCATGCGAGATACGCCCGACGTCCCAGCCGTCCCACCGCAAAAGATGCACTGCTCGGTCATGGCCTATGACGTCATCAAGGCCGCCGCAGCGCAGTACAAGGGCGTGGATCCTGAGCATTTCGAGGACGAGATCATCGTGTGCGAGTGCGCGCGCGTGAGCCTAGGCACGATCAAAGAGGTCATCCGTCTAAACGACCTGCACACGGTCGAGGAAATCACGCAATACACCAAAGCAGGCGCCTTTTGCAAGTCCTGCGTGCGCCCGGGCGGACACGAAAAGCGCGAGTATTATCTCGTGGATATCCTCGCAGACACCAGAGCCGAGATGGAGCAGGAGAAAAAACAAGCCGTCATCGACGCGCAGGCTGCTGGTAAATTTGACGACGTGAGCTTTGAAAATATGACCGTCGTGGGCCAGTTAAAGGCCATCGAGAGCGTCATAGATAGGGATATCCGCCCGATGCTGATGATGGACGGCGGCAATATGGAAATCCTCGATTTGCAAAAGGACGCCGAGGGTAAATTTGACGTCTATATCAGATATATGGGCGCTTGCAGCGGTTGCGCGAGCGGTGCGACGGGCACGCTATACGCGATCGAAAACGTATTGCAAGAAAACCTCAGCCCAAATATCCGCGTTTTACCTATCTGATTTGCTTTATGTGGCAAATTTGATGCGGCTTAGGGCTCAATTTTGCGCTAAATTCGGGCGGTTAAATTTAGCCGCCCTGCTCTACTTTCTACTTTTTTATTTGCAAGTTTGAACGTCAAATTTAGCCCCGCCTTTAAATTTCACTATTTTATTTCCTTGTAAAAGCTCAGGTTGCGAGCCAGACAAACAACGGTCGTTATCAACAATATCGGTATCAGCGGTATATATAGATAGACAAAAATTAATGCCGATGTGTCTCTATGAACAGCCTTACCTTCCAAAAACAGCGAGCCGACAGGATAATACAAAACTAGCGTCATGATCGCAAAATTTTCTATAGCAAAAATCGCATTGCTTTTTTCGGGATTTTCGACGAAAAGTTTGCTATATCTGCATCCCGAAGTAAAAAATACAACTACGCAAACGGCGCTAACTATGAATGCCCAATGCAGTTTATCAGGGTCCGATGACGAGAAAATCAAAAAAGCCATCGCAGCAAAGCTCACGAAGGCATATCTGATCAAAAGATGTATCTGATATCTGCGTTTTAAATTTTTAGGGATTTGCGCTAAGGCTTTGCCGTATTCCAGCGCTTCGGCATCCTCGTCGCTTTGAACTAGCTCGTCTTGGCGGCTTGCATCGTCAATTTTAGGCTCAAATTTAGCCGCTTTAGCTTGGGCGTCTTGCGTCTGTGCTTGGCTTAAATTTTGCCCATTAGTCGTTTCGTCCACGACTAGCTCGCTGATTTTCTCTTGCGATTTTAGTACTCTTTGCGGCAGATACACGGTCTCATCGGCAGCAAATTCGTCGTTGGCATTGTGGGCTATTATTGCGATGGGGAGCATAATTATCGTGATAAAGATCGCCTGCACGGTCGTTGACGTGCTAAAAGCCGCATCCAAAAACAACGCATATAAGCTCGCCGCAATGAAAAAGAGCGCGATAGTTTCAGTACATATCAAGGTAAAGGCTTTGCCTTCGTCGCTAAACAAAAACACGCTATATCGCTTGCGCCTAGGCGAGCTTAACGAAAAGAGTATTAACGCAGCAGACATGCCAAACGCCACCGCAAATAAAAAAGGTGATGATGGGTGCGAAGGATCTATCAAAAAAGAAAAAAGAAGCACTATAAAGGTTGCGGAAAGCCCTACAAATAAATTCCTGCTAAAGCGCCAATTATCATAACTCTTTAGGGCATCTTGCGGAATTTGACTGATATCGACGGTGATCTTATCTTTTTGAGTTTGCATTTTTGCCTCCTTTTTTGTTATTTTAGCCTAAATTTTAACTCTATCATCACCAAAACCCATCTACCCCGAATTTCAACTTACGAAATTAAATTTTTCTACTTCATTTATCAAAATACCTAAAATTCCGATAAT